>CAVZZH010000010.1:0-47392 GCA_963779695.1 uncultured Solirubrobacterales bacterium
GCGGTCGACCTCGTAGCGGACGAGCGCCTCGTACTGGCCGAGGTCGCCGCGGCGGGCCATGCAGCTCGACGAGCCATAGGCGTCGAGCTCGAGCAGATAGACCACGGGACGATTGCCGGTCGCCGCGATCACCTCGCCGACGCGGCGGCGGAAGTCCGGCCAGGCCGCCGAGAGCTCGGCGGGCGACGGGCAGCCGTGGAGGACCGGGTGCAGGAAATAGGTATTGACGATCGCGACCGAGCCCGGATCGGCGCGCATGTTGTCGCAGAAGATCTTGACCGCCTGGTCGTAGACCTTCCCCGGGCCGCCGCCCATCGAGTAGACGCTGAAGCGCTGGACCTCAGGCTCGTCGGCGATCTTCTCGAGCTGATGGACCTTCCAGCGCAGAATGCCGCTCGCGGCGAGCTTCCGAGCGAACCGGCCGCGGCGCAGCGAGGCCTTGAAGCGCTGCCACGAGTACGCGTCCCCGTACCTGTGGGGATCGACGCCGAGCAGCTGGGCGATCGCGCCCGCGGCCTCGCCGTGGCGGGGCCCGTCGACAAAGAAGTGCGCGCCGGTGAGCGGGTTCGAGCCCGGGGCCCGGGGGAGATCGAGCGGGTTCGCCCGGTCCCGGTGAGACCCGTGTCCGGACCCGCACGCAGCGGCACGGGCCCGCGGGCCGCCACCGCCGGCGGCGCGTGCGGAACGCCCGCCCACGCACACGAGCGTGAGCGCGAGCAGCATCAGGCTGGCAGTCGCGAGCGCGACCACCCGGTCTGGCCTTCCCCTAGCCATCGGCCCTTCTTGTTAGCAAATGCTCGCCGGTGGCGCGCGTCGAAATTGGTCCGCGCGCCCAGCGGATCTGGATCGTCCCGCATTTGTTCACGTTTGCCACTTCAAACGTCGTATCGGCACCGCGTCACGCGGCGGTGAGGGACCAGGCTGCTCGCTAGCACTGCGGACGAGTACTCGCGCGACCGACCGAGACCCAGAGACCCCGGAAACCAAGGAGCCCCGCGATGCTGTTCGGAGCAGAGCACGTCAAGCGCTACATCGAGACCGACGGCGAGGAGGGCCACGACTGGCAGGGCACGACGACCCTCATCCTCACGACCACCGGCCGGAAGTCGGGCGAGGAGCGGAGCACCCCGCTCATCTACGGCCAGCACGGCGACGACTACGTGATCGTTGCCTCCAAGGGCGGTGCCCCGGCGCATCCCGCCTGGTATCTCAACCTCTCCGAGCACCCCGACGTCACCGTTCAGGTCAAGGCGGACCGGTTCGCGGCACGGGCGCGGACGGCCACCGCCGCCGAGCGCCCGGAACTCTGGGAGCTGATGGTCGAGCGCTGGCCCCAGTACAACGAGTACCAGAAGAAGACCGACCGCGAGATCCCGCTCGTCGTCCTCGAACGCAAATAGAGTCGGCCCGATGGCCGAGGACGACGACTGGTCCCACCGGCGGCTGCACTTCGTCGGCATCGGCGGGGCCGGCATGAGCGGTCTCGCGCTCGTCGCCACGGCGCTCGGCGCCCACGTGACCGGGTCCGACCGGGGCGAGTCCTCCTACACCGATCGGCTCCGCGAGCACGGAATCGTGCCGACGATCGGACACGCGGCCACGAATGTCCCGGACGACGCCGAGGTCGTGTACTCGACCGCGATCCCACCTGAGAACCCGGAACGCCAGGCGGCGAATGGCAAGGAACTGCACCGCGCCGACCTGCTCGCCCAGATCGCGGCGCTGAAGCGATGCATCGCGATCACCGGCACGCACGGCAAGACGACGACGTCGGGGATGGTCGTTCACGTGCTCCGCGGCTGCGGGCTCGACCCGGCGTACGTCGTCGGCGGCGAGCTGCGGGATACGGGCCTGAACGCCGGCTGGGGGAGCGGTGAGTGGATCGTGATCGAGGCCGACGAGTCCGACCGCTCGCTGCTCAAGTTCTCCCCGGAGATCGCGGTCCTCACCAACGCCGAGCTTGATCACCACTCGACCTACCGCTCCCGCCTGGATCTGGAGGACACGTTCCGGCAGTTCATGACCAAGGCGTCGCAGCCGGTCGTGTGGAACCGAGCGCACCTGCGGGCGCTGTGCCCGCCGAACGCGACCCCGTACGACGCGCCGGAGCCGGTGCTCGAGCCGGACGGCGCCCGCTTTCGCTGGGACAACCACGAGGTCCGCCTGTCGGTCCCGGGCGAGCACAACGCGGTCAATGCCGCCGGCGCGCTCACCGCCGCGCGTCTCGCCGGCGTCGACCCCGCGCGCGCCGCGGCCGCCATCCAGAGCTTCCGGGGCGCCAAGCGGCGCTTCGAGCTCCTCGGCACGACCGCGGCCGGCGTCCCCGTCTACGACGACTACGCCCACCACCCGACCGAGGTCGCCGCGGCGATCGCAGCTGCGCGCACGCTGCGCCCGCAGCGGGTCATCGCGACGTTCCAACCGCACCTGTACTCGCGGACCGAGGCCCTGGCGAGAGAGTTCGGCCGGGCCCTCGCCGCCGCCGACCTCGCGGTCACCCTCGACGTCTACCCGGCGCGGGAACGCGCCGAGGACTTTCCCGGCATCGACGGCCGGCTGATCGCTGCCGCCGCAGCGGATGCCGGCAACGGCCGACCGGCCGCCTGGATGCCGACGTTCGACGACGCGCGCACCTACCTCAACCGCACCCTTCGCGCCGGCGATCTCTGCCTCGTCATGGGCGCCGGCAACGTCGACGCGCTCGGCCGCTCGCTCGTCGTCCCGCGACTGCGTAGCAGCGCTGCGGACCGGCACGGTGCTGAGCGGCGGCGTCGACGGCCTGAAGTTCGGCTACGGTCAAGCGGCCCGCGGTGGAACCCAGCCTCTCGACGCTCACGGCGGTGGTCTGCTCGACGAGAACGCGCGTCTCGGTGCCATCCAGCTCAATGACCGGCCGGAACGACCTCGGCGCGGCGGAACGTGACGTCGGGGCGACGATGCACCGGCGAGCGGCAGCTTCGGCTTCGGCGCGAACAGCTGACCGTCGACGGCGTCGTTCGGCGGACTCGTGGAGTGCGAGCCGGATCGCGTCTGAGTCATTTCGCCCCGCCTCATTGCGCAGAAGCTCGAGATCCGCCTCTGCGTTGGGATCGAGTCGAGCCTGCACGGTCCGGGCCATGACGACGAACGTACTACGTCATGTATTACGCGTCAACTCGTCGCCGGGACGGCATCTACCCTGCGGGCCATGGTCACCCTGCCTCAAGGCGTCCTGTCGGACCATCCGCTCGCTCGGTTTACGACGATCCGCACCGGCGGTTCGGCGGAGATGTTCGCGCGCGTGGGGACCCTTGAGGACCTGGAGCGACTGCTCGCGTGGGCGGGCGCCGAGGGGATCGATGTAGGGGTCGTCGGCTCGGGGTCGAACCTGCTTGTGGCGGACGACGGCGTCCGCGGCCTCGTCGTGAAATTGGATAAGGAGCTGGCGAAGATCGAACTGGACGGCACGCGCATGGAGTGCGGGGGAGGGGCACGGTTGCCCGCTGTCTCGGCGCGGGCGGCCCAGGCCGGGCTGAGCGGCATCGAGTTCGGGGTCAACATCCCCGGCTCGGTCGGCGGCTCGGTGCGGATGAACGCCAACGCCTACGACGGCGACCTCGGCAGCGTCCTCGAGTGGGTCGACATCGTCACCGCCGGCGGAACCACCCGCCGGGGCCCGGACGAGCTCGGATTCGCCTACCGCCGATCGAACTTGGGGCCCGGAGAGATCGTCGCCCGGGCGAGCTTCACGCTCACGCCGGCTCCCGTCGCCGATGTCAAGGCAACGCTCGCCGAGATGCGGGCGTGGCGGAAGGCCGCGCAGCCATCCGGGATCAAGACGTTCGGCTCGACGTTCAAGAACCCGAGTGATCCCCGCGCCGAGGGCCGGACCGCGGGCCAGCTGCTCGACGCCACCGGCTGCCGCGGCATGCGGATCGGTGGCGCCGGGTTCTCCGAGAAGCACGCCAACTTCGTTGAGAACTACGGCGAGGCCTCGACCGCGGACGTGATCGCGGTGATGGCCGAGGGCCGCCGCCGGGTCATGGAGCGCTTCGGCGTCGCGCTTGAACCCGAGGTCCAGGAGCTCGGCCCGGTCGGCATCCCCCGCGAGTGGCGCGGGGACGCGAATCGATGATCGCCGAGGGACTGATCGGCCGGCTTCGACGGCCCCGCCTGCCGCGCCCGGCCGCGCGGGCTCGCGCGAGCACGGTCGGCGTCGGCGCGTCCCGACGCCACGGCCTCGCGCGCCTGATCCCGACGCCGAAGGTGCTGATCGCGCTCGTCGCGCTCGTGCTGACGCTCGGCGGGGGGTGGCTGTGGCTGCGTGACTCGTCGCTGGTCGCCGTCAAGAAGGTCCAGATCACCGGCGTGACCGGCGCCAACGCGGCGCAGATCCGCCGCGCGCTGCGCGCCTCGGCGCGGACGATGACGACCCTGGACGTCCGCACCGATCAGCTGCGCATGGCCGTCTCGCCGTATCCGATCGTCAAGCACCTGGAGGTCTCGTCGCATTTCCCGCACGGGCTGACGATCCGCGTGATCGAGCAGAACCCGGTCGGCGCGGTCGTCGTCGACGGGCGCACGATCGCGGTCGCCGCCGACGGGACGCTTCTGTCATCAGTGTCGGCGACCGGCCTGCCGACGATTCCCCTGAGGGTCCCGCCCGGCGGCTCGCGGGTGACCGACCAAACGGCGCGCGGCGCGGTGTCGATCCTCGCCGCGGCACCGTCTCGCCTGCTCGAGAGCATCAGCCAGGTGACCTCGGTGAGCCCGCATGGGCTCGTCGTTCAGATCCGCAACGGCCCGAGCCTGTACTTCGGCGACGCGACGGCGGTGGATGCGAAGTGGCAGGCCGCGACCGCCGTGCTGGCCGATCCGGGGTCGGCCGGAGCGCTCTACATCGACGTCACCGACCCGGAGCGGCCGGCGGCGGGCGCTGGCTCCTCGACGAACTCCAGCAGCGGATCGGGGAGCTCATCGAGCAGTACGGCGGGAGGCTAAGGCTCAACCTGAGCTTGAGGCCGCAAAAATGGGAACTCTCGCGCTACGATTGAGAGTTCCGCGATCTGCAACGGACGTTGCGAAGCCGCGCCATCCGTTGACTTCCCGCATCGTCAGGCCGTAACGTGCAAAACTCCCGCTAACGGCCTACGACTGGGAAAACACTCAACGCTACCTCGAGGGTCGGACGGATAACGAAATGGAAAGCGGCAGTTACCTGGCAGTCATCAAAGTCGTCGGTGTCGGCGGCGGAGGCACGAACGCGGTCAACCGCATGGTTGACGCGGGCCTGCGCGGCGTCGAATTCATCGCGTGCAACACCGACGCTCAGGCGCTCGCCATGTGTGACGCCGACATCAAGCTGAACATCGGCCACGAGCTGACGAAGGGCCTGGGCGCCGGGGCGAACCCGGACGTCGGCCACGGCGCCGCGGCCGAGTCCCGCGACGAGATCAAGGAGGCGCTCAAGGGCGCCGACATGGTGTTCGTCACCGCGGGCGAGGGTGGCGGCACCGGTACCGGCGCCGCGCCGGTCATCGCCGAGATCGCCAAGAACGAGATCGGCGCTCTCACGGTCGGCGTCGTCACGCGCCCGTTCTCGTTCGAGGGCACCCAGCGCGCAAAGCAGGCTCAGGACGGCATCGCCAAGCTGCGGGAGAACGTCGACACGCTGATCGTCATCCCGAACGAGAAGCTGCTCGCGATCGTCGAGCGGCGCACCACGATCCTTGACGCGTTCCGCGAGGCCGACAACGTGCTTCGCCAGGGCGTCCAGGGCATCACCGACCTGATCACGATCCCGGGCCTCATCAACCTCGACTTCGCCGACGTGCGCACGATCATGCACGACGCCGGAAGCGCGCTGATGGGCATCGGGAACGCCGGCGGCGAGAACCGTGCCTCGGAGGCAGCGAAGATCGCGATCTCCTCACCGCTGCTCGAGGAGTCCGTCGAGGGCGCCACCGGGATCCTGCTCAACATCACCGGCGGCCACAACCTCGGCCTGTTCGAGGTCAACGAGGCCGCCGAGATCGTCCAGAGCGCCGCCGACGCCAACTCGAACATCATCTTCGGCGCCGTGATCGACGACACGATGGGCGAGGACGTCCGCGTGACGGTGATCGCGACCGGCTTCGACAGGGGCACGGTCAACCCGCGTGAGCGGGTCCGGAGCGAGCGCGAGCAGCCCGCCCAGGCGAGCCGCCGCCGTGATGTGACGATGGACGACTCGCAGCGCTCCTCGCTGGAGATCCGCGACGACGAGATCGACATCCCGTCGTTCCTGCGCGATCGCTGAGCCGGCCCCGGGCACCCGCCACGAGCCATCGCCGCGCGGCGAGTCCTGACAGTTCGCTTTCACGGCGCAACCCTGCTGCGCCTAATCTGTTGTACGTCCGTCAGATCAGTTCTCGACAGAGCGATGCAGGCTGCCCGAGGCGCGCGTCCAGACCGGGGTGCCGAGGCAGTGCGTTCGATGTGTAGGGCATCGGCGTCGCTGGGCGCTGCCCGGAGACCGATGGGCGTTGCGCTCGCGATCGCTTCCGTGATCGTGGCCGCGGTCAGTCTCGTGCTGCCCCGCCCGGCGGCTGCGCAGACGCCCCAGGCCGACTCGCCGACGACGCTCGACGGCCCGAGCTCCGACATCGTCGCCCTGAGCGGGTTCTCGGTCGCCCGCGACGGGACCGGCGCGCTCGTCTATCTGAAAGCTGTCGACGGCACCCCGCACGTGTTCGTCTCCCGGCTCGTCGGCGGCGTGTTCACCGCACCGGAGCAGGTGGACACGGGCCTCTCGGGCGGCTCCTCACAGCCGGTCGTGGCGGCCGGCAACGGCGGCATCGTGCTGATCGGCTTCGTCAACGCGGGCGAGCTGTACGTCGTCGACCGGGCGGGACCGGGGAGCCCGGCGAGTGTCCCGATTCCGTTGACCGGTGGCGGGGTCACGAATCCGTCGATGTCGATGAGCAACTTCGGCAAGGCGTACATGTCATTCACAGCGCCCGGTGACGGCGGACACGACATCCGGGTCGCGTACTACGCGTTCGGCATCTGGGCGCTCGAGCCGACTGCGCTCGACGCCGATCCGGCCGACGACGCCGGCGCCGGGACCGCCCGGTCGGCGGTCACGACCGCGGGGGACGGGACCGCGATCGTCGCCTGGGGCGAGGCGGGGCACGTCTACACGCGCCGCATCCGGGCGACGTCGCCGAGCGTCGCGTTCGAGCAGGCGGATGTGCCGAGCATCGGCGGCTGGAGCGAAGTGAGCGCCGATCTGCCGGCCGTGGCCAGCGGTGGCGATTCCTCATACGCCGCGGTCTCCTTCCGCGAGACGGTCCGCAGCGGTGCCAGGCAGCAGTCACGCGTGCTGATGCGCCGGCTCCACAGTTCGATCATGGAGGACCCGAGGGCGGTCGACGGGCTCTCGACGCCCGGGACCACGAACGCGACGAGCCCGGCGGCGGTGGCCACCGAATTCGGACGCGGATTTGTGACCGCGATCCGCGACGACAACCAGGTGTGGGTGATGTCGCTGGGCGGCAACGACTCGCCGGGTCCGACGGCTCGGCTCGACTCCGTGAACGACGCGAGCCAGCCGATCGCCGTGCCGGCCCTCGCCGGGCTGTTCTCGGACTACGTCGCCTGGCAGCAGGATCCCGGGCCGCTCGGCTCGCCGGAGATCCGGATGCGGTACGCCGAGAGCGGTGGTGTCCTCAGCAGCGAGTTCGTGCTCTCCGAGCCGGACCTCGGCGCGAGCGACGCGGCGCGCGGTCTCGTCGCCGCGGGTGACGTCACCGGCAACGCCGCGGTCGCCTGGGTCCAGGGCAGCGGCGCCGACACCCGGATCGAGGTCGCCCAGCTGTACGTCCCGCCCGGGGCCCCCGCCACGAGCACGTCGTTCCAGTACGCGCGCACGAGCCAGCCGTCGCTCGGCTGGTCGGCTGCGCGTGACCAGTGGGGGCCGGTGCAGTACACGCTGTTCGTCGACGGGCGGCCGCTCGCCCCTGTGACCGGGACAGCGCTGCGCCCGCCGCTGCCGCTTGCCGATGGGCCACATTCGTGGGAGGTCGTCGCCGCCAACCCGGTCGGGCAGCAGAGCGTCAGCCAGACGGCGACGGTGTGGGTCGACACCGTCCCGCCGAAGGTCAAGTTCCAGCTCGGCGGTCTCAGGCGTGTCGGCTCGGAGCTGCACGCCTACGTCACGTATACCGACGCGCCACCGCCCGAGCGCGCCAGCCAGGCATCGGGCATCGCCGACGTGTCCATCGACTGGGGCGACAAGCACCACTTCCACATCACGCACGGCAAGTACCACGCCTATGCGAAGGCCGGGAGCTACACGCTCCGCGTCGTCGTCAGCGACCGCGCCGGCAACCGCACGACGATCACGCAGAAGATCAAGGTCGAGCCGAAGCCGAAGCCGAAGCCCAAGCCGAAAAAGAAGAAGAAGCCGGGCAAGAAGAAGGCGACCCGCCACGGGAGCCGCCGATGAGCGCGCTCCTGCGCCGGTGCGCACGCGTGGTCGGGCTGACGGCCGCCATCGCGCTGATGGCCGGCGCGGTGGGCGCCGCCGGGGCGCTCGCTCAGGGCCCGGCGTACGTGGCGACCCCGCCGACGAAGGGAGCGCTCACCAGCGACGGCAACTGGGACCGCTACCTGCTTGGTGGCGCGTGGCTGTATCGCGCCGACCCGGGCCTCGTCGGCGTCGCCCAGGGGTGGTGGCGAAACGTGGCCGCGACCGACGGGTGGACTCCCACGACGGTTCCCAACTCCTACAACGCGGGCGATCTCTCGAGTGCGAGCATGACCGGGTCGGTCGGCTGGTATCGGCGGGACTTCATGCTCCCCGCAAAGGCGTTCGCCTCCTACGTCGCCCACCGGGACCGCCACTGGGTGCTCCGCTTTGAGTCGATCAACTATCGCGCCACCGTGTGGTTGAACGGGCGTCAGATCGCAACCCACACCGGGGCGTTCCTGCCGTTCGAGATCGACCTCGCGAACCTCCGCTCGGGCGTCAACCGGCTCGTCGTCCGCGTTGATGACCGCCGCGGTCCGACGGATCTCCCGCCGGGGCCGAGTGGCGGCTGGTGGAACTTCGGTGGGATCCTGCGGGAGGTGTACCTGCGGGCGGTCCCGCGCGCCGACGTCAGCCAGGCGCTCGTCACGCCGAATCTGCCCTGTCTGACCTGCGCGGCGACCGTGAGCGAGTCGGCGATCGTGCGCAACCTCACCGGCCAGTCACAGCTCGTCAGCCTGCGCGCCCGGTACGGGAACAGCTCGGTGCTCGTCGGCCCGCATCTCATTCCGGCCCACCAGACGTGGACGGCGCGGGGCCAGATCGTGGTCCGGCATCCGAAGCTGTGGTCGATCGAGCACCCGAATCTGTACCGCGCGATGCTGACCCTGTCCGACAGCCGCGGGCGCAAGCTGAGCGGCTACACGACCGAGAGCGGCATCCGCAAGATCCAGGTGACCCGCGACGGCCGGCTGACGCTCAACGGTCGGCTGCTCAACCTCCGCGGGGTCAATCTGCACGAGCAGGACGTCCAGGAGGGGGCGGCGCTCGACACCGCTCACCTGCGCCGGCTCGTCGGCTGGGTGCGGGCGCTCGGCGCGACGATGATCCGCGCCCACTATCCGCTCAACCCGCTGATCGAGGAACTCGCCGACCGCGACGGGATCCTGCTGTGGTCCGAGGTGCCCGTGTACCAGACCTCCAACCAGTACCTGGGGCAGTCGGCGTGGCGGGCGAGCGCGCTGCAGTTCCTGCGCACGAACATCCTCACCAACGAAAATCACCCGTCGATCCTCACCTGGAGCATCGGCAACGAGCTGCCGGTGCCGCCGACGAGCGGCCAGGCCGGCTACGTCGCCGCCGCGGCCAAGGTCATCCACACCCTCGACCCGACCCGTCCCGCCTCGATGGCGATCAGCAACTGGCCGGGCATCGGCTGCCAGGCCGCATACGCGCCGCTCGACCTGATCGGTGCCAACGAGTACGTCGGCTGGTTCGACGCCGGCGGTGGAGCGACCGATGACCGGGATTCGCTCGGCCCCTGGCTCGACGGCCTGCGGGCGTGCTATCCGACGAAGGCGCTGATGATCACCGAGTTCGGGTTCGAGGGCAACCGCCACGGCCCGATCGAGGAGCGCGGCACGTACGAGTTCCAGGCCGACAACGCCACGTTCCACCTCGGCGTGTTCGCGAGCAAGCCGTGGCTGTCCGGCGCCGTGTGGTTCGCGATGCAGACGTTTGCCGCCCACCCGGGCTGGGGCGGGGGCGACCCGCTCCCGGATCCGCCGTGGGTGCAGAAGGGCACGTGGGACCAGTACGGGCAGCCGACGCCGCTGCTCGCAGTCCTCTCCGGGATCTACCACGCGACGGTCCAGGTCGCGCCCTCGAGCACCGGGATGGCCAAGCAAAAGGCGACGCTGCGGACCCGGTCTGGGCTCTGAGACGGCCTCCCGGCGGCATCTCAGGCCAGCGACCGCTGCGTCGCGTTGTAGCCTCAGGGCCCGTGTCGATTTCCTCAGCTGACACCGCCCTGCGTCGCACCGCCCTGTACGACCGTCACGCCGCGGCCGGGGCGAAGCTGGTGCCGTTCGCCGGGTGGGAGATGCCGGTCCAGTACGCCGGCGTCCGGGAGGAGCATCTCGCCGTTCGCGGAGGGGTCGGCATCTTCGATGTCTCGCACATGGGCGAGGTCGAGACGCGGGGGCCCGACGCGCAGCGCTTCCTGCAACACATGCTCTCCAACGACCTCCGCCGGCTCCCCGAGGGCGGCGCTCAGTACAGCGTTCTGTGCCGCGAGGACGGCGGCGTCCTCGACGACCTGTTCACCTACCGGGTCGCCGAGTGCACGTTTCTCACGGTCACGAACGCCGCCAATCACGAGAAGGACCTGCACTGGCTCCAGGCGCACGCCGGCGAATACGACGTCGACGTGATCGACTGCGCCGAGAAGTTCGCGATGATCGCCGTCCAGGGGCCCCAGGCCCGCGCGCTCGTGGCAGGCCTGGCCGACGGCAACCTGCCGCTGCGCATGCATTTGTGCGAACGGACGGTCGCGGGCGCCTCGATGATGGTGTGCGGCACCGGGTACACCGGCGAGGACGGCGTCGAGCTGCTGCTTGATCCGCGGGACGCGGTCACGGTGTGGGACGCGCTCGTCGCCGGCGGCGCCGTGGCCGTCGGCCTCGGCGCGCGGGACACGTTGCGGCTCGAGGTCTGCTTTCACCTGTACGGCAACGATCTCAGCGAGGACCGCGACCCGATCGGGGCCGGCCTTGGCTGGTGTTGCAAGGAGGAGACGGGCTTCATCGGCTCCGAGGCGATCGCCCGTGCACGGGCGACCGGCCCGGCTGAGAAGCTCGTGCCATTCATCATCGACGGCCCCGGCATCGCGCGGGCCGGCAATCCCGTCGCCGGCGGGGGCGAGGTGACCAGCGGGACGTATTCGCCGTCGCTCGAGCGCGGGATCGGGATGGCTTATGTTCCCGCGGAGCTCGCCGCTCCGGGCACGCCGATCGAGATCGACGTCCGGGGTCGAGCCCGCGCCGCCACAATCGAGCGTAAGCCGCTGTACCGAAAGGGGTCGTGACCATGGCCGAGGCCAGCTATCCGATTGACCTGCTGTATCACCCGGAACACGATTGGGCGCGCGTGGACGACGAGACCGCGACGCTCGGGATCACGTGGTTCGCCCAGGACCAGCTCGGTGAGCTCGTGTTCTACGACCCGCCGGAGGTCGGCACGACGGTGACGAAGGACCAGCCGTACGCCGAGGTCGAGTCGGTGAAGGCGGTCTCGGACGTGATCGCGCCGCTCTCCGGCGAGATCCTTGAGGTCAACGCCTCGCTGTCCGACACTCCCGAGACGGTCAACGAAGACCCGTACGGCGAGGGGTGGCTCGTGAAGATCCGCCTCTCCAACCCGAGCGAGACCGGCGCGCTGATGGACGCGGCGGCCTACGAGGGCACGCTTTCGTGACGACGTACGTCTCCGCCACCGACTCCGACCGCCGTGAGATGCTCGCGACGATCGGCGTCGGCTCGATCGAGGAGCTGTTCGCCGACATCCCGGAGGCGCTCCGTCTCACCGGGCCGCTCGCGCTGGACCCGGGCCTCTCCGAGCAAGAGGTCTATGCGGAGCTGCGGGCGCTCGCCGCGCGCAACACCTCGACCGAGGATGAGCTCACGTTCCTGGGTGGCGGGATGTACGACCACTACGTGCCGTCGCTGATCGACTCGATCATCGAGCGCTCGGAGTTCCTCACGCCGTACACGCCCTACCAACCCGAGATTTCGCAGGGCGGGCTGCAGGCGATGTTCGAGTACCAGACCGCGATCTCCGAGCTGACCGGTCTGCCGGTGTCGAACGCGTCGGTGTACGAGGGCCCGAGCGCCGTCGCCGCCGCCGGGTACGTGGCCAAGGCGGCGAAGCCCGGCCGTACCCGGTTCGTGATCACCCGGGGGGTGCATCCGCATTCGCGCCAGGCGTTGCAGACGCTCGCCCACGGCTGGCAGATGCAGGTCGACGAGGCACCGCTCCACGCCGGCGTGACCGCACTGCCCGAGCTCGACGAGACCGTCAGCGCCGTGATCCTCCAGCAGCCGAACTTCCTCGGCGCGGTCGAGGATCTCGAGGCGCTCGTCGCCGCCGCGCACGCCGTCGGGGCGCTCGTCATCTGCGCGTGTGACCCGCTGCCGCTGTCGCTGCTCAAGACGCCGGCCGAATGTGGCGTCGACATCGCGGTCGGCGAGGGTCAGACGCTCGGTAACCGGCTTGACTTCGGCGGCCCGTCGTTCGGTTTCTTCGCCACCACAGAGGCACTCATGCGCCGGATCCCCGGCCGCATCGCCGGCGAGACGACCGACCTTGACGGCAAGCGGGGCTTCGTGCTCACCCTCCAGACCCGTGAGCAGCACATCCGCCGGGAGAAGGCGACGTCGAACATCTGCACCGCGCAGGCGCTCAACGCGCTCGCCGGCGTCATCTATCTGAGCTGGCTCGGGCGCCGCGGGATCGTCGAGCTCACCGAGCTCATGCTCCAGCGCACGGCCTATGCCCGGGAGCGCCTCTCCCAGATCCACGGTGTCGGCCTGCTCCACGACCAGCCCGTCGTGCGCGAGTTCGCGATCCGGCTCGACGCACCCGTCGAGAAGGTGATCGCGCGGTGCCGCGAGCGCGGCGTCAATCCCGGTTATCCGCTGCACCGCGACTACCCCGAGCTCGCCGACGGCCTGCTCGTCGCGATCACCGAGCAACGCACGCGGGCGGACATCGACCGCCTCGCCGAGGTCCTTGAGGGCGCGCTCAGCGCCGAGCTTCAGGCCTACGAGGAGGTGAAGGCGTGAGCGGGTCGTCCTTCATCGCCGCCGCCGACGACGAGCTGACGATCTACGAGCGCTCCCAGGAGGGCCGCCGCGCGTTCGTGGCGCCTGCCCTCGACGTGCCCGAGCGCCCGCTTGACGAGCTGCTCCCCGCGGCGCTGCGGCGGGCCGAGCCGGCGCGGCTGCCGGAGGTCGCCGAGCCGGAGATCGTCCGTCACTACAACCGTCTGTCGAAGCGCAACTTCGACCTCGACACCGGCTTCTACCCGCTCGGGTCGTGCACGATGAAGCACAACCCCAAGCTCCACGAGCGGGTCGCGGCGCTCCCCGGCCACGCCAAGCTTCACCCGCTCCAGGACCCGAACCACGCCCAGGGTGCGCTCGAGCTGATGTGGCGCCTGCAGCATGCCCTGTCCGAGATCGCCGGGCTCCCGCACGTGTCGCTGCAGCCGTCGGCGGGCTCGCACGGGGAGCTCGCGGGCGTGCTCCTGACCCGGGCCTATCACGAGGACCGCGGCGAACAGCGGACGAAGGTGCTCACCCCCGACAATGCCCACGGCACAAACCCGGCGACGGTGACGATGGCCGGCTATGAGCTCGTCAAAGTCGCGACGGACGAGCACGGCAACGTCGATCTCGACGATCTCCGGGCCAAGGCCGACGAGGACGTCGCCTGCCTGATGCTCACCAATCCCTCGACGCTCGGTCTGTTCGAGCAGGGGATCGAGGAGATCGAGCGGATCGTCCACGGGGTCGGCGCGACGCTCTACTACGACGGCGCCAACCTCAACGCGATCATGGGGATCTGCCGCCCGGGCGACATGGGCTTTGACATCGTCCACTTCAACCTCCACAAGTCGTTCACCCAGCCCCACGGCGGTGGTGGACCGGGGGCGGGGCCGATCGCCGTCGCCGAGCGGATCGAGCCGTTCCTGCCGCGGCCGCAGGTCGTCCGCCGCCAGACGGGATCGAACGGGACGACAGCGGTCTTCTATGACCTCGACGACGACCGGCCGAAGTCGATCGGCCGCCTGCGCGGCTTCCAGGGCAACTACGGCGTGTTCGTCCGCTCCTACGCGTACATCCGCTCGCTCGGAGCGGCCGGCCTGCGGGACGTCTCCGAGGTCGCGGTGCTCAACGCCAACTACCTGCTCGCCCGGCTGCGGCGCGAGGGCGTACTCGCGTACCTGAGCGAGGCCTACGAGCGGCTGTGCATGCACGAGTTCGTCCTCTCCGGCGCGCCGATGAAGCGCGAGCTCGGGATCAAGACGCTCGACCTCGCCAAGCGGCTGCTTGATCACGGCGTCCACCCGCCGACGGTGTACTTCCCGCTGATCGTCGACGAGGCGCTCCTGATCGAGCCGACCGAGACCGAGACGAAGGAGACGCTCGACCGGTTCGCCGAGATCGTGTCCGAGATCCTTCAGGAGGCCAAGCAGGACCCGGAGATCGCCCGCGGGGCCCCGTACGGCACGCCCGTGCGGCGGCTCGACGAGGCCGGAGCGGCCCGCCGCCCGGTCGTCCGCCAGGCGATGTAAATGTCGCAAAGAGGTAAGAATTCAGGCCTCACGTGATTCGGCACGGCGGCCGATAAAGGGGAGATGGGTCCGATCTGGGGGCAGATCGCTAAGTGAAAGCGCGCTGGTCGCGACTGGTAGCGCTGGCTGCCCCCGATCCCGAGGAGCAGCGGCTCGCGGGGTTCATCTCCGGGCTGCTGTACGCCATCGGGGGGCTGACGCTTGCCTCGTTCCTCATCCTCCCGGGGCTCCCGATGGTTCGTCAGGGCCCGCTCATCGCCGTGGCCGCACTCGCGGTCGCGTGGGGGGTCTGCTCGCTGTGGCTGATCGACTGGCGCCGGGTGCCCCGGCTCGTCGTCCACGTCTCGACGCTCGCCGCCCTCCCGCTCGTCGCGGTCGCGGTCTGGACTTCTGGCGGCGCGACGTCACCGGCCTGGATCTACCTGCTGTTCATCGACGTCTTCGCCGCCTACTTCTTCCGTCGGCCGATCGCGCTCGCCTACCTCCTGGCCTGCATGGTCGTCCACGCGCTGCCACTGGTGTACGACGGTCGCGCGACCAACGACCAGTTCATCGCCCAGATGATCATCTCCGACGGCGCCTACATCGGTCTGAGCATCGCGATCATCTCCGGACGGCAGCTGATGTGGCATCTGCGCAAGCGCTCCGAGCTGCTCGCCGCCGAGCAGGGATCGCTGCGACGGGTTGCCACGGCGGTCGTCGAGGGTGAACCCGCCGAGCGGATCTACGAGCTCGTCGCCGCGGAGCTCGCCCGGCTGATCGGCGCCGGCGCCGCCGGGATCATGCGGCTCGACGGCGAGGGCCGCGCCGTCGTCATGGGGTCGTGGGCGGAGCGCGAGGGCGGCCGCTACGAGCCGGGCACGGTCGTCCCGATCGTTCCGGCCGGCGACGTCGATCGGGCGGTGTCCTCCAACGAGCCGGTGCGGATCGTCGGGCACGCCGCTGAGAGCCCGGTGGGGCGGCTCGGCTACGACTCGAGCATCGTCGCCCCGATCCGGGTCGGCGGTGAGACGTGGGGGGTGCTCGCGGTCACCGCCGGGGCCCCGAAGCGCCTCACTCGGCTTGACGAGCAGCACCTGATGGAGTTCGGCGACCTGCTCTCGACGGCGATCGTCAGCATCGAGGACCGGGCGAAGCTCGCCGCCCAGGCGGCGACCGACCCGCTGACCGGGCTCGCCAACCACCGCACGCTCCAGCAGCGCCTCAGCGCCGAGGTGGCCCGGGCGATCCGTCACGACACGCTCCTGTCGGTCGCGGTGATCGACGTCGACCACTTCAAGCAGATCAACGACAGCGGCGGCCACGACGCCGGCGACGCGATGCTGCTCCGCGTCGCGCGCTGCCTGGAGAAGCTCGCCCGGACCGAGGACACGCTCGGGAGGCTCGGTGGCGACGAGTTCGCCTGGGTTCTCCCGGAGACCTCGCGTGAGCAGGCACTCGTCGCCGTCGAACGCGCCCGGCGGGTGATCCAGGGCGCCGCGCCGTCTCCGTACCGGCTCACCGTCTCGGCGGGGATCTGCGACACCACCTCCACGCTTGACCCGGCCGAGCTGATCCGCTTCGCCGACGGGGCGCTGTACTGGAGCAAGGCGCGCGGCCGCGACCAGTGCTGGATCTATGACCCGTCGGTCGTCGCCGAGCTCTCCGCCCAGGAACGGGCCGAGCGGCTCGAGCGCTCCCAGGCGCTGCTCGGCCTGCGGGCGCTCGCCCGGGCGATCGACGCCAAGGATCCTCAGACCCGCGAGCACTCCGACCGCGTCGCCGAGCTCGTCCGCAAGCTCGCCCGCGCGGCCGGCTGGGCGCCGGACCGAGCGCTGCTGCTCGCCGAGGCGGCGCTCGTGCACGACGTCGGGAAGATCGGGGTGCCCGACACGGTGCTCCGCAAGACCGAGCCGCTGACCGACCTCGAGCTCGCCCAGATCACCGAGCACGCCGAGCTCTCGGCCCGGATCGTCGAGGGGGTGCTCGCGCCCGAGCAGGTCGATTGGATCCGTACCCACCACGAGCGCCCCAACGGCGAGGGCTACCCGGACGGGCTCACCGCCGAGGACATCCCGGAGGGGGCGGCGCTCCTCGCGCTCGCCGACGCGTTCGACGTGATGACGATCAGCCGGCCCTACAGCCGCCCCAAGACGATCGATGAGGCAATCGAGGAATGCTGCGAGCTCTCCGGCGTGCAGTTCATGCCGGTCGCGGTCGCCGCGCTGCTCCAGCTCCACCAGGAGGGCGAGTTCGGCGGCGGCGGCGGCGGCGAGACGGTCGCCGTCGGGGCGCGGCGAGCCGCTGTAGCGGCGGACGACCGGCCCCAGATCGTCCGGTCCCAGTCTCTGGCGGTCGAAAGCGCCGGGAATCCTCCGGGCGGTCGGGGTAGGACCGACGCGATCGGCGCATCGAGCAATGGCCGTTGCAGCGCTCCGGAATGGCCAAAACGCATGTGAGCGACTGCTCGATCGCGGCGCTCTCGTGCGTTGGGCCACAGATCGACCCGAACGCAAGAAAGCTCCGAGGATCGCCCGCGCTCGCATGCGATTTGGTCGCACCAGGGAGCGCTTCGTGCGTTTCGGTCACGACGGCGGTCGCTCTCGTGCGTTTCGGTGCTCGTGGCGGTCCTGGGCCTGCTCGGGGCGATTGTCGCCATGCCTCCTCCTCTCGCTCCAAGCTGGGCTACCCGGCGTCTGGGGCCGTCCTGCGTGGCGCCTCGCTAGCTTCCTGACCCGTGGATGAGTTCGTTGGCACCGGAGCGACCGAGATCGCCGCCCGCGCCGAGCGTGAGCTCGAGGCGCTCGTCGGCGTGTCCTCGCCCTCGGGCGATCACGCGGGCGCCGAGGAGGCGATCGCGATCAGTGCGGCGCTGCTGCCGCCCGAGTCCGAGATCGAGCGAATTCCGTGCTCGACGGCGGGCAGCGCCCCGGACTTGGTCGCGCGGATCAGCGGCCGCGGCGGTGGCCGCCTGATGCTGCTCGGGCATCTCGACACCGTTCACAGCCACGAGGCCCACATGCCGCTGCGCCGCGACGGCGACCGGCTCTACGGACCGGGAACGGCGGACATGAAGGGCGGCGTCGTCCTCGCCCTCGGCGTCGCCCGCGTGCTCGCGGCGCGTCCCGAGCTGTTCGGCGAGCTCTCCGTGCTGCTCGTCACCGACGAGGAATGGCGCACCCAGCCGTTCGTCCACGGGCCCCGGTTCGTCGGTTATGACGCGTGTTTGTGCTTTGAGGCCGGGGAGCGCACGCCGGATGGGGCGGAGGGCGTCGTCGTGCGCCGCAAGGCGGCGGGCACGTTGCGGGTCCGCGCGAACGGGCGGGCGGCCCACTCCGGAAGCGCGCCGGACCGGGGGCGGAGCGCGCTCCTCGCGCTCGCCCGGACGGCGACCGAGCTCGCCCAGCTCCACGACCCATCCGGGCCCGACCGGCTGAGCGTCGTGCCGACGATCGTCCGCTCGGGCGAGGCGTTCAACGTCGTGCCGGCGGCCGGCGAGCTCATCTTCGACATGCGCGCCGACCGCCTCGAGGCGTTTGACCCGGTTCAGGCGGCGGTCGTGCCCGAGCGCGACGACGTCGTGCTCCAGGCGCAGATGGAGCGGGTGTGGCCGGGGATGGACTCGCGCGAGGTGACCGCCGAGGTGATCGCGCGGGCCTCCGAGGCCCTCGGACGGCCGATCGCCGGCGTCAACCGGGGCGGCGCAAGCGATGCGAGCCACTTCGCGCCCGAGATCCCGCTGACGATCGACGGGCTCGGGCCGCGCGGCGGGGGCGCCCACACTCCGGACGAGTTCGTGCTCACGGCGACGCTCCGGGAGCGGGCCGAGGTCGCGCTCGCGCTCGCGCACGCCGTGTTGGCGTAGGCCGATCGGCAACTTAGAGAGAACTCTTAGCAAGTACCGGGGAGGCGCATGGCATCCTTGTGGGTGTGTCGACGAGCGTTCCCACCACCCGTCCGGGATCACCGACCCCGAGTCCCCGCCGCGACGGCCAGCTTCAGCGCGAGGGCATCACGCTGCTCGTCGTGATCGTCGGGCTGATGTGGCTCGTCGAGATCATCAACTCGCTTGACTCCAACCGCCTCGACACCGACGGCCTGTACGCCCGGAACGTCGGCCATCTCTGGGGGATCATCACCGCCCCGTTCCTCCACGCGAGCTTCCAGCACCTGATCGACAACACGATCCCGCTCGTGTTCATGGGCGTGATCATCGCCCTGAGCGGCGCCATCCGGCTCGCGCTCGTCACCGGAATCGTCATCGTCCTCGGCGGCATCGGCACGTGGCTGATCGCCCCCGGGGGAACGGTCACCGTCGGCGCCAGCGGCCTCGTGTTCGGCTACGCGACCTACCTGCTCACCCGCGGCCTGTTTGACCGCAGCGGGCTCGAAATCGCCGTCGGGGTGCTCGTCGGGGTCGTGTGGGGGAGCGTGCTTCTCACGTCGCTCGTCCCGCATTACGGCGTCTCGTGGCAGGCCCACCTGTGCGGAGGGATCGCCGGCGTCGTCGCCGCCTGGGTGCTCCGGGAGAAGCGGGCACCGCAGGCCGCCGCGCCCGGCGTCCCGGGCGCGGGCGGGTATCCGGCGACGCGCCCCGGCTCCTCGCTCGAGCTGTAGCCGGATCCGCGTACGCAGCCGACCGTCGCGGTGCGCTGACGGCGTCCGCATCAGGCCGCCCGATACCCTCCGGCCCCGATGCGCATCTTCTCCGGCATCCAGCCAACCGGCCGCAAGCACCTCGGCAACTACATCGGCGCGATCACCCAGTACGTCGCGGGCCAGGACCGCGGCGAGGCGATCTACTGCGTCGTCGACGCCCACGCGATCACGGTCGCCTACGAGCCCGCCGCGCTGCGCAACTCGGTGTACGACACGGCGGCGACGCTGCTCGCCGCGGGGCTGGATCCGGAGCGCTGCATCTTCTTTCGCCAGAGTGACGTCCGCGAGCACACCGAACTGTGCTGGCTGCTCTCGAGCGTCACCTCGTTCGGCGAGCTGAACCGGATGACCCAGTTCAAGGACAAGGCCGGCGCCCAGCGCGACCTCGTCTCCGCCGGGCTGTTCATGTACCCGGTGCTCCAGGCCGCCGACGTGCTCGTCTACCGCGCCCACGAGGTCCCGGTCGGCGACGACCAGCGCCAGCACATCGAGCTGATGCGCGACGTCGCGGAGCGCTTCAACGCCCGCTTCGGCGACACGCTCGTCGTCCCCGAGCACCGGATCCCGGAGGTCGGGGCGCGGATCATGGACCTGCAGATGCCGGAGAACAAGATGTCGACGACCGGCGGCACCGAGCAGGGCACCGTGCTCGTGCTCGACGAGCCGAAGACCGTCGCCAAGAAGATCCGCTCCGCGGTCACCGACTCCGGCTCCGAGGTCCGCCGCGCGCCGGACAAGGCGGGGATCTCCAACCTGATCGAGATCTATGCGGCCGTGAAGGGTGTGTCGTTCGACGACGTCGAACGTGAGTTCGATGGATCCGGCTACGGCGCGTTCAAGGGGGCCGTCGCGGACGCCGTGGTCGACTACCTCGCCCCGGTCCGCGAGCGCTTCACCGCGCTTCGCGCCGACGAGACCGGGCTCGAGGCGACCCTCGCCGCGGGGGCCGAGAAGGCCCGGGCGATCGCCGCCGACACGATGCACGACGTCCGAAAGGCGATGGGCGTCGGACCGGTCCGATAGCGCCGCTAACGTTTGCGGCGTGAGGCTGATCGACCTCGAACTCGACCTCGACGTCTTTGCGGGGCCGTTTGACCTGCTGCTGACGTTAATCCTCCGTGAGGAGGTCGACCTGCTCGAGGTCGACCTGGCCGACATCGTCATCTCCTACATCGATCACCTGGAGCAGCGGGGCGAACTCGAGCTCGAGGCAGCGACCGAGTTTCTCGTCCTGATCGCGGCGCTGCTCGAGCTGAAATCGCGGCTGATGCTCCCGGGCGAGGAGCAGGAGCTGATCGACCTGGACCCGGGGGAGGCCGCCGAGGAACTGCTCGCCCGGCTGCTCGACGCCCATCGCTACCGCTCGGCCGCGACCCATCTCGCCGACCGTCTCGCCGCCCAGGACGGCTACCGGTTCCGCTCGGCGCCGCTGCCCCCGGCGCTCCGGTCCGCGTCCCTCCAGGACGCCGTCGCCGTGTACAAGCCCGATCGGCTCGCGGCGGCGATCGGCTCGCTGCTGCGGATCCCGGAGCCGGTCAACGTCAGCCACATCACCACCCCGAAGGTGACGGTCGCCGAGCGGCTCGTGCACCTCCGGGCGCTCCTGCGTCGCGGGCGCTTCAACTTCGACGAGGCGGTCGCTTCCGCCGACCGGGTGACGGTCGCGGTGACGCTGTTCGCGCTGCTCGAGCTCTACAAGCAGGGCGAGGCGACCTGGACCCAGGACGAACCGTTCGGGGAGATCACGGTCGACGCGGTCGCGATCGGCTCGCGGCTCGCTCCGGTCGCGGAACTGGCATCGTAGGAGGACGTCGTGAGCATCGAGTTAGAGCAGATCATCGAATCGCTGCTGTTCCTCTCCTCGGACCCGGTGACGCCGGAAGCGCTCGCCGAGGCGACCGAGGCCGAGCCGCACGAGGTCGCGACCGCGCTCGAACGGCTGCGCGAGTACTACGAGTTCGAGCGCCGGGGTTTGGTGCTCCGTGAGCTCGGCGGCGGTTGGGTGCTGTCCTCGCACCCGGAGGCCGAGTACGCCGCCCGCCGGCTGCTCGCCCGGCCGCGGACGCCGCCGCTGACCGCCGCTCAGGCGGAGACGCTCGCGATCATCGCCTACCTGCAGCCGGTCTCACGACCGGAGATCGCGCGGATCCGCGGCGTCAACGCCGAGTCCGCTGCCCAGCACCTGCTCGAGCGCGGGATGATCGAAGAGAGCGGCCGCTCGCAGTTCGGCGCCATCCTGTACCGCACAACCGATCTGTTCCTGCGTCTGTTCGGCATCGGGTCGCTGGAGGAACTGCCGCCGATCACGGCGTTCGATCCCTCGCCCGAGCTTGAGGAACAGCTCCGCGAACGGCTGATGCAGGCCGGGGAGGCCCGATCCGCCGCCTAGGCGCGCGTGTGGGGGAGGGTCGGAGGTGGGGTGCTGGTCGGGCTTCTCGCCGTCCTCGCCGTGCCCGGATCGGCTCCGGCGCTGATCGTGTCACCGGGGTCGGTCGTCGTCGTGCGCTCGAGCGCGAACCTGCGTGAGGGCCTGACGCCCCAGCGGTCGCTGACGTTCAGCTCGACCAAGCCGCGCGGGTCGACCGTCATCCACATCAACGACTTCCGGCACTTCCAGCGGATCACCGGATTCGGTGCCGCCATGACCGACACCTCCGCGTGGCTCATCCAGGACCGGTTGACCGGCGGCCCGCGGACGGCGCTGTACGACGACCTGTGGGGACCAGCGGGCGCCGACATGACGTTCCTGCGGATCCCGATGGGGGCCACGGACTTCACCGTGCACGAGCGGCCGTACTCCTACGACGACATGCCGCGCGGCAAGACCGACCCGAACCTGCGCCACTTTTCGATCGCCCATGACGAGGCGTACGTCATCCCAGCGATCCACGAAGCGCTCGCCCGCAACCCGAACCTCACGATGCTCGCCAACCCCTGGAGCGTGCCGGGGTGGATGAAGTCAAACGACGCGCTGGACAATCGCCAGCACTCGGGCGTGCTCCTGCACGCCGACCTCGGTCCGTTCGCCCAGTATTTCGTCAAGTTCCTCCAGGCCTACGCCGCGGCCGGGATCAAGATCGGCGCGATCACCCCGCAGAACGAGCCCGGCAACGCGACCCAGTACCCGGGCATGGAGCTGCCCGCCGACCGCGAGGCGCGGCTGATCGCGAGCTGGCTGAAGCCGGCCCTGGCGACGGCTGGGCTGCACCCCCGGATCTACGGCAATGACCAGGGATGGAGCCAGGACGGGAGCGCCTACACCAAGACGCTCAGCACGAGCGCGCAGCGCCGCTCGATCTCCGGGTTCGCGTGGCACTGCTACTTCGGCAGCCCGCTGGCGATGAGCGCGCTGCACGGCGCCGTGCCCCAGTTCGACGAGATCGTCGACGAGTGCGCGCCCGGGATCATCCCGTTCCCGGTCTCCGAGGTGATGATCAGCTCGGTCCGGGACTGGGCGAGCTCGGTCACCCTGTTCAACATCGCCGAGGACACCCACGGCGGCCCGGTGCAGCCGCCGAACCACGGGTGCCCCGGCTGTCAGCCGCTCGCCACGGTCAACGCGCAGACGAACTCGTACAAGCTCTCGCGCAGCTTCTTCGAGCTCGCGCAGATGAGCAAGTTCGTCCGCCCGGGCGCGGTCCGGATCGGCTCGGAGAACTTCGTCACCTACAACTACACGCGCCCGGCCGTCAACTTCTACAGCCCCGGCCTTGACGACGTCGCGCTGCGCAACCGCGACGGCAGCATCGTGCTCGTGACCTACAACAACTCGGGCAAATCGATCAGCTTCACCGCCGACTGGAAGGGCAAGTACGTCCGGTACACGCTGCCCTCCCAGTCGACGGCGACGCTCGTATGGAACGCCAAGAGTTGATCACACGGCCCACGGCGGCGTGAACGGCTCGCCGTCACCGATCTGGCCCTTCCCGGTCGCGGCCATGCAGCAGATCGCCTCAAACGGCTCATCAGCGGCGTTGGCGAGGTGAAACGGCGTGCCCGCCGGAACGCAGATCGCGTCGCCGGCGCCGAGTTCGTGCGTGCGACCGTCGAACGCGAACGTTCCGCGGCCGCGGAGCATGATGAACGCCTCGGTGTCGGTGAGCTGATGCACCGGGCTCGCGGCGCCGGGGTGGAGCACCACCTTCCACGCGGACACGGCATCGCTGCCGCGGGTGGGGGAGGCGTATCCGGTCATCTCGATGCCCTCGTCGCCGAATCGGGGAGCGTCGGCGTGGCGGATGACGGTCTCAGGCATGTCTGTCCTCTCGTACGGTGTGTCTCCTGCTTGCGCGACCCAATATAGTCATGAAAGCTTGACAGTCAAGTAACCATGACGAAACTGCCACCGGACGATCCCGCCGTCGACCTCGCGATCCTGCTCGCCGCTGCCTGGCGGGCGGTCACCGACGAGCTCCAGGCGACCGTCGTCGCGTCCGAGCCCGCGATGCGCCCGGCGTTCGGCTTCGTGATCCGTGCGGTCGACTCCGAGAATCCGACGATCACCCGGCTCGCCGAGCTGCTCGGCACGACCAAGCAGGCCGCCAGCCTGCTCGCCGACGAGGTCGAGGCCGCCGGATTTATCGAGCGGTACACCCCTCCGGACGATCGCCGGCGGCGGCGGCTGCGCCTGACCGTCCGCGGCGCCGCGGTCCGCTCACGGGCGATCGCGACGAGTGCCCATCTGGAGGCTCAGCTCATCGCCGAGGTCGGCGAGGACGCGGTGCTGGGCTGCCGGGAGACCCTCATCGCGCTCGTCGCTCGCACGGGCGCGCTCGATGACGTCCTCGCCCGGCGCGCCCGGCCGGTGTGGTGAGGGCCGCCGCGCCCGCGCCCGGTGCGCGGCGCCGGCTCGGCCGGCTCGGCCGGCTCGAGGGCGCGCTACGCCGCGACCCGGGCGGCGAGCTGGCCGCACGCGGCGTCGATGTCCCGGCCCCGGGTGAGCCGGACCGTCGCCCCGAGGCCGTGACGCTCCAGCTCGTCCTTGAACGCCGCGATCGCCTTCGGGCTTGAGCCGGTGTACGGCGAGTCGGTCGGGTTGTACGGGATCAGGTTGACCTTGAACTTCCGCGGGTCGAGCACGTCGGCGAGCTGGGCCGCCTGGGCGAACCCGTCGTTGACGCCCGCGAGCATCACGTATTCGATGAACACCATCCGCCGCTTGCGCTCATAGAACGCCTCGCAGGCGGCGATCACGTCGGCGAGCGGATAGCGCTCGTTGACCGGCATGAGCTGCGAGCGCAGCGCGTCGTCGGCGGCGTGCAGGGAGAGCGCGAGCCGGAGCGGCAGTGGCTCCTCTGCGAGCCGGTTGATCCCGGGGATCCAGCCGACGGTCGACACCGCGGTGCGCCGGTTGGTGATCCCCACGTCGGGCAGGAGCGCGCACGCCTCGAGCACGGCATCGAGGTTCATCATCGGTTCGCCCATGCCCATGAACACGGCGTGGTCGGTTGGGCCCAGACGGCGGAAGTGGAGCGCCTGATCGAGGATCTCCGACGCCGTCAGATTGCGACCGAAGCGCATCTGCCCGGTCGCGCAGAACGTGCACGTGAGCGGACAGCCGGACTGCGAGGAAAGGCACAGCGAGCGCCGGCCGTCCTTGTAGACCATGAGCACGGCCTCGAGCGGGCGGCCGTCCGCGGTCTGGAACACCGCCTTGATCGTCCCGTCCTTGGCGTGGGCCTCGTCGAGCAGGGTGAGCGTGGAGAACGGAACCCGGTCGCTGAGCTGCGCGCGGAGCGCCGCCGGGACATCGGTCATCGCGTCGAAGTTCGGGGCGCCCTGCGATGCCCAGCGCCAGATCTGCTTGGCGCGGTATTTCGGCTGACCGAGGTCGGTCAGCGTTTGGCTCACGACGGTGAGGTCCACGCTCACTATGGTGGCAGCCCGATGCGCCTGGCCAAATACCTCGCCTCCGCCGGCGTCGCCTCCCGACGCGCCGCCGAGGAGCTGATCCGCGCCGGCCGAGTCACGGTCGGGGGCGAGACGGTGACCGATCCGGCGTTTGGCGTGGGCGATTCCGACGTGATCACGTTCGACGGTCAGCCGGTGGCGGCGACCGAGTCGGTGGCGCGCGTCGTCTACGCCGTCAACAAGCCGCTCGGCGTCGTCTCGACGGCGTCGGATCCCCAGGGGCGCCCGACGATCGTCTCGCTCGTGCGCACTGCCGCGCGCCTGTATCCCGTCGGCCGGCTTGACGCCGACACGACCGGCCTGATCCTGCTCACCAACGACGGCGACCTCGCGCACCGGCTCACCCATCCGAGCTTCGAGGTGGAGAAGACCTACCGGGCTCGCCTCGACGGCGGTCCCGTGCGTGATACGGCGCTCCGGCGCCTCCGGGCCGGGGTCCAGCTGGAGGACGGGATGACTTCTCCGGCCCGGGTGCGTCGCGTGCGTCCGGACGTCCTTGAGCTCACGATCCACGAAGGCCGCAAGCGCCAGGTCCGGCGGATGTGCGAAGCGGTCGGCCACCGCGTCGTCGCCCTGGAGCGGGTCCAGTTCGGACCGCTGTCACTCGGCTCGCTCGCGCCCGGCGCGTCCCGCCGGCTGAGCGCCGAGGAGGTTGGCGCACTGCAGGCCGCCGGCGGCGCGCGATCGCGCCGGGGCGGATGACGGCGTCGTCCTGAGCGGAGCAGCCCGGCGTCCTGAGATCGAACCCGCGACGCCGGCTAGCGCCGCTGGATCAGGAGCTCATCCCGCCGCAGTGACGTCGTGTGGAGCGACGCCGACACGATGTGCGGGGTGAGCCGCACCGGCCGGTCCGCGACGAGTCGCAGGATCGTCCACTGCAGCACGTGCCGGCGCCACACCTCGTGGAATCCCGGGATGTCGTAGGAGCGCTGCATGTCCGATCCGATCAGGTTGCAGGCTGCACCCCACCAGCACAGCGGCTGGCCCGGCGAGACCATCGAGATGATGTCGAGCTCGCGGACGACCGCACCGCGACGAGACACCAGGTAGTGCAGTCGCGGTTGGTAGAGCGAGAGCGGGAGCAGCGTGCGGAAGTGCTGGATGAGGATCGCCCGCCCGGTGACGTCGGGCGCCGTGCGCACCGTCGGGGCCGGTCCGAGCGCGCGGGAGACATAGCGCCAGTCCGGCCGCTGCATCGAGCGCTCGGTCGCGATCGCGACCGTCGCGACGATCCCGATCACGCACAGTCCGGCGGTCGCCGCCACCCCGAGCGCTCGCAGTCGCGGACCGCCGCCGATCGCCGACAGGCCGCCGCCGACGACCACGGCGGCCGGCAACCATAGCCCGATGATGTTGCGCGTGATCAGCGTGTCGGTGCCGGCCGCGACGAACAGCAAGGCGAGCCCGAACCCGGCGAGAGCGAGGCCTCCCGCGATCAGCGCCCCGCGGCGCTCCGCCCCCGATCCCGCCCCGATCCCGATCCCGCCGCCTCTGATCCCGCCCCGGGACCCGACCGCCGCGCCCAGACGAGCATTCCGAGTCCGAGCGCCGCGAGCGCGAACGCGATGAACTTGAGCAACTGCCGCTCGGGCGCGTTCGTCCCGATCAGGAACTGGGGAATGATCTGACGCAGCCGCAGCGCCGAGCGGCGCGCGCGCGATCCAGCTGTCGTTGCCGGTACCGCTCTGCGAGATCGCCAGTGGGATCAGCGCGAGCCCGCACAGCCCGATCGCGCCGAGCGCGATCAGCACGGCCCGCGTCCGCCGGTGCTCCCACAGCAGCCATGCCGCCTGCGGCACGACGACGACGACCGCGTAGTAGTGGGTCGTCAGGGCGAGCGCACAGGCGAGCACCCACAGCGCAAGTGGTCGCGGCCGCGGGTCGGCGCGCGCGTACGCGAACGCGAGCAGCGCGCACGAACTGAACAGCACGAGCAGCGAGTAGGACCTCGCCTCCTGTGAGTACCAGATGAGGAACGGGTTGCAGGCCGCGAGCGCGGCGACGATCAGGCCCGCGCGCCGGGAAACGAGCTTCGCGGCCGCGCCGTACGCGACCGGGATGACCGCCACGCCGGCGAGCGCTGAGAACGAGCGCAGCCCGGCCTCGCCATGGCCGAACACCTGGGTCCAGAACCACGCGAGCAGGTAGTAGAGCGGCGGCGTCGATTCCGTCTGGGGAATGAGGCCGAGCATCTTGCCCGGGGAGAAGCCGACGAGCAGGGCGGTGTTGCCCTCGTCGAACCAGAACCCTTGATGGCCGATCCGCGTGAAGCGCAGGACGGCCCCGAGGACCATGAGCCCAACGACGGCGAGCGCCACCGGCGAGCGCAGAGCTGCCACACTGATCCACGTCGGCGCGCGGCGCGCACTAGGCGATAGCGTGGCGACACTCACCGGCGGGCATGTTAATCCGCAGCGGGGTCGTCGCGGGGACGTCGACCATGACTAAGCGGCTTAACAAGATTCCAACCGGGCCACGAGGCAGGGGCAAGGCCCACCGGGCACTATTTCCATAAGGATGCGACAGGAAACACCTCACGGCGACGGCTCTGTCGCAATTGCCTCCGCGCCGGTCAGCAGTTCGACGACGGCGGAGTCCGACAGTTCCGCCTTACTTCCGCGGATCGCGCCGCTGCGCCGGACGGCCCGCCTGCCGCGGACGCGCGCCCTCTCGAGCCCCGCTGCCGGCCGCATCGCGCTCACCTCGATGCTCGTGCTCGCATTCGCGACCGTGCTGTTCGCGACGGCACGCAATTCGCCGCTCGTCCCACGCAGCGCCGTCAGCTTTCCGCATTGGGAGTCCGGGCCACTGCACCACCTGTTCGGCGGCCTGACGAACGACTGGGACGGCCTCAACGTGGGCCTGAGCGTCGTCGTCGTGCTGATGCTGGCCGCCTACGGCGTGGCGATCGCGGCCGTACGCACGTTCTCGATGAAGACGATCGTCATCTGGGTGCTCGCCATCCACCTCGTGCTGCTGATGAGCCCGCCGCTCCAGCTCACCGACCTCTTCAACTACCTCGGCTACGCCCGTCTGGGCGCGGTGCACCACCTCAACCCGTACACGCACGGGATCGGTGCCGAGGTCCACGATCCGATCTACCGGTTCTCGACGTGGCACAACCTGCACAGTCCGTATGGGCCGCTGTTCACCGCGATCACGTATCCGATCGCGCTGCTGCCGATCCCGGTCGCCTACTGGGCGCTGAAGCTGCTCGCCGTGAGCCTCAGCCTCGTGTTCATCTGGCTCGTCTACAAGGTCGCGCTGTTGCTCGGCAAGGATCCGCGGTTCGCGGTCCTGTTCGTCGCCGCGAACCCGATCTACCTGATCTACGCCGTCGGCGGGTTTCACAACGACTTCTTCATGCTCGTTCCGTCCACCGCGGCGATCGCGTTCCTGCTCGCGCGGCGTGACCGGTCCGCGGGCGCGATGCTGACCCTCGCCATCGGCGTCAAGTTCACGGCGATCCTGCTGCTGCCGTTCCTGCTCGTCGCGGCGCGGCCGCCGCAGCGTCGGTTGCGCATCCTGCTCGGCGCGGCGCTGGCGGCGATCCCACTGGTCGCGCTGCACCTGGCCCTGTTCGGCTTCACGGTTCCGAACCTGCAGGATCAGAGCACGCTGCTCACCGACCTGAGCGTCCCGAACGTCGTCGGTGACCTGCTCGGGCTCGGCGGCGGGACGCCGATGCTGCTGCGGGTCGCCAATCTCGCCGTCGTCGCGACGGTCCTCTACTGGCTGCGCCGCAAGGAGCGCGACTGGATCGCGGGCGCCGGCTGGTCGACGTTCGCGCTCGTGCTCAGCCTCGCGTGGCTCGTGCCGTGGTACGTCATCTGGGTGCTCCCGCTCGCCGCGCTCGCCGGGAGCGTGCGGCTGCGCCGGGCCGCGATCGCGCTGACGATCTACCTCGTCCTCGCCTTCATCCCGGTGACGGGTCAGTTCCTCGCCGACCACGGAATCAACCCGATGGGCGGTCCCGCCGGGCAGGCGTCGAAGGCCCTTCAGACGAAGCTCGCCGGCTGATCTGGCTGCATCACGGGCCAGTACGCCGCTGTGTACGAATTGCATAAGTGCGGTCTTAATGCCCGCACCATCTCATCTAGCTGACTGTTAGCTTCGTTGTTATGCGCGTCGAGCTGGCGACTGCGACGTCTGGACCGGGAATCGCCACGGTCCCGCGGGCCCGTGCTCGCCGCTGGCGGATTGACGGCTTTGAGGCGGTGCTGCTGGTGGTGTTCGGGCTCCTGTCGGTCTGGGTGCTCGGGCTCGATTTGTTCCAGGTGATCGCCCATGGACGGGTGTGGACCGGGACCGATGGTCTGTACCTCGTCGACCAGATGCAGTACCTCGCGTGGGTCCAGTCGGCCTCGCACCATCTGCTGATCGCGAACCTGTTCGTGCTCCGCCCGACGCCGGCCGACTACTTCCAACCCGCGATCGCGATCTCCGGCGGGCTGTCGGCACTCGGGCTCGCCCCGTGGCTGGCGCTGCTGCTGTGGAAGCCGATCGCGGTTGTGTCGTTCTTCTTCGCCGTACGCGCGTTCGTGTACCGCAGCATCCAGGGTCTGTGGCCGCGGCGCGCCGCCCTGACGCTGGCGCTGTTCTTCGGTTCGTTCACGATCGTCTACGGCGAGCTTCAGCGTCCTCGGCGATCTGTGGCCGGCGTTCCTGTCGTGGGGCTACGTGTTCGGGCTGCTCGCGATCGCGGCGATCGTCGTCGCGCTGCTCCGCTACGACACCGCGCGCCGCCGCGGGAAGGTGGTGTGGCTGCCCGGAGTGCTCGGCGCCTGCGCGACGCTCATGCACCCGTGGCAGGGCGAACTGCTGATCATGCTCGTCGTCGGTGGTGAGCTCGTCGCGGGCGGCCTGCGGCCCCTCGATCGACGCCGGGTCGCGCTCGCGCTGCTCACGATCGGGCTGACCGTGCTGCCGCTGCTCTATTACGCCGTCCTCGGCCGGGCGGATCTGTCGTGGAAGCTGGCGCGCGACGCGAGCAAGCACGACTATCCGCTGTGGTCGCTGCTGCTGGCGATCCTGCCGCTGCTGATTCCGGCGCTGCTCGCGTACCGCCGCCGCGCGCGGACCTTCCTCGGCGCGACCACCCAAGCGTGGCCCGGCGCCGTCCTGATCCTGTATTTCGTCTCGGCATCGGCGCTCGGGGCGACGCCGCTGCACGCATTCCAGGGCATCTCGATCCCGCTCGCCGTGCTCGCCGTCCAGGGCGTGGCGAGCGTGCCCGCGCTGCGCCGGCTCCCGCGGCCGGGCTGATCGCGGCCGCGCTGATCGCGCTCGTGACGATTCCGAACGCGGTGTTCGAACTGAAGAACGCGGCGGACACCGTCGCGCCGCAGCCAATCAACCCGACGTTCATCAAAGCCGACGAGCGCGACGCACTCAACTACCTGGCCGCGAGCAAGACCCCCGGTGGTGTGCTCAGCCGCAGCTACCTCGGCGCGCTTGTGCCGGCCAAGACCGGTCGCCGCGTGTTCGTCGGCGACTGCCTGTGGTCGCAGCCCCACTGCTATGAGCGGGTCCACGGCGCCCGGGTCCTGTTCGGCGGCGGCATGACTCCGCGCACGGCGCGCACGTTCGTCAAGCAGACCGGCGCGGCGTTCGTGCTCTCCGACTGCGAGTCGCCAGCGAACATCCCGAAACTCCTCGGCCCGATGATCCTCGGCACCAAGCGCTTCGGCTGCGCTCGGGTGTACGAGCTCGACGCGCCGAGCCCACCGACGGGACCTTTGGCAGAATCACGCGCCGATGCGGCTGTTCGCGCTACGAGGCGCTAATAGCGTCGAGCGCAACAACGCCGACGCCATCCTCGACGCCACCGACGCGCTGATGCGCGAACTGATGGAGCGCAACGCGCTCGCCCCGGACGCGTTCGTCAGTTGCATCTTCACGCTCACCGAGGACCTCAACGCCGAGTTCCCGGCCGTCGCCGCCCGGCGGATGGGCTTCGACCGGGTGCCGCTGATGTGCGCTCGGGAGGTCCCGGTGCCGGGATCGATGCCGCGGGTGATCCGGGTGCTCGCGCACTACTACGCGCCGGAGGAGCACGAGCCGCGCCACGTGTACCTCGGCGAGGCGCGCGGCCTGCGCACCGACCTCGAATCGGCACAATGATCTGCTGATGCCGATCGAGTTCGCGCAGCGCATCCGCCGCATCCCGGTCTATCCGGCCGCCTCGGGCTACGACCTCGGGCCCGATGTGGCGATGCTCGCCTCCAACGAGTCCCCGTTCGCCCCGATGGAGTCGGTCGTTGCCGCCGCGACCCGGGTCATCTCCGGCGCCCACCGGTACCCCGACCCGTCCTACTCCGAGCTCCGGCATGCGCTCGCCGCCCGGTACGGGGTCCCCGGGGAGCGGATCGCGCTCGGCCAGGGGTCGTGCGACATCCTGCTCGCCGCCGGCGAGGCGCTGCTCGAGCCGGGCGCCGAGCTCGTCTACGCGTGGCCGGCGTTCAGCGTCTATCCGCATCTCGCGGCCGCATCGGGCGCGACCGAGATCCAGGTCCCGCTCGACGCCGAGGATCGCCACGACCTTGACGCGATGGCCCAGGAGGTCACGGTCGCCACCCGGCTCGTGCTCCTCTGCAACCCGAACAACCCGACCTCGACCGCGCACGACCTCGACGCGATCACCTCCTTCCTCGACAAGATCCCGCCGCACGTGTGCGTGATCCTCGACGAGGCGTACTGCGAGTTCGCGCTGTCGCTCGGCGACACCTACGCCTCCGTCGAGCTGCTGCGCCGGTATCCGAACCTCGTGCTGCTGCGGACGTTCTCCAAGGTCTACGGGCTCGCCGGCCTCCGCGTCGGGTACGCGCTGTGCGCCTCCGACGATTTCCGCGTCGCGGTCGACCAGGTCCGCCAGCCGTTCTACCTGACCGCCGCCGCCCAGGCCGCCGCGGTCGAGGCGCTCCGGTGGCAGGACGAGGTCGAGCGCCGCGTCGTGCAGACGATCGCCTCCCGCGGCTCGCTCGTCGACGACGTGCGCCGGCTCGGCCTGTGGGTCGCCGAGTCCGACGCCAACTTCATCTGGCTCCGGCTCCCCGACGGGGTCGTCGAAGGCGACGTCGTCACCGGGCTGCGCGACCGGGGCGTGCTCGTCCGGGCGGGGGCACCGCTCGGGCGCGAGAACGCGCTTCGGGTGACGGTCGGCACCGACCGCGAGAACGAGCGGTTCGTCGCCGCGCTCGGCGAGCTCGTCCGCTGAGCGCGCTCGCGCATCGCACGGCCCGAGGTCTGGTTCAATACCGGGCAGACGCGTATGCACGACCGGACCCACACCTCGTTTACCGGCTGGTCCTTCTACGCGGGCTTTTACTCCTGGCGATTTAGCTAGGCGCTCGGCCAGACACCCCTCGCCCGCACACATCGATGCGGGCCTCTCCCGGAGCCGAGTGCCATGAAGGGCTTTTCGTACAGTCTCTAGGAGTGAAAGGAACGGTCGGGATGGACAACGTAGGGAAACACACAAGTGAGGGGCTCGAGATCGCCGGACAACGGATCGGCGGCGAGCACTTCACGCTCATCGCCGGACCGTGCACGATCGAGTCGCGCGAGCAGACGCTGCAGACCGCCCATGCCGTCCACGGCGCCGGCGCGAGCATGTTCCGTGGCGGCGCCTACAAGCCGCGCACGTCGCCCCACGCGTTCCAGGGTCTCGGACAGGAGGGTCTGCGGATGCTCGCCGAGGCGAAGCTGCAGACCGGCCTGCCGATCGTCACCGAGTGCATGGATGTCCGCGATCTCGACGGCATCCTCGAGGTCGCCGACGTCATCCAGATCGGCGCCCGCAACATGCAGAACTACTCGCTGCTCACCGAGGTCGGCCGCTCCGGCCGCCCGGTGCTCATCAAACGTGGACTGTCAAGCACCCTTGACGAACTGCTGTCCGCGGCCGAGTACGTGCTCAAGGAGGGCAATGACGCGGTCATCCTCTGCGAGCGCGGGATCCGCACGTTCGAGACCGCCTACCGCTTCACGCTCGACCTGACCGCCGTCCCCGTGCTCAAGGAGCGGACCCATCTCCCGGTGATCGTCGACCCGAGCCACGCCGCCGGACGTCGTGAGCTCGTCGAGCCGCTGTCCCTCGCCGCGGCAGCGGTCGGCGCCGACGGGATCATCGTCGAGGTCCATCCGAATCCGGATGAGGCGATTTGCGACGGCCCCCAGTCGCTCCACACGGCGACGTTCGGCGACTACGTCGAGCGGCTCTGCGCCGCTGCGGCGATTGCGGGCAAGACGCTCGTGACACCCGCCGCGACGTCGACCGACGTTCTCGCCCAGGCAGTGGCAGCGGCCGCGTAGATGTCGGCCGCGCCCCCACAGCGCCAGGAAGCGGTCCGCGACCAGCGGATCGAGCGGCTCGAGCCACTCGTCGCACCCGGCGAGCTGCTGGACGAGCTGCGGCGCGGTGAGGCGCATACCACGGTCGTGCTCCGCGGCCGCGAGCAGATCCACGCCGTGCTTGACGGCGAGGACGACCGGCTGCTCGTCGTCGTCGGCCCGTGCAGCGTCCACGATCCGGTCGCGACGCTCGACTACGCCGACCGGCTGGCGACGCTCGCCGAACGTCTCCGGGACGACGTGCTGATCGCGATGCGCGTCTACTTCGAGAAGCCCCGGACGACGACCGGGTGGAAGGGCCTGATCAACGACCCGCACCTCGACGACTCCGGCGACGTCAACGCCGGCCTGCGGATCGCGCGGCGGCTGCTGCTCGACATCCTCGAGCGGGGGCTGCCGATCGGCTGCGAGTTCCTTGACCCGATCACTCCGCAGTACATCTCCGACGCCGTTTGCTGGGGGGCGATCGGCGCCCGCACGACCGAGAGCCAGATCCACCGCCAGCTCGGGTCAGGCCTGTCGATGCCGGTCGGCTTCAAGAACCGCACCGACGGCAACGTCCAGGTCGCGGTCGACGCCGTGCGCGCCGCCGCCACCTCCCACGCGTTCGCGGGGATCGATCTCGGGGGCCGCTCGGCGATCATGCACACGCGCGGCAACCGCGACTGCCACGTGATCCTGCGCGGCGGCAAGAGCGCCCCCAACTACGGCGCTGATGCCGTCGCCGACACGCTCACGCTCCTGCACAAGGCGGCGCTCCCGGAGCGCGTCATGGTCGACCTCTCCCACGACAACAGCGGCAAGGACCCCGAGCGCCAGCCGGCCATTGCGCGCGCCGTCGGTCGCCAAATCGCCGACGGTCAACGCGCGATCGTCGGGACGATGCTCGAGTCGTTCATCGTCGGCGGCCGGCAGAACCTCGGGGGCGACGGCGAGCTCACCTACGGCCAGTCGATTACCGACGGGTGCCTGAGCTGGGAGGCGACGGTCGAGGTGCTCGAGGAGTTCGCGCGCGCCGTGCGCGAGCGGCGCGCGGCGGCCTGAGGCTCCGGCCCCGGAAGACCATAAGATCGCGCGCATGCACATCGCCGTGATCGGCGTGGGGTTGATCGGAGGCTCGATCGCGCTCGCCGCCCGTGAACGCGTCGGCGCGACCGTCGCCGGCTTCGACGCGTCATCCGATGCGCTCGCCGCCGCGCGAGCGCGGGGGGCGCTCGACACCGCCGCGGAGAGCATCGCGGGCGCGCTCGACGGTGCCGAGGCGGCGTTCGTGGCGGTGCCGGTCGGCGCGCTGCCGGACATCGTCGACGCCGTGCTCGGGGCGGCGCCGGACGGCTGCGTCGTCACCGACGTCGGGTCGACGAAGCGCGCAGTCGTCGCCGCGCATGCCGGCGAGCCCCGGTTCGTCGGCGGCCACCCGCTCGCCGGGGCCGAGACGGCCGGCATCGAGCACGCCCGGGCCGACCTGTTCGACGCCGCGACGTGGTACTTGACGCCGGCCGAGACGACCTCGGGGGTGCTCCTCGAGCGGCTGTACCGCCTGCTCCGCGGGCTCGGCGCGCGCCCGTCGGCGATCGACGCTGAGACCCACGACACGATCCTCGCCGCCGTCTCGCATCTGCCGCATGTGCTCGCCAACGTGCTCGTCTCGCAGGTGGCGCAGACGCTTGGCGACGACGATGAGCGGATCCCCGGCACCGGCCCGAGCTTTCGTGATGCGACCCGGGTCGCCGGCGCGCCGAGCGCGATCTGGACCGACATCTATTTGTCGAACCGCGACGCTCTGATCGCCCAGATCGACGACACGATCTCCCGGCTCGGCATCGTCCGCGGCGCGCTCGCCGAGGGCCGCGTGGACGCGATCACCGCCTGGAACGAGGGCGCGGCCAGCGACCGCCGGCGGATCGTCGATGTTCAGCTCGGCGGCGGCCCGCTGTTCGAGCTGCGGGCCTCCGTCCCCAACCGGCCCGGCGTCATCGCCCAGCTCACGCTCGAGCTCGGCCGCGCGGGCGTCAACATCACCGACATGGCCCTGTATCCGGCGACCGATATGAGCGAGGGCGTCGTTGCCCTGTGGGTCTCCGGTGAGGATGCGGCTCGGCGCACCGAGGACCTCGTCGGGGCGCTCGGCTTTCCGGTGGCCCGGGCATGAACCAGCGCTTTGAACCGTCCGGGCCGCTCCGGGGGCGGCTGACCGTGTCCGGCGACAAATCGATCTCGCACCGGGCCGCGATCGTCGGGGCAATGGCGTCCGAGCCGGTCCACATCACCGGCTATCTCGACGCCGCCGACACGAACTCGACGCTCGCCGCGATCGCCGAGCTCGGCGCGATCGTCGAGGCGCGCGACGGCGGGGTCGTCGTCCGCGGCTGCGGCCTGCGGGAGGCCCAGCCACCGCAGGGGGTGATCGACGTCGGCAACGCGGGCACGTTGATGCGGCTGCTTCCCGGATGGCTCGCGTTCCAGGACGACCGACGGTTCACACTGGACGGCGACGCCTCGATCCGCCGGCGTCCGGTCGACCGGATCGCCGCGCCGCTCCGTGAGATGGGGGCCAAGATCGACGCCCGCGAGGGCCGTTTCCCTCCGTTCACGGTGCACGGCGGTTCGCTCCACGGGATCGAGTACACGCTGCCCGTGGCGAGCGCACAGGTGAAGTCGTGCCTGCTGCTGGCAGGTCTCGTCACCGATGCGACGACGATCGTCGAGCCGATCCCGACGCGGGACCACACCGAGCGGATGCTGCTCGGCGGCGGGGCGGCGATCACCCGTGAGGGGGACCAGCGTCGCGGCTACCGGACGACGGTCGGGAGCGTCGATGAGCTCGAGCTCGAGCGGATCGAGGTGCCCGGCGACATGAGCTCGGCGGCGTTCCTGATCGCGGCCGGCGTGCTCGTGCACGGCTCGCGGCTGCTGCTCGAGCACGTCGGCGTCAACTGGACCCGGACCGGGTTTCTGCGGATCCTCGAGCGGATGGGCGCGATCGTCCTCGGCGAGCTCGAGCCGCCCGGCGCGTTCGGGCCGACCGAGCCAATCGCTGACCTCGACGTCACCGGTGCCCCGATCGAGGGCACGACGGTCGAGCCCCACGAGGTGCCGCTGGCGATCGACGAGCTCCCGCTCGTGGCGCTGCTGGGCTGCTTCGCCGAAGGGGAGACGATCGTGCGCGGGGCCGCCGAGCTGCGGGTCAAGGAGTCAGACCGGATCGCGACCGTCGTCGACGGGCTGCGCGGACTCGGCGCCGACATCGAGGCGGCTCCGGACGGATTCATCGTGCGGGGTGGCGGGAAGCTGCGGGGCGGTCAGATCGACGCCCACGGCGATCACCGGCTCGCGCTGCTCGGCGCCGTCGCCGGACTCGCCTCGGAGGAGGGGGTCGAGGTCGTCGGGATGGAGGCGGCGTCCGTGTCCTACCCCGGGTTCGTCGACGACATCGGGCGGCTGGCGGCCTGATGGTGGTCGCGATCGACGGGCCGGCCGGGGCGGGGAAGTCAACGGTGGCGCGCGCCGTCGCCGACCGGCTCGGCTACACGTACCTTGACACCGGCGCCATGTACCGCAGCGTGGCCCTCGCGGCGCTCGAGCGCGGTGCGGATCCGGCGGCGGTCGCCTCGACGCTGCGAATCGAGCCGACCGCCGAGCGGGTCACGCTGGACGGCCGCGACGTGAGCGAGGCGATCCGCACCCCCGAGGTGTCCGAGGCGGCATCGAAAGCGGCCGCGCAGCCCGCCGTCCGCGCGGCGATGGTCGCCGAGCAGCGGCGACTGCTGACCGACGGCGACTGGGTCGCCGAGGGCCGGGACATCGGCACCGTCGTCGCCCCGGACGCCGAGCTGAAGGTGTTCCTCGTCGCCGATCCGGAGGAGCGCGCGCGCCGCCGCGCCGCCGAGCTCGGCGCCGACGTCCGCACGGTGCTCGCCGAGCAGCTCATCCGTGACGAGCGTGACGCGAGCCGCGCCGACTCGCCGCTCGTCGCCGCTGATGACGCGGTCACGGTCGACACGACCGGCCTGACGATCGACGAGGTCGTCGACCGGATCGTCGGGCTGCTGTCGCAGTCATCGGACTGACCACCGCGGCAGTTTTCGCAAGTTCCGGCGTCGGGCGGCGTTTTCAGCCGTATGACCAAGACCTCACGCCTCAACACGATGGGGACGTTGGTCGTCACGGCGCTCGCGGGATTCACGCTCAGCGCCGCCACGGCCGCCGCGAAACCGATTCTTATGCCGACGCTCCAGAAGGAGATCAAGGCTCAGCACGCGACGTGGGCGCAGCATGTGTTCGCGCCGGTCGGATCGCTGCAGCCGCCCGCACCGCCATGCCCCGAGAACGGATTGCTCCCGGCGCCGTTCTCGGCGTGCGGCCTGCCGGAGTTCCCGGCGACGACGCTGCCGTACCCGGGCAACATGGCCTACTACGGCGGGCACGTCCAGACCGCGCCGAAGGTCTACATCGTCTACTGGGGCTGGGGCGAGAAGGGCGCCTTCCCCGCCGGCAGCACCTGCTCGAGCGAGGCGATCACCGAGGGTTCGACGAGCGCGACGCTCGGCTGCGATCCAGATGGCGCGGGCAAGCGAATGGCCGACTTCGTCGCGCAGCTCGGCGGCACCGACTGGGCGGGCGTGCAGACCCAGTACTACGAGACCGACTCGAGCGGCGCCAAGCACTTCATCACCAACCCGCAGAACCAGCTCGGCGGAATCTGGGCCGATGACACGAACGACATCACCGGCCTCGCGAAGACGTCCTCAAGCAACCCGGCCGGTCCGACGAACACGTACACGGACCTGGCGCAGGAGGCAGCGCGGGCGGTCAGCCACTTCGGGATCACCGACCTGCAGAACGCGAACATCGTCATCGCGCAGCCGCCGGCTTACAGCGACCCGAACGCGCTCTCGACCGGCTACTGCGCGTTCCACGACTACACGTACCCGAACGTCGAGAGCGGGATCTACAACGGGATCCAGCAGGGCATCGCCTACACGAACATGCCCTATGCGCTCGCGATCAACTCGGGCGGCGCAAACGCCTGCGGCGAGAATGCGGTCAACCTCGGCGCCGCCGGCAAGCTCGACGGGTTCTCGATCGTGCTCGGACACGAGATCGAAGAGACCGTCACCGACCCAGGTGCCGAGTTCCAGCTCGGCAGCGGCCTGAACACGACCGCGCTCGGCGGGTGGTACGACACCGTCGACGCCAACGAGAACGGCGACAAGTGCGCGTGGGTCGGCGAGCCGCTGAACGCGATCGTCGGCCTGCCGACGCTCCCCGGTCAGCCGACCGTGACGCCGATCCCCGGCGCACTTGGCGACATCACGGGCAACCAGGGAACGACGTTCGCCGTGCAATCACTGTGGAGCAACCAGTCCGCCGCCGGTCTCGGCTACTGCGCCGGCGCGGGCACGGATCTCCCCACGGGCTAGGACAGGGGTACAGCCAGGGCGCGGCGCGGGCCGCGGCGTCGCGGGACGCCGCGGCTCGTCGCTGTCTGCGATCGGCCGCGGCGCTGTAGCCTCGGGTCCGCCATGAAGGTCGCAATCGTTGGTTATCCGAACGTGGGGAAGTCCTCGCTCGTCAATCGCCTCACCGAGTCCCGAGAGGCGGTCGTCCACGAGCTGCCCGGGGTCACGCGTGACCGTAAGGAGTTGAGCACGGACTGGAATGGCCGCGATCTGACGCTGATCGACACCGGCGGCGTCGACCTTCAGGACACCGACGGGCTCGCCCAGGAGATCCAGGCCCAGGCGCGGGCGGCGCTCGCCGACGCCCAGGTCGCCGTCCTTGTCGTCGACGCGCGCGCGGGCGTGCGGCCGGGCGATCTGGAGATGGCCGACCTGCTCCGGCGCTCGCCGGTGCCGGTGATCGTCGCAGCGAACAAGGTCGACACGGCCGTCGACATCCCGCTCACCGCGGAGTTCCACGCCCTCGGCCTCGGCGACCCGATTCCCGTCTCCGCCACCCAGGGTCTCGGCACCGGGGATTTGCTCGACCGGATCGTCGAGCTCGGGCCATCGGCGGCCGAGGAGGCTGAGGCGTCCGAGGAGGACCCGATTCGCCTCGCTGTCATCGGCCGTCCCAACGTCGGCAAGTCCTCGCTCGTCAATCGCTTCCTCGGCGCCGAGCGGGTGATCGTCTCGCCGGTCGCCGGCACCACCCGGGATGCGATCGACCTGCCGATGACGTTCGAGGGCAAGAAGCTGATCCTCGTCGATACCGCCGGACTGCGTCGGCAGGCGAAGGTGGGGGAGTCGCTCGAGTACTACACCGCGCTGCGCTCGCGGCGTGCCGCAGAGCGCGCGGACGTCGCGCTCGTCGTCTGCGACGCCTCGGCCGGGATCACGACCCAGGACTTCCGCGTCGCCGAGTTGGCGATGAAGTCCGGCTGCGCGACCGCGATCGTCCTCAACAAGTGGGACGTCGCCGATGAGATCGACCTCGACTACGAGCGGGCGCGGGCGCATCAGAAGCTCCGCCTGCGCCCGCGGGTCCTCACCGCGAGCGCGAAGCACGGGCCGCAACATCGAGCGCCTGCTCGTCGAATCGGTCGGGCTTGGCGAGCGCGCCCGCGGCCGGATCCCGACCCCGCAGCTCAACCGCTTTCTCTCCGAAGTCGTCGCCGCTCGTCAGCCGCCGTCGCGGAGCAGCGGGCGGCGCCGTGGAACCCCGCAGCGGCTGAAGCTCCTGTTCATGACCCAGACCGCCGAGCGCCCACCCCGGTTCTCGATCCAGGTCAACTCACATCCGCTCGTCACCCGCGACTACGCGTACTACGTCGAGAACCGGCTCCGCGAGCGCTTCCGGTTCGAAGGGATCCCGCTGATCATCGACTTCGTCGAGCGCAACGAACGCCGCGGCGCGGCGGCGTAGTCGCGTCCGCCGCTGACGGCGCGGATCGAACCGGCGCGCGGAGGCACCCGACCCAGAGTTACCCTGCCCGGCATGTCCAGGACCTCGGCAGGGGTCGCCCGGCGACGGGCACTGGTTGTGGCGATCTTCGGCGCCGCGCTCGGCTGTGTGCTGCTGGCGACGGTGCTGCTCGATCTGGGCGGCGGCCCGTCCGGGCCGCCGTCCGGCGCCGCCGGTGTCGTGCCGGCCGACGCCTACGCGTACGTGCACATCTCGACCGATCGCTCGCGGCCGCAGGTGCGCCAGGCGCTCTCACTTCTGGAGCGGCTTCCGGTTCAGCCGGCGCTGCTGACCACGCTGCGCTCGGGCCTTGCGCTGGCGTCCCCATGGGTGGGGCGGGAGGCCGGATTCGCGGTACTGCCGGAGGGCACGGTCACCGTGCTCGACGTCCGGGACCGGGCCGCGGCGCGCCGTTCGGTCGCGCTCCTGCCGGCCGGCACCAAGCTTGCCTTCGTGCACCACTACGCCGTCCTCGGCGCGGCCGCTGCGGTCGACGCTGCCGTGGCCGCCACCGCCCGCGGCAACACGCTGCTCGCCGCGAACGCCTACCGCCGGGCGAGCGGCGGCGAACCGCCCGATCGCGTCGCCGACGCGTACATCTCGGCGGCCGGCATCTCGCGGTTGCTGCTCTCCCAGGCCGGCGTGCCCGCGGTCGTCGGCACGTTGCTCGCCCAGCCGACCCTGCTCGGGGCCACCGCGACGCTCTCGCCCACGGCCGGCGGTCTGCGCGTCCATCTCCATGCGGCGCTGGACACGAAGATCTCCGGTCTGAGCGGCGATGCGGGCCGCCCGTTCACGCCGACGCTTCAGCGTGTGATCCCCGCCGGCGCGACACTGATGCTTGACCAGCGCGGCCTCGATCGCAAGGCCACCCGTCTGCTCGTGGCGGCCGGTGCGGGCGGCGTCGGCACCTCCATCCGGCCGCTGCTGTCCCGGCTCGGTGCGGCGCTCGGTGCCGAGGGCGTCAACGTGCCGAGCGTCCTCTCGATCTTCCACGGCGAGAGCTCCGTCGCGCTCGTGCCGACGTCCCCCGGCGCCGATCCGTCGCTGCTCGTCGTCGCCCGAGTCGCCGATGAGGCCTCGGCACGCCAGCAGCTCGCGTCGCTCGAGTCGCCGCTCACGCAGCTGTTCGCCGGGACGGCCGCCGGAGCGGGTCAGACCCCGGTGCTCGGTGACGTCGCGGTCGGCGCCGACGCGATCCACGAACTCGCCCTCGCGCCCGGATTCACGCTTGATTACAGCGTCGCGCACCACCTGGTGATCGTCTCCACGAGCCGCGCTCCGGTGGCCGGCGTCCTGCGGCGTGCGGCGGCGCTGGCGGGAGATTCGCGGTACCGCGGGGTGTTACCGATCGGCCCAACTGGGGTTACCTCGCTAGTCTTTCTCGACTTCAACCAGCTCCTCAACCTCGTCGGGCAGACCGGGCTGACGCGAGGCGCCCGTTTCGGAGCGCTTCGTCCGGATCTCCAGGAAATCCGCGCGATCGGAATCCGGTCGACGAGTGGGGAGGCCGATTCGACCGCGGAGCTGTCCCTCAAGTTCTCATGACCATGCTTTCTGACAACGAATTCCTGTTCACCTCCGAGTCCGTCACGGAAGGACACCCGGACAAGGTTGCCGACCAAATTTCCGATGGTGTCCTCGACGCCGTGCTCCGCGACGACCCGAACGGGCGTGTCGCGTGCGAGACGCTCGTCAACACCGGCCTCGTCGTCGTCTCGGGCGAAATCACGACGACCACCTACGTCGACATCCAGGAGATCGCCCGCGAGACGATCAAGAAGATCGGCTACACCGACGCCGCGTTCGGCTTCGACTACAACACGTGCGCGGTCATCAACGCGATCGACAAGCAGTCCCCGGACATCGCCCAGGGCGTCAACACGGCGTTTGAGGCGCGGACCGACCCGAGCGACGACGACGAGCTTGACATCGCCGGCGCCGGCGATCAGGGCATGATGTTCGGCTACGCGTCAAACGAGACCGACGAGCTGATGCCGCTGCCGATCTCAATGGCGCACAAGCTCGCCAAGCGCCTCGCCGACGTCCGCAAGGCCGAGATGGTCCCGTACCTGCGCCCGGACGGTAAGACGCAGGTCAGCGTCCGCTACGTCGACGGCAAGCCGGTCGAGATCGAGAAGCTGCTGATCTCCAGTCAGCACCGTGAGGGCGCCGAGTCGCTGATCAAGGACGATCTGTGGGAGCACGTTGTCGTGCCGGTGCTGCCCGATCATCTCTACGACGCCCGCAAGCTCCAGAAGAACTTCCTCGTCAACCCCACAGGCCGGTTCGTGATCGGCGGTCCCATGGGCGACTGCGGCCTCACCGGACGCAAGATCATCGTCGACACCTACGGCGGAATGGCCCGCCACGGCGGCGGCGCGTTCTCCGGCAAGGACCCGTCGAAGGTCGACCGCTCGGCGGCCTATGCCGCGCGCTACGTCGCCAAGAACGTCGTCGCGGCGGGACTCGCCGACCGTGCCGAGGTGCAGGTCGCGTACGCGATCGGCGTCGCGCATCCGGTGTCGGTGATGGTCGAGACGTTCGGCACCGAGAAGATCGGGCGGGGCAGGATCCTCGAGCTCATCTCCGAGCACTTCGACCTTCGTCCCGGCGCCTTCCGCCAGTACCTGAAGCTCCACCGTCCGATCTTCCAGAAGACGGCCGCCTACGGCCACTTCGGCCGTGAGGACCACGACTTCACCTGGGAGCGCACGGACAAGGCGGATGCGCTGCGCGCCGCCGCCGGCCTCGGCGATAAGGCACCCGCCACCGCCTAGACCCACTAGCTTCGCTCGCGACGGTACAACCGTCGCGCGAACGTCGGCGCCGCTGCCGCGCGGCCTACGAGTGGCGCTACGAGCCCGGCGCGGCCGCCCACGCGATGGCCGCGTTCTTCGTCCGGGCGCGCTCGCACGGCGTGAAGCGGCCCCGGCGACCCTGGCGCCGGCCGCACCAGGGCCTGGAGCACCGGCTCACGGCGCTCATCCAGGGCGGTCGTGCGGACGGGACTCCTCGGCTCGGGCGCGATCGACCTGAGAGCCATCCTCGCGTGAATGCCAGTTCACCGCCGGGGGGTGGCGATGGATCGCCACACAACGTCGGTCCTGAAATCCCCGTCTCCGGGCCGCGGAACCGAGGAAGGGATTCTCGGACGGGCCGGCTCAGTAGGTCAGCGCAACACTCGGGATCGTAATCCTCCGCTCGGGTGGGTGAGCGTGAGATAAGCGCCCGTCGTCGCGGGAGCACCGCGGCGTCCCCAGGCCGCCATACGCCCGGCGCCGGGCCGCTATACGCCCGGCGCCCGGGCCGCTAGACGCCCGGCGCCCGGGCCTGGAAGTCGTGGATCGCCTTGTCGACCACCCGGACGATGTGGTCCGGGTTCGACACGCCGCGGAACGCGAAGTCGTAGCCGGCCTCGCCCGCGGTATCGAACGTCACGGTGCCGACGCGAAGCAGGCGGTCCATCACGGTCTGCTGGACGTTGACGTTCTGAACGCGCTCGATCCGGGTTTCGTGCATGTCCCGGCGGAGGATCCCGAGGTGGATGGTGAGGCGCTGGCTGGTGATCTTGTAGCGGGTCGCGATCCGCATGATGAGACCGAGCACGACGTCGACCACCATCACGACGAGCACGGCGGCGACGACGAGCGCCACGTTGACCGAATTGCCCGCGACCCGCGTGACGATGCCAACAATCACGCCGACGACGAGCGCGATGAGGAGCCCGCGGAAATAGAAGCTGACGATCGATCGCCACGACGGATGGCCGTCGTAGAACGTCTCTTCGCCCTCTCGGTTTTCCTCCATACGGTCGCGGAGCCTACAGCCTCCCCGGGACCGCTCACACCCCGAGCAGCGAGCCGACGACCCACAGCACGACAGCGGTCATCGCAACGACCGAGATGAGGCCGGCGATCGGCCCCGGCTCGGTGGTCATCCGGCCCTCTTGGCGGAACAGCGTGAACCCGGCGACGACCGGGCTGCCGCCGATCACCGACCACAGTGCCCAGTCAAGCCGGCCCGCCCGCTCCCCGGCGACGAGGCCGAGCACGCGGGCGACGATGTCCAGCGCGAATCCGAACGCAAGCAGCCAGTGATCGCCGCCGAGGGCGATCTCGCCGACGCCAAGGTAGAGCTCGACCGTGAGCACGATCGCCAGCGCCACCCCGACGCCGACCCCGAGCGCCAGCGAAGCATCATAAGATCCGCGCGCCGCGGCCCCGGCCGCCGCTCCCCGCGGGGTCAGCCGCACCCGTGGGCGGACCGGCGGCGCGGTCGCCTGCGCGAGCGACTCGCCGACCCGCGCCATCGGGCTGACGCGCACGGGAGCGGCGCCGACGGAGACGTCGAACATCTCCCGGGGCGGGAGTTCGAGCGCCTCGATTTGCGCCGACACCGCCTTCTCCGGGTCGGGTCCCAGGGCATCCAGCTCCACACGCAGCAGACCCAGGCCGTGGGCCGGGATCAGCTCGTCGAACAGCGTGTCGTGCTCGCCGTCGGCATCTCGGCAGAGGACGACGAGCCGCCGGGCCGGGTAATAGGCGTCAACCGCCAGCCATTCCTCCGTGCCTGCGCCCGGTTCCCGTAGCCACGAGAACAGGTGCTGGCGGCGCCCCACCTCGTCAAGCAGACGGTCGCAGAGATTGAGCATCGCGTCCCGCGACGCCGCGCCGGATCCGCCCCCGCTGGGCTCGGATCGAGTGTCCCCGACCATCCTCGGCGCACTCTACCCTGCCGAGGCCTCATGTCTCAGGGGTTTCGCACAGAGAACGGGGCGCCCGTGATCGCACGCGTCGAGCCGTTGACGCGGACGCGCGCGCTGCGGGGACCGTTTGACTACCGCCTCCGGCCTGAGCACGGCGACGTGCGGGTCGGCTCGCTGCTCCGGGTCCCGTTCTCCGGCCGCGACACCGTGGCGGTCGTCGTCGCACTCGCCGAGCGCTCCGAGCTTGCGCCCGAGCGCCTCGCCGAGCCGGCGACCGTGCTGCCGTCGCGCATCCCGGAGGACCTCGTCGGGCTCGCGAGCTGGATGGCCCGCGAGTACTGCTCAACGCCGTCACGGGCGCTCGAGCTCGTGATGGCACCCGGGGCGAAGGCGGGCACGAAACCCCGTCCGACGCTCGTCGCCGCGCTCGCGCCCGCTGGCCGGAACATCGAGGGCGATCCCGTGACCGACGCGCAGCGCGCCCTTCTTGACGCGCTGGCGGACGGGCCGGTCGTCGCATCCGAACTCGGCACGCCGGCGCTGCGCCGCCTGGAGAAACGCGGTCTGGTGCGGATCGAGGAGCGGCTCATCGCCCGGCGGCCGCGGCGGCATGCCGTCGGCCGGGCGGACGCCAGCCCGCCGCAGCTCACGACCGAGCAATCGGCCGCGGTTGACCGCGTGCTCGCAAGCCTCCGCAACCGCAACCCTGGCAGCCAGAGCCTCCTGCTCCACGGCGTCACCGGCTCGGGGAAGACCGAGGTCTACCTGCACGCCGTCGCCGACACGCTCGCCGCCGGACGCAGCGCGATCGTGCTCGTCCCCGAGATCGCGCTCACCCCCCAGGCACTCGCCCGGTTCGAGGCGCGCCTCGGCGACGTCGTCGCGGTGATGCACTCGGGGATCACCGGCGCCCAGCGCGCCGCGGAGTGGCAGCGGCTCGCTCGGGGTGAGGCGCGCGTGTGCATCGGCCCGCGCTCGGCGGTATTCGCGCCGCTGACCGAGATCGGCCTGGTGATCGTCGACGAGGAGCACGAGGCCTCCTACAAGCACGAGGGCGACCCCCGGTACGACGCGCGGACCGTGGCGGCGCAACGCGCCCGTGACCACGGGGCGGTGCTGCTGCTCGGCAGCGCGACGCCGCGCCCCGAGACAGTCGCCGGCACGACCCGGCTGCGTCTGCGCGAGCGGGTCGATCGCCGGCCGCTCCCTCCAGTCCACGTGCTCGACATGCGCGGTCACCACCACCCGCTGCACCCGGAGACGCGCAATGCGCTCAGTGATCTGCGACGCGCCGGGGGCAAGGCGATCGTCCTGCTCAACCGGCGTGGCTGGTCGAACTTCCTCTCCTGCCGGGCGTGCGGGCGGGTGTGGACGTGTCCGCAATGCGATGTCGCGCTCGTGCTGCACCGCGCCGGAGATCGCGTCGCGTGTCACCACTGTGGCCACTCCGAGCCGGTGCCGCACCGCTGCCCCGACTGCGCATCGGTATCGGTGGCGCGTCACGGCGCGGGCACGGAGCGCGTCGAGCACGAACTGCGTGATGCGCTCGGCGACGCGAGCTTCCCGATCCTCCGCCTCGATGCCGACTCGGCCGGCCTCGACGCGCGGGCACGCACGCTCGAGCGTTTCGCCGCGGCGGGCGCCGGCGTGCTCGTCGGCACCCAGATGGTCGCCAAGGGCCACGATTTCCCTGACGTCGGCCTGGGCATCGTCCTCGACGCCGACAGCACGCTGCGCTTCCCGGACTTCCGCGCCGAGGAACGAACGTTCGCGCTCGTCACCCAGCTCGCCGGCCGGGCCGGCCGGGGCATCACCGGCGGCCGCGTGCTCGTGCAGACGCTCGCGCCCGGCGCGCGCTCGATCGCGTTCGCCTCGCGCCACGACGCCGACGGGTTCATCGAGGGCGAGCTCGCCCGTCGCGAGGCGCTCAGTTACCCGCCGTTCGCGTCGCTCATCCGGGTCGTCTGCGGTGCCGAGCAGCCCGCCGACGCGGCGGACATCGCGGCCGCCCTCGCCGAGCGCATCGACCCAC
>CAVZZH010000011.1:0-162280 GCA_963779695.1 uncultured Solirubrobacterales bacterium
CAGTGCGTCATCCTCGTGCGTGACGTCCTCGGGCAATCCGTCCACGTCGGAGACGACCGAGGCAACGCCGGTCTGCAGGGCCTCGAGCAGCGACACCGAACCGCTGCCCTCCTGTAGGGAGGGCAGCACGTAGACGTCGGCGGCGCGGAGATAGGCCATCGGATCGTCGACGCGCCCGGGAACGAGCACGCGGTCCTCGAGCCCGACCCGCCGGACGAGCTTGCGGTGGGCGCCCAGGAGGATGCCGGGACCGACGAGACAGGCGCGGAATGCCACCCCGTCGTCGCGGAGCAGCGTGAGCGCGCCGATCAGCGTGTCGAGGCCCTTGCGTCCGTCGTGGCGGCTGACCGAGACGATCAACGGCGCGTCGGGGTCGCCGAATCCGCGCAGCGGCTCCGGGAGCGCCGGCGCCTCGGGGAGCGCGGGCGCCTCGGGGAGCGCCGGCGGCTCGTGCCGGTCCTCGAACGCCGTCGCAGACGTGTACGTCAGCCGCCGCAGCGGCAGGTCGTCCCCGTAATAGGTGGCGAGCTGCCGGGCGACGCTGTCGTAGTTGACGATGACCGCGCGCATCTGGTGCAGCGCCCGGCCCTCGACCGCGGTCATCACCCGCCGGGTCCAGGCGAGCTCGCCGCGGTGAAAAGTGCGCCACAGGAGGTTGTCCTGAACGACCGTGCTCTCGAGTTTCGCTCTCGTCTCGTGCTCGAGCGCGCTGAAGACGGTGGTCAGCGGGATCGCATTGGCTCCGTGCCGTCGAAGCCGGGCGGCGGCGGCCGCGGCCGAAGTCGACCACGCGCCGAGGCTGTGCAGGAGGATCGGCCCGGGTCGGCCGGGCGTGAGGCCTTCGACCGTCTCGACGACGGCGGGCACGAGCCAGGGGCGCTGCAGCGGGCTCGTGATCGACCGCGGCGGCCGCACCGGTGAGGCCACGCGGTGGAGGACGCCGAAGTCGGTCGTGAGCTCCTCGGCGCGGGCCGCGATCGAGAACAGATGCGGCTCGTAGCCCGCAAGGGCCGTCGCCCGGGCCTGCGCGACGGCGTAGCTCTCGCTGCCCCCGGACGTGAGGAACGGGTCGCGCCCGCAAATGAGGAACACCGGAGGGGCCGCGCATGCGCTCATCGTCGCCCGCGAGCCTAACGGCACACGACTAAACTGAAGGTGTGTCCGAAGACGTGACTGAGCAGCTCTCCGAAGAGGAGGAGTTCGAGGACGAGGTCGAGGAGCTCGACCCTGAGGTCGCCGCGCGCCGAGCGGCGGCTCTCGCCCACGTGCGCAAGTTCGGCGACCCGGTGCTGCGCACCCGCGCCCGTCCCGTCGAGGTGTTCGACGACGCGCTGCGAGCGGAGATCAAGCGGATGGGGGAGTTGATGAACGACGCGCTCGGCGTCGGCCTCGCCGCGACCCAGCTCGGGGTGCTCCATCGGCTGCTTGTCTACCGCGTCCAGCAGCAGGCCCCCGTGAGCGCGCTCATCAACCCGGAGGTCGAGTGGCGTGGCGGCGAGGAGGAGATCGCCGAGGAGGGCTGCCTCAGCCTCCCGGCGGTGCTCGTCGAGGTCGAGCGCCCGGTCCACGTCCGCGTCCGGGGTCTCAACGAGAACGGCGAGGAGGTCGTGGTCGAGGCGTCCGGACTCGAGGCCAGGGTCATCCAACATGAGATCGACCATCTCGACGGCGTTCTCATCCTCGACCGAACGACGCGTGACCAGCGCAAGGAAGCGATGCGAGCGCTGCGTGAGGCTCAGGCGGCAGCCTGACGCCGCAGTGTCGCGACTGGCATCGGATCTCCTACTCGGGACACTAGATGCGGACCGTCTATCTCGGGACCTCCGACTTCGCCGTCACGATCCTCCGACGGCTCGCGGAATCACCGCACGCCCCGGAGCTCGTCGTCACCCGGCCGGATCGCCCGCGGGGCCGTGGCCGCAAGCTGACCCCGCCGCCGGTCGCTGATGCCGCACGCGAGCTCGGCCTCGAGCTCTTCCAGCCGGACAGCGTCAACTCCGAGGAGGCGGTGGCGCGGATCGGCGCCGTCCGGCCGGAGGCAATGTGCCTGTGCGCATTCGGGGCGCTGATCAAGGAACCGCTGCTCAGTGACCACGTGATCTTCAACGTCCACCCGTCGTTGTTGCCGCGCTGGCGCGGGGCGGCGCCGGTCGAGCGGGCGATCATGGCCGGCGACGCCGGCACCGGCGTCACGATCATGCGGCTCACCGCCGGCCTCGACAGCGGTCCGATCTGCGCCCAGGCGCCGGAGCCCATCTCGGCGCAGGACACCTACGGCACGCTCGCGCCGCGGCTCGCGGAGCTCGGGGGACGATTGCTGATCGGCTCGCTCTCCGGCGAGGTGCACTGGACCGAGCAGGACGACGCGCTCGCGACGTACGCGGAGAAGATCGAGGCGGCCGATCGCCGGCTTGATCCTGTCGCGCGCCCCGCGGACGAGCTCGAGCGGGTCGTCCGCGCGCTCGATCCGCACATCGGGGCGTTCGTGCTGCTCGACGACGACGTGCGCCTCGGGGTGCACCGGGCGGCCGTCGTCGACGCGGGGTCTCTCGCGCCCGGGCAGCTCGGGTTGGACGGTGCCAGGCCGGTCCTCGGTTGCGCGTCGGGGGCGCTCGAGCTGCTCGTCGTCCAGCCGCCCGGCCGCCGCGCCATGAGCGGCGAGGATTACCTGCGCGGTCTGCACCGGTGACCCCCGCCCGGACGTGCGCGTACCGGGTCATCCGGCGCGTGTTCGAGGAGGGCGCCTACGCCGACCGGGCGCTCCATGGCGAGGCGGGCGAGCTCGAGCCCCGGGACCGGGCGCTCGCGACGACGCTCGTCTACGGCACCGTCCAGCGCCGCGCGACGCTTGACCATGTGATCGAAAGCTTCAGCGCTCGTCCGCTCGCCAAGCTCGACCCGCCGGTGCTCGCCGCGCTCCGGCTCGGGGCGTTTCAGCTCCTGTTCCTCGACGGGGTGCCCTCGCACGCGGCCGTCAACGAGAGCGTCGAGCTCGTCAAGCGCGGAGGGCGCGGCGGCGCCCAGCTCGTCAACGCGGTGCTCCGGCGCGTCGCCCGTGAGGGCCGCGGGATCGTCGCCGCGCTCGACGACACGACCCCGGCCGGGGCGGCGGTCCGGCACTCGGTCCCGGAGTGGCTGGCGACGATGTGGTGGGACGAGCTCGGCCCCGACGAGACCCGGGCGCTGCTGGCCGCGGTCAACACCCCGGCGGAGTCGGCGTTGCGCGTGAACACGCTCGTGACCGACGTCGACGCGGTCCGGGCCGCGCTTCCGGCCGCGGCCGCGCTCGATCCGCCGGATGGGCTCGTCCTCGACGGCCCGTTCGACGTGTTCGGGTCCGAGCTGTTCGCCTCGGGAGCGGTGATGCCTCAGTCGCGCGGGTCGATGAGCGTCGCGCGGACGCTCGCCCCGGTGCCGGGCGACCGCGTGCTCGACCTGTGCGCCGCCCCGGGCGGCAAGACGACCCACCTGGCGGCGCTGATCGGCGGCGAGGGGTCGGTCGTGGCCGTGGAACGCCATCCGGGGCGCGCCGCGGCGCTCGAGCGGACGTGCCGGCGGATGCGCGCGGACCGCGTCTCGGTCGTCGTCGCAGACGCCGCCTCCGGGGGGTTTGCCGATGCTCCGTTCGACCGCGTTCTCGTCGATCCGCCGTGCAGCGGGCTCGGGACGCTGCAGTCGCGCCCTGACATCCGCTGGCGCGTACAGCCGGAGTCGATCCGGGAACTCGCGTCGATCCAGGCGCGGATCCTCCGTGCCGGCGCCGCCGCGACCGCGCCCGGCGGGACACTCGTTTACTCGGTGTGCACGATCTCGCGGGCCGAGGGTCCGGACGTCGTCGAGCAGCTCGTCCACGACGATCCCGGGCTGAGACTCGTGTCGTCACGTCAGCTGCTGCCGCACGTCGATAGCACGGATGGATTCTTCATTGCGGTCGTATGTCGCACATGACCGCTCCGGCCACCACGTTAACCTCTGTCTGAGTGAGCGACCAGCCCGTCAAACTCGGGCCTGAGTGCCCCAACTGCGGCGAGCCCTGGCTGCGCCCGACTGCGGTGCCCGGCCGGTACCGCTGCGTGTACTGCCTGCACCGGTACGAACTCGTGTCCGTCTGCCCGAATTGCGGCGAGCACTCGACGATCGTCCGGATGTCCAGCACGGCGATTGTCGCGTGCAACCACTGCCACGGCAGCATGCTGCGAGCTGTCTGATCGATCGATGGGAGATCACGCGCTACTCCACGAGCGCCGGGTGGCGCCCTCGATCCTCTCCGCCGATTTCTCCCGGCTCGGCGCCCACGTCGCCGAGGTGCTCGCCGCCGGCGCCCGGGTCATTCACGTGGACGTCATGGATGGCCACTTCGTCCCGCCGATCACGTTCGGGACGATCGCGGTCAGCGCGGTCGCCGACCAGGTGCATGACGCGGGCGGGGTGATCGACGTCCACCTGATGGTCGAGCGGCCTGAGCAGCGCGTCGAGGAGTTTGCGCGGGCGGGCGCCGACAGCATCACCGTCCACGTCGAGGCGACCGCCCATCTCCAGCGGGCGCTCGACCTCATCCGGGAGGGCGGCTGCAGCGCCTCCGCGGTCATCTGCCCGGCGACCCCGATTGAGGCGCTCTCCGAGGTCGCCGAGGACTCGCTCGACATGGTGCTCTGCATGAGCGTCAACCCCGGCTGGGGTAACCAGAAGCTGATTCCCGCATCGATCGGCAAGCTCCAGCGCCTCCGAGCGATGCTGCCGGACCGGGTGGCGCTCGAGGTCGATGGCGGCGTCCACGCCGAGACCGCCGCCGCGGTCGCCGAGGCGGGGGCGAACCTGCTCGTCACCGGCTCGGCCGTGTTTGGGTCCGATGATCCGGGCGCCGCGTACCTGGAGATCGTCCGCGCCGCCGGGTTTGCCTGAGCGCGGCGGCGACAGATCCATCCATCCGTCGATTCCTGTAGCCTGCGGCCCATGCTTCTTCGGAGGAAGGCATTCGCCTGTGTTGCCGCGCTCGCAACCGTCCTGTCGCTCGCCGCGTGCGGCAGCAGCAGCAGTTCCGGCGTGAGCGCCGGCAGCTACGTGAAGTCGATCTGCCAGGCGATCGGCCCGTTCGAGAAGGACGTCCAGAGCCGCAGCAGCGCCCTGGACCTGTCCTCGATCACGAGCGCCGCCGCGGGCAAGAAGGCCCTTCAGGACTTCCTCGCGGCGATCGTCGCCGACACCGACAAGGCCGTCCAGCAGCTCAAGGCCGCCGGATCGCCGAACGTGAACAACGGCGAGAAGATCTCCGGCGCGATCGTGAGCGCCTTCAGCCAGGTCAAGACCGCGCTGTCCCAGGCCGAGACCCAGGCCGGCAACCTCCCGACGACGAGCCCGACGGCCTTCAAGGCCGCCGCGCAGACGATCGGCACCGGCATCCGGACCTCGATGAGCAACATCGGGAACAGCCTCTCCAACCTGAAGAGCGCCGACCTCGAGAACGCGGCCAAGAAGGAAGCGGCCTGCACCAGCCTCGGCGCCGCCTGATCGTTTTCAGACGGCGTCCGGGCGAAGGATGGCGTTCGACCTCGGCGACGCCGAGGTGCCGTGCCAGACTTCCGCTCTCGTTCGGTGGCAGCGATGGGAAGACGTATCGGTGGGCGCGGTGTTCCTGGCGGCGGCGGCAGCGAACTGGGCGTTCGCCGGCAGCGAGCTGAGCATCGCTCGCTCCGACGCCTCCCACGGCTGAGAGTTCGGATTGTTCTCGGACACCACGGCGGCGATCGGCGCCGCCGAGCGACCACAACGCACGAGAGCGCCCGCCGTCGTGACCGAAACGCACGAAAGCGCCCCGTGGTGCGACCAAAACGCATGTGAGCGTGGGCGATCCTCGGAGCTTTCTTGCGTTCGGGTCGATTTGTGGCCCAAACGCACGAAAGCGCCGCGATCAGCCGTCGCTCCCATGCGTTTTGGCCATTCCGGCGCGCCAACCCTTCTCGATGCGCCTCTCTCGTCGGTCGTAGCACGACCCCCCAGCAGGACTTCCGGCGTTTCCCACGGCCAGCAGACGTCTCGCGCCCACGACCGACCCCCAACCCCCGAACCCCCAGCCCTCACCCCTTCACGCCCTCAAAAACGGCCGCATCCTGCGAGCCCGGCCGGGGCTGACCGCCCGACCGACAAGCCGAAGGTCAGCCCTCGCCCGACGACCCCTCGGGCCCGACACCCGCCGCGACCGGCTCGTCGCCCGCCGCTCCGGCTCCGGCTCCGGCCTGAGCCCCCGCCCCGGCACCGGCACCGCCACCGGCAGAACCGGCACCCGCACCCGCACCCGCAGCCGCAGCCCCGTTCGCTCCGGCCGCCGTCGCCTTTGACCACCCGCCGCCCGCCGCCGGCCCTTGCCGATAGACGACGTACAGCAGTCCGGCGAGCACGAGCGCGGCGAGGAAGTAGCCGACCTCGACCCGGGTCACTTCGTCGCTGATCGTCGGCAGCGCGACGAACAGCACGAACAGCGCCGCGGCCGTCAGCCAGCAGACCGCGGCGTGACGGGCCCGGCCGCGGGCCAGCGCGGCCTGGTTGAGGGTCCCGCCGACGAGGTGCAGCCCCATCCCGACCGCGACCACCGCGAGCCCGACCCGCCCGTAGTGGAAGCCCTTGTCGCCGAGCAGGGCCGTCATCACGAACGGTCCGATGGCGAGCAGCCCGATCGCGCAGACAGACGCAAAACCGGCGATCGCGGTGACGGTGAGGCGGATCGCGCGGTGGAACTCGGCGGCCGATTCGCGGGCCTCGAGGCCGGCGAGGTGGGGGAGGATCGAGGTCTGGATCGCCTGGAACAGCTGGAGCGGCGCTCGGACGATCAGCAGGACGTTGAACACGAAGCCCGCGAGCGCGACGCCGGAGGTGTGGTTGACGATCAGCACCGCCGCGTTCATCAGCGTCTGCTCGGCGAGCATGATCCCGACGACGGCGACCGCGAATCCGGTGCCGTGCTTCAGGGACACGTCGGCCGAGGCCTCCTCGATCGCCGCGTGGGCCGGGCCCTCGCGGGCGGCGTCGGCGACCGGGATGTCCCTCGGGGCGGGATGGCGGACGCGGGAGAAGGCGAACGGCATCACGAGCAGGGACACGAACGGCGCCACCGCCATGCCGAGCCCGACGACGCCCACGCCGGAGCCGATCCCGACGGCCACCGCGAGCGCGAACATGAAGCGCGAGGTCGACTCCAGGAACACGAGGCCGCCGTACAGGGCGAAGCGTTGGTGGCCGGCGAGCCAACCGCGGGCGAAGTAGCTCGCCGCGTACGCGAGCACGCCGACGACGAGGATCCAGTAGAGCGCGGTCGAGCCGCCGAACAGGTCGTTCTCGATCTGCGGGCGCAGGGCGAGCGCCGCGACCAGGAAGGCGAGCGCGAAGCCGCTCTGGATCAGCGCCGGGACTCGCAGCGGATGGCCCTCGAGCCCGCGGGCGCGGCGGTCGGCGATCATCCGGGAGAGCAGCTGCTCGACCGGGCGGTAGATCACCGACAGGATCACGAACATGATCGCCCAGCAGAGCGTCACCCGGCCGTACGCCTTCTGGTCGAGGTCGTGGCTCGCGGCGGCGAGATACGCGAACGTGAAGATCCCGGTCGAGGCGATGCCGATCGACAGGATCCGCGCGCCCGAGGCGTAGGAGTTCTTGCCGTCGGGCGCCGCGGCGCCGTTCTCGCCGGTGCCGTTCTCGCCGGTGCCGTTCGCAGCCGTCGTCTGATCGCCGTTCGGGGCGCTCATTCCGCCGTTGCTACCCGTCATCGGGCCCCGTTTACGCGTACGAGCACCATCGTCCATGGAAACGGGGAGCGGACCTCCAAGGTTTCGCCGTAGCGCGAGAGCATCCGGACGAATCCGCGCCGCGTCCAGTGGTTCACGTGTCCCGGCGTGTTCCCGAGGTCACGCACGTAGGCGCCACGGGCGACGTTGAGCATCCGCCACAGCGGCTCGTGGGGGACGGAGACGAGCAGGTGTCGCCGGGCGACCCGGGCCATCTCGGCCACCGTCTGCTCGGGGTCGGGCACGTGCTCGAGCACCTCGATCGCGGCTGCAAGATCGAATTCATCGTCGGCAAACGGCAGCAGCGTCGCCTCCACGACCCGGAACTCGAGGTTTGAGTGCTGCGCGGGCCGCCCATTCCGCGGACAGCTTCGGATCATCCAGATCGATGCCGACGACGCGCCCGGGCTCGACCCGCGTGGCCCACTTCTCGGTGAGCACGCCCTCGCCGCAGCCGACGTCGAGGATCGACCCGGGGCCGGCCTGCCAGAACAGCTCGTCGAGCGTCCGCTCGAACCGGCTCATCAACCGCCGGACGACCGGGTTCGTCGAGCCGTACTTGTCGAACGTGTTCCCGGTGGGGACGGTCTCGGTGCCCGTCGTCATACCTCGAGTGCCTCGCGATCGGGCGGCGGCTCGGTCCCGGGCGGCCGCTCGGTCCCGGTCGGCGGCTCGGTCCCGGTCGGCCGCTGGCTCGCGGTCGGCTGGCCGGTCTCCGGGTCGCGCGCGCCGCCCGGCTCGTAATGCGAGGGCTCGACGCCGAGCTGGAGCTCGATCCGCCGGACCCGCTCGAGCGTCCGCTGGGAGAGCGTGCGCTGGGCATCGAGCAGGTCGCCGATCACGCCGAGCGCGCCGAGCAGCATCGCGGCGATGAACAACACGGCGCCGGCGATCAGCGACTGGATGTGGCCGCGCGCGGAGTGGGGATTGCCGAGATAGAGGATCACGAACCGAATGAAGATCGCGAGCGCGGGAATACCCATCACCGCCGCGCCGATCCAGAACACGCGGAGCGGCTCGTATTGCGAATAGATGCGGAAGATCGAGAGCGAGTTGCGCCGCACGTACGAGTTCATCGACGGGAACAGCCGGGACTCCCGGACCTTCGGGTTCGTGCGGATCGGCACATGATCGACCGCAACGAGCAGCTTTCCCGCCTGGATGATCGTCTCCAGCGTGTAGGTGAACTTGGAGACGACCTGCATCTGGAGTGCCGCCTCACGGTTGTAGGCGCGGAACCCGGAGGTCGTGTCCGGGACCTGCGTCTCAGACGCCTGGCGGACCACCCAGGAGCCGAGTCGCTGCAGCAGCTTCTTCGCACGGGAGAAGTGCGCGATCGTGTTCACCTGCCGGTCACCGACGACCATGTCCGCCTGACCCCGCAGAATCGGGGCGACGAGCTTGGGAATATCTGCGCCCTCATACTGGTTGTCCGCATCGGTGTTGACGATCACGTCGGCACCGAGCTTGAGCCCGGCGTCGAGGCCCGCCTGGAACGCGGCCGCAAGGCCCTTGTTATTCGTGAGCCGGACGACGTGATCGACGCCGTGCTCACGCGCCACCTTGACCGTCTCATCACTCGAACCGTCGTCGATGATCAGCCATTCAACGGTCTCGAACCCCTCGACCTGGCGAGGCAGGTGGCTGAGTGTCAACGGGAGTTGCTGCTCCTCGTTGAAGCACGGAATCTGGATGATGAGCTTCATGGGGTTCGTCCCGCTCGCGTCCGGAAAACGGGTATCACTCCTCACGCTCTCCCGCAGGGCGGGCCAGCGCGGTCTGACACACGGTAGCGGGATACTCGTACTGAAACATGGACACCGCCACCGTCAGTAGGCGCCCACCGCCGCTCGCTCTCACCGCCCGCCCGGCTCCGTCCGGCCGTGATCGGCGGCAGCCTGAGGGCTCCACGAGCACCTCGACCCGGAGCTTTCACCGGCCGCTGCTCGTCGCGCTGCTGATCGTGACGTTCCTCCTGCGGCTGTGGGGCATCAAGCAAGGGCTGCCCTACAGCTACAACGTCGACGAGGCGACGCACTTCGTTCCGCGCGCGATTGCGTTCTTCGGCCACGACCTCAATCCGCGGTACTTCCTCAACCCGCCCGCGTACTCGTACCTGCTCCACATCGTGTTCGAATTGTGGTTCGGCGGGGCCGGCGGCGTGCAGAAGGCCTACGCGACCGACCCCACCGCCGTGTACGTCGTCGCCCGGGTCGTCGCGGCGGTGCTCGGGACGCTGGCCGTGTGGCTCACCTACCTCGCGGGAACGCGGTTCTTCAACCGCAACATTGGGCTGCTCGCGGCGGCGATCTTCGGGCTCGCCTTCCTGCCGATCTTCTACAGCCACCTCGCGCTCAACGACGTGCCGACGCTCGCCCCGGTCGCCCTCTCGCTGTACGGCGTCGCCTCGGTCATGCGCCGCGGCCGGCGGCGGGACTATGTCATCGCCGGCATCGGGATCGGGCTCGCGGCGGCGACGAAGTACACCGGTGGCGTGACCGTGCTGTGCCTGGTCGCGGCGTTCGTGTGCGACGCCGCGGGCGGGGCGCCGTGGGTCGCGGCGCGCCGGCTGGCGATGGCGCTCGTCCTCGCGCTCGTCGCGTTCGTGCTCGCGAACCCGTACTCCGTCCTGGATTTCTCATCGTTCACCTCCGGCGTGTCCGCGCAGGCGTCGCTCGCCGCCGGCCAGGACCCGATCAAGCTCGGGACGATGCCGGGGGGCGGCGTCGGCTACTACCTGTGGACGTTTACGTGGGGCCTCGGCTGGGGCCCGGCACTGTTCGCGATCGCCGGCGCGGTCGTGCTGCTCGTGCGGCGTCGGTTTGCGATGGCGCTCGTCCTGCTGCCGGCGCCGATCGTGTTCATCATCTTCATGGGCAACCAGCAGCGGTTCTTCGGCCGCTGGCTGATGCCGATCTTCCCGATCGTGGCGATCCTCGCCGCCTACGCCGCGGTCGAGCTCGTCCAGTGGCTCGTGCGCGAGCGCCGGGTGCCGGTGGCGGTTGCCGCGCTGGTCATATGCCTGCTGATGCTCGCCCAGAGTGTCGTGTCGGTCGTCCACAACGACCTCGTCCTGTCGCGGCCGGACACGCGCAACCTTGCCCGCACGTGGATGGTCGGCCATGTCCCTGCGGGCGGCAAGGTCGTGATCGAGCCGGTCGTCGCCGACAACTGGGCGGCCGACATCGGTACCTCGCTGCCGTGGACGCAGAGCGGCGAGCGCTGGTACCGCTATCCGACGTGGCTGAGCGACGTCGACAACAACGGCAACCAGCTGCCGCCCGGGCAGCGGCGGTTCGTCCCGGTCGACCAGTACGAGCGCACGCTCCGCCCGGCGCTCCTGGACGAGTACGTCCAGAGCGGCTACTGCTGGCTCGTGATCGGCAGCCTCCAGGCCGGCCGTGCGTTCGCCTCGCCCCAGGACGCCCCGGGGGCGACGGCCTACTACGCGGCCCTCGCCAACCGGGCCCGGCTCGTCTACCACATCACCCCATTCTCCCGGGGGGTCCGCCCGGTCCCGTTCAACTTCGATTGGTCGATCGACTACTTCCCCCGTCAGTACCGCCGACCCGGCCCGGAGATGAGTGTCTACAAGCTCTCCGGCGGCAAGTGCGGCGCCCTCACGGGCTGAACCGCGGCGCCCTCGCAGGCTGAACCGCGGCTCACGTCATATCCTCCACTCCAGAGCCGTATGCCGCTGAAGACCGACACCGATCGCCGCCTGCTTGCCCGCGCGGTTGAATTGGCGGAGGGGGGCCGGGGCAAGGTCAGCCCCAATCCGCTCGTCGGCGCCGTCGTCGCGATCGACGACGAGCCGGTCAGCGAGGGCTTTCACCAGGAACTCGGCGGTGCCCACGCGGAGGTTGAGGCGATCCGGGCGGCCGGCGGCCGCGACCTGTCCGGCGGGACGATCTACATCTCGCTCGAGCCGTGCTGCCATCACGGGCGCACGCCGCCGTGCACCGATGCGATCCGCGAGGCGGGAATCGGCCGCGTCGTCGTCGCTTCCGACGATCCGTCGGAGCATGCGTCGGGCCGGGGGCTCGGAATTCTCCGTGACGACGGCATCGAGGTCGTGGTCGCCGACGGTGAGCTCGCGACCCAGGCGCGGCTCCTCAACCAGCCCTTTCGCAAGCATGCCCGCACGGGGCGGCCCTGGGTGCTGTTCAAGTCGGCGATGTCGCTCGACGGGAAGGTCGCGACCCACGTTGGGGACTCGAAATGGATCTCCGGGGAGTCAAGCCGGCTGCTCGCCCACTACTGGCGGGCCGAGTGCGACGCCGTCGCGGTCGGGATCGGCACCGCGCTCGCCGACGATCCCCAGCTCACCTCGCGCGTCAGCGGCGTTCATCGCCAGCCGCGCCGGATCGTGTTCGACTCGATCGGGCGGCTGCCGCTTGACTCGCAGCTCGTGCGCGACGCGCGCCGGATTCCGCTCACGGTCGTCGTCTCCCGCGCCGCTCCGCGCGCCGAGACCGACGCGCTGGAGGCCCACGGTGTCGACGTGATCGTCGCCACCGGCGAGCACGAGCCGGCCCGGGTCCGCTCCGCGCTCGATCAGCTTGGCTCGGCCGGAGTGTCATCGATCCTGCTCGAGGGCGGCCCGCACCTCGCGGGCGCGTTCCTCGATGCGGGCGAGATCGACGAGATGCGTCTGTTCCTCGCGCCGATGGTGCTTGGCGGCAAGTCGGCCCGGGACCCGCTGGAGGGCGCCGGCGCCGAGGCGATCGCCGACGCCACCGCGGCACTCACGCTCGACTGCGAACGCGTCGGCGAGGACCTGCTCGTGTCGGCCCGGATGAGGGAGTGGTAGGGCCGTGTTCACGGGTCTGGTCGCCGGCCGAGGACACATCACCGCGGCCGATCGTTCCGACGACGGCGTCCGCCTGACCGTCGAAACCTCGCTCGCCGACGAGCTGGCGCTCGGCGACTCGGTGGCCGTCAACGGCGTCTGCCTGACCGCGGTGAGCATCGACGGCGGGACGTTCGCCGCCGATGTCATGAATGAAACGCTCAGCCGCAGCTCGCTCGGCGACGCCGGGGTCGGCCGCGAGGTCAATCTCGAGCTGCCGTTGCGGGCGTCGGACCGGCTCGGCGGGCACGTCGTCCAGGGGCACGTCGACGGACTCGGGACCGTCTCCGAGGTCACCGACGATGGATTCGCGCGCCGGATCCAGGTCAGCGCCCCGCCGGACGTGCTCCGCTACATCGTCGAGAAGGGCTCGATCGCGGTCGACGGCGTCTCGCTGACCGTGGCCGGGATGGATAACGAATCCTTTACCGTCTCTCTGATACCAGAGACGCTGCAACGGACAAACCTCGGCCAGGCGACGCCCGGCACGAGAGTGAACCTGGAGGTCGACGTGTTGGCCAAGTACGTGGAAAAGCTGATCGGAGCCCGAGCATGAGCTCGGTGAAAGCGCCCTTCTCGACGATCGAGGAGGCAATCGAGGACATCCGTCAGGGGAAGATGGTCGTCGTCGTCGACGATGAGAACCGCGAGAACGAGGGCGACCTGACGATGGCCGCCCAGTTCATCACGCCCGAGGCGATCAACTTCATGGCCAAGGAGGGGCGCGGGCTCATCTGCCTCGCGCTCTCGCCGGACCGCTGCGACGACCTCGGGCTCGATCTGATGGCGGCCAAGAACGAGTCGGCATTCGAGACCGCGTTCACGGTCTCGATCGAAGCGCGGTCCGGCGTCAGCACCGGGATCTCGGCCGCCGACCGCGCGCGGACGATCCAGGTCGCGATCGACGCGCAGACGAGTCCGCGTGACCTCGTGCAGCCCGGACATGTGTTCCCACTCAAGGCGAGGGGCGGCGGCGTGCTCGAGCGGGTCGGCCAGACCGAGGCGGCGGTCGACCTCGCGCGGCTTGCGGGGCTGATCCCGGCCGGCGTGATCTGCGAGATCATGAACGACGACGGTTCGATGGCCCGGGTCAAGGACCTGGCGCCGTACTGCGAGCGCCACGCGCTGAAGATGGTCACCGTCGCTGATCTCGTCGCCTATCGGCGCCGGCACGAGAAGCTCGTCGAGCGCGTCGTCGCGACGAAGCTCCCGACGAGCTTCGGCGAGTTCGTCGCGGTCGGCTACCGCTCGCTCGTCGACAACAAGCATCACGTCGCGCTCGTCAAGGGCGACGTCGAGAACACCGACGACGTCCTCGTCCGCGTCCACTCCGAGTGTCTGACCGGCGACGTGTTCCACTCGTTGCGCTGCGACTGCGGCGAGCAGCTCGAGTCGGCCCTGTCGATGATCGAGCGCGAGGGGCGCGGCGTCCTGCTCTATCTCAGCCAGGAGGGCCGGGGGATCGGGCTGCTCAACAAGCTCCGCGCCTACAAGCTCCAGGAGGAGGGCTTCGACACGGTCGATGCCAACCTCCGGCTCGGGCTTCCAGCCGACCTGCGCGATTACGGCATCGGCGCCCAGATCCTCGTCGATCTCGGGCTCGAGTCGATCCGGATCCTCACCAACAACCCGAAAAAGATCTCGGGCCTCGCGGGTTACGGGCTGTCGGTGACCGACCAGGTCCCGATCGAGCACGTCTCCAACCCGCACAACGAGGCGTACCTGCGCGCCAAGCGCGACAAGCTCGGCCACATGCTCCACCACCAGGGCCTCGCCCTCGACGAGGAGATGATCAAGGCGGAGCAGAAGTCCGACCGGACCCGCGATGGCGACTGACGATCGCGTCGCGCTCTGCGTCGCGCGGTTCTACGAGGAGCTCGCCGAGAAGCTCGTCGCCGGGGCGCAGGGCGCGCTCTCCGAAGCCGGGATCAGCGACGCCGACAGCTTCGACGTGCCGGGGGCGTTCGAGCTCCCGGTGATCGCCAAGTACGCGGCTGAGTCCGGGCGCTACGTCGCGGTCGTGTGCCTCGGCGCGGTCATCCGCGGCGAGACCGACCACTACGAGTGGGTGTGCGCGGAGACCGCCCGCGGCATCCAGCAGGTCCAGCTCGAGACCGGCGTTCCGTGCGGCTTCGGCGTGCTCACGGTCGACACCATGGAGCAGGCCCTGGCGCGGGTCTCTCAGGGCGCCAAGCGTGACACCGGCCGGCACGCCGTCGAGGCGGCGCTCGCCTCGCTCGCGGTCAAGCGCGAGCTCAGCGGGCGCCGGGCGCCCACGGGCTTCACGCGCTAGACGGTGTCGCGCGGGCCGCATGCGGCCCGCGCCGGGCGGCGCGCCATGCGCCGCCGGGGGGACGGCGCATGCGCCGTCCCCACACACCCGATGCTCGTGCAGGGCCGTATCGCCGCTCATGTCAGAAACGCAGCACGCCCGGAGCGGTGGCGCGATCGAGATGCGTTTCTTGCGCTCAGCGTCAGTTTTGTACCCAAATCCACTCGCCGGTCGGGATTTGTTGCGTTTCTTACGGCCCGGCCCGGCGCGGCGCGCTTAGTGCCTCTTCGCGTGCCCGGGCGCCTCGCCGCCGGACGGATGGTGGCCGTGATCGTGGCCGGGCGCGACCGGCGCGGCGCCGGTTGACGGATGGAGCGCGGCGAGCGCGGCGTTGAGCTCCGCGCGGACGACGGCGGTCTGGTTCGGGATCCGCAGCCGCTGCTGCGAGGATCGGGACCGCCGCCGCGGGGTCGCCGGCGAGCCGGAGCGCATGACCGAGGTCGAACAGCGCGTAGGCGTACGTGAGGCTGCCGGGCGACGCCGCGGACGACCGCCTGGCGCAGGACCGGGATCGCGGCGCTCGCGCTGCCCGCGCTCAGCAGCGAGTGACCGCGCGCCTCGAGTGACTCCGCGCTCGGGGTGGTGGTGGGCGGCGCCGTGGTCGACGTGGAGCTCGCCGCGGGTGGCGGGCTCGTCGTCGTCGGCGCGGACGTCGTCGCTGGCGGGCTCGCATGATGCGTCGCCGGCCGCGGGTGGGTCGTGTGGTGCGTCGTCGGCGCGCCGTCCGGCGATGCGTCGCGGTGTGCGAGGCGGCAGCCGGCGGTGGCTGGCCGAACCGCCGCCGCGGCGCGAGCACGACGCGGCGACGATCGCCAGCGCCACCGCGGCGCCGAGCGCGCCGAGCGCGATCGCGCGCGGACGGCGGGAGATCGGCTCCGAGCGGTGGATGAAGATCGGACCCGTCTCGGGACCGGTGCGCGGCGGGCGGCGGCTGCGTATCGCGGTGGTCAGGGCGTCGGCGAACGCTCCGGCGCTCGGCCAGCGGTCATCCTGCGCCTTCGCGAGTCCGCGGGTGAGCACGCTGTCAACCGCCGGCGGCAGCAGCGCGTTGACCTCGCTGGCGGCGGGAGGCGCGTCCTCGATGTGGGCCCGCGCCTGGGCAGCGAAGTGCTCGCCGGCGAACACCCGCTCTCCGGTCAGCAGCTCGAAGGCGACGACCGCGAGCGCGTACCGGTCGCTCGCCTCGGTGCCGGGCTCGCCACGGGCCTGCTCCGGGGACAGATAGGCCGCGGTGCCGAATAGCTGGCCACCCTTCGTGATCGTGTCCTCGTGGGCGATCCGGGCGATGCCGAAGTCCCCGACGTGGAGGCTCCGGGCACGGTCGAGCAGCATGTTGGCCGGCTTGATGTCGCGGTGGATGACGCCGTGCTCGTGGGCGTAGTCGAGTGCCGAGGACGCCTCGCGGAGCCATTTCAGGGCGTCGTCGCGGCTGACCTCGCCCGTGCGGAGCGCGTCGGCGAGCGTTCCGCCCGGGAGATGCTCCATCACGATGAACGGTCGCGCCCGCTCGCGGCGGTCCGATGCCACCGTCTCGCCGACGTCGAAGATCGTGATGATGTTGGGGTGCTCCGAGACCCGCGCCGCGGTCCGCGCCTCGCGCTTAAACCGCCGCACAGCCACGAAATCGTCGGCGAAATGATCGGCGAGCAGCTTGATCGCGACGCGCCGCCCGAGCACGCCGTCCTCCGCGCACCACACGGTGGCCATCCCGCCGGCCGCGATCCGTTGGATCAGCGAGTACCGGTCTGGTAGCCCCGTGCCCGCCAGCGGGTCCCGGGCCGGTATCCGAGTTGCCATCGACGTAGATTCGTACCCACTCCGACGGATCTGAACCCGGTCGAGGTCGGTTCAGTGTCGGTTCGGTGTCTATACTCGCCCGCCATGCCGAAGGTATGTCACGTCTGCGCCAAGGGTCCGGCGTTCGGCAACAGCCGAAGCCACTCGATGGTCGCCACCAAGCGCCGCTTTGACCCGAACCTCCAGCGGGTCCGGATCGATGATTCCGGCACCCCGCGCCGCGTGTATGTGTGCACGCGCTGCCTGAAGGCAGGCAAAGTCGTCAAAGCTCGCTGAGCCGCGTGCGCATGCCGCGGCGCAACCAGTAGGTCACGATCGGGTGTCCGACCCGAGCATCGTTCGGTTCCGCGCGATCGTCGAGGCGGGTCTGGCATCGCTGGAGGCACGGCGCGAGGAGGTCAACGACCTCAACGTGTTCCCGGTCGCCGACGGCGACACCGGGGACAACATGGTCCTGACGCTGCGCGCCGTGCTCCAGGAGCTCGACCGGCTCTCCGGTGCCTCGGAGGAGCGCACGATCGACGACATCGGCCGCGACGAGATCGTTGGATCGGTCGCCCGGGCAGCACTGCTCGGCGCGCGCGGGAACTCCGGCGTGATCCTCTCGCAGCTCATCCGCGGCGCCGCCGAGGAGCTCGCGAGCCGCCCCGGCGAGCTCGTCGACCCGGTGCTGATCAGCGCCGCGCTCGCGCGGGCCGCCGATCAGGCGTACGGGTCGGTCAGAGAGCCCGCCGAGGGCACGATCCTCACCGTCGTGCGTGAGATGGCGGCGCGGGTGGCCTCCGAGCTCGCCCACATGGACGAGGCCCGGCTCGGGCCCGATTCGTCAGACGCAGAGCAGGACGCGGTCATCGCCGAGGTGATCGAGAAGGCGCTGTCCGCCGGTCAGGAGTCGGTCAAGCGTGGACCGGATCTGCTGCCCGTGCTCCGCGACGCGGGCGTCGTCGACGCCGGCGGGTACGGGCTGACGGTGCTGCTCGCCGGGATCGTCGGCGCGCTGCGGGGCACCGAGCCGCCCGCGCTCGAGCACCACGCCGCCGCGCGCGTCACCCACCCGCAGCACGCATCCTCGACGTATCGCTACTGCACGAACTTCGCGGTCACCGGGACCGGACTCGAGCAGCGCCATTCCGTTCAGGCGCTCGAGGAGATCGGCGACTCGGTGCTCGTCGTCGGCGACCCGACGACGCTCAAGATCCACCTCCACACCGACGACCCGGACGCCGCGACCGCGCTGTTCACCGGGGTCGGGACGGTCTCACACCTCGACGTCGCCGACATGCACGAGCAGATCCAGCAGCGCGACGAGCGCTTGACGGGACCGCTTGAGGAGGCCCGCAGCGGCGCCCTCGCCGTCATCACCGGCAACGGGATGCACGCGCTGTTCGAGAGCCTCGGCGTCCGCGTGCTCGACGGCGGCCCGACGCTCAACCCCTCGACCTACGACCTGCTTGCCGCGATCCACGCCGTGCCGGCCGAGGAGGTCGTTGTGCTTCCGAACAGCTCAAACGTGTTCATGGCCGCCGAGCGGGCGGCCGAGCTGTCGGACAAGACCGTGCACGTTGTCGCCTCCCGCTCCCTGCAGGCGGGGCTCGCCGCCGCGGTCAGCCTCGATCCCAGTCGCTCCGGGGCCGAGAACGTGACCGCGATGAACGAGACCCTCGCCCGGGTGCGGACCGGCGCGGTCGCGCCGGCGGCCCGCGACGACGTCCAGGGACGCTTCCGTGAGGGCGACGCGGTCGGCTTCGTCGAGGAGCAGATCATCGCCTGGGGCCGTCCGCGGGAAACGCTGCGGGGCGTGCTCGAGCAGCTCGCGGAGAACGCCGAGCTGATCACCTGCCTGCGCGGGGCCGAGGCGCCCCTCGACGACGAGACGGTCCACGCACTCGCCGCCGGTGAGGTCGAGTTCGAGCTGTCCGACGGCGGTCAGCAGAGCTACTGGTGGCTGCTCTCGGCTGAGTAGCGGTTGCTGTTGCGACCGGCGTGTGGGTCATCATCGGGGTGGCCTCAGTCATGACCCCGGTTCTGTTCGCTGACCCCACCCCGCTGGACCCGGAGGCGCTCCGTGACGCCCCGGTCCGCTACCCCCGTCCGTCGCGGCTCGTGCTGCCACTGCACGTCGATGGCGCCAAGGCGGAGCACGGCGCCACGGTCCTCGGGCTGCACACGGTCGGCAACCTGCTCGAGCACCTGCCGCGCGACCGGCGCGAGGCGCGGGCGATCGCCGACCTCGTCCCGGACGAGACCGCGACGGTGATCGTCGAGGTCAAGGGCATCTCCTCACGGAGCGTGCGCCGCCGCGGAATGCGGCCGCTGGTGGAGGCCACGGTCGCCGACGCGACCGGCGTGATGAAGGTCGCCTTCTTCAACCAGCCATGGCTCGTTCAGCGCTATCCGCCGGGGACGCGGCTGATGCTCCACGGCAAGTACCAGTCGCGCAACCGCTTCGGCGTCCAGGCGCACGCACCGACGAGCGAGGCGGCGACCGGGGACGAGGCGGTCGCCCATTACCCGGCGACCGAGGGGCTGTCCTCGACGCAGATCCTCGCCCTCGTCCGCCGGGAGGCGGCACGGTTCGCGGACATCGTCGAGCCGCTGCCGGTCGGACTGCGGCGTCGCGAGGGCCTCGCCGACCGCGGGAGCGCCCTGCGGGCGGCCCACTTCCCGGCGCGTGAGGCCGATCTCGAGGCGGCCCGCCGCCGGCTCGCCTTCGATGAGTTGCTGCTCGTCCAGCTGGCGCTGCTGCGCCGCCGTCGGCGCCGACGGGCGGGAGCGGTGGCCCCGGCGCTCGACGAGCCGCGGGCGCTGACCGAGCGCTGGCTCAGCTCAATGCTCCCGTTTCCGCTCACCCGCGATCAGGAGTTGGCTGTGGAGGCTGTCGACGCCGACATCGCGTGCGCGGTCCCGATGCAGCGGTTGCTGATGGGGGAGGTCGGGTCGGGCAAGACGGTCGTCGCGCTGTACGCGATGCTCCGCGCCGTCGAGCACGACATGCAGGGCGCGATGATGGCCCCGACCGAGACGCTCGCCGAGCAGCACTTCGCGACGATCCAGTCGCTGACGGGAGGCGAGCTCGTCCGCGCGGGTCTTCTGACCGGATCGACGCCGGCTCGCCGTCGCGCCGATCTGCTGGCGAAGCTGGCGTCCGGGGAGCTGTCGTTGATCGTCGGGACGCATGCGCTGATCGAGGACGCGGTGACGTTCGCGCGGCTCGGCGTGGCGGTCGTCGACGAGCAGCACCGGTTCGGCGTCCGTCAGCGGGCAGCCCTTGACGCCAAGGGGCATGCCGGCGAGAGCCCACACGTCCTCCACATGACCGCGACGCCGATTCCGCGCACGCTCGCGCTGTCCAACTACGGCGATCTCGACTTCACCGTCCTGCGCGAGCTCCCGCGCGGCCGCCAGCCGATCGAGACGTTCGTCTGCTCCACCGAGCGCGAGCGCGAGCGGGCCTATGACCGGATCCGCGAGGAGCTGAACGCGGGCCGGCAGGCGTTCGTCGTGTGCCCTTTGGTGGAGGAGTCCGAGGCTTTGCAGGCCCGCGCGGCCACCGCGGAGTTCGAGAGGTTGCGGGGCGGCGAACTGCAGGGCTGGGAGGTCGTCCTGCTCCACGGGCAGATGCGCCCGGCGGCGAAGCAGGCGGCGATGGCGTCGTTCGCCGCCGGTCAGGCGCACGTGCTCGTCGCGACGTCGGTGATCGAGGTCGGGATCGACGTCCCGAACGCGACCGTGATGCTCGTCGAGAACGCCGAGCGCTACGGAATCTCGCAGCTGCACCAGCTCCGGGGCCGGATCGGCCGCGGGGAGCATGCTTCGCTGTGCCTGCTGTTCGGGCCGAAGGACTCGCCGCGGCTGCGCGCCCTGGCGTCCGATTCGGACGGGTTCGCGCTCGCGGAGGTCGACCTCGGGCTCCGCGGTGAGGGCGAGCTGATCGGGACCCGCCAGCACGGGCTCGCCCAGTACCGGGTCGCGGAGCTGCCGCGGGACACCGAGCTGCTCGAGCGGTCGCGGCTGCACGCGGAGCGGATCATCGACGAGGACCCAGACCTGGAGGATCCCGACCATGAGTTGCTGGCCGACGCGCTGACCCGGATCTACGGGGCCGAGGCGGCGGCGCCGATCCGCGCCTGAGGGCGGCGGGACTCGCGACCGTGCGCGTGATCGCCGGGTCTCATCGCGGTGCACGACTTGTTGCACCGCGCGGTCGCGACGTGCGACCGACGTCCGACCGCGTGCGCGAGGCGGTGTTCTCGATCCTCGGCTCGGTCGCGGGGCTGAGCGTGCTCGATCTGTTCGCAGGGTCGGGCGCGCTGGGGATCGAGGCCCTGTCCCGCGGGGCCGCGGCGGCGACGCTCGTGGACGTCGCGCCGGCGGCGATCGACGCGATCAAGGGCAATCTGGAGCGGTTGCAGCTGAGCGCCACGGTCCGCCGGGGAGACGCACTGATGTTCCTTGAGAGAGCACGGGCGCGCGCTCCGCAATACGATCTGGTCTTCGTCGATCCTCCATATCGTCACGCTGGCGTGCTTGGCGGGCTACTCTCTTCGTCGCTGCCGCCGGTCCTCGCACCGGACGCGCGAGTGCTCACGGAGAGTGACCGGCGAGCGGCCCTGACGCTCGAGCTTCCGCTTCTGGATGAGCGACGGTACGGCGACACACTGATTCGGATATATGGCTCCTGACAACCGCATCGCGATCTGCCCCGGCTCGTACGACCCCATCACGTACGGGCATGTCGACGTGATTTCACGTGCCGCCGCCATGTTCGACAAGGTCATCGTCGCGGTCGTCAACATCCCCATCCGCAAGTCCCAGACGCTGTTCTCCACCGAGGAGCGAGTCGCGTTCGTCCGCAACGCGACGGCCAAACTTGGCAACGTCGAGGTCGAGCCGTTTGCCAACCTCGTGGTCGAGTTCGCGCACGAGCGCGGAGCCAAGGCGATCGTCAAGGGACTGCGCGCGATCTCCGACTTCGAGTACGAGCTGGAGATGAACCAGCTCAATCACCGGCAGGCGCCCGACGTCGAATCCGTGTACTTGATGGCGTCGGCCAAGTACAGTTTCGTGAGATCCAGCGGTGTCAAGGAGCTCGCCACGTTCGGCGGCAAGATCGATGACATGGTTCCCACCGAGGTTGCCGCCGCATTGAAGGAACGGCTCGGCCGCTGACGAAACAGAGGTTGCTTCATGGACGTCTTGGTTTTGATCGACAAGCTGGACGACTTGGTTCACAACGCCAAGCCCGTCCCCCTGACGGATCAGGTGCGGGTCGATAAAGAGGAGATCTACGACATCCTCGACCAGATGCGCGCCACGATTCCCGAGGAGATCAAGCAGGCCCGCTGGATCGTCAAGGAGCGCCAGGAGATGCTCGCCGAAGCCAAGCGCGAGGCCGAGCGGATCGTCAAGGAAGCCCGTGAGCGCCAGGAGCGCCTCATCTCCGAAGAGGAGATCACCCGCCAGGCCGAGCGCGCCGCCGAGGACATCATCGAGGACGCCCGCGCCCGTGAGCGCGAGATCCGCCTCGGCGCCGAGGACTACGCCGACGAGATCCTCAACACGCTTGAGATCAACCTCTCGAAGTTCATCGCCGCCGTCCAGCGCGGTCGCGATCGGCTCGCCGGTAAGGACGAGCCCGCCGAAGTTTCCTGACGTTGACCGCGTCGGTCGAGGTCCTCGAGGTTGACATCACGCGGTTGGCGGTCGACGCGATCGCCAATGCCGCGAATACCTCGCTGCTGCACGGCGGGGGCGTGGCGGCGGCGATCTCGCGCGCCGGGGGCGCTGTGATCGACTCCGAAAGCCGTGCCGCCGCCCCGATCGGGCTCGGAGAGGCGGTCTCGACGTCCGGTGGGGATCGATGCCGTGTCGGTGGGTCATCCACGCCGCGACGATGGAGCTCGGGGGACCGACCTCGGCCGATGTGATCCGCCGGGCGACCCGCTCGACGCTGGAGGTTGCTCGCGGTTGGGCGCGCGGTCGCTGGCGCTGGTGGCGTTCGGGACGGGGGTCGGAGGGTTCCCGGTCGATGAAGCCGCCCGCATCGAGGTGGCTGAGGTCCGAGCGCATCTTGATTCCGGCGGGTCCACCTTGGAACGCGTCGTCTTCGCCGTCCGCGGCGCGGACGCCCGCCGCGCGTTCGAGCAGGCCGTCACCGCGTCTTAGGGCCGGGTCGCTGGGCCTGATGGGGGCTATAGCAACCATCAGGCCCAGAGGTCCCCGGACTGACGGCTCACCGCACGTCGAACCCCGCGAGCCCCTCAGGCTCCTCCTCGTTGCTGACTTTCACGTCGGTCACCTCCGCACCTCTCGGCCCCTCCCGCATGAACTCGACCACCCGGTCGAACCGCCCGCCGGAGGCCCCTCCAGCACCGCCTCGACCGTCCCGTCACCCCGGTTGCGCACCCACCCGTCAACGCCCGCGCCGACCGCCACCCGGCGAGCCGAGTACCGGAAGCCAACTCCCTGCACACGTCCATGAACGACGACCCGCCGCCGTACCCGCTCGTCCGCCATGCACGGATTCTTGCAACGGCTCGGTTCCGTCCGCGCCCAGCGCCATGCTGGATCGTCCATGAACGCTCTCTGGCTTCTCATCGGACTGATCGTCGGCGCCGCGGTCGCGGTGCTCGCGCTGCGCGCCCGCCTGCGCACGCTCAGCCAGGAGGCGGTCAAAGCTGGCGAGCTCCAGCGTGATCTCGACCGGGCGCAGTCCGACCTGACGCACGAGCGCTCGCTCCACGAGGAGCGGCTCGCGACGCTGACTCAGGCCCAGGCGCGCATGTCCGAGTCGTTCAAGGCCTTGAGCGCCGAGGCGCTCCAGGCGAACATGACCCAGCTCACCGAGCTCGCGAAAGCCCAGCTGCAGGCGACCCAGGCGGAGGCGAAGGGCGATCTGGACAAGCGCCAGCAGGCGGTCGAGCAGCTCGTTGCGCCGCTCCGTGAGCAGCTCGGCAAGGTCGACGAGCGGCTGCTGCACCTCGACCAGGAGCGCCGCCAGTCGCGCGGCTGGCTCGAGTCGCAGCTGAAGACCCTCAACGAGACCGGCGAGCGGCTGCGCACCGAGACGGGGGCGCTCGTGACCGCGCTGCGCAAGCCGAACGCGCGTGGCCAGTGGGGCCAGATGCAGCTGCGCAACGTCGTCGAGCTCGCCGGGATGGTGCGCCACTGCGACTTCAGCGAGCAGTCCTCATTCGCCGGCGACGAGCGGACGCTGCGCCCGGACCTGATCGTCAACCTGCCCGGCGGCAAGCACGTCGTCGTGGATGCCAAGGCGCCGCTCCAGGGCGTGCTCGACGCCTACGAGGCGCCCACCGAGGAGGAGCGCGAGCGGCACCTGCGGGACCACGCCCGGCTGCTGCGCAAGCACGTCAAGCAGCTGTCGGAGAAGAGCTACTGGTCCGGTCTCGACTCGGCGCCCGACTTCGTCGTTCTGTTCCTCCCGGGCGAGACGCTGTACGGCGCCGCGCTGGAGGCCGACCCGGCGCTCATCCAGGATGCGATGGAGCGCCGCGTGCTGATCGCGACGCCGACGACGCTGCTCGCGATCCTCCACGCGGTCTCGTACGGATGGCAGCAGGAGCGCGTCGCCGAGTCCGCCCAGGCAATCTCCGAGCTCGGGCGCGAGCTGCACGCTCGGCTCGCCAAGCTCTCGACCCTGCTCTCCACGCTCGGCAACCGCCTCAACAGCAGCGTCCGGGCGTTCAACGAGACGATCGGCTCCTATGAGGCCCGCGTGATGCCGGCCGCTCGCCGGTTCGGCGACCACGGTGCCGTGTCGGAAGGTCGCGAGCTTCCGGAGCTCGAGCACGTGACGGAGAGCGCGCGGACCGTTCCGCTCACCGAGGTGAAGGCGATCGAGGAGCAGGAAGAAGCGCTCGCGGCACCGCGCCGGCTGTTTGCCGGTTAGTGGTGCGGCAGGGGCCCGGCTGTTTGCCGGTTAGTGGTGCGACAGGCGCCGGCTGGCGCCCCGGACGAGCGGCGGTCAGCTGGCCTTGAGCTGGGCGTCGTGGCCGCGCCAGTCCCACCAGCGGCGCAGGTCGTCGCGCTGATGGGGGAGGGGGTCGGCCGAGGGCTTCTGCTGCTGGACGAACGCGAGCGCCTCGTCGACGTCGAAACCGTTGCGGAGCGCGACGACGCCGGCGGCGACCGTTGCCGACCGCTGCCATCCGGCGCGGCAGTGCAGGTAGGTGCGCAGTCCCTCGTCGAGCCAGACATTGATCGTGTGGACGGATCGCTCGATGACGTCGACGGAGAGACCGCCGTAGTCGGTGAGCTCGAGTCGGTCCTCCACGATGCCGGCAGCCGCGAGCGCCTTCGTCACCGATACCCGCTCGCCCTTGCGGTACTCGCTGTCCTCGACGAGGTTGAACACGCGCCGGACCCCGATCCATTCGAGCATGCTCACGTCACCCGCATCCGTGGGGTACGCCCCGATCAGAAGATCGGGCAGGATCTGGCCGAAGCCGTAGGTGCGGAACCAATTGGACACAGACACCATTGTGTCGGTCAAAACCTCTGGCTCAGTTCAATTGTCGTTAGGAATGGCCAAAAGGATTAGGACAACCCGACGTTCGGGACGTGAGGATCGCACCTGCTTGCATGGAGATGGAAATGTCTAGGTCCGATTTCAGACGCCGCGTTCGCCGCCGTCACCTTCGCGCGCGCCGGCATCGCCCGTCCCTCACGACCGGACCGGATCATCCGTGCGGTCACGGCGCTCGAGCGCTATGGACCGACGCTCGCGGGCGGCTATCGGAGCTGCGCGGCCCGCTGGCCCGACGCGCTCGCGATCGTCGATGAGCGCGGCACGCTGACGTTCGCCGAGGTCGACCGGCGCACGAACGCGCTCGCCCGCGCCCTCGCCAACCGGGGGCTCGCGGCCGGCCGGAGCGCCGGAATCATGTGCCGCAACCACCGCGGGTTCGTCGAGGCGAGCATCGCGTGCTCCAAGCTCGGCGCGCACGCGCTGTATCTGAACACCGCTTTCGCCCGTCCCCAGGTGAGCGAGGTCGTGCAGCGCGAGGCCCCGGCGCTCCTCATCCACGACGCCGAGTTCGCCGACGCGGTCTCCGAGGCCGCCGCCGACCGGCCCGCGTACGTCGCGTGGCACGACGACCCCGCACCGGGAGAGGCGACGCTCGAGCAGCTGATCGCCCAGGCCAACGACCGGCCGCTTCCGCCCCCGGCCCAGCCCGGCCGGACGATCATCCTCACCTCCGGCACGACGGGGGCACCCAAGGGGGCCAACCGGGCGAGCCCGGACTCGCTCCAGCCGGCCGCGGCGCTGCTCGCGCGGATTCCGCTCAAGGCGCGTGAGGCGACGATGATCGCGGCGCCGCTGTTCCACTCGTGGGGGTTCGCCCACTTCTTCCTCTCGACCGCGCTCGGCTCCACCCTCATCCTCCGCCGCCGCTTCGACCCTGAGGACACGCTGCGTGCCGTCGCCCAGCACCGCGCCACGGCCCTGGTCGTCGTGCCCGTGATGCTCCAGCGGATCCTCGAGCTCCCCGCGGCGACCCGCGAGCGCCACGACGTGCGCGCGCTGCGCGTGATCGCCTCGAGCGGGTCGGCGCTGCCGGGGCGGCTCGCCCAGCGGGTGCTGGACGCGTTCGGCGACACGCTCTACAACCTGTACGGGTCGACTGAGGTCGCGTGGGCGGCGATCGCCACGCCGGAGGACCTCCGCGCCGCTCCCGGCACGGCCGGCAAGACCCCGCGCGGCACGGTCGTGCAGATCATCGACGAGCACGATGACCCGCTGCCGCCGGGGCGCACCGGGCGGATCTTCGTCGGCAGCGAGCTCCTGTTCGAGGGGTACACCGGCGGCGACGACAAGGCGCGGCTCGGCGCGCTGATGGCCACCGGCGACGTCGGACACTTCGACGACGCCGGGCGCCTGTTCATCGATGGGCGCGACGACGACATGATCGTCTCCGGCGGCGAGAACGTGTTCCCGACCGAGGTCGAGGATCTCCTGCACCGCGTCCCCGGCGTCCGCGAGGTCGCCGTCGTCGGCGTGCCGGACGCCGAGTTCGGGCAGCGGCTGCGGGCGTTCGTGGTGCTTGAGGACGGCGCCGGCGTGACCGCCGAACAGCTCAAGGAGCACGTCCGGGCAAACCTCGCCCGCTACAAGGTGCCGCGGGACGTGCTGCTCGTCTCCGATTTGCCCCGAAACGCCACCGGCAAGATCCTGAAGCGCACGCTCGCCCGCGACTGAGCCGGGCCGTCGGGGTACTAATCTCGGAGCATGGCTCTGCGGACTGACATCTTCGATCTCGCGGGCTTGCGGCTGAGCACCGGCGAGGGTCGCCGGATCGACCTGTACGTCGCCGTTGACCCGTTCGAGCTCGGCGGCGAGCGGTACGCCGTCGATCCGGACGTCGTGCCCGTGCGCCTGGACATCTCGCGCATGACCGGCGGCGGGTACGCGCTCCGACTGCGCTTCACGGCGTCGCTCGACGGACCGTGCATGCGCTGCCTCGAGCCGGCCCATCCGTCATTCGAGGTCGATGCCCGCGAGGTCTCCCAGCCAGGGGGAGACGACGACCTCGCCTCCGACTACGTCGTCGACGCCACGCTTGACCTCCGCGCTTGGGTCCGCGACGCGCTCGCGCTCGCGCTCCCCGCGAGCGTCCTGTGCCGGCCGGACTGCGCCGGGCTGTGCGCGATCTGCGGCGCCGACCTCAACACCGCCGGCCCCGATCACCACCACGAGGCCGAGCCGGACCCGCGCTGGGCGAAGCTCTCCGAGCTGCGCCTCGATCCCTGACGCGCGTCAGTGCAGCGGGCTCACCGCACGCGCGGTGAGCGATCCGTCACCGCCGGTGCGGTAGCTGACCCGGACGCGGTCACCGACCGACACGCCGTCGATCAGGCCGGCGCCGGACGTGGGGATCGCGAAGGTGAGACTCGGGCCATAGAGCGCGGTGCCCGCGAGCGCACTGGACTTGATGTGGTAGCGCTTGTACGCCGCGCGGTGTGCATCCGGTGCGCCGTCGTCAAGCCAACCGGCACCGCCGTTCGGTTGGGTCGCATTGCCGTGCAGGCCATCCGAGGTGCCGAAGTAGCGGCCATCGATCCGCATGAACACGTGGACGCCCGGCTTGTCGAAGAGGGTCACCTCGGTCGGTCCGCTGCCGGCGCCCCGCGCGAGCACCCGCGCCCGCAGCAGAGCGGTCACGAGATCGGCGTCGTTGGGGACGGGCGCTCCTGGCGTCCACAGCCCGGCGCCGGCGAGCACGGCGGCGACGGCGCCGGAGCAGTCAAAGCCGATCGGTGGCTGCTTCGGATGCCGGCCGCGGCGCGGCTTGACCCCGCCGGTGCTGGCGACGCCGGCGGCGTCGTGGCCCCCGGCCCACACGTACGGGTAGTCACGCGCGGTGACGGCGTCCGCCGCGTGCCGCAGCGCGCTGACGACGGTCATCCGCCGGGCGTGCTGCTGGATCGTGAGCGTCGACTGCCACGGGCCGATCGCGCTGACCGTCCCGCTCGCCGTACCGGGGTCGGCGGCCTGGCCGGTGTGCGCCGTGACGAACGCGTAGATGGCCAGCGCGACGAGCACGACCGGGAGGACGAGGAGACGACGGGCCGATGTCTGAGATGGACGGAACACCCCAGTCTGTGAGATCGGCTTGTGAGGGAAGGCTTTGAGCCCGCGTCACCCCTGCTAGCCTGCTGCACCCATGGCCGTCCCTAAGCAGAAGCAATCTCACGCCCGCACCTCGCAGCGGCGCGCGACGCATAAGATCAGCGCCCCCGGGTACAACGCGTGCCCGACGTGTCACAGCCCGCGGCTGCCCCACCGGGTGTGCCCGACGTGCGGCAGCTACAAGGGCCGTGAGGTCATCGCTGCCGACGAGACCGACCGGGCCATCTAGTCGCCCGTCATGGTCGTCGTTGCCGTCGACGCGGGCGGAGCGGACCTCGGCCCGAGCGAAGTAGCCGCCGGCGCAGCTCGCGCCGCTGAGCAGGGCATCGGCGTCCTGCTGTTCGGCCCAGCGTCAGAAATCGGACCGGTCCCCGACGGGGTTGAGGTGATCGACGCGCCCGTATCGATCGCGAAGGCCGCCGACCCCGCCTACGCGGTTCGATCCACGCCGGAGGCATCGATCGTGCAGGCCGCCAAGGCGGTCGCCGACGGCCGCGCGCAGGCGCTCGTCTCGGGCGGCTCGACGGGCTCGGCACTCGCTGCCGGCCTGTTCAACATGCGCCGGGACCGGGGGATCTATCGCCCCGCGCTGGCGCTGCCGATCCCGATGCCCGCCTCGACGCCGGTTCTGTTCCTCGACGTCGGCGCCAACGTCAGTTGCCGGCCCGAGCACCTCGTTCAGTTCGCGCACATGGGCTCCGGGTTCGCCCAGGCGGTGATGGGCGTCGCCTCGCCGCGGGTCGCGCTGCTGTCCAACGGCGAGGAGCCCGCCAAGGGCACGGCCGAGCTGATCACCGTCCACGAGGCGTTGAGCGGATCCGGCGGCACGGGGCTGAATTTCATCGGCAACGTCGAGGGCACCCAGGTGACCGACGGGGTGGCGGACGTCGTCGTCATGGACGGGTTCACCGGCAACATCACGCTCAAGCTGATCGAGGGCGTGTCCGGCCGGACGCTGCGCGCCGTGCGCGAGGCCGCGATGAGCTCGTGGCGCGCCAAGCTCGGCGGTCTCCTGCTCGCTCCGGCGGTGCGGAAACTGCGCGACGAGATCGACCCCGAAGGCCCCGGCGGCGCGTACATGCTCGGGCTGCGCCAACTCGGCGTGGTGGCCCACGGCCGGTTCACGCGCAAGGGGTTTGCCCGGGCGATCGAGGTCGCCGCGCAGGGCGTCGAGCAGGACGTAATCGGGCGCACCCGCGCCGCGCTCGAGGCGGCCGATGCGCTGCGCTCACCGCGCGCCGGGGCCGACGACAGCGCCGACGGGGCGTCCGAACCGGAAGCTACGGTGTCGCGATCATGAACCGCGAGCAAGTCTTCTCGTTGATACGCGCGCACCTCGCCGACGAACTCGAGGTGGATCCGCAGCGGATCCAGGCCGCGACGCGCTTTCGCGAAGATCTCGAAGCCGATTCGCTCGACCTCTACACGCTCGTCCAGGAGCTTGAGGACTCCTACGGCGTGAAGATCTCCGACGAGGAGGCCGCGAAGATCCTGACCGTTGGCCAGGCGGTCGATTTCGTGCTCGCGAGCGACGCCGGGACGGCGTCGGCGACCGCGAGCCCAGGCCCAGACGCTGAGTGAGCATCGACAGGCTGCGCGAGTTGCTCGACGAGCTCCCGCCGGAGCTCGTCAGGCCCACGTTCACCCATTCCTCGTGGACGTCGAGACGCTCGGATTCCTACGAGCGGCTCGCGTTCCTCGGCGACAGCGTGCTGGCGCTGGCGGTGACGGCCGATCTGTATCCGCGGCTCGAGGCCGATCGCTACGGCGCCGGCCGGCTGACGAAGATCCGGGCCCAGGCCGTGTCCGGACGCTCGTGTCGGGCGGTCGCCGAGCGGCTCGGCCTGCCCGAGCGGCTGCGCGCGGCGGCACCGGCGGATGCGGTCTCCGGCGTGGCGGCGCTGATCAGCACCGAGCGGGTGCTCGCGTCGGTGATCGAAGCCGTGATCGGCGCGTGCTACCTGGCGTTTGGCTACGAGCGGACGGCGGAGGCGGTCGTCGAGGCGTTTGCCCCGGAGGTCGCCGACGCTCTCGAGCACCCGGTCGACTACAAGTCCGCGCTCCAGGAGCGCCTCGCGCGGCGGGGCGAGATCGTCAGCTACGCGGTGGTCGACGAGCAGGGACCGCCGCACGACCGGATGTTCTCGATCGCGGCCGTGGTCGATGGTGTCGAGGTCGGGCGCGGAACGGGAAAGAGCAAGAAGGACGCCGAGCAGGAGGCCGCGCAGGTCGCGCTCGAGGAGTTGGATTGGTGAGCCTGTGTATCTGAAGTCGATCACCCTGAAGGGGTTCAAGTCGTTCCCGGATCGCACCCGGCTCGAGTTCGGGCCCGGCGTCAGCGTGATCGTCGGGCCGAACGGCTCCGGCAAATCGAACGTCACCGACGCCGTGCTGTGGGCGCTCGGTGAGCAGTCGCCGATCGCCGTCCGCGGTCACTCGATGCAGGACGTCATCTTCGGCGGCGCGCCCGGCAAGCAGGCCGGCAAGCAGGCCGAGGTCGAGCTCGTGCTCGACGACAGCGAGGGCGTGCTCGGGCTCGGCGCCCCTGAGGTCTCGATCGTTCGCCGCCTGGACCGCTCCGGAGAGGGCGAGTACCGGCTCGCCGGCGCGCGCTGCCGGCTCGTCGACGTGATCGAGCTGCTCTCCGACACCGGCCTTGGCAAGGAGATGCACTCGGTCATCTCCCAGGGCCGGGTCGAGGCGATCGTCACCTCCAAGCCGCGCGACCGCCGCCTGCTGATCGAGGAGGCGGCCGGGCTCGGCAAGCACCGCAAGCGCCGCCGCCGGGCCCAGCTCAAACTCGGCCATACCCAGGACAACCTTGACCGGGCGCTCGACGTCGAGCGCGAGGCCCGCTCCCGCCTGCGGCCGCTCAAGCGCCAGGCGGAGGCGGCCGAGCTCCACGCCCGGCTCGAGCGCCAGAGCCTCGAGGCGCGCTGGGAGCTCGCCCGTGACCACCTGCGGGCGCTGAACGTGGATCGTGACGCGGCCGTCGCCGAGGTCGGGAAGGCGCGTGAACGGCGGAGCGCCCTCGAGCGCGAGCTCGAGTCGGTCTCGGAGCGCCGCGACGCCGCCGAAGAGAAGCTCGCCGCCCGGAGCGCCCACCGCGAGGAGCTCTCCCGCCGCTCCTACGCCGCCCAGTCGGCGGGCGACCGGATCGCCTACCGGACCGAGAGCGTCAAGACGGCGCAGGGGACGATCGACTCGCGGCTCGAGCGCCAACGCGAGGTGCTCGCGGCTCTGCGCGCCGAGGCGCAGAGCGATCTGCCCGACACCGAGGCGGCCGCCCGGATCGCCAAGCTTGAGGAGCAGCTCGCGGCGCTCGACCGAGATCGCGAGGCCGAGCTCGCGCGGCAGCTGCGTGAGCTCGAGGAGCAGCTTGATGCGGCGCGCGCGGACACCGCGCAGCGCGCGGCCGAGGTTGAGGAGGCGCGCCAGGCGCGGCAGCAGAGCGAGGCGGGCCTCGAGGCGGCCCGCCAAGCCGTCCGGGACGCCGAGCGCGGCGTCGAAGCCGCCCGCCGGGAGGCGGCGAGCGTCGGCGGCGAGCTCGCTGCGGTCAACCACTTCCTCCGCGGCCAGGAGACCGCCCCCGGAGGCGCGCGGACGCTCGCCGACGAGCTTGAGGTCGACAGCGGCTATGAGTTCGCGCTCGCGGCAGCGCTCGACGGGCGGCTGCGAGCCGCGGTCGTCACCGACCGGGGGGCGGCGGCGTCGCTGCTTGATCGCGCCGGAAACGACGGGGGCCGTGCGCTCGTCGCGCCGGACGATGCCGCCCCCGCGGCCGCGGCGCCGGGCGTCACGCCCGCCGGCGGTGAGCTCCTGATCGAGCGGGTGCGCGGCGGCGGGCCCGCCCTCGCGCTCGCGCGGACGCTGCTCGCCGACACCTGGGTCGTCGACTCGATCGACGAGCTGCCGGAGACGTTCCGCGGCATCGCCGTCACCCGCAGCGGGCGGGTCTGGTCCGCCCGCAGCCGCGAGGTCCGCCAGGCCGCCGCGGTCGGGGAGGAGCGGGTGCTCGCCGAGCGCAACCGCCGCCAGGCGCTCGTCGAGCAGAGCGAGCAGGCCGTCCAGGCCGAGCATCGGGCCCGCGGCATGCTCGCGGAGGCGACGGAGCGCTCGGCGGCCGTCGACACCGGCTGTGAGCAGGCGATCGGCGCCCACCGGGCCGCGGCCCGGGCCCGTGACGAGGCGGCCGAAGAGGAGCGGCGGATCGCCGCTCAGATCCAGCGGCGACGCTCGGCCCCGGACGATGGTCCGAACGCGGGCCGCCGGGCCCAGCTGAACGCCGAACTGATGACCGAGCGGGGTGCCGTCGAGCGGGCCGAGCGCGAGCGCACCGAACGGATGCGCCGGATCGAGCGCCTGCAGGCATCCGTCTCCCGCGATGACGCGCTCGTCCCCGCCGTCGCCCACGTGATCGCGGCGCTCGACCAGGCCTCGGGCGCGGTCGCCGAGCGCCGGGCGGCGTTCGAGGCCGAACTGGCCGCCGACCGCGAGGCCGGCGAGCATGTCGCCGCCGAGCTGCGCGCCTGCGCCCAGCAGGAGGCGAACCTCCACGGTCAGCTCCACGCCGAGAACGAGTCGCTGACCTCGCTCGAGGTCCGGGCCCAGCGCCTGCGCGACCAGGTCGACGACGCCCAGACCGAGCTGCGCGGCGTCGCCGACCGGCTCGAGCTCGAGCCCACCCCGGCCGAAGAGGCGCTCGACGATGAGGCGCGCGAGGCCTTACAGACCCGGCTCGAGCGGCTCGCCCGCCGGCGCGAGCAGCTCGGCCCGGTCAACCCGCTCGCCCAGGAGGAGTACGCCGCCGCGGTCGAGCACGTCGAGGAGCTCGAGCGTCAGCGCGCCGATCTGGAGACCGCCCTGCGCGAGCTCCAGAAGCTCATCTCCGACACCGACCGGCAGATCCGCGAGACGTTCGAGGAGACGTTCGAGGCCGCGGCGCGGAACTTCGAGGAGCTCGCGACGCAGCTGTTCCCGGGCGGCAAGGGCCGCCTGCGGCTCGTCACCGAACGCGACGGTCCGGCGCGGACCCTCGGCGGGCAGCCGGTCGAGTCGGGCGGCGGCGATCCCGAGTCAAACGGTGCGTCCGGTGCTGAGGACCCCGACGAGGCGGAGGACCGCGAGTCCGAGGAGGATCTCGCCGGGGTCGAGATCGAGATCACGCCCGCGGGCAAGGCGATGAAGCGCCTGACGCTGCTCTCCGGCGGCGAGAAGTCGATGACTGCACTCGCGTTCCTGTTCTCGGTGTTCCTCGCCAAGCCGTGCCCGTTCTACATCCTGGACGAGGTCGAGGCGGCGCTGGACGACCTCAACATCGATCGCTTCCTCGAGCTCCTGCGCCAGTACTCGCAGCGCGCCCAGTTCATCGTCGTCACCCACCAGAAGCGGACGATGGAGGCCGCCGACTCGCTCTACGGGGTCTCGATGGGCGGCGATGGGATCTCCAAGGTGATCTCCCGGCGGCTCGGCTCGCAGGACGCCGTCGCCGAGGCCGTGGCGTAACCGGGCGGTAGGTCGCCGCGCTGTTGTAACGTCGCGGCGGCATGGCTCGCGAATGGCAGGACCTGTTCATCGTCGACGGCGCCCCCGCGCCGGTCGCGACCGCGACCGAACCTGAGGAGCGCAAGGTCGGGCGGTTCCGCCGCCTGCGCGACAGCCTGCGCAAGACGCGCCAGGCGCTCACGAGCGAGATCCAGGCGACGCTCTTCGAGGACCTCAGCGACGAGACCTGGGAGCGGCTCGAGGAGGCGCTCATCTATGCCGACGTCGGGGCGCGCACGACCGCCCAGGTCGTCGAGCAGCTCGAGCGGGAGGCGACGGCCGGCGACATCTCGGGCGGCCAGGCGCTGACCGACCGGCTCGTCCAGCTGCTCGCCGAGATCGCGAACACCGGGGATGACCACATCGACCTGACCGCGAGCCCGACCGTCATCCTCATGGCCGGGGTCAACGGGACCGGCAAGACGACGACCGTCGGCAAGCTCGCCTGGCACCTGCGCAAGGAGCTCGGCCGCTCCGTCGTGCTCGGGGCGGCGGATACGTTCCGCGCCGCCGGCGTCGAGCAGCTGGAGCAGTGGGCGCAGCGCGCCGAGGTGTCGTTCGTACGCGGCGCCGCGGATTCCGACCCGGGCGCCGTCGCCTACGACACGATCGCGACGGCCCGCCGCGAGGGGGCCGACGTGGCGATCATCGACACCGCCGGACGCCTGCACACCCAGGATGATCTGATGGCCGAGCTCGCGAAGATCCGTCGCGTGATCGCCAAGCAGATTCCCGAGGCCCCGCACGAGACGCTGCTGACGGTCGATGCGACGACCGGCCAGAACGGCCTGCGCCAGGCGATGCTGTTCTCCGAGGCGATCGAGGTCGACGGGCTCGTGCTGACGAAGCTCGACGGAACCGCCAAGGGCGGCATCGCGCTCGCGATCGCCCACGAGCTCGGGATCCCGGTCAAACTGATCGGTGTGGGGGAGAAGCTGGAGGATCTGCGCCCCTTCGAAGCCGACGAATTCGCGCGGGCGCTCGTGAGCTGAGGTCCCGCGAGCGGTAAGCTCGCGCCCACATGTCCGGATGGGTGTTGTGGTTGGTGGCGGCCGCCGTGTTCGGCATCGGTGAGATGCTCACCACGAGCTTCTTCCTCGCGCCCTTTTCCGCCGGCGCCCTGCTCGCCGCGCTCACCGACCTGGCCGGCGCCGGCGAGATCGTGTCGTGGGTGGTGTTCGTCGTCGCCTCGCTGCTCGTCCTCGGCGTCGTGCGGCCGATCGCGCGCTCGCACATGAAGACGCCGCCGGAGCTCCGCACCGGTACCGCGGCGCTCGTCGGCAAGAGCGCGACCGTCCTGGAGGAGATCAACAACCACGAGGGCGTCGGCTGCGTGAGGATCGACGGCGAGGTGTGGACGGCTCGGGCCTACGACGACGACGAGGTGATCCAGCAGGGCAAACGGGTCCAGGTCCTGGAGATCCGCGGCGCCACCGCCCTGGTCAGCGAGTAGGCTTTCAGGCACTTAGATCCTGGCCACAACACGAAGGAGTGGGGCATGGCGGGTGCAATCGTCGCGATCGTCGTAGTTGTCTTCCTGCTGATCTTGTTTGCGCGCACAGTGCGGATCATTCCGCAGGCACGGGCGGGCATCGTTGAGCGCCTGGGGCGCTACAGCCGGACGCTCACGCCCGGCCTGACGATCCTGATGCCGTTCGTCGACCGGCTGAAGCCGCTCATCGATCTCCGCGAGCAGGTCGTCTCGTTCCCGCCGCAGCCGGTGATCACGTCCGACAACCTCGTCGTGCAGATCGACACCGTCCTGTACTTCACCGTCAACGACGCCAAGTCCGCGACCTACGAGGTGGCGAACCCGCTCCAGGCGATCGAGCAGATCACGGTGACGACGTTGCGCAACGTGATCGGCTCGCTCTCGCTCGAGGACGCGCTCACCAGCCGCGATCACATCAACGCCCAGCTCCGCGGGGTGCTTGACGAGGCGACCGGCAAGTGGGGGATCCGCGTCAACCGCGTCGAGATCAAGTCGATCGACCCGCCCGGCTCGATCCAGGAGGCGATGGAGAAGCAGATGCGCGCCGAGCGCGACCGCCGCGCCGCGATCCTCAACGCCGAGGGCGTCAAGCAGTCGCAGATCCTCACCGCCGAGGGCCAGAAGCAGGCCGCCGTGCTCACCGCCGAAGGCCAGAAGCAGGCGGCGATCCTCAAGGCCGAGGGCGACTCGCAGGCGATCGGGACCGTGTTCAAGGCGATCCACGACGGCAACCCGGACCCGAAGCTGCTCAGCTACCAGTACCTGCAGATGCTGCCGCAGCTCGCCCAGGGCGACGCGAACAAGGTGTTCGTGATCCCGTCCGAGTTCGCCGAGGCGTTCGGCGGGCTGAGCAAGGCGTTCGGGCAGGGCGCCGCCGGGTCGGCTGCCGAGAACGGCTCGCCCCCGCGCTGAGTACACGCGGCCGCAAATCGCCCACGTGTACTAGCCTGAAATCCGGGCTAGCCGTCCATGTTCGACTCCCTCGCCGAAAAGCTCCAAGCCACCCTGAATGACGTCCGCGGTCGCGGCACGCTGACCGAGGACGACATCTCCGCGGCGATGCGCGAGATCCGCCTCGCGCTGCTCGAGGCCGACGTCAACTTCAAGGTCGTCAAGTCGTTCACGAACGCGGTCAAGGAGAAGGCGCTCGGCGCCGACGTGATCGGCAAGCTCAACCCGGGCCAGCAGGTCGTCAAGATCGTCTCGGACGAGCTGACCGAACTGATGGGCGGCGCCGCGCGGGATCTCTCGTTCTCGCCGCGTCCTCCGACGGTCATCCTGATGGCCGGGCTCCAGGGCTCGGGCAAGACGACCGCGACCGGCAAGCTCGCCCGCTACCTGCGGGAGGAACACGGCTCGTCGGTCGCCGTCGCCGCCTGCGACGTCTACCGCCCCGCCGCCGTCGACCAGCTGATCAAGGTCGGGGCGCAGGCGGGCGCCGATGTCTACGAGCAGGGCACCGACCGCGATCCGGTGAAGATCGCCGCCTGGGCCCGGGACCGCGCGATCTCCGAGGGCAAGGACGTGCTCATCATCGACACGAGCGGCCGGCTCCACGTCGACCAGGAGCTGATGGCCGAGCTCGCGAACATCAAGAAGGCGACGAAGCCGACCGACGTGCTGCTCGTCGTCGACGCGATGACCGGCCAGGACGCGGTCAACGTCGCCGAGCAGTTCGCCGAGGTCGTGCAGTTCGACGGCGTCGTGATGACCAAGCTCGACGGCGACGCCCGCGGCGGCGCCGCGCTGTCGGTCAAGGCGGTCACCGGCAAGCCGATCATGTACGCGTCCACCGGCGAGAAGCTCGACCAGTTCGAGCGCTTCCACCCGGATCGGATGTCGCAGCGGATCCTCGGGATGGGCGACGTCATGACCCTGATCGAGAAGACGCAGGCGGCCTACGACGACGATCAGGCGGCCGAGCTCGAGCGCAAGATCCGCAAGCAGGAGTTCGGGCTCGACGATTTCCTCGATCAGATGCGCCAGATCCGCCGGCTCGGGCCGCTCCAGAACATCCTCGGGATGATCCCCGGGATGAACAAGGAGCTGCGGGGGATGAAGGTCGACGAGCGCGAGTTCGACCGGATCCAGGCGATCATCCTCTCGATGACCCCGCAGGAGCGCCGGCACCCCGAGCTGATCAAGGGCTCGCGGCGGCTGCGGATCGCCCGCGGATCCGGGACCAACGTGCAGGCGGTCAAGCAGCTGATCAAGCAGTTCGACCAGTCGCGCAAGGTCATGCGCCAGCTCGCCCAGGGCCGGATGCCGGACCTCGGCGCGCTCATGCGCCAGGGTCGCTGAGGCAGGTTCTCGGCGTTTCGCTGCTCGGCACGCTAACCTCGTCATCCGCTTATGTCAGTGAGAATGAGATTGACCCGCGTCGGCAGCCGGAAGAATCCGATCTGGCGTGTCGTCGTCGCCGATCAGCGCTCCAAGCGCGACGGTCGCGTGATCGAGACCGTTGGGCACTACAACGCCCAGACGAACCCCTCGACGATCGTGCTCGACGAGGAGAAGATCCGCGACTGGCTTTCCCGGGGCGCGCAGCCGAGTGACACCGTTCGCAAGCTGCTCCGCATCCAGGGCATCAGCTGACGCCTCCCATGAAGGAACTGCTCGAGTACCTGGCGCAGGGACTGGTCGACAGTCCTGACGAGGTCACGGTGGTCGAGGTCTCCGAGGATGACCGCACGACGGTGCTCGAGCTGTCGGTCGGTGAGGACGACTACGGGAACGTGATCGGACGGGGTGGACGCACGGCGTCGGCGCTCCGCACGATCGTGAAGACCGCGGCGCAGCGTGAGAAGCGCCGCGTGTTCGTCGACATCGTCGATTCCTGATGCCCGACGTCCCACCCGGCTGGCTTCACGCCGGCACGGTGGGCCGGCCACACGGGCTCGACGGAAGCTTCCACGTGGTGGCGGCCAACCCGACGTTGCTGTCGCTGAACGGCGCCGTGCGGATCTCCACCTCCGGCGAGGAGCGGCGGATCACGCGCCGCGCGGGGACCGACGCACGGCCGATCCTCCGGCTTGAGGGCTACGAGGATCGGACCGCGGCGCAGACGCTGAGCGGCGCCGAGCTCCTCGTCGCCCGCAGCACGGCGCCCGACCTGGAGCAGGACGAGTGGTGGGCGGAGGACCTCGAGGGCTGCTCCGTGGTCGACGCCGGACGCACCGTCGGGGTCGTGCGGCGGTTGCTGGCGCTGCCCTCGTGCGAGGTGCTCGAGGTCGAGCGCGCCGCCGACGGGACCGTGCTGCTGGTGCCGCTGGTGAGCGACGCCGTGCGTTCCGTCGACCTCGAGCGGCGCGAGATCGACGTCGACCTCGCGTTCCTCGGAGAGGACGTAGGCGCGATGGACATCGACGTTTTCACGCTGTTCCCGGACGCGTTCGCCTGGTTCGAGGGCCAGCGCCACGTCGCCAACGCGCTCGGCGCCGGCCATCGGCTCGCCTACGTCAACTACCGCGACCACACGCCGCTCAGCGCCGGCCAGGTCGACGACACCCCGTTCGGCGGCGGGGCGGGGATGCTCCTGCGGATCGATGTGGTCGAGGCGGCGCTGCGGGCCCGCTACGGGGCCGATCCGGCGTCGCTCCCGGCGGCGCGCCGGGTGATCGCGCTCACCCCGAGCGGCCGGCTGCTCGACGACGCCCTCGTTGACGAGCTCGCCGCCGAGCCCGCGCTGACGCTGTTGTGCGGCCGTTACGAGGGATTCGACCAGCGGATCCTCGATCACTTCGTCAGCGACGAGATCTCGATCGGCCGCTACGTCCTCGCCGGCGGCGAGCTGCCGGCGATGGTTCTCGCGGACGCGGTCCTGCGCAAGCAGGCTGGCGCCCTCGGCCACGAGGAGTCCGCGCTCGAGGAGTCCTTCAGCGCGGCGCTGCAGGGCGCGCCGGAGTACCCGCACTACACGCGGCCGGCCGAATACCGCGGTTGGCCGGTGCCGGAGGTGCTGCTCTCCGGCCATCACGCGCGAATCCGCGAGTGGCGACACGAGCAGAGCCGGGCACGGATGCAGGACGGCTCGCGGTGAGCCCCCGACGGTCGACCGCCGAGGAGCGATGGAGCTCGGCGGGGCGCGCGCGAGCGCTTCCGCTACCATAGGCCGCCGCCCTTGCGGAAGGGGTGCGCGGCTGCGCGCATCCACCGGACTTCCCCGCATGGGTCCTCCATTGCCATGAGCACCGTGATCGACAGCCTTGAGCGCGCGCAACTGCGCCGTGTCCCGCAATTCGATGCCGGCGATCGCCTGCGCGTCCACTTCCAGGTGATCGAGGGAACGCGCCGGCGCACCCAGGTGTTCGAGGGTGTCGTGATCAAGCGTCAGGGCCACGGCGCCCGGGAGACGTTCACGGTCCGCAAGCAGTCCTTCGGCGTCGGTGTCGAGCGGACGTTCCCGCTCCACTCGCCGAAGATCGAGCGCATCGAGGTCGCCTCCCGCGGCGACGTCCGCCGCGCCAAGCTTTACTACTTGCGCGGCCGCGTCGGCAAGCGCGCCCGGGTGCGCGAGCGCCGCAACACCGGCCCCGAGCAGCTCGTCGAGCGCGAGCTGTTGCACGCACCGCTGCCGGACGAGCCGGAGGTCGAAGCGGTCGAGCCCGAGCTGGCGGAGGCTGCGACGAGCGCAGAGCCCGAGGCCGCGGCTGAGGCTGATGTGCCGGAGCCCGCCGCCGAGGCGGAGGCCGCGCCCGCTGAGCCGGAGGCCGAAGCGGCCGCCGGCGACAGCGATGAGAAGGTGTGACAACGACGAAGAAGTCGGTCGCGAGCTCGGTCCTCGAGCTTGTGGTGATCGTCGCCGCGGCGCTCGGTCTCGCGCTTGCGATCCAGGCGTTCGTAGTCAAGCCGTACCGGATTCCCAGCGGCTCGATGCTGCCGACGCTGCACATCAACCAGCGCGTGCTCGTCAACCGGATCGGATCGCACTTCTCCCATCCGCACGTCGGCGACATCGTGGTGTTCCACCCGCCGAAGCAGTTCGACAGCTGTGCCAACCCGCACCAGGGTGAGAACGCGTCCGGCCAGGACGCCGCCAAGGCCTGCGACACCGTGGGGCACCAGTCGTCCTCGGAGACGTTCATCAAGCGGGTCGTCGCCGTCGGGGGCGATCGCATCTCGATTCGCAACGGCCACGTGTACCGCAACGGCGTGCGCGAGAAGGACGCCTACACGGTGCCGTGCACGGGCGGCGGATCCTGCGATTTTCCGGCCCCGATCACGATTCCGGCCGGGGACTACTACATGATGGGCGACAATCGTCCAAACTCCGAGGACAGCCGCTTCTGGGGCCCGGTGCCGCGGTCGTGGATCATCGGGAAAGCGTTCTTCACGTACTGGCCACCTGACCGCATGGGCTTCCTCTGAGCGACCGACGACATGTCCTCCCGCGCAGGCGATAAGTCGAAATCGACGATCAAGTCCCTGATCGAGCTCGTCGTGACGGTCGCAATTGCGATCGGCCTCGCGCTCCTCATCCAGGCGTTCATCGTCAAGCCGTACCGGATCCCGAGCCCGTCAATGGTGCCGACGCTCAAGATCGGCCAGCGCATCCTCGCCAACCGGCTGATCTCGAAGCCGAGCGTCGGCGACATCGTCGTCTTTCATCCGCCGAAGGGCGCCGACCCTCAGCCGGCAGTCTGTGGCAACCCGAACCAGGGCCTCAATCACGACGAGCCGTGCGACCAGGGGACCGCCGCTCAGTCGAGCCAGACGTTCATCAAGCGCGTCGTCGGCGCCCCGGGCGACAGGATCGCGATCGTCGGCGGCCACGTGATTCGCAACGGAATCCGGGAAAAGGATCCGTATATTGCGCCCTGCGGCGCCAACGACGGCTGCACTTTCCGGCAATCGATCGTCGTTCCGCCCGGACATTGGTTCATGATGGGGGACAACCGTGGTGCCTCCGACGACAGTCGTTTCTGGGGTCCCGTCCCCAACAGCTGGATCATTGGGGTCGCCTTCTTCACCTACTGGCCCCCCGACCGCATCGGCTTCCTCTAAGCGGGCGGGTCGCAAGCGGGGCCAGAAGCGGGCGGCGCGCAAGCTGTTTGCGTTTGACCGCTCGCTCGAGCATCGCTTCGTCGCCGGCGCCGATGAGGCCGGCCGGGGCTGCCTCGCCGGTCCGCTCGTCGCGGCCGCGGTGCTGTTCGACCTCGAGCGGCTGACGCCGCGGGACGTGCGCGCGCTCGGGTTGCTCAACGACTCCAAGCAGCAATCCGCGGCGGGACGCGCCGAGCTGTTCCCGATCATCATGCGCGTCGCCACGAAGGTCGCCGTCGTCTCCCGCTGTGCCCGGGGGATCGACGACCGCGGCCTGCACGTCACGAACCTCGCGGCGCTCCGCGACGCCCTGTCGCCAGGTCGCCCGTCCCGGGTGCATCTGCCTGAGCGACGGCTTCCCGGTCCGACCGCTCGGCCACGATCAGAAGGCCGTCGTCGGCGGCGACGCCAAGAGCGCCGCGATCGCCGCCGCCTCGGTGATCGCCAAGGAGACCCGCGATCGCTACATGCGCCGCGTCGACGCCCTGCATCCGGGATGGGAGTTCGCCGAGCACGTCGGCTACTCGACGCCCGAGCACCGGGAGGCGATCGAGCGCCTCGGCGTCTCACCGCTGCACCGGATGTCCTTCCAGTCGGCGGCATATCAACAGCTCGGTCTCGTCATGGACCTAGAAGGCCCCTTCGAGATGCTCGATGCTCAGCAGTCGGCCTGAGAGGTCGAACGTCACCCCGATGGCGTCGAAGCGGAGCTCGTGCGCGTACGGCCGGTCGCTCCGCGCGTTCAGCCACACGGCCGCCATTTTTCGCACCTGGGAGCGCTTGAGCGCGCGGATCGCGTCAAACGGGCTGGCCTGACCGGGGCGCGTGCGCCGCGTCTTGACCTCGCAGAACGCGAGCACCCGGCCGTCGAAAGCGACGATGTCGAGCTCGCCGAAACGGGTGCGGAAGTTCCGCTCCAGGATCCGGAAACCGCGGCGCACGAGGTGATCGCCGGCGAGCCGTTCGCCGAGTGCCCCGAGCTCCCTGCGTCGGTCGGTTCCCATGCCACGGGACGCTAGGTCAGATCGCGTAACGCGTGGGTTGCGCGCTGTGCCAACTCTGTGACGGTTGTCCCGCCGGCACTCCACAGAGTTGGCACACGGCGTGACCCACACGTCACACGATCGAGCGTAGGTTCGAGACCGTGCTCGCCCGGGTCTCGACATTCGCCATCGACGGCGTCGATCCGCGCCAGGTGTGGGTCGAGGTCGACATCCGCCCGGGCCTGCCGGCGTTCACGATCGTCGGGCTCGGCGACGCCGCGGTGCGGGAGTCGCGTGACCGCGTGCGCGCCGCGATCCTCAACTCCGGCTTCACGTTCCCCGACCGCCGGATCACCGCGAACCTCGCGCCGGCGTTCCTGCGCAAGGTCGGGCCCGGGTTCGACGCGGCGCTCGCGCTCGGGGTCCTTGCCGCGAGCCGTCAGGTGCCGGCCGAGGCGCTTGCCGCGTTCGCGGTCTTCGGCGAGCTGTCGCTCACCGGCGAGCTGCGTGACTCACCCGGGGCCCTCGCGGTCGCCGAAGGAGCCCGGTGGGCCGGGATCAGCGACCTCGTCGTCCCGCGTGAGCGTGCCCGCGAGGCGGCGCTCGTCGACGGGCTGCGGGTCGCCGGGGTGCGCACCCTCACCGAGGCCGCCGACGTCGTCAAGGGCGTGTGGGCGCCCGAGGCGCTGCCGACCGAGGTGCGGCGGGCCGGCCGTACGCCGCCGGTCGACGAGCCGGATCTCGCCGACGTGCGCGGCCAGTCGGCCGCCGTGCTCGCGCTGCAGATCGCCGCCGCCGGCGGACACAACGTGCTGCTCGAGGGGCCACCGGGAACGGGCAAGACGATGCTCGCGCGGCGGTTGCCGTCGATCCTCCCGGCGATGACCCGCGCCGAGGCGATCGAGGTGACGCGGATCCAGAGCGTCGCCGGGATCCACGCCGACGGGCTCGTCGCGACGCGGCCGTTCCGGGCGCCACACCACACGATCTCTCCGGCCGGGCTCGTCGGCGGCGGAGCACCGCCCCGGCCGGGAGAAGCGACCCTCGCGCACCATGGGGTGCTGTTCCTCGACGAGCTCTCGGAGTTTCATCGCGGGAGCCTCGATGCGCTGCGTCAGCCGCTTGAGGACGGGTGCGTGACGATCGTCCGCGCCCAGCGCGCGCTCGTCTTCCCCACGCGGTTCATGCTCGTTGCGGCGACGAACCCGTGCCCATGCGGGTTCGCCGGGGTTGAGGAGCGGTGCGTCTGCGGCGAGAGCGACCTGCGCCGCCATCGCCGCAAGCTGAGCGGCCCGCTGCTCGATCGGATGGACCTGCTCGTCGGCGTCGAGCGCCCGCTGGAGCGCGAGCTGCGCGGCGGGCCGGCGCTCGATTCCGCCGCGGCACGCGGGCGGGTCGCGGCCGCGCGCGAGCGCCAGCACCGGCGCCTGCGGGGCGGCGGGGCGAGGTGCAACGGCGAGATGGACGGCCGGGCCGTCCGCCGCCACGTCGCGCTCGACGGCGATGCCACCGAGGCGCTCGCCGGCGCCTACACCGCGGGTGCGCTCAGCGCCCGGGGGAGGCACCGGGTCCTCCGTGTCGCCCGGACGATCGCCGATCTCGGCGGGCGCGACCGCGTCACGCGGGCCGACCTGCTGCTCGCCCTCAGCTTCCGCCAGCGCGGGGCCGACCAGGCGGCGCTCGCGGCATGAGCGGGCGGGCGTGTGATCGTTGTCTCGCCCGCGCCTGGCTCATCGACCGGCTCGCGTCGCATCTGGAGCCGGTCCGAGCGCGGATCGCCGAGGTGCTCGCGGTGGATGACGCGTCGTTGATCGAGAACGTCGGCGGCCGGGCGGCGGAGCGGGTCAAGGCGGAGCGGGAGCGGTTCGACGCCGACGCCGCGCGCAACCGGGCGCGCCGGGCCGGTCTGGAGCTCATCTGCGGCTGCGACGCCGGCTTCCCCGAGCGCCTGCGGACCCTCGATGCCCCGCCCGCCGTGCTTCACGTCGCGGGCGGGCTCGACCGCCTGCTCGGCTGGATGGCCGGCGACCCGGTCGCGATCGTTGGTTCACGCCACGCGTCCGGGTACGGGATGGAGGTCGCCGGCGCGATCGCCCGGGACCTCGGCCGGGCGGGCGTCCCCGTCGTCAGCGGCATGGCGCTCGGAATCGATTCAGCTGCGCACACGGGCGCAATCACCGCCGGGGGCGCGACGATCGCCGTGCTCCCGGCCGGTGCCCAGCGTGCCTATCCGCCCGCCAAGCGGGCGCTCCACGCCCAGATCACGGCGTCCGGCGCCGCCGTCTCGGAACTCCCGGGCGAGGCGACGGTGTGGCGCTGGATGTTCCCGGCGCGCAACCGCCTGATCGCCGCGCTGTCGGCGCTCACGGTCGTCGTCGAGGCGCAGGACGAATCGGGTGCGCTCGTCACCGCCGCGTTCGCGGGCGAGCTCGGCCGTCCCGTCGGCGCCGTGCCCGGGCGGATCACCTCACGCCAGTCGAGCGGGACGAACGGGCTGCTGGCGCGGGGGGCGACGGTCATCCGCGGGGCCCAGGACGTGCTCGACCTCCTCTACGGCGCGGGCAGTCAGATCGTGCCGGCGGCAGCGCGCCCGCGTCTCGACCGGGAGCTCGAGACGCTGCTGGAGGCGATTGCGGCTGGGCACGACACCGCGGGGGCGCTCGAGCGGGCCGGATTCCCGGCCGAGCAGGGCCTGGCGGCGCTCGCGTCGCTCGAGCTTGCCGGGTACGTCCGGCGCGAGCCAGGGGGGAGGTACGCCGTGACCACGTAATCTCGGGCGTGATGAGCGTCATTTCGACTGCCGATCAGCGGTGGCGGCGATGAGCGCTGGGCGAACGCCCCGCGTGCTGTCGATCGCCGGGTCGGACTCCGGCGGCGGCGCCGGGATCCAGGCCGATCTGAAGGCGTTCGCCGCCTCCGGGGTTCACGGCATGACCGCGATCACCGCGATCACCGCCCAGAACACGATCGGCGTCACCGCCGTCCACGCCATCCCACCAGACATCATCATCGCCCAGGTCCGCGCCGTGGCCTCGGACATCGGCATCGACGCCGTCAAGATCGGGATGCTCGGCACGATCGAGACGATCGAGGCGGTCGTCGCCGCGCTCGACGAGCTGCCATCCGGGACGCCGGTGGTGCTCGATCCGGTGATGGTCGCCGAGTCCGGCGCCGAGCTGCTCGCGCCCGCCGCGCGGGAGACGCTGATCGAACAGCTCCTGCCCCGGGCCACGGTCGTGACCCCAAACGTGCCCGAGGCCCGGACACTGGCGGGCACACCGGAGGAGGAGGCGGGGGAGGCGGGGAAGCCGGAGAACGCCGCGGCCGAGGCCCTCGTCCGCCGCGTCCACGCGCTCGGACCCCGGTACGTCGTCGTCACCGGTGGCCACCGGGCGAGCGCGACCGACCTCTTCTTCGACGGCCGCGACATCACCGAGATCCCCGGCGAGCGCCATCCCGACGGCGCTGCCCACGGATCCGGCTGCACGCACTCCTCGGTGCTCGCCGCCCGCCTCGCCTGGGGGGATGCGCCGCTGCAGGCCGCCCGCCGGGCGAAGGACGCCGCGAGCCGAGCCGTCGCCGACGGGCTCATCGAGATCGGCGCCGGCGCCGGGCCGGTCGACGTGCTCGGCCTGCGGCGCGGCTGACCTCGCCCGTCAGGCCGCCGACGGCGCGATCCCAACCGAACCTACGGCCGCGGGCAGCGCCGTTCGACCTGGTCGAGCCGTACTGCAAGTACCTGCCTCCGGTGCCAAGCCGGGGACGCTCGCCGCGCCCAGGCCGTCGTGAATCTCATCGTGACGAATACGACCGGCGCTCAGAACGGACCGGTCCGGCTCGTTCTCGGCGGCGTGCCGAAGGTGGCCGACTACGTGCCCTTCCGAAGGCGACGAAGCCCAAGCCAAGACCAAGCCGAAGAGCAAGAAGACCAAGAAGAGCACCCGCAACGCACGTCGTCACTCGTAGTCCGAGCGGAGACCGATCGAGCCCGTGCGGCGGAATCCTTTTGACATAATCGTCCAATGCGCTTTCTGCGGATGAAACCTGGACACGGAGAAGTCCTCATCACAGAGGGCGACGCCACCCAGGCGGAGGACGAGCAGCGCCTGGTCGAGGAGTTCCGCCGCCAGCTCGATGCCGGGCTGTGGGCGGCGGTTCCGCTCGCCGGGGCGGATGGCAAGCGTGAGGCGCGGATGGTCCGGACGTTTGACGATGTCCCCAAGGACGCCGACCGCGTGATCTTCTTCCCGCGCGCGGCCGGCGGACGGTAGGCGGCCACGTGCTGCTCGCGCTGGTTGCGACGGCTCTCGTCGCCCTCGCCCTGCTGTCAGATCTCATCCTGCCGAAGCTCGAGGACGCCTGGAGCCGGCATCGGGCCCGCCGCAAGCGGGCTCCGACCCTGCTGTTCGATCCCGGCCGGGAGCGGCGCGCCGAAGCGCGGGCTCGCGAGCTGCTCCGCTCGTGTGTCAACGAGGAGGAGTGGGCGATGTACCGCGACCTCGGTTTCATCCGCGTCTGGGGCTCCCAGGCGAGTGGACCGGGGGAGGCCGATCAGGCAGCCGGCGCCCCGTACGCGTACCTGATCTATCCCCACCGGCCGATCGTGGCCTACCTCGCGCAGACCCATCGACTGCTGAGCGAGTACTGCGTCAACTTCCCGGATGACACGCGGCCCTACGGCAGCAGCCGGTTGCCCGACTCCGACGATGTGCTCGCAAAGTGGATGGCGCTCACCGGCGATGAGCGTCGGCTGATCGCGTCGGCCAACATGCACCTGCCGGGCCGTCAGGTCGACCCGGCCCAGGTCGCCCGGGACCTCTGGCGCCTCTCGCAGTGGGAGCGCGCGCGGATGCGTTCGCTCGGCGAGCAGTCGCCGTCGGACCGGGTCGACACCGCCGGCTAGGCCGGACCGGGTCGCACCGCCGGCTAGGCCGGACCGGGTCGCGCCGGCTAGGACAGCGGCACGGCGATCGATACCTCGACCGACGGCGCGAACACCTTCAGTGTGAGCGCGATCAGCAACGACGGCGCAATCACGACCCAGACGATCGACTACACGGTCCTGCCGGACAACCGCTTCACGGTGTCGAAGCTCACGGGCCACACCGGCGGGCAGGTGACGTTCAAGGTCAAGCTCCCTGACGTGGGCAAGCTCACGGCGACGCTTCTGCGTAACGGCAAGACGCTCGGCCAGACGATTCTCAAGTCGAAGAGCGACGGCACCTGGTCGGTGACGATCACGCCGAACGCCGCATTCCGCAAGGCGATCCGGACCGCGCTGAAGGCCAAGCATCCGAAGCCGATCGCGGTCAAGCTGACGGTCAGCTTCACGCCGTTCTTCGGCAGGGCCGGGAAGGCGTACACGAGCACGCTGAAGATCAAGCCGTAGACGGAGAGGACATGGCGGGCGGCATCCGGGGTGGCGAGCGCGAGCCGCCGACCGGACGCGCCCGCCATGGCCATCAAGACAAGCGCCGCAGACAGCGCCACGACGCGTTAGGCTCGCCCAGGCCGGGGCGAGAGCAGGACCTTCCATTCGACAGAGGAGGACACGCGTATGAGCGGTGTCATCACCACCCGTCGCGCCGCGGCGGGCGCCCTTGCGGCGATCGCGATCGGCGCGGTCGGCGCCGGAACCGTCGGCGCCAAGAGCGCCGGCAAATCCGACAAAGGCACGGTCAACATCGGCGAGATCGGCGTGAAGGGCAACACCCATTTCGAGGCTGGGTCGTTCACCGACAAGATCTTCAAGCACGGCGCCCTGACGTTCAACACGACGATCACGATCAAGCCCGGGGTCGTCCACTTCGATAGCAACACGCTGACGTTCTGGACGCCGACCGGGTCGCTCACCGGACACGTGAGCGCCGACATCAACGGGAAGACGGCCACGAGCGCCACCGTGACCAACGGCAAGATCAGCCTGACGAAGGGCACGGGCGCCCAGAAGGGCCACTCGCTCGTCGGGACGTTCACCGGGAGCGGCAACCCGAGCACCACCGAATACGGGTTCGTGTTCAAAGCGACGTACAAGTAGAACCGCGGCACGGACCGGGCTCCGGCCGCGAGACGCGTCGCCGGGGCCCGGACCCATGCCAGAATCGCCGCGATGGAGGATCCTGATAGCGCGAGCGACACCGCCGATCGACGGAGCCCCGGCCGGGGGGACGACCCGGACACGGGCCTGACCGTCGAGCTGTCCGCCGACGCGGTTCGAGACGCGGCCGGCGGAGGGGTGCTGCCGCAGGCGCCGGCCAACCGCGGCGAGGACCAGCTTCCCGGACTCGAGGCCGAGCGCCGGATCACCGACTGGGGCCGCTCGGAGCGGCTCGAGGGTCTCGTCGACCGCACCGTCTACGACTTCCTGTACCGCTACTGGTTCCGCGTCGAGGTCGAGGGGCTTGACAACGTGCCGGATGACGGCGGCGCGCTGCTCGTCGCCAACCACTCCGGTGCGATCCCCTCCGACGGCGCGATGATCGGCAAGGCGCTGCGTGAGGAGCATCCCCGCCGGCGGCCCGTATACATCGCCACCGAGCGTCACTTCGGCGGGCTGCCCGGCGTCGGCATGGTCGTGACCAAGCTCGGCGGGGTGGTCTCGCATCCCGCCAACCTGCACCGGTTGCTGTTCGACGAGGGTCAGCTCGCGCTGCTGTTCCCGGAGGGTCAGGCCGGAGCGCGCAAGGCTCTGAAGGAGCGCTACCGACTGCGGTCGTTCGAAGGTGCGCAATTCATCAAGGTGGCGATCCGGGCGCGGGTCCCGATCATCCCGATCGCGGTGATCGGTGCCGAGGAGGCGACACCGGTCGTCGTCCGACTTGGCGCGATGCGCGGGCCGCTGCGGCGGCTCGGCCGGCTCCCCGGCGTGCCGCTCACGGCCGCGCCCCTGCCGGCAAAGGTGCGGATCCGGTTTCTCGAGCCGGTCGACACCGACGGGCTTGAGCCCGAGCGCTGGCGCGACGCCGGTCTCGTTCAGAGCCTGACGGACGACGTCCGTGCGCTCATTCAGGAAAACGTGTTCGAGATGATCGGCCAGCGTCGCAGCGTGTGGCTCGGGTAGAACACCCGGCCGGGACACATCGATGAGCACGCGTCGCATCCTGATCACGGGACTCTCCTCGGACACCGGCGGCCGGCTGGCACAGGCACTCGAGCGACGCCCGGAGGTCGACGCGATCATCGGGATCGACACCGACGATCCCCGTCACGAGCTCCACCGGACAGAGTTCGTCCGCGTCAGCGCCGACCACACGCTCCTGCGCCGCATCGTCACGGCGGCGGCGATCGACACGGTCATCGACACCCGCCTGATCGCCGATCCGCTGCTCGCCGGGGTGCAGACCGCCCGCGAGGTCAACGTCCAGGCGACCCGCAGCATCCTCGCCGCCTGCAGCGGCGCCGACTCGCCCGTGCGCAAGGTCGTGTTCAAGTCATCCGCCCACGTGTACGGGTTCGACCCCGACGCGCCCGCCTTTCTCACCGAGGACATGCCGCCGGCCTCCGGGCGCCGTACCGAGCTTGAGAAGGCGATCGTCGACGCGGAGGCCGCGGTCGCCGAGTTCGCCGGCGCCGCCGCTCGCGGGGTCACGGTCACGGTCGTGCGGCTCGCCGATCCGCTCGGACCGGAGCTCCGGGGCTCGCATCTCGCGTTGTTTGGCCTCCCGGTGATCCCGTCGATGCTCGGGTTCGATCCGCGGTGGCAGTTCATCGATGAGGACGACGTCGTCGGCGTCCTCGCTCACGCCGCCCGCCACGACCTCCCGGGCACCTACAACGCGGCGGCCGACGGCGTGCTCGCGCTCTCGGAGATCGCCTCGCTGCTCGGGAAGTCGCTGTTGCCGGTGCTGCCGCCGTGGGGAACCGGGTTCGCTGCGGCACAGCTCCGGCGCCTGGGGTTGCGGATCCCGCTGGAGACGATCCATCACATGCGCGCCGGGCGCGGGCTGGACAACCGCCGGCTGAAGGCGAGCGGCTACGTGCTGCGCTACACGAGCCGCGAGTCGGTGCTCAAGCTGCGTGCTCAGCAGCGGCTGCGGCCCCTGCTCGGCCGGGGCCCCGAGAGCTACCGCTACGAGCGTGAGGTCGAGGAGTTCCTGCGCTGGAGCCCGAGTGTTCACGGAGCGCCCACGGGTGGTCAGGAGGGTGACCAGTTCGCCGCGCCCGACGGCTACGACGAGCTGGGGGAGGGAGAATTGATCTCTCTCATCTCATCGCTCGAACCTGATGCGTTGCGGCGGCTCCGCAGCTATGAGCTCGCCCACGCGGCCCGCCCTCGAGTGCTTGAAGCGCTCGATCGGAATCTCGCCCGGCGGACCTCACGGCGTTAGCGTCCGACCCTGCCAGCAGGATCTCAGCAGAGAAAACTGAAACAACCGTTGCAATTGATGTTTAACACGCTGGAAACGCTTGCTTTATCAATTGTGCCGCTAGCATGTGGCGCCGAAAGGAGGACTTGGTGGCGCGTGTTTCTTATCTGAAGCCCGCGGTCACGACGGAGCGCCCGTCCTTCGGGGGGCACCGACAGGTGACTGCGACTCCTCGTCGTTTTCGGCGAGGTCCGTTCATCGTGGGCGGCATTCTGCTGCTCGCGGTCGTCGCGGCTGGCGTCGTTGCGCTCATCTTCGTCTCGGCGAAGGCGAGCCTGACCTCGGACAGCCAGGCCCTCGCGCGGATCGGAATGCCGCTCGGCGGCGGCACGGTCAAGAGCGTCAGCGTCACCACGGGCCACGACGGCAGCTTGATCCCGGTCACGCTCCGCGGAGATCAGATCTGGCCGACGAAGACGATCAAGGCGCACACGCTCGTGCGCATCGAGGTCGTCATCAAGCGTCCCGGCTGGAACGCGTGGCTCGCGGGCAAGACCGAGAAGGTCAATCTCACGATGATGACCCCGAGCGCGTCGCTCAAGCAGCACAACCTGACGCTGAAGGCCGGCTCCGCGATCGTGCTCCGGTTCAAGCAGCCGGTGCGGACGTTCTCCTACGGCCCTGACCCCCAGCACCTGACGCGCCGCGTGCTCCACAAGCCGCTTGACCGCATCCGCCTGCCGCGCCCGGCGGCCGCCGGGACGCTCACCGTCGCCGCCGCGCCGCGCGCGTGGGAGACCTCGCCGCCCGCGATCGTCAGCTGGTTCCCCGCCGGGATCAAGGCCGGCGCCGTGGCCAGCCCGGCCCCGGGCAGCACGATCACGCCGCACACGAACATCACGTTGACCTTCTCCAAGCCGATCGACAAGGCGCTCGGCGCGAGCCGCCCGCCGGTCTCGCCGATGACGCCCGGCGTGTGGCACGTCCTCAACGACCGCGTCATGGTGTTCAAGCCGGTGAGCTACGGCTACGGCCTCGGCGCCAAGGTCCAGGTCGCCCTGCCGAGCGGAGTTCAGCTCGCCGGCGGCCAGCAGACCGGAACGTCAAACGTCGGCACCTGGACCGTGCCCGCCGGGTCAACGGTTCGGCTGCAGCAGCTGTTGTCCCAGCTCGGTTACCTGCCGTTCGACGTGAAGGGCGCGCATGTCGCGCTCACGCCGGAAGCGCAGGAGAGCGCAGCGGTCAAGCCACCGAAGGCCAGCTTCGATTGGAAGTACCCCAACATTCCGGACGCGCTGCGCTCGATGTGGTCGCCCGGCGCGAACGGCACCGTCACCAAGGGCGCGCTGATGATGTTCCAGAACGACCACGGCCTGACGCCCGACGGCAACGCCGGCCCGGCCGTCTGGCGCTCGCTGATCACCGCCGTCATCGCCGGCAAGCGCTCGTCGTTCGGTTACTCGTGGGTCAACGTCAGCCTGTCGGGGCAGAGCCTCAGCCTGTGGCACAACGGTCATACGGTCGTCAGCACCCCCGTCAACACCGGGATCCCGGGGCGGGCGACCGACCCGGGCACGTTCCCGGTGTACTCGCACCTGCAGTCGACGACGATGAGCGGGACGAACCCCGACGGCAGCACCTATAGCGATCCCGGCGTGCTCTGGGTCAGCTACTTCAACGGCGGCGACGCCCTGCACTACTTCCCGCGCGGGTCGTACGGGTCACCGCAGAGCCTCGGGTGCGTCGAGATGCAGCTCAGCCCGGCGGCTGCGGTGTGGCCGTACACGCCCATTGGGGCGATCGTCCACGTCGCATAAACCCGGGACGTCCGGGGGTAGGCTTTCTCGGTGCGCAGCCGCTCGTTCATCGCCGTCGCACTCGGCTTGGTCATCCTGCTCGGCGGTGCCGGCGCGGTGCTCGCGTACGACGCCTCCCAGAAGCACTCGATCGCCAACGGGATCACGATCGGCGGCGTCGACGTCGGCGGCATGTCGACCCAGAAGGCGACCGCGACGCTGCGTGCGGCGTACGCGAGCCGGCTCTCCCGTCCTGTCGTGATCCGCTATCACGACCGGCGGTTCGTGCTGACACCGCGAGCGGTGCATCTCCGGGTCGACATCGCCGGCAGCGTCCAGCAGGCGCTCGATCGCAGCCGCCAGGACAACCTGTTCGTCCGCACGTTCCGCTCGCTCACCGGCGGGCGGATCCACGCCAACCTCGACCCGGACCTGCGGTACTCCGAGCCCGCGGTGCTCCGGCTCGTCAGTCACGTCTCGCACGCAGTGCGCGTGGCGCCCCATGACGCTGCAATCTCGTACTCGGGGGTGTCGATCGGGTCCGTCGACAGCCGGACCGGGATCGCGGTGAGGGAGCAGCCGCTGACCGACGCGATCAACCGCGCCCTCACCGATCCGTCGGCGCCGCGCCACCTGAGCGTGCCGGTCACGCGCACACCGGCGAAGGTGACGACGGTCCAGCTCGCCGCGCACTACCCGGCGATCATCACCGTCGATCGCTCGAGCTACCGGTTGCGGCTGTGGAAGCACCTCCGGCTCGTCAAGACGTACACGATCGCCGTTGGCATGGCCGGACTCGAGACCCCCGCCGGGCTCTACCACATCCAGGACATGCAGGTGAACCCCTCCTGGCACGTGCCGAACAGCGCGTGGGCGGGCTCGCTCGCGGGCCAGACGATTCCCCCCGGCCCGCAGGACCCGATCAAGGCCCGCTGGATGGGGATCTTCAACGGCGCCGGTATCCACGGCACCGACGAACTCGGGTCGCTCGGCTCCGCGGCGTCACACGGGTGCATCCGGATGGCGATCCCCGATGTCGAGGAGCTTTACAACCAGGTGTCGGTCGGCACCCCGGTCTACGTCGAGTAGCGCGTGTGCGGTCGTGAGGCAGGGACGAAGCGCGGCGGCGGCGAATAGCTGGCGCATGGGCGCCACGCATCCCGAATCCGCGACGACGGAGCCGTTCAGCTTCGGCTGGCGCAACGCGCTGCGGGCGTTCGACGACGACCTCATGCGACGCGCGGTCGCGGCGAAGACCCGCCGGGCCTACCGGATCGACACGGAGCAGTTCGCCGCCTGGGCGACGACGATGGGGTACGAGCCATCCGACATCGATGTCCGGCGCCTGCGCCGCTTCGCGGCCGGGATGTCTGAGCGCGGGCAGGCCCCGACGACCATCGCCCGCAAGCTTGCGGCGCTCCGCGGTCTGTTTCGCTCGCAGGTCGAGATCGGTGCCCGCCAGGAGAACCCGGCTGACCTGCTCAGCTCGCCGAAGAAGCCGCAGCGGCTGCCGCGCGTGCTCCGACCCGACGAGGTGGCGGCGTTGCTGGACCGGATCCCCGCGAACGCGCCGCTCGAGCTCCGGGACCGCGCCCTGTTCGAGCTCGCGTACGGATCGGGGCTGCGCGCCGAGGAGCTCGTGACCCTGAATGTCGAGTCGGTGCAGTTCGACGCCGAAGCGGTGCGGATCGAGGGCAAGGGCGGCAAGACGCGGATCGTCCCGGCGGGCGAGTACGCGCTCAGCGCGGTCGAGCGCTACCTGTCTCGCGGGCGTCCGGCGCTCGACGCCGAGCGCGAAACCGCCCTATTCCTCTCAAAGTCGGGTCGTCGTTTGTCGACATCCGACGTCCGCCGCCGGCTGCGCATCTGGGCGCGTCAGGCTGCGGCCCACGTGCCGGCGCTCGAAGGGGTCTACCCGCACGCGCTCCGGCACTCGTTCGCGACCCATCTGCTCGAGGGTGGCGCCGACCTCCGGGTGATTCAAGAGCTGCTTGGCCACGCAACCATCTCAACGACTCAGGTCTACACTCGGGTAGAGTCGGCGCGCCTGAGATCAGCGTACGCAAGCGCGCATCCCCGCGCCTAGCGGTCACAGGGGGAATTCTGGAAACAAACGTCAAAGCGATCGAGCTGCAGGACCTCTGGAGGCGTTACAAAGCCTCTGGAGATGAGCGGGCGCGGGAGCGGCTCGTCGTCGCTTATTCACCACTCGTCAAGTACGTCGCCGGCCGGATGAGCTCCGGGCTGCCCGCGCACGTCGAGGAAGCCGATCTCATCTCGTACGGCCTCGGCGGGTTGATCTCCGCCATCGAGCGGTTCGATTTGAGTCGTGAGATCAAATTCGAGACCTACGCGATCACCCGGATCCGCGGCGCGATCATCGACGAGCTGCGGACGCTCGACTGGGTGCCGCGCTCGGTCCGCGCCCGGGCGCGGGAGATCGAGCGCGTCAACATGAAGCTCGAGGCCAAGCTCCAGCGCGCGCCGACCGATGACGAGATGGCGACCGAGCTCGGCGTCACGCTCGAGGACTTCCACGATGCCCTCCTTCAGATCTCGAACTCGACGATCGTCGCGCTCGACGAGCTGTGGAACGTCTCGGACTCGACCGGCGACCAGGTGTCGCTGCTCGACACGCTGCCCGACCGGGGCGCGCCGGACCCGCAGGTGCTCGTCGATCAGTCCGAGCTGCGCGACCGGATCGCCGACGCGATCGCTGCCCTGCCCGAGCGCGAGAAGCTCGTCGTGGCGCTCTACTACTACGAGAACCTCACCCTTCGGGAGATCGGCGAGGTCCTCGGGGTGACCGAGTCCCGCGTCTCGCAGCTGCACACGAAGGCCGTTCTGCGGTTGCGCTCGAAGCTCGCCGGCGAAGTCGATTAGTGTCTGCGCCGACGCGCTGACACCCCGCGGACAGAGGAGCTCTACAAGCCGATGCAACTCGGAATGGTTGGTCTTGGACGGATGGGCGCCGGTCTTGTCCGGCGGCTGATGAAGGACGGACACGACTGCGTCGCCTACGACGTCTCTGCGGACGCGGTGAAGGCGCTGGTCGACGACGGTGCCACGGGCGCCTTGTCGCTCGAGGAGTTCGTCGGCAAGCTTGAGAAGCCGCGCACGGCCTGGGTCATGGTCCCCGCCGGCGACATCACCGACAAGACGATCGCCGCGCTCGCCGACGTCCTGGAGGAGGGCGACACGATCATCGACGGCGGCAACACGTACTACCGGGACGACATGCGCCACGCGGCCGCCCTGCGCGAGAAGGGCATCCACCACGTCGACGTCGGCACGAGCGGCGGCGTCTGGGGATTTGAGCGCGGCTTCTGCCTGATGATCGGCGGCGAGGACGACGTCGTCGACCGGCTCAGCCCGATCTTCGCCTCGATCGCCCCCGGCGTCGATTCCGCGCCGCGCACCCCGGGCCGTTCCGGGGACCCGTCACCCGCCGAGCAGGGCTGGCTTCATTGCGGGCCGAACGGTGCCGGCCACTTCGTCAAGATGGTCCACAACGGGATCGAGTACGGGATCATGGCCGCGTTCGCCGAGGGTCTGAACGTGATCAACAATGCCGACGCCGGCATGCGCCAGCGGGAGGCCGACGCCGAAACCGCACCGCTCGAGGAGCCGCAGTTCTACCAGTACGACATCAACGTCGCCGAGGTCGCCGAGGTCTGGCGCCGCGGCAGCGTGATCAGCTCGTGGCTCTTGGATTTGACCGCCCAGGCGCTCGCTGCGTCACCAACGCTCGAGGAGTACGCCGGCCGCGTGTCGGACTCCGGCGAGGGACGCTGGACGTCGATCGCGGCGATCGACGAGGGCGTGCCGACGCCGGTGCTGACGACCGCGCTGTACTCACGGTTCGCGTCCCGCGATCTCGACGAGTTCGCCAACAAGGTGTTGTCGGCGATGCGCCACGGCTTCGGCGGCCATCTCGAAAAGGCGTCATAGGTAACTCGCGATCTCGGCGGCGATCGCTTCGGGCATCGTCATGAGCTGCTCCTCGGTGTAGCGAAGGACGATGTAGCCCTTCGCCCTGAGATCGAACTCGCGTCGGCGGTCCTGCCTGATCTGGGCCGGGGTCTTGTGGCCGCTCGCCTCGTCGATCTCGACGACGAGCTTGGCGTGGTGCCAGACGGCGTCGACGAGCCATCCGAACAGGTAGACGTTGATGCCGTCCGGGAGCCGGATGCCGTAGCGCTGGCACAGGATGAGCAGCAGCCGCTCGATCCGGCTGCGGGTGAGGGCGAGTTCGGGGAGATGAATGCGGATGGCTTTTCTGAGCGCCTTGGTCCCGTTGACGCCCTGGCCGATGCGGGCTTGGAGCGCGGTGACATCGAGGAGGCCTTGAAATTCGGCGTTCGCGAGCACGAACCGCAGCAGGTCGTGGGTGCCGGTCGCGGCGAAGTCCAGGATCGCCTGGTTCGGTGTGGTGATCGGCAGGCCCTTGTGCGGGATCCGCTCGACAGGGCGCGCCGGCCGTGGACGACGATGTGTTGTAGTTCTGGATCCGCCGGGGCGTGCTGACGTGGATCTCTGCGGCGGGTACTTGAGCAGCCCGAGCCACCACACCGTCGTCGCGTGGCTGAGCATCGCCCGCCTGGTCCGGCGTAAAGCAGCGCTGCGGCGAGGTCGGACTCGGGCGTGCGGCCGGGGTGACCGACCGCGTAGACCCGCGGGAGCTCCCAGAACAGATACCCGTTGTGGCTCCAATTCGTGATCGTGCCCCGGGTGACCCCAACCGACAGGATCTGGTCGTATCGGATCCGCCCGTGCTGCCCCGCCGCGACCGCCGCAACGCGAAGTTTGGCGTTTGAGTTCAACCCCTCTGAACTGAATCTCCATTCACGTGCCGACGGGTGGGCCGGGGCGGGGCGGGGGCGGCGGCGGGACATCGCCGGCAGCATGCGACGACACCGCGTAACCGAACAAGACGCATTCGTGCCAACTCTGCGCCAATTCAGCACCGGAACTGCAACGACCACCGCGCGCTGCACCACGAGCCGCGGCGGCTACAGCGTCGCCACACGGCGTTCACGCGATATCGTCGGGACTTCGGCGTCATAAAGAGAGGAGTCAGGCATGCACAAGGCCGCGGATCGCATACGCAACGTGGCACTCGTCGGCCACCGGGGCAGTGGTAAGACCAGCCTGCACGAGGCATTGCTCTTCCAGGGCGGGGCCGTCAATCGGCTCGGCGCGGTCACCGACGGGACAACGATGTCCGACTCCGACCCGGACGAGAAGTCGCGCCAGATGTCGATCTCGGCAGCGCTCTCGAGCTTCGAGTGGCAGGACCGCAAGGTCAACCTGCTCGACACCCCGGGTGACTCGAGCTTCGTCGCTGACGCCCTCGGCGCGCTTCGTGTCTGCGAGGCCGCCGTGTTCGTCGTCAACGCCGTGATGGGCGTCGAGGTCCACACGAACCGGCTATGGCAACGCGCGCAGGAACTCGACCTCGCGCGCCTCATCTTCGTGAACATGCTCGACCGCGAGCGCGCCGACTTCTTCCGGACACTGGAAAGCCTGAAGGCGACCTTCGGCCAGCACGTCGTCGCCACCGAGATCCCGATCGGCGTCGAGCACGAGGTCCGCGGCGTCATCGACCTCGTCGACATGAAGGCGTACGAGTACGCGAATACGACCCCGCCCACCCGCGACAACTGCAAGGAGATCCCGATCCCGGACGACCTCCAGGCTCAGGCCGAGGAGTACCGGGAGAAGCTGATGGACGAGGTCTCCGAGTCGTCCGACGCGCTGATGGAGCGCTACCTCGAGGGCGAGGAGATCTCCCATGAGGAGATCGTCACCGCGCTCAAGGAAGGCACCAACCACGGCGCGATGTTCCCGGTGACGTGCGGGATCGCAACCCGCAACCTCGGCACCAACCGGCTGCTCGACGCGATCGTCGACGACCTCCCGAGCCCGGTCAAGCACGGCGGTCTTGAGATCGGCGAGGTGACGCTCGAGCCGACCGAGGACAAGGAGATGTTCGCCTACGTGTTCAAGACCCGGGCGGACCCGTTCGCCGGCCGGATCAACATGTTCCGCGTCTACCAGGGCGTGATGACGCAGGACACGCAGGTGCTGAACACCCGCACCCACAACAAGGAGCGACTCGGGCAGCTCGTCACGTTCGACGGTTCGCAGACCGGCCACACGAACGAGTTCGGCCCCGGCGACATCGGCGCCGTCGCCAAGCTGAAGGAGACGAAGGCGGGCGACTGGCTCGCCGAGCGCGACCAGCCGATCACGATGCCGAGTATCAAGCTTCCGGCGCCGGTGATGGCGTTCGCCGTCGAGCCGAAGACGAAGGGCGACGAGGACAAGGTGTTCACCGCGCTGCGCCGCCTCCAGGAGGAGGATCCGACGATCGATCTGCACCGTGACCCGCAGACCGGTGAGCAGATCGTCGCGGGCCTCAGCCAGGTGCACGTCGAGGTCATCGTCGAGCGGCTGAAGTCACGGTTCGGCGCCGAGGTCAACCTCAAGCCGCCGCGTGTGCCTTACCAGGAGACGATCCGCAAGTCCGCCAAGGCCCACGGGCGCCACAAGAAGCAGTCCGGCGGTCGCGGTCAGTTCGGCGACTGCCAGATCGAGATCGAGCCGCGTCAGGACCGGAGAGGGGTTCGAGTTCGTCAACGCGATCAAGGGCGGCGTGATCCCGACCAGCTTCATCCCGGCGGTCGAGAAGGGCGTGCTCGATGCGATGGCCGAGGGCGTTGTCGCCGGCTACCCGGTCAAGGATGTCCGTGTCCGCGTCTACGACGGCTCCTACCACACCGTCGATTCGAGTGAAATGGCGTTCAAGATCGCCGGCTCGATCGCGATGAAGCAGGCGATGGAGCTGGCCGGGCCGGTGCTGCTCGAGCCGATCATGGAGGTGACCGTCACCGTGCCGGAGGACGCCGTCGGCGATGTCATTGGCGACCTCAACTCCCGTCGCGGGCGCCCACTCGGGATGGAGCCGCAGGGGGCCGGGATGACCGAGGTCAAGGCCGAGGTGCCGATGGCCGAAATGCTCTCCTACGCCCCCGATCTCCGGGCGATCACCGGTGGTCAGGGCGAGTTCACGATGGAGTTCGAGCGCTACGAGGAGGTCCCTTCTCACCTCGCGAACAAGGTCGTCGAGGAAGCCCGGGCTGAAAAAGAAGCTGTAAAGGCATAGCTGCTCGGTCCGCTACGCTCGCCGTGTGACGACGAAGGACATCCGGACTTCCGACGCGTACACGAGCTGTGATGTCTGTGGCCGTACGCTGTTGCGCGGCGAGCGATCCGAGGTATACCTGAACGGCGGCGCCCGCCGTGAGGTGTGCGAGCTGTGCAAAGACCGCGCGATTCACGAGGGCTGGGTCCGGGAGGGCACCGTGCCCGCCTACGCGGAGGGCGACGGCGGCTCTGACCGCCGGCGGTCGTTGTTTGCTCGGTTTCGCTCCCGCCGAGAGCTCGGCCCGGTCACGCCCAACCCGACGCTCGCCGACGAGCTGGACAGCCATTCCTGGTCCCAGGAGCGCCCGAGCGGCCAGCCGGCCCCGGTTCCGGCCGCGCCCGCACCCCAGCGACGGCGCCCCGCCGGGCGTCCGTCCGGTCCGCGGGAGCCCCGCCACGTCCATGCGGTGCCGACGAGCATCGAGCAGAAGGCCGCCTCGGCGATCGGCGCGTTCAACATCTCCGAGCATCCCCGGACGGTCGCCGGTGTCGCCCGCTCCCTCGGACTGCCCGAGGTGGCGGTTGCCCCGGACGAGGTCCACCCCGGAATCGTCCTGATCGTCGTCTCGTGGGAGCTGTGTTGGTATCGCTACGAGGTCGACCTCGCGGCCGAGCGCCCGAGCGTCCGCGTCGCCGGCCAGGGCTACGAGCTGGACGAGCTCACGGCGGAGGAGCAGCAGCCGAACGCGATCGCCGACGAGAACGGCGTCCTGTCTCTCGGCTGACATCGTCTGGACGGTCGTCCGATGTCCTCGGCGACCGTTCTTCGATAGCGTCCATCGCGTGATCTATTGCGTCGTGCCGGAGGCGCTCGCCGACGAGCTCTTCGACAAGCTCAACGACTACTACGCCGAGGACCCCAACGTTGAGGTCATCGTCGACCGCCGAAAGGCCGATCGGCGCGATCGCACCTCCAGCTCAGGCGGCCAGCGCGAGGTGCGTGACCGGCGCCGACCGCGCGTGCCCGGCGAACTGCCCGAGCTCGCGACCGAGTGAGCGCCGTCGGCGCTCCCACGCTCGTCGTCCATGTCGACGGCGGAGCGCGTGGTAACCCGGGGCCGGCGGCGATCGGGGTCGTCGTCTCGAGCCCGGACGGTGAGGTCCTGGACGAGGTCGCCGAGCTGATCGGGGTCGCGACGAACAACGTCGCGGAGTACCAGGCGCTGCTCAAGGGACTCGAGCGCGCCGCCGCGCTCGGCGCCCGCGAGGTCGAGATCGTCAACGACTCCGAACTCGTCGCCAAGCAGCTCACCGGGGCCTACAAGGTCAAGCACCCGTCGATGAAGCCGCTCTACGAGCAGGCGATCTCGGCACTGCGGGGGTTTGACCGTTGGCGGATCCGCTCCGTGCCCCGGGCCCAGAACGCGCACGCCGACGCCCTCGTCAACGCGGCGCTTGACGCCGACGCCTGAGCGGTACGGCATCGGCGCGCTGCAGCGCTTCTGAGCCGCCCGCGGCTCAGCCGGCGGTCGGGTCGTTGACCCGCCCCGCGAACAGCACCGCGCCGGTCGCGCCGTCCCGCAGGAACAGGAGGAATGGGTGGTTGACGTTGACCGTCGGGGCCGGGACCGGTGCGACCGCCGTGGCGACCATCGACGCGCCGGTGGCGGCGGCCGCGATCGTCCCCGTCTCGTCGACCTTGAGGTCGGCGCCGTGCTGGACGGTTCCGATCGCGAGGGGCACGGAGGTCGTGATCCCGGTGAAGTTCGCCGCCGCGGAGAACGCGATCGGCATCCCGAGCGCCGACAGCGTCGGGACGAGATCGCGTGTGAATCGTGACGTGGAAGCGCGGGAGCAGCAGCTTGACTCGACCCGTGTGCACCGACGCGAGCACCGTGTCAAGCGACGCCGGGGTGAGCCCGCGCTGGAAGGCGGGGAGCGCGCCGCGGGGCGGCATCACGATCACCATCGACAGGGTCGAGTGCTCGTAGGGCAGCTCGATCGCGTCGTACGCCTTGGTCTTGGTGAACGACAGCGTCGTTGTCGGCAGGCCCATGATCTCGGCGCTCTTGCGCGCGCCGGTGGCGGTGAAGAACGGTCCCGGGGAGGTGGCGTTGCGGTCGAACGGGTACTCCCAGTGGGACTTGAGGTAGACCGCGTTGGCGAGCACGAGCTTCGTGTCGCCGGTGATCGAGCCCGGCGGCATCAGGCCCTGGATGTGCCCGGCCGTGCGGTCGGCCACCCATTTGTTGATCGTGCCGCGGGCGCCCTCAGAGTCCTTGGCGAAGTCGAGCTGCTGCGCCGAGGCGGCGAAGTACCGCGTGAGCGCATCGGTGAACGTGTGTTTCGGCGTGAAGCCCGTCTGCAGCCAGAGCGAGTTGGCGATGCTGAGATTGACCCCGTGCTTGGCGTCGGCGCCGCCCGAGGCGTGGGTCGCGCCCTGCAGGTCGTTGGCGAGGGTCGCGTTCGAGGCATCGAGCGCGGCCGCCGAGGACGCCCGGAGCACCTTGTTCATCTGGCTCGCGGTCTCGCCGGCCGCGCCGGCGTCGACCATCGCGAGCGCCGCCTGGACGCTGTAGGGCGAGAAGACGGTGTTCTCGTCCGGCTTCCCGAGCCGTTGCAGGAGGTCGACGGCGAGACCGTTCGCCGCGACGACGGCTGCGTGCGGCGTTGCCGACGTGCGCTTCGGCGTCTGTTGCCCGGAGCTGCCGGTGCCGCAGCCGGCGACCACGAATGCGACGAGAGCGCACGCACATGCGGCCGCGACGATCGCACTCCGACTCACGACACTCACGACACTAGAACGGGGACGCGGCACCGAACATCTCCGGAAGCCTGACCGCCAGATTGAAATCGCCCTCAAAGGAGGCGCGATTTTGCATGAGTGGCTGCGCCGGATCAAGGGTCCCGGCCGCAATACGCATGAAATCGGCAAGCTGGAAGCGAACGACGAGCGCCGGATCCGCGGCCGCGTCGGGGCGCGCACTCGCGCGGCCCTCGGCAATCTCGATCGTCCACACCGCCGGCGCCGCACCGGTCGCCGTCCGCGCGAGCTCGTAGACGATCGCGCCCTGGAACTCTCCTGCGGCGTCCGGTACGAACGCGCGCGTCATCGTCGCGAAGATCGCCCGCTGAGCCGCGCTCGAGCCGAACCGGCGCTCGAGCGTCGCGTCGTCCGCGCCGTCGACGAGCCGCGCGAGCAGCCGGGTGCCCTGCTCACGCGCCGTGCGACGGGCCTGATCGAGCGCGAGCTCTCGGAGCTGACCCGCGGTTGGTGCCTGACGGCGAGTCCTGCGTGCCCGGGCGAGTTCGGCCGCTTCGTCGATCACGTATGGCTGGGCCGGATCGGCGGGCGGCGCGCCGACCGGACGCGGACGCCGGGCGAGGGCGGCGCCGATCGCGGGCGCGAGGCGCTGCGCCTTCTCGGCCTCCTGCGCCTCGCGGCGCTGTGCGAACGGCGGCATCACCCGCTCGGCGAACAGCCGCAGCGACTCGCAGATGTGTTCGTGCCGGTTCGCGCCCGCCTGGAGGATGAAGATCACCTGATCGACGCCGGCCTGTTCGTAGCGCGCGACGAGGTCAGCCACCTGTTCCGGCGTGCCGATCGCGCCGCGGAGGCTGCCGAGGCCCTCCTCGAGCAGTCGCACGCCGAGCGGCGCCTCGTCGGGGCGGATGATGTGCCGCGCGAACCCCGTCTCGTCCCGATGCTGCTCAAACTCGCCGAGCACGTTGGTGACGCCCGGGGCGTGGTCGGAGAGCCCGTAGTAGTGCCCGAGCGAGTAGCCGAAGAAGTGCGCGCCATCGATCCCTCGCTCGATTGCCTCGGCCTCGCTCTCGGCGAGCATCATCGGGAGCACGACGGCGAGATTGGGATTGACCGCGGCCCCGATCGGAACGCACTCCTCAGAGGCGATCAGCGCGTAGTACTCGTCGACCCATTTCGCCGCGTCCTCGGGTTCGACGAACGAGAACGAGAGCGCGCCGATCCCGTGGCGCGCGGCGAGGTGAATCGTCTCGCGCCGGCTACACGCGACCCACAGCGGCGGGTGTGGCTTCTGGAGCGGCTTGGGCACGACGTTACGGGGCGGCATCTGGATGTGGGCGCCGTCGATGCCGGTGAACGGGGTCTCGGTGAGCATCCGGCTGATCGCCCCCACGGCCTCCTGCCACATCTCCCGCTTCTGCTCACGGTCGATGAGAAAGCCGCCGATCTCCGCGGCACTGCTCGACTCGCCGGTTCCGAACTCGACCCGCCCGCCGCTGATCAAGTCAAGCGTCGCGATCCGCTCGGCGACCCGCGCGGGGTGGTTGACCGACGGCATCACGTTGACGATTCCGTGACCGAGGCGGATCGTCCGCGTCCGCTGCGAGGCGGCGGCGAGGAACACTTCTGGGGCCGAGGAGTGGCTGTACTCCTCCAGGAAGTGGTGCTCGACCTCCCAGACGTAGTCGAACCCGAGGCGGTCGGCGAGCTCGACCTGGTCGAGCGTTTGGGCGAGCAGCTGGGCCTCGGAGCCGTCGGTCCACGGCCGGGGGAGCTGGTGCTCGTAGAAGATCCCGAAGCGCACGCGGGTCAGATCCTAGGCGCGGTCACGACGGACATGTTTGCGTTCGCGTGAGGGTGGGCAACTGGTTGTGTGCGCAACGAAGTGCTATTGTTGCGCGCACAACAACCTTCGCGTCCTCCACGGGAGGTGGACACTCGCATGAACCTTGGTCTGCTGATTCTCCGTCTCGTTGTCGGTCTGCTGTTCGTCGGTCACGGTGCCCAGAAGCTGTTCGGAATCTGGGGCGGCCACGGGCTCGCCGGGACCGCCGGATTCTTCGAGAACATCGGGCTGAAGCCCGGCCGCCTGCACGCCGCCGCGGCCGGCGTCATGGAGTTCGGCGGCGGCGCCCTGCTCGCGCTCGGCCTGTTCACACCATTTGCCTCAGTGGCGCTGATCGCGGTGATGACCGCGGCGGTGGTCTCGGTGCATTTCCCGAAGGGCCTGTGGGTCACGAACGGCGGCTACGAGTACAACCTCGTGCTCGGCAGCGTCGCGTTCGCGCTCGCGGGCACCGGCGCTGGCAACTGGTCGATCGACCACGCGCTGTCGCTCAGCGACCACGGTGTCCTGTGGGCGGTCGGCGCCCTCGTCGTCGGCGTCATCGGCGGTGTCGGCGCGGTCGTCCAGGGCCGAGCCGCGGACCGGCACAGCCGCGCCGGCGCAAATGCTCACGTCCCACGACCGCTTAATCCCGATCCCAACGCAATCGCAACATTCGGCGGTGAGGGGAGCCACGCTTTGCTGCCAGCGCCGCGATACTCTGACCCCGTGACCGATGCCCTGATCGAGCTCAGCGAACGCCTGGAAGAGGCCGCTGATCGCCTGCGCGCCGGGGACCTCGAGCCGGACGCCACGCTCGCGCTTGTCGAGGAGTGCGCGCGTCTCGCCTCGGAGGCGAGTGCGCAGGTCGATGAGCGGGCCCGGGCGGCGCTGGAGCCGCTGCCAGACCTTCCGGGCCAGCTTCCGCTGCCCGCGGCCTAGACGATTGATTCCACGACCGCGCGTGCCGGATGAATCCGGATGATCGTCGCCGGATCGCGTCCTCGGGCTCGCCAATACATCCAGTATTGGCTTCGCCCTGCGTCCTCGACCGGCTCGATCGCGCCGGATCCCCGGCCCCCGCGCGGCCGCAGAATCAACCGTCTTCGACAACCGCCCTCGCGCGGGTGAACTCGAGCACCCAATACCCGGACCACCTCCGGCTGGAGGTCGAGCGCTACCTGGAGACGGTGCGCTTTTCGGACGAGACCGGGACCGCCGGGCTGGACGAGGCGATGCGGTATTCGCTGCTCGCGGGGGGAAAACGGATCCGCCCGGTGCTCGCGCTGGCGACAGCGGATGCGATCGGCCGCCCGACGTCCTGGGTGCTCCCGCTTGCCGCGGCGATCGAGCTCATTCACACGTACTCGCTGATCCACGATGACCTGCCCGCGATGGACGACGATGACCTGCGTCGCGGGCGCCCGACGTGCCACGTCGCGTTCGGCGACGACGTCGCGATTCTGGCCGGGGACGGGCTCTACGCCGAGGCGTTCCGGCTGCTGCTCGCCGAGCAGCGGGCGGAGCCGCGGGCGCTGCTCGCGGCCGCCGCTGAACTCGCCGCGGCGACCGGCGTACAGGGCATGGTTGGCGGGCAATACATGGATGTGGCGAGTACTGCCTCAGCCGGGCCGGAGGGCCTCCGGCGCCTGCACGCACTGAAGACCGGGCGGCTGATCGGAGCGAGCATTGAGTGCCCACTCTTGCTCGCGGAGGCGGAGGAACGTGCCACAATCAGTCTTTATCGCACCTTTGCAGCCGAGCTGGGCGTTCTCTTCCAGATCGTCGACGACATCCTCGACGTGACGGGATCAGATCAGACGCTCGGGAAGCCGCAGGGCAGCGACGAGCGACTCGGAAAGCGGACGTACGTGACCGAATTCGGTCTTGACGGAGCCCGAGAGCTGGCCAGCGACTCGCACCAGCGTGCACGTGACGCCCTGGCTCGGGCCGCCCCCCACGGAGCCGCACAGCTCGAGCAGATCACCGACTTCATCGCGACCCGCAGCTACTGATGACACGACTGCTCCAACGGATTGACAAGCCCCAGGATCTCCACGACCTCACCGATGAGGAACTGCAGGTCGTGGCGCAGGAGGTCCGCGAACACATCATCGACACGGTCGGCGAGATCGGCGGCCACTTCGGGGCCAACCTGGGCACGTGCGAGATCGCCGTCGCCCTGCACAGCCTGCTCAATTCCCCGACGGACAAGATCCTCTGGGACGTCGGACACCAGGCCTATCCACACAAGGTCCTCACCGGCCGGCGGGATCAGCTGCCGACGATCCGTAAGTACGGAGGCCTCGCCCCGTTCTGCGCGATCCACGAGTCCGAGCACGACATCATGGGCGCGGGACACGCTTCGACCGCGATCGGCTATGCGGTCGGGATCAAGGAGGCGATGCGCCGCGGCCACGGCGAGGACGGGAAGGTCGTGGCCGTCGTCGGCGACGGCGCGATGACCGGTGGCGCCGCCTTTGAGGCCGTCCACCAGGCCGGTGGCGAGGGCACACCGATCGTTGTACTGCTCAACGACAACGGGATGTCAATCGCGCCGAACGTCGGCGCCCTGTCGCGGTACTTCAACCGGATGCGGCTCAACCCGAAGTGGTGGCACGCCCGCGAGGGCGTCGAGGGGGGGCTGACGAAGCTCCCGGCCGGCATCGGCTCCGCATTCGAGCGCTTCGGGCCGCACTTCAAGGAGTCGATCAAGGCGTTCTGGGCGCCTGGCCTGTGGTGGGAGGAACTCGACTTCGCCTACATGGGCGTGATCAACGGCCACGACGTCCGCGCGATGCGCGCCGCCCTGCGGGAGGCGCTCGTCGCCGAGCGCCCCGTCGTCGTGCACTGCGCCACCGTCAAGGGCAAAGGCTTTGCCCCCGCCGAGGAGGGCGGACTCGAGGGGATGGAGAAGTGGCACGCGGCGAAGCCCAAGTCGATCGCCAACGGTGCTCCGGCGGTCATCAAGCCGAAGCCGGCGAATGGCAAGCCGGTCGCGCCCCAGTACACCCAGGTGTTCGGCAACGCCCTCGTCGAGGAATGCAAGCGCGATGACCGGGTCATCGGCATCACCGCGGCGATGAACTCCGGCACCGGGCTGAACATCCTCCAAGGTGAGATTCCCGACCGCTACTACGACGTCGGCATCGCCGAGCAGCAGGCCATCCTGTTCGCCTCCGGGCTCGCGCTCCAGGGATGCAAGCCGGTCGCCGCGATCTACTCGACCTTCCTCCAGCGCGCGTACGACCAGATCGTGCACGACGTCTGCCTGCAGAAGCTGAACGTCGTGTTCGCGATGGACCGCGCCGGGCTGGTCGGCGACGATGGGCCGACGCATCACGGCACGTTCGACATCGCCTACCTGCGCTGCCTGCCGTACATCGTGCTGATGGCGCCCCGCGACGAGGCGATGCTCGTCAACATGCTCCATACGGCGTTGAGCTACGACGACGGGCCCGTGGCGCTGCGGTATCCGCGGGGCGAGGGGGTCGGCGTGCCGTTGCCCAAGCAGCCGCAGGCGATCGAGATCGGCACCGGCGAGATCCTCCGCGAGGGCACGCGCGTCGCGCTGCTCGGCTACGGCACCGGCGTCGGCAAAGCGCTTGAGGCAGCCGGGATCCTCGCCGAGCGCGGCCTTGACGTCACCGTCGCCGACGCTCGCTTCGCCAAGCCGATCGACGCCGGGCTCGTGGCTCAGCTTGCGGCCGAGCACGAACTGCTTGTCACCGTCGAGGAGGGCGCCCTCGCCGGCGGCTTTGGTTCGGCGGTGTGGGAGACGCTCTCCGACGCCGGTCTGGCGGCTCGGATCCTCCGGGTCGGCGTGCCTGACCGGTACGTCACCCACGGGTCCCCGAAGCTGCTCCACGAGGAGATCGGCTTCACAGGCGAGCGCATCGCGGAGCGGATCGAGGCCGCCGTCGCGGAGCCCAGCGACGTCACGAGCACGCAGCCGCTCGGCTAGGGCCCACCGGGACCACTCATTCGCTGAGACGGCGGTAACGTCGCTAAACATGACCGATGCCGGGGGTCGATCCGATCAAGAAATGGCGGCTGAACCTGCTCGAGGTGGTCCGATCCCGGACGAGCCCCACATCGATGTGCTGCTCTCGCGGCAGGCCGTGGTCGACGCGCGGCTACGTGTCTGCGGCTACCGGGTCGCCTACGCGACGCCCCAGGCGCCCGGCCAGCAAACACCGGACAGCTCGACAACCCGGCTGTTCGGCGACGTCCTGACGGTCGTCGGCCTTGAACAGCTCGTCGGCGACCACGTGGCCCACCTGCCGATCTCCCGCCAGCTGCTGCTGAGCCTCGGGATCCCGCCGGTGGGCCCGGACCGCGTGATCCTCCGTGTCACCCAGGAGATTGCGCTCGAGCCCGATATCCAGGCGATCCTCCGCTCGCTTGTGAGCCGCGGCTACGCGCTCGCGGTCAAGGCGGACCCCGCGAGCGGCTTCGACCTCGAGCTGCTCGAGCTGTTCGGAACGGTCGAACTGGAATTCGCCGCCTGGGATCCGGCGACGCTGGCGACGCTCCTGCCGGAGATTCGCGCCCATCGCGCGATCCCGGTGGCCGTGGCGCTCCAGGACCACCAACAGTTCGACCAGGCGCGAGAGCTCGGCTTTGAGTGGTTTACGGGTCCGTTTCTCGCCAGCCCGCGAATCACCCCCGCCAAGGGCATCCCCGTCGGTCAGCTCGCGCAGCTCGGGGCGCTCGCCCGGCTCCGGGCGGGGCCTGCGGAGATCGAGGAACTCGAGGAGGTCATCAACCGCGACCTCGGGTTGACGCTCAAGCTTCTGCGCTACATCAACTCGGCGTACTTCGGCATCCGCAACGAGATCACGTCGGTCCGCCAGGCGGTGATGATGCTCGGCGCCCGCGGCGTCTCGCGGTGGGCGATGCTCGTGACGCTGACCGGCGGTCCCAGCGCGCCGCCGGAGCTCTCGGTGCTCGCGCTCACCCGAGCGCGCATGTGCGAATTCCTCGCCCAGGGCCGGCCAGAGCTCGATCCCGACGAGCTGTTCATGATCGGGATGCTGTCCGTCGCCGACGCGCTCGTCGGTGCTCCGCTGGAGCAGATCGTCGAGGAGCTGCCGCTCGCTCAGGAGATGGTGGACGCACTCATCCACCGCACGGGACCGGCGGGGGAGATCCTCGCCACGGTGATCACGTACGAGCAGGGCGAGTTCGACTCCGAGCAGGTGCGGGCGAACGAGCGCGGCATCGGCCGCGCGTACCTCGGTTCGCTGCGCTGGGCCCAAGGGATCCTCGACACGACCGGCGAGCCGCAGCCGGCCGGCTACCGACGCGCGGCGCGATGCCTCGGTCCTTAAGCAGGAACGGCCCGCGTTCGGCAGGCCGTTCCCAGGAGGAGAGAGGTATGTGTTCATCATGGTGCCCCGAAATTCGGGGCGAGACTGTGATCCTGATCACAGCGTGGTCTTCACGGCGAGGCGGTCGGTGACGTACCGTTCCCCGCGAGATGCGCCGGGTTCGGGTTGACACGCTCCTTGCGGAGCGGGGGATGTTTCCCTCGCGGTCCCGCGCCGCCGCCTCGGTGCTGGCCGGCGACGTGCTGCTGCTGCCGGACCGCCGTCGCGCCGAGAAGCCGGGGCAGATGGTGCCGCTCGACGCCGAATTCGAGCTGGCGGCGCGGCCGCCGTACGTCTCCCGCGGGGGCGTCAAGCTGGCCAACGCGCTTGACGCGTTCGGGCTCGAGGTGCGTGGTGCGCCGGCGCTTGACGTCGGCGCCTCGACGGGCGGGTTCACGGATTGTCTACTCCAGCGGGGCGCCGCCCATGTCATCGCGGTCGACGTCGCCTACGGCGAGCTGGACTGGGGTCTGCGCTCGGATCCTCGCGTGACCGTGATCGAACGTACGAACGCCCGCGCGCTCCAGGCCGCTGCGCTGCCCTACCGGCCGTCGTTGATCGTGATCGACGTCTCGTTCATCTCGCTCCGCAAGGTGTTGCCGGCGGTGCTCGGCTGCGCGGCGGAGCGCTTTGACGCGCTGGCGATGGTCAAGCCGCAGTTCGAGGTCGGCCGGGAGCACGTGGGCAAGGGCGGCGTCGTGCGCGACGCCGCCGCGCGTCGGCGCGCGCTGGTGGACGTCGGGCGGACGGCGGTCGACGAGCTCGGGGCGGCGGTGCTCGGCTTTGCCAGCTCCGGGCTGCCCGGGCCGAAAGGGAACCTGGAGACGTTCATCTGGATCGCGGAGGCCGGGCGGGCGGGTGCGCTCGCGGTGGACGCGCTCGACGCCGCGGCTCACGAGGTCGACCCGTGACGCCGGTCCGCGTCGCCAGCGTCTTCACCCATCGGCGCCCCGACGAGACCGCCGCGGCGATCGCCGCGCTGATCGCGCTCGCGCGCGAGCACGGCGTCGTACTCCGGTTCGATGCGGAGGAAACCGGGAAACACGGGCTGCAGCCGGGGGCCGGACTCGAGCTGAACGCGCCGATCAACCCGCCGGTCGACATCTGCTTCGTGCTCGGCGGCGATGGCACGATCCTCACCGCGCTGCGCACATATGCCGGCACCGGGGTCCCGGTATTCGCCGTCAACTATGGGGAAATCGGATTTCTCGCCACGGTCGACCGGGAGGAGGCCGAGGCCGGGTTCCTGCGGGCGTTCGCCGGCGACTACGACACGCTCTCGCTCCCGGGGATTGAGCTGTCCGGCGGGCACGGGCACTGGGTGGCGATCAACGATGTCTCGCTGCATCGCCAGCCGGGCAAGCGGGTCGCCGACCTCGAGTACTGGGTGGGGCCGGACGAGATCGGCCGGGTCCGCTGCGACGGGCTCGTGGTCGCGACGCCGGCGGGCTCGACCGGCTACAACCTCGCCAACGGCGGGCCGGTGATGGCGTGGGGCGTGGAGGGGTTCGTCGTCTCGTTCATCGCCCCGCATTCGCTCACCGCCCGCGCGCTCGTCGTCGCCCCCCAGGACGCGCTGGTCATCCGCAACCGGTCGCGGGAGGAGCCGGTGGACGTCACCGTCGACGGGCGGCCGGTGTGCGTCCTGCAGCCCGCGGAAGACGTGTCGGTGCAGTTCAAGAGTGATCTGGGCACGCTCGCCCAGACCGGTTCGACGAGCTTCTACCAGCGGCTGCGGCAGAAGTTCGGGCGCCTGGCGTCGGCGCCGTAGGCCGCGTCGCCTGAGCGCGGCCGGGGGTTCGATTCCCGGGATCCGTCGGGGTCGGGTGGTAGACCGTTTCCCATGCTGCACGAGCTGCGCGTCGAGAATCTGCTGCTGATGGAACGGGCCGAACTCCGGCTCGTCCCCGGCGTCAACGTCCTCACCGGCGAGACCGGCGCCGGCAAGACCCTGCTCGCCCAGGCGCTCGATCTGCTGCTTGGCGGGCGGGCGGGGAGCGGGATCGTCCGCGAAGGTGCTGCCGAGGCGTACGTCGAGGGTGTGTTCTCGCTGCCGCCGGAGCTCGATCCGGCCAGCGACGAGCGGATTCCCGCCGACGCCGAGGAGATCGTGCTCGCACGTCGCGTGTGGCCGGACGGACGCACGCGCGCGTACCTGTGCGGTCGCTCGGCGACCGTTGCCGACCTGCGGGAGATCGGTGGCCTGCTGCTCTCCTTCTACGGCCAGCACGAGCACCGCAAGCTGATGCTCGCCAGCGCCCAGCTCGAGATCCTCGACGAGCACTGCGGTCCGGAGCAGCGTGAGCTCCGCGCGCACGTCGCGGCGGCCCACACCCGTCTGCGCGCCGCCGACGCGCAGGCCGAGGAGCTGGCCGCGCTCGCCGGGGCCCGGGAACGCGAGCTTGATCTGCTCGCGTTCGAGCTCGACGAGATCGAGGCCGTGAACCCGAGCGAGGAGGAGCAGAACGAGCTCGTCGCCGAGCGGGACCGGCTGCGCCACGTCGAGACGCTTCGCGGCGCCGCCGCCCTCGCCGCCGAGGCGATCGTGCCGGAGGATGGCGAAGGCGGAGGTGCGGTCGCGCTGTCGGCTGCGGCCCAGTCGCTCGACCAGGCGGGCGGGATCGACCCGGCGCTCGTCGCGCTGTCCGAGCGGGCCCAGGCTCTGCGCTTCGAGGCAGAAGATCTCGGGGCGGAGCTGCGCAGATACGTCGATGGGATCGAGGGTTCCCCGGGACGGCTCGAGGAGGTCGAGGAGCGGCTCGGCCTGTTCGCGCGGCTCGAGCGCAAGCACGGCGGCTCGGTCACCGAGGTGCTCGCGCACGCCGAGCGGTGCCGGGCGCGCCGGGACCAGCTCGACCGCGCCGAGGTCGAGCTCGGGAACGTCGAGGCGGAGCAGACCGCGGCGCGGCAGGAGCTGACGGCGGTCTCCGAGCAGCTCGGGGCACGGCGACGCCAGGCCGCACCCGCGCTCGCCGAGGCGGTGCGTGTGCGGCTCGGCGAGCTCGCGATGGCCGATGCGTCATTCGACGTCGTGGTCCGAGACCGGGAGGACGGGATCGGGCCGCGCGGCGGGGACGCGGTCGAGTTCCTGCTCGCGCCGAACCCGGGCCTGCCCGCCGGGCCGCTGCGCGACATCGCCTCCGGCGGCGAGCTGTCGCGGGTGATGCTGGCGCTGCTGAGCGCGGCGCACAGCTCTGACCTCGGCGACGAGCGGGTGATGCCGCTGCTCGTTTTCGATGAGATCGACGCCGGGATCGGGGGCCATACGGCGCGAGCCGTCGGTGCCCATCTCCGTGAGCTCTCCGGTCGGCGGCAGATCCTCTGCATCACCCATCTGCCGCAGGTGGCCGCGGTCGGCGACCGCCATTTCACGATCGTCAAGGACGGGTCGGTGTCCCCGGCGCGGACGAGCGTCAGCCTCCTGGAAGGCGACGGCGTCGTCGGCGAACTGGTGCGGATGCTCGGCGGCGGCGAGGCGGACCGAGCGGCGCGCCAGCACGCCCGGCAGCTGCTCAAGGCCGCCTGAGCGGCCCATCGGCGGTCGGCACTGGATGGGCACGCGGGCACCGTATTCCCGCACGGAGCGCGGGTTCTGAGATCCCAGGACAGATTCGTCCGTACGCCCCGCTACCTTCAGGACGTCCTACTACACTGAGGTTCGAGCGATGGCCACAGATCCGCGACGCGCCGCCAACAGCCCCCAAGGGGAGACGCGCTTCATCTTCGTCACCGGCGGGGTCGTTTCCTCGCTCGGCAAGGGCATTGCGGCAGCATCGATCGGACGGTTGCTGGTCGCCCGAGGCCTGAGCGTCCAGCTCCAGAAGTTCGATCCGTACATCAACGTCGATCCGGGGACGATGTCGCCGTACCAGCACGGCGAGGTGTTCGTCACCGAGGACGGGGCCGAGACCGATCTTGACCTCGGGCACTACGAGCGCTTCACCGACGCGAACACGAGTCGCGCGTCGAACGTCACCGCCGGCGGCATCTACAACACGGTCATCCGCCGCGAGCGCCGCGGCGACTATCTCGGCGCCACCGTCCAGGTCGTGCCCCACATCACCGACGAGATCAAGTCCCGTATCCGGTTGATGGCCGAGGCCACGGACGTCGATTTCGTGGTCACCGAAATCGGTGGCACGGTCGGAGACATCGAGTCCCTGCCGTTCCTGGAGGCGATCCGCCAGTTCCCGGTCGACGTCGGCCGGCGGCGGTGCATGTTCATCCATCTCACCCTCGTGCCCTACATCGGCCACGCCGGCGAGCTGAAGACGAAGCCCACGCAGCACTCCGTCAACGAGCTGCGGCGTATCGGTATCGCGCCGGACATGGTCGTGTGCCGCTCGGAGGGAGAGCTGTCATCCGATATCCGGCGCAAGATCGCGTTGTTCGCGAGCCTGCCGCTCGAGGCGATCGTCTCCGCCTACGACGTCGACGACATTTACAAGGTGCCGCTCGTGTTCAACGAGGCCGGCGTCGACGACTTCATCCTCCGGGAGCACTTCGGGCTGGACCCCGCCGAGCCGGATCTCCGCGGCTGGGAGGAGGTCACCCGGCGGTCGAAAGAGGCGAACCGCACGCTACGGATCGCCCTGGTCGGCAAGTACGTCAAGCTTGAGGACGCCTACCTGTCGGTCGCCGAGGCGCTCCGCCACGCCGGCGTCCATCACGGCTGCAAGGTCGAAATCGATTGGGTCGATTCTGAGGAGGTGACCGATTCGCGGGTCGCGGCATCGATCGCGGAGGCCGACGGCATCCTCATCCCCGGCGGCTTTGGCGGCCGTGGCTTCGAGGGCAAGATCCGGGCCGCCCAGATCGCCCGCGAGCACAAGATTCCGTACCTGGGAATCTGCCTCGGGATGCAGGTCGCCGTCTCCGAATTCGCCCGGCATGCCGTCGGGATGGAGGGCGCGAACTCGACCGAGATGGACCCGGAGACGCCGTACCCGGTGATCGACCTCCTGCCCGAGCAGAAGGAGATCGCCGACATGGGCGGGACGATGCGCCTCGGCGCCGACCCGGTGAAGCTGCACGACGGGACCCGGGTGCGCGAGCTCTACGGCGAACCGGTCGTGTACGAGCGCCACCGGCATCGCTATGAGGTCAATAACCACCTGCGCCGCCGGCTCGAGGCGGCTGGGCTCGTCTGCTCGGGCACCTCGCCCGATGAGCGGCTCGTCGAGGTCATCGAGCTGAGCCGGGACGACCACCCGTTCTTCGTCGCCTCGCAGTACCACCCGGAGTTCAAGTCCCGGCCCGAGCGCCCGGCGCCGCTGTTCCGCGAGTTCGTCGGCTCCGCGCTGGCTCGGTCGGACGCGAGCGGCGACGAGGTCCGCTCGGAGACGAGCGACCCTGCTCGCTCGAGTCACGCCGAATCCACTTCGTGAGGCTCTCCACCGAGGCCGAACGCGCGCGTCTGAACGACACGTTCGTCTCACTCTGCCGGATCCAGAGCCCGTCGGGACACGAGCGTCCGTGCGTCGACCACGTCGCCGCCGAGCTCCGCGCGATGGGGCTTTCGGTCGACGAGGACAACGCCGGACCGTCGGCGGGCGCCGACGCGGGCAACCTGTTCGCGCGGGTGCCGGGCACCGGCCCGCAGAGTCTCATGCTGTGCGCTCATCTCGACACGGTGCCGGCGACGGCCGAGATCGATCCGGTCCTTGTCGACGGGGGCTACGAGAACGCCAACGACGCGATCCTCGGCGCCGACAACAAGGCGGCGGTGGCGGTCATGCTCGAGCTTGCCCGCCGGCTCGCCAGCGCCGGGGCGCCGCCCGCGGTCGGCCTCGAGCTCGTGTTCACCGTCTCGGAGGAGAACGGCCTTCACGGCGCCAAGGCGTTCGACACCGCCTGTCTGCAGAGCGAGTTCGGGTACGTGTTCGACCACGCATCGCCGATCGGCGAGATCGTGCTCGCGTCCCCGACCCACCAGCGAGTGGTTGCCGAGATGCGGGGCGTCGCCGCCCATGCCGGCCTGCGCCCCGAGTCCGGGCGCAGTGCGATCGCGGCCGCGGCCAAGGGGATCGCGGCGATGCGCCTCGGGCGGCTGGACGACGAGACGACGGCGAATGTCGGCGTCATCCAGGGCGGCACGGCGACGAACGTCGTGCCCGAGCGGTGCCGCGTCGAGGCCGAAGTCCGCAGCGTCTCCGAGGAGCGGGTGGAAGCGGCGCTGACCGCGATGATCGATTGCTTCCAGGATGCCGCGGATGCCGCCGAGTGCGACCTCGACCTGACTGTCGAGAAGATGTTCACCGGCTACCGGCTGAAGCCGAGCGCGCCGGCGGTCATCCGCGCCGAGCGGGCGCTGCGCGCCTGCGGCTACGAGCCGAGCCCGATCGTCACCGGCGGCGGGGCGGACGCCAACGCATTCATCGCGGCCGGGTTCGAGTGCGTGAACCTGGCGAATGGAACCGAGCGCAACCACCGGCCCGACGAGCGCGTCAGCGTCGCGGCGCTCGAGGGCATGCTTGACGTCGCGATCGCGCTGATCGAGGAGGCCGGCCGTGAGCTTTGAACGTATCGACAGCGAGAAGCTGTGGGAGGGCAAGATCATCACCGTCGGGCGAGAGCGCTTCCGCCACGATGACGGCGAGGAGGTGACCCGGGAGAAGGTGTGGCACCCCGGCGCGGTCGGGATCCTCCCCGTCGACGACACCCACGTGTGGCTCACCCGTCAGCCCCGCGAGGTCATCGGCGTCAGCGACTCGCTGGAGATCCCGGCGGGCAAGCTCGACGTCGCGGGCGAGCCGCCGCTCCAGACCGGCAAGCGGGAGCTTGCCGAGGAGATCGGCAAGCAGGCCGAGCACTGGGAGGAGATCTTCGCGTTCTATACGAGCGCGGGCTTCAGCGACGAGTTCGTGTGGGTGTACCACGCCACCGGTCTGTCGGATGCGCCCCCGGCCCCGGTCGACGAGTACGAGCAGATCGAGATCGTGCCGTGGCCGCTCGCGGAGATCGACGACGCGATCGCCGCGTGCCGGGACTCCAAGTCGCTGATCGCGCTGCTGTGGCTGGCGAGGCGACTTGACCGCCGTGACTGACGTCCGGCCGTCGGGCGCCCGACCCTGAGCGGTCTCGTGCAGCCGCAGGAGGGATTCGCCTGAGCGCGAATACCCGGGCATGGTCATGGTTGACGCGGCGGCGCCTTCCCGGCGGCTGACCGATCTGACGCTTGATTTTCTCGCGTACCTCGAGCTCGAGCGAGGCCTGTCTCGGAACACCCTCGAGGCCTACCGCTCGGACCTCCAGCAGTACGGGGTGTTTCTGGACCGCCAGCGCGTCGATCCACTCGCCGTGAGCGGTCAGGAGCTCGCGGCGTTCGTCACTGAGCTCGCGTCGGGCTCCGACGAGCGGCCGCCCGTCGCGCCGGCGACGCTCCAGCGCAAGATCGCCTGCCTGCGCTCGTTTTATCGCCATCTGCGCCGCGAGCAGATCCTCGAGCACGACCCGACCTCGGAGCTCCGCGCGCCGCGGACGCCCGGCCGCCTGCCGAAGGTGCTCAGCCGCGACGAGGTCCAGCGTCTGCTCGCGCAGCCGACCGGAAACTCGCCCGCCGCGCTCCGTGACCGCGCGCTGCTCGAGACGATGTACGCCTGCGGCCTGCGCGCCTCGGAGGCGATCGAGCTCGAAGCTCACCGCACTCGACCTCGAGGCCGGCATCCTGCGCACCCACGGCAAGGGCTCCAAGGAGCGGATCGTGCCGATCGGCAGCAAAGCGATCGAAACGCTCCGGGTGTACATCGCCCGCGCCCGGCCCCGGCTCGTCGGCCTCCGAGACGAGCCACGCGTGTTCGTCAACCTCCGCGGAACCGGGCTCTCGCGCCAGGGTCTCTACAAGATCGTCCAGCGCCACGCCCGCAGCGCCGGTCTCGAGGACCGGATGAGCCCGCACACGCTGCGTCACACGTTCGCGACCCACCTGCTCGCGGGCGGCTGCGACCTGCGCTCGCTCCAGGAGATGCTCGGCCACGCCGACATTGGCACGACGCAGATCTACACCCACCTGTCGACCGAGCGCCTGCGCGAGGTCTACTTCGACGCCCACCCGCGTGCCCAGCTCGACCGCTCGCCGGGCTCGACCGCTCGCACTGACGCCGTGTCCCGTGACCACTGACTGACGCCGTGCCCCAGCCGATCGGACAACCCGGCGGGATCACTCACTTCGACGACGCGCGCGCCCTGGAGTGGGAGCTCGGGCACCTCCGCGGCCGCTGGACGATGCTCGGGGAGGCGGCCGGATCGGTCGCCACCGGGGTGCGGCGGATCCAGGTGCCGGCCGGCGGCTGGTCGACGCCCGCGCACGAGCACGGGGGGGAGGAGGAGATCTTCTACGTGCTCGCCGGGACCGGACTGTCGTGGCAGCGCGGCCGGGTCAGCGAGATCCGGGCGGGAGACTGCATCGTCTATCTGCCGCGGGCCGGCGCCCACACGGTCCATGCGCTGAGCGATCTCGACCTGCTCGCGTTCGGCACCCGCGAGCCGGACAACGCGGTCGCCTTCCCACGGCTCGGCATGTCGCTCGTCGGGACCCGGGCGACGGAGTCCGCGCCGCGGGTCATCGACGGTGCGCCGTTTCAGTTCGTGCGCGAGAGCGAGCTGGGGGCGCCGGAGCTGCCGGACACACCGGGGGCCCGCCCGGCGACGATCGTCAACGTCGACGACGTCGAACCCCAGCGGGTCGAGCGGACGCGGATCGTCCGCGAGCGGCGCAACCTCGGCCGGGCGGCCGGGTCCGTCCGCACGGGGCTCCAGCACGTGACCGTGGCCCCCGGCAAGGAGTCCTCGCCTCAGCACTGCCATTCCCACGAGGAGGAGATCTTCGTGGTCATCGATGGCGATGGCTCGGTCGTGCTCGGGGAGACCGCGTCGCCGGTTCGCCCGGGCAGCGTGATCGCGCGGCCCGCCGGGACGGGCGTCGCGCACATGTTCGTGGGTGGCCGGAGCACGCTGCATTACCTCGCGTACGGAACCCGCGACCCCGCGGACACGTGCTACTACCCACGGTCGAACAAGATCGCGTTCCGGGGCCTCGGGGTGGTCGCACGGCTCGAGCTGCTCGACTACTGGGACGGCGAGGGGTAGACGGCCGCGGGCTCAGCGGGCGCGGGCGCTCGGGCCGATCCGGCTGCGAGAATCCGGCCGTGCCACCGAGGATCCTTCGTCTCCTGGCGGGCAGCCCGTGAGGCGGGCGTTCGTCGTCGTGCTCGACGCGTGCGGCGCCGGCCCGCTCCCGGACTCCGCCGCCTACGGCGACGCCGGCGCGAATACGTTCGGCCATCTGGCGCAGGCGGCCGGCGGACTGGACCTGCCGACGCTCGGGCGCCTCGGGCTGGGATCGATCCTGCCTCTCGAGGGCGTCCCGCCCGCGCGTGACCCGGTCCTCCACGGCCGGCTCCATCCGCTCGGTGCCGGCAAGGACTCGACCGCCGGCCATTGGGAGCTGATGGGTGTCGTGCAGCCCGAATCGCCACCGACGTACCCCGACGGGTTCCCGGCCGCGGTGATCGAGGTCGTCGTCGACGCCGCGCACCGACCGGTGATCTGCAACCGCCCGTACAACGGGATCGACGCGATCGACGACTTCGGGGCCGAGCAGCTCCGCAGCGGCGCCCTGATCGTCTACACGAGCCAGGACTCGGTCCTGCAGATCGCCGCCCACGAGCGGGTCGTCGGCGCGGATGAGCTCCACACGATCTGCCGCACGGTGCGCGCGCGGCTCGGGACCGAGCACGCCGTCGGCCGGGTCATCGCCCGGCCATTCACGGGCGAGCCGGGCGCCTTTGCGCGGACGGAGGGCCGGCGCGACTACGGGCTGCCCCCGGGCAGGTCCTATCTCACCGAGCTCCAGGCGGCCGGGGTGCCGGTGCACACGGTCGGGAAGGTCGGACAGCTGTTCGCGGGGGCAGGGATCGACGAGCAGCATCCCGGGGCGACGAACGCCACGGCGCTCGATGAGACGGCGCGGCTGCTGGCGACGCTCGAGCATGGCTTCGTGTTCACGAACCTGATCGAGACCGATCAGGTGTACGGGCACCGCCATGACGTGGACGGGTTTCACCGCGCCCTCCAGGGCATCGACCGGGCGGTCGCCGGCTGGCTGCAGCGGCTCGGGCCCGATGACCTGCTCGTGCTCACCGCCGACCACGGCTGCGATGTGACGATGCCCCACACCGACCACACGCGCGAGGCCGTACCGCTGCTTGCGGTGTTCCCGGGCAACGGCGGCCGTCGCCACGACGGTCCGCTTTCCGACGTCGGCGCGAGCACGCTCGCGTGGCTGGCCGATGGTGCCGTGTCCTCCGCGCTCCCGGGGCGGTCGTTCGTCGGGCCGGAGGAGGCCGTCGGTGCCTGAGCTGCCCGAGGTCGAGACGATCCGCCGCCAGCTCGCGCCGCACGTCGAGGGGCGGCGGATCGAGGTCGCCGAGATTCTCGACGCGCGCTGGACCCGACCGTATCCGCCTGAGACCGTCGCGGGCGGGCTCACCGGGGCGGTGATCGAGCGGGTCACGCGGGCGGGGAAGTACCTCATCTGGGAGCTCTCCGGCGAGCTGTTCCTGCTCGTGCATCTGCGGATGACTGGCGCGCTCCTGTTCGACCCGGTGCTCGAGCCGGTCCACACGCGGGTGCGGTTTGGGTTGAGCGGAGGGCACCGGCTCGTGTACGTCGATCCGCGCCGGTTCGGGACCGGGCACCTGCTGGCCGGTGCCGAGGCCCGGGACGCGTATCTTGCGGAGCGACTCGGCGCCGAGCCGTTGACGGCGGCGTTCACCGCGGACTACCTCCGCCGGGCCGCCCGGGGCCGGGTCGCGCCGGTCAAGGCGTTCGTGCTGGACCAGCGCCGGATCGCCGGCGTTGGGAACATCTACGCCGATGAGGCCCTGTTCCGGGCCGGCATTCACCCGCTACGTCCGGCCGGACGGTTGACCGCCGCCCAGTGGGCGCGCCTCCGGGACACGATCGAGGAGGCGCTCAGCGCCGGCATCGACGCCAAGGGCGCCTCGATCGACGACTTCCGCCACGTCGACGGCGCGCGCGGCTCCTTCCAGGACCGCTTCCAGATCCACCTGCGCGCCGGCGAGCCGTGCATCGTCTGCGGGCGGACGGTACGCAAGATCGTCGTCGGCGGCCGCGGAACCTACGTGTGTGAGCACTGCCAGCCACGCCCGCGGCGGCGTCCACGTCCGTCGCCGCTGGGCCGTCCCCACGCTGCGGCTAAGCGGCGCGCAGCGTCTTGAGCTGACCCTGGCGGTCCGCGGCCACGAGCTCGTCGAGCCCGCCGATCGTCTCGCCGTCGATCACGATCTGCGGGAACGTGATCATCCCGGTGCGCTTCGCGAGCTCCGCGCGGCCGTCCGGGTCCTTTGCCAAATTGATCTCTTCATAACCGATGCCGCGCTTGGTGAGGAGCGCCTTCGCTGTGACGCAGCGAGCGCACTGATCGGTGGTGTACACGGTGACGTTAGCCATTGCTATACAAAAGATAGCTTGTGAGTCCGGGATGTGGCGCGGGCGGATTCGTCGGGGGGACGGCCGGTGCCGGGGCCGCTGAGAACCGAGGCGATCGTGCTCCGGTCGATCCGATACGGCGAGGCCGACCGGATCCTGCATCTCTACACGCCGGACCACGGGCGACTGTCAGCGATCGCCAAGGGCGTCCGGCGGTCGCGGAGCCGTTTTGGCGCCCGGCTCGAGCCGTTCTTCCACATCTGCGCTCACCTGCATGAAGGGCGCAGCGAGCTGCTGACGGTCACCGGTGTCGACACGCTCACCACCCACGCCGGACTCCGTGACCACGCGGCGACCCTCGACGCCGCGGCGCGCGCGTGCGACGCCGTGTCCCGCCTGTTCGAGACGACCGACCCGCACCCGGAGGTGTTCCGGCTGCTCGCGAACGAGCTCGCGCTGCTCGCCGGTGACCCCGCGCAGGCGCGCCCCGGGAACGGGCTCGCGTTCCGGATCAAGCTGCTGCTCGCGGCGGGGATCGTTCCGCACCTCGGGGCGTGCGCCTCGTGCGGTGAGTCTGAGCACCTCCAGGGCTATTCGGCCGCCGCCGGCGGGATCGTCTGCAACGCCTGCGAAGGGGCCGCGTTCCCGCTCTCCGAGGAGTCCTACCGGTTCCTCATCGACGCCCTCGGGCGACCGCTCGCGCAGGCGCCCGACGCCTCCGAGCGAGCGCTCCGGCAGGCCGAGCGGGCGATCGGCGAGACGGTCGAGTTCCATGCGAACGTCCGGTGGCGGCCGTTGCTCCACACCGCATAACCGTCCGCTGCTCCACACCGGATAACCGACCGCTGCTCCACACCGCACCGTGCGCGCGGTCCGTCGGTTTGTGTCGACTCCGTGACGCGCACGCCGTCGGGCGCCCGTCCGCTGTCAGAATCGAAGGATCGTGAGCGACCGAGTACTGACGACCGGATACGAACACCCCGGCGGGGCGGTGGCCTCCGCGTTCGCGGCGCGCATCCAGGCCCAGGAGGAGACCCTGCTCTCGCCGCTGGCCACACGGTCCTACCCGCCGGCACGGGCGCACGCCGAGACCGATTGCGGATTGCGGACGCCGTTCCAGCGCGACCGCGACAGGATCGTCCACTGCAAGGCGTTTCGCCGGCTCAAGAGCAAGACCCAGGTGTTCGTCGCACCGGTCGGCGATCACTACCGCACGCGCCTCACGCACACGCTTGAGGTGACTCAGGTGTCCCGCACCGTCGGCCGAGCGCTGCGGTTGAACGAGGACCTCGTCGAGGCGATCGGGCTCGGGCATGACCTCGGCCATCCGCCGTTCGGGCATATCGGCGAGGAAGCGCTCGACGAGTGCCTGCGCGAGCGCTTCGGCACCTCGTTCCTGCACCACGAGCATTCGCTGCGGGTCGTCGACACGCTCGAGCGCGACGGCCAGGGGCTCAACCTCACCGAGCCCGTCCGCGACGGGATCGTCAGTCACTCCGGCCGCGCGCGGGAACCGCGGACGCTGGAGGGCAAGATCGTCCGGCTCGTCGACCGGATCGCGTACATCAACCATGACATCGACGACGCGGTGCGTGCGGGTGTGCTGTCACCCGAGGACCTGCCGGAGGAGCCGATCGTGATCCTCGGCGGCACCGGCCCGCACCGCATCGACACGCTCGTCCACGACCTCGTCGAGCATTCCGACGCCGCCGGCGACATCGTCCAGGGCGAGAGCGTCGGCGCCGCGATGAGCGAGTTGCGCACGTTCATGTTCGACCGGGTGTACCTCGGGCCCGAAGCCAAGCGCGAGGGCGAGAAGATCAGGCTCGTCGTACGGACGCTGTTCGATCATTTCTGCACCCATCCGGACGAGATCCCATCCTCGATCCCGGACGGCGAGCTGTCCCGGCGCGTGACCGACTGGATCGCCGGGATGACCGACGGCTTCTGCATCCGGGCGTTCGAGAGCCTCAGCGTGCCGGCGGCGTTTGCCCCGTGAGCGGTCCCACGCATCGTCCCTGACTGACGCCATGGCCCGGTACACACCCGATTCCCGCGATCGCGTCCTTGACGCCGTCGACATGCTGTCGCTCGTCGGCTCACGCGTTGAATTGCGCCGCGCCGGTGTGGACAGCTACTTCGGCCTGTGCCCGTTCCACGACGAGCGCTCCGGGTCATTCCACGTCCGCCCGGACGAGAAGCACTACCACTGCTTCGGCTGTCAGGCCTCGGGTGACCCGTTCACGTGGGTGATGGAGACCGAGGGGCTTGACTTCAAGGCCGCGATGGAGGCGCTCGCCGACCGCTTCGGAGTCAAGCTCGAGACCGTCGACGAGGACCCGGCGGCGGCCGCGCGGCGGGAGCGGCGGGAGCGGCTGTACTCGCTGCTCAGCCGAGCGTCGACGTACTACGCCCGGTACTTGTGGGATTCACGCGAGGCGGCCGGGGCACGTGAGTACCTGCTCGGCCGGGGCCTGACCGAGGAGACGCTGCGTGAGTTCTCCGTCGGCTATGCGCCGAGCGCGTGGGACCGCATCCTCACCGCATCGCGGTCGGCCGGCTTCAGCGAGGCCGAGCTGCTGGACGCCGGGCTGGTGCAACGCTCGAAGACCCGTCCCGGCTCGGTGTACGACCGCTTCCGCGAGCGGATCATGTTCCCGTCGGTCGATGCCCGCGGGCGGGTGCGCGGCTTCGGTGCCCGCGCGATGCGTGACAACCAACGGCCGAAGTACCTCAACACCTCCGAGAACGAGCTCTACCAGAAGCGCAGCCAGCTGTTCGGAATCGACCACGCACGGGCGGTGGCGGCGCGGGTCGGGCGGATGATCCTCGTCGAGGGCTACACGGACGTGCTGGCCCTCCACCAGGCTGGGCTGCGCAACGCGGTCGGGATCATGGGCACCTCCTTCACCGAGGAGCAGGCGACCGAGCTTGAGCGGATCGTCCGTGTGCTCGAGCTCTGCCTCGACGCCGACAGCGCCGGCCAGGACGCGATGCTCCGCGCGGCCCAGGTTGCCGAGGGCCGCAAGCTCGAGCTCCGCGTCGTACCGCTGCCCGAGGGGACCGATCCGGCCGAGCTGATCGAGCGCGACGGGGTCGAGGCGTTGCGTGAACGGGTGTCCGGCTCTGTCCCGTTCGTCGTCTTCCACGTCGACCGGATCCTCGACCGGGCCGACACGCGCAGCGCCGAGGGTCGTGACCGGGCGGTGGCGGAGCTCGCGCCGGTCCTCTCGCTGCCCGCGAGCGCGCTCCGCGAGGACCTGCTCAGGCATGTCGCGAGCCGGCTCGAGCTCTCGGAGGGGCGGCTCGCCGCGCTCATGGCCGGGAGCGGCGGCGGGGGTGGGGGCGGGGCAGCCGGCGCCCCGACCCGTCCCGCTAACGGGGGAGCCCCCGAGGCGCCCAACGGAAGCGCGCCGGCCGGCGGCGATCCACGCGGCGAACGCGTCATCGATCCGGCCGTCCGCAATGAGGGGCAATTCCTCGTGCTGTGCGTCGCGCGACCCGAGGCGGGCGAACGGGCGCTCGCCACAATCGATCTCGATGAGCATCTCACGAGCGCCCGGCTGCGGCGCGTGGCCCGCCACCTCATCGGTCGGACCGCGCGGCCGATGGCCGACATCGACCCGGAGGACGAGGATCTCGCCCGCCTGATCGCCACCATCGTCGCCCGCGCCGGCGACGAAACCGACGTTACCGACGCTCACGTCGAGCACCAGCGGCTGGTGCTCGAGCTCAACCGGCTCGAGCGCGCGCTGCGCCGCGCCCGGGGCGGCGGCGGCGGCGACGTCAACGCGCTCGCCCACGACCGCGAACGGGTGATCGAGGAGATCGGCGAGCTCGGCGCCCAGCTGGAAAAGCCAATCTAAGCAGGGATTAAGCCGTCGGTCCGCGGTAGGTGTTCCGTCCGAGGCTCATGCGAACATACGTTCGTGATGAGAACGTGCGGAAGGGGAGAGCGAGATGGACAAGGACTCGCTGATGCTGCTCCTGGCCCAAGGTGTGAGCGTCGAGGAGATCGGCCGGCGATTCAACCGGCACCCGTCAACGGTGGCCTACTGGATGGCGAAGTTCGGGCTCGAGGCGCCGAACCGGGAGAAGTATGCGGCGAAGGGTGGGATCGAACGGGAGCGGCTGGAGCAGCTCGTGGAGCAGGGGCTGTCGATCGCCGCGATCGCCGAAAAGCTTGGGGTCGGCAAATCGACCGTTCGTCACTGGCTTGGCCGGTACGACCTACGGACGGCTCAGGCGCGTAACCGCCAAGCAGCATCGCGCACCGCGGCGCGCAATGCCGGGTTACTCACCGTCACGCTTTCCTGCGCGCGTCACGGTGAGGCGGAATTCGTGCTCGAAGGTCGTGGCTACTACCGCTGCAAGCTCTGCCGCGTCGAGCGCGTGACGCAGCATCGCAGGGATATGAAAGCGACGCTCGTCAGCGAGGCGGGTGGGCGCTGTGTGCTTTGTGGGTACGATCGCACCGCCCGAGCGCTCGCGTTCCACCATTTGGACCCGAGCGAGAAGCGGCTACCCGTCAGCTGGAACGGCGTGACCGTGTCGCTTGACACCCTGCGAGCCGAGGCGAGTAAGTGTGTGCTCCTGTGCGCAAACTGCCACGCGGAAGTCGAAGACGGACTCGCGTCCGTGCCGCTAGAGTTGCTTCCGAGCTGACGAGTCTCAGCGCAATACACCGTAATCCGGGGTAACTCAATTGGCAGAGTGTTCGGCTGTTAACCGAAATGTTGCGGGTTCGAGTCCCGCCCCCGGAGCTCGTCGTGCGAGCGCGCCGCGCTTTCGCGCGGCGCGAGCGTTCGAGTAGGAGCGGAAGACGATGAAGATCTTTGTCTGCTACGGGACCTGGAAGCCGGCCCCGAGACCCGGTGGCCATCCGTGCGGCCATGCCTATCACGCGCTCGTCGACGCCGGCTACGACCCGGAGGTCATCAGGTCGTACGGCCTCGGGGTCCTGCCGGACTTCATGAACCAGACGGCCGGGCGGCGTGAGGTCAAGCGCCTGACCGGCAACCACTGGGTCCCGTTGCTCGTGACCGATGAGGGCGAGCCGATCCAGGGCTCGGACAAGATCATCGCGTGGGCGAAGGATCACCCGGCGGCATCGTCAAGTCCGGCACAGAACGCGGCCGACGGCACGGCTGAGGGCGCTGCGGCCGGGAATCCGACGACACCGAGCTGAGCGGTCCGCGCCCGGGCTGAGCCTGTCGCACGGAGCTGACCGCGAGCTGCCATGCGCCCAACGCTCACCCTCGCGGATCTCAGGCGATGGGAGGACAGCGGCGCGACGTGGCGCGCCCTTGAGGTCAAGGACGGTCGCGCCGTCGTCGAGCTCTGCACGTGCATGGGCGAGCCGGTTGACACCCAGATCGGCGACGAGCCCGACCTGATCGCGTTCGTCCGCGCCCACCGCGACGACTGACCGCGCCCCCGTCCGCGCCCACCGCGACGACTGACCGCGCCCCCGGTCCGCGCCCACCGCAGGAAAATCAGCCGGGCCGGCCGCGAGCGAGGAGAGGACTCAGCGGCACGACCCGGCCCCTGCGCAAACACCCCGAGGCGGACGGCGAGACGCCGACACTCACCCGCACAGCGGCCCTTCCAGCCTGGGCGCCCGCTTCGGTCGTCGGGACTATTTCGACAATCCCTCGATGAACCCTTAGCGGCGGTCAGTTCGCTTACGAACCGTTCGCCGCCGGAATCCCGGCAAGCCGCTCGACCAAATCCGCCGCGGTCGACGCCCCATCATGGGTGGCCGCCCAGGCCGACAGCGCCCGCGCCCGCTCGGCGAGCACCGGCTCGTCGAGCACGCGCCGCAGCGCGAGGCGCAGGGTCGCCGGGGACAGGAACCGCCATGGCAGCCGGACTCCGACCCCCGCCCAGTCGATCCGGGCGGCGTTCTCGCCCATGTCGCCGGAATGCGGCACCGCGAGCACCGGGCAGCCGGACTCGAGTGCCCGCGCCACCGTCCCGTGCCCGGCGTGTGAGATCACGACCGACGCCCTCGGCATCGTCCGGGAATACGACAGCCACTCGACGAGCCGTGCGTTGGCGGGCACATCGAGCGGCCGGGCGAGCGGCCTGCGGTTCGTCGCCGCGAGCACACGGACCGGCTCGCCCGCGAGACCGACCAGCGCCGCCCGCAGCAGCCGGTGCTCGGGATCCTGCGCCGTCGACGGCGCGATCAGCACCAACGGCGCATCCCCCGGCGGCGGCTCGACATCTCCGAACGGCGGCTCCCAGATGAGCGGCCCGACGATCTTCACGTGCGACGGCCAGGCCCGGGGATACTCGAGCTGGGGGAACGTCCCGACGAGACACAGCCGGTCGCTGATTCCGCCGAACAACCGGGTCACCGGCGGCAGCCCCAGCCGCGCCCGCGTCTCGTTGAGCTCGCTCCGACCCCGACGCAATCCCGCCTCGACCGGATGCGACAGCGACCGCCAGAGCCGCTGCCCAAGCGCCGTCCGCGGATACCGCGCGCCGAGCGCGTACGGCGGCGCGCCGTCGGCGCTCGACGGATGCACGTGCGGGATCAGCGTCGCCGCCGGCACCCCCTCCAGCTCCGCGGCCATCGCCGGCGCGAGCGTCAGGATGTCGTGAACGACGACGTCCGGCGACACGGCCGCCATCGCCTCCCGCGTCTCCGCGGTGGCGACGACGACCGCTTCGTAGGGCTTCAGCGGCTGCTCGCGGGTCGGGAACACCGGGTACTCCGGCGCGGCCACGAACCGCATGCCCTCCGCCTCGACGGGCTCACGCCAGCGCTGCCAGGTCTCGAACGTGACGTCGTGTCCGCGGGCAGCGAGCCGCGCCCCGAGCGCGAGCATCGGGAAGGCGTGGCCCGGGTCGCCGAACGCGCCGAGGAAGATCCGCAGGCGCTGTCCGCCGCTCAACCGTTCACTCCGCGAGCTCAGCCACCGCCCGCAGCTGCGCGATCCGGTCATCCGTGGTGAACGCCATCGGCGTCACCATCAGCGTCCCGACACCGGCGTCGCGGAACGCCGCGAGCCGATCACGGACGACATCGCGCGGGCCGCACAGCGAGACCATGTCGATCAGCGCGTCCGGGATTGCGGCGCCGGCCTCCTCCTTGCGGCCGTCCAGGTACAGGTCCTGGATCTCCTTGGCCGCATCCTCGAACCCGTAGCGCTGGACGAGGTTGTTGTAGAAGTTCTGTTTGCGCGAGCCCATTCCGCCGATGTACAGGGCGAGGATCGGCCGCATCAGGTTGCGCGCGACCTCGCGGTCGTCGGACACGTAGGCGTTGACCGTCGGTGCGATGTCGAACCCGTCGAGCGTCTTGCCGGCCCGGTCGGCGCCCTCCTGGAGCAGCTTGCGGAACTCCGACACGTACTCCGGGGAGAAGAACGTCGGGATCCACCCGTCGGCGATCTCGCCCGCGAGCTGGGTGTTCTTCGGCCCGATCGCCGCCAGGTAGATCGGCATCCGCTCCTGCTTGGGCGAGATCATCAGCTTCAGCGGCTTGCCGGGTCCGTCGGGAAGCGGCAGTACGAGCGTCTCACCTTCGAACTGGACGCGCTGGCGTGCAAGCGCCATCCGGACGACGGCGACGTACTCACGGGTGCGCTGCAGCTGCTTGGCGAAGCGCTGACCGTGCCAGCCCTCGGCGACCTGTGGCCCGGAGGTCCCGATCCCGAGCACCATCCGCCCGTCCGAGAGTTCGTCGATCGTCGCCGCTGTCATCGCCGTCATCGCCGCGCTGCGGCCCGGCATCTGGAAGATCGCCGAGCCGAGCTTGATCTTGCTCGTGCCGGCGGCGAGCCAGGCGAGCACAGTCGCAGCATCCGACCCATACGCCTCGGCAGCCCACACGGAGTCGTAGCCAAGGCGTTCGGCCTCCTGGACGACCTGTAGCTGATCCTGGGGACCCATGCCGAGACCCCAGTAACCGACGTGTACTCCAAGCTTCATCTGCAAGGTTCCTTTCGCGAACAGGAGATCGCTTGAGGGGGCCGACGGGCGCCTATACAGTGGCCACGTCGCCCCGGGAGGCGATGAACCCTATGCGAGAACGGCATCGCGCGACGATCAACGAGCTGCGCACGACGGTGGAGTGCCTGCCGCGGCACACCCGCATCGCGATGCTCGAGGGCATGCGGACGAACGAGATCATCGTCGGCGCCTACACGAGCGACGGCGGGATCTGCCCGATGCTCGCCGCCCATCGGGCCGGCGGCCGGACGGACTTCATCTCGTTCGCCAAGGCATGGGACCGGTTCGCGTTCTCGCAGAAGCGCACCAAGCGCGCCCGGCGCGCGACCGAGCGGGAACTGCTGATCCTCCGCACGCACCTCGAGGCGAGCCTGCTCGACGACGACGGGCCCGCGCCCGATCTGAGCGCGGCGATGGCCGAGCATCGCGCGCTGATGGAGCGCCGCGCAGCCGAGCAGGCGGCCGCGCCGCAGCCGGAGCGCGCCCAGCGCCGGCGGCCCGACCGGACCGGCCCGCGCCCCGGCGATCCGGACCGCAGCCACGAGCTGCGCAAGCGTGGCGGCTGGTCGTGGATGCGCGTCGTGCGCCGGCTCGATGACTATGAGCGGGCACTGGCGCGGCTCGAGGCAGCCGCCGACGAGCACGAGCAGCGCACGACTGAGCTTGTCTGACGACGCCGCGGCGCGATCGGACGAGAGCTCCGGACCCGCTGCGACCGGCGCTGCCCCCGCTGCGACCGGCGCTGCCCCCGCTGCGACCGGCGCCGCCCCCGCTGCGACCGGCCGCCGCCGCGCCACCCAGCCTCGACGAGCGGCGCACGAGCCCGCTCGAGCTGCTGTGGGACCTCGTGTTCGTGTTCGCGGTCACGCAGGTCACGTCATTGCTCGCCCACCACCTCACCTGGGGCGGCTTCGGCCGCTCGATGCTCATCCTCGCGCTCATCTGGTGGGCGTGGTCGGCATTCGTGTGGGCGGCCAACGCGCAGGCGAGCACCGAGCTCAGCTTCCGCGTCTGCCTGCTGCTCGCCACGGTGTTCATCTTCATCGCCGGACTCGCGCTGCCACAGGCGTTCGGAGCCCAGGGGACGCTGTTTGCCGTCACCTACGCAATCGTCCGGGTGCTCCACCTCGTGCTCTACGCCGACGCGTCGCGCAAGGGCAACGCGGCGTGGTCGGCGATCGCCGGCTTTGCTGTGACGGTCGCGATTGGGCTGACCCTTCTGATCGTCGGGTCGTTCCTCGACGGTACGGCTCGGGTCCTGCTCTGGCTCGCCGCGGTCGCGATCGACTACGCGGGGCCAGCGTGGCTCACCCGGGAGCAGCTCCGTGGCCTGCAGCAGGTCGCCGTCGCCCATTTCGCCGAGCGCTACAGCCTGTTCGTGATCATCTGCCTCGGCGAGTCGATCATCGCGATTGGCGTCGGCGCCCGCGGGGAGCCGATCACCACGCCACTCGTCGCCGCGGTCACGCTCGGCCTGCTGACGACCATCGGGATGTGGTGGACCTACTTCGAGGGATTCGCCGGCGTCGCCGAGGAACGGCTGCGTGAACACGAGGACCCGGTGCTCGCCGCGGCGGACGGCTACAGCTACATCCATCTCGTGATCGTCGCCGGCATCATCGTCTTCGCCGTCGGCGTCCACTTCATCGTGCTCGAGCCGACCCACACGCTCGCCGACGCGGCACGGCTCACGCTGTGCGGCGGCGTGGCGCTGTATCTCGCCGGCCATCTCGGCTTTCGATTGCGGATGGTGGGGTCGTTCGAGCGCAAGAAGGCGGTCGTCGTGGTCGCGCTGCTCGTGCTCTACGCCATCGGTGGCGGGATCGTCGCGTGGGGGCTCGCGGCGATCACGACTGCGCTACTCGGACTGCTGTGCGTCGCCGAGTCGCGCGCCGGGGTCTGAATCGGCTGGCGCGCGGGGTCTGAATCGGCCGGCGCTCCGAGACCCACTACCGTTTCGCCCGAGCAACCACAGGGGAGATTCCGCACATGGCGACACAGGCAGGACTTGAGCTGAGAGCGACCGAGGATCGCGCGTTCGACGAGATCCTGACCCCGGACGCGCTCGAATTCGTGGCTGCACTGCAGCGGGAATTCAACGCGCGCCGCACCGAGCTGCTGGGCGCGCGCGCCGAGCGTCGAGCGCGGCTCGCCGCGGGCGAGATGCTTGCCTTCCTCCCGGACACGCGCGAGATCAGGGAGCGCGACTGGACCGTCGCGCCGGTCCCCGCAGACATGCAGCAGCGCTGGGTCGAGATCACCGGCCCGACCGATCGCAAGATGACGATCAACGCACTCAACTCGGGCGCCGATGGCTTCATGGCCGACTTCGAGGATGCGAACGCGCCGACCTGGCGCAACATGGTCGAGGGCCACATCAACCTCCGTGACGCGATCGACGGCACGATCACCTACGACGGCTCCGACGGCCGGCACTACGAGCTCGGCGAGAACCCGGCGACGCTGCTTGTGCGCCCCCGCGGATGGCATCTGCCCGAACGCCACTTCCTCGTCGACGGCGACCCGGTCGCGGGCGCGTTCTTCGACTTCGGCATGCACATGGTGCACAACGCGCGGAACCTGCTTCGCAACGGCTCGGGGCCGTACTTCTACCTCCCCAAGATGGAGTCCCATCTCGAAGCGCGGCTGTGGAACGACGTGTTCAACTACACCCAGGATGCGCTCGGAATCGAACGCGGCACGATCAAGGCGACCGTCCTGATCGAGACGCTCCCCGCGGCGTTCGAGATGGACGAGATCCTGTACGAGCTGCGGGACCACTCGGCGGGGCTCAATGCCGGGCGCTGGGATTACATCTTCTCGGCGATCAAATGCTTCCGTGACCGGCCGGACATGGTGCTTCCGAACCGCGTCGAGGTGACGATGACGGTGCCGTTCATGCGCGCCTACACCGAGCTGCTCGCCGCGACCTGTCACCGCCGCGGCGCCCACGCGATGGGCGGGATGGCGGCGCTGATCCCGTCACGCAAGGGTGGCGAGGAGGAAAACCAGAAGGCCCTGGACGGCGTCCGCGCCGACAAGGACCGTGAGGTCAAGCAGGGCTACGACGGCACCTGGGTCGCGCACCCCGATCTCGTCCCGGTCGCGCGGGAGATCTTCGAGCAGGGTCTCGGCGGCGCGCCCAACCAGCTCGACCGCCAGCGCGACGACGTCGACGTCACCGCCGAGCAGCTGCTCGACCTCGCGTCGACCCCTGGCGCGATCACCGAGCAGGGCCTGCGCACCGACGTCAACGTCGGCTTCCAGTACATCTCGTTTTGGCTCGGGGGCCGCGGCGCTGCCGCGATCAACAACCTGATGGAGGACGCGGCGACGGCCGAGATCTCCCGCTCCCAGATCTGGCAGTGGATCCGCCACGGCGCCCGGCTTGAGGACGGTCGCACCGTCACCCGCGCGCTCGTCCTGGAGATCCTTGACGAGGAGACCGCCAAAATCCGCGAGACGGTCGGCGAGGAGACCTGGCAAGCCGGCCGCCCCGACGACACCCGCGAGATCTTTGAGGCGGTCTCCCTCGGTGACGAACTCCTCGAGTTCCTCACCCTCCCGGCCTACCAGTACCTCGACTGAGGCGGCCTCCGCTCCGCCTACCGGGTCGCCTTCTTCACCGCCGAAGCGGCCTTCCCGGCGGCATTGCGAGCCTTGCCCTTCAGCTCTTCGCCCGCGCCACGGGCCTCCGTGCCACCACGCCCGGTGGCCCGTCCGGTCTCCTTCTTGGTCTTGCCCTTCACTTCCTCGGTCTTGCCTTTGATCCGCTGCGTGCGGTCACCCATTGTTAGCTCCTCTCAAGAAGACGCGACATTGATAATCGTGGCCCGGTGCTACCCGCTGGGTCGGATCGGTATCCGCGCCCGCCTCCACCGGGGTCGGCCTCACGGAACATCGGGTCGGCATCACGGAACCATCCACGACAACGGGCCGGACTGGAGCAGGAATGCAGGCTGCATTCCCGTCCCTGAGCGTGGACTACCCCGTCACCGCACCGCGATAATCCGAACCTGTGGCTGATTCCGACACTGCCGTTTACAACGGGCGCACCGCCTGGGCGCGAAATCTCGCGGCTCCGGTCCGGAATTTCCTGAGCACCGAGACGGGCAGCGCGGCGGTGCTGCTCGGGGCGACGGTCCTCGCCCTGCTGTGGGCGAACTCCCCGTGGCGCGACGCCTACGCGACCGTGTGGAACACCCACCTCTCGATCCATCTCGGCGGCGGCGGGATCGACGCGACGCTTCGCGAGTGGGTCAACCAGGGGCTGATGACGTTCTTCTTTCTCGTCATCGGACTCGAGGCCAAGCGCGAACTCGACATGGGCGAGCTCCGCCAGCGCCAGCGCCTCGCGATCCCGGTGATGGCCGCGATCGGCGGCATGCTCGTGCCGATCGCGATCTACCTCGCGATCAACGCCGGTGGGGCCGGCGCCCGCGGCTGGGGCGCGGCGATGTCGACCGACACGGCGTTCGCGCTCGGCGCGCTGGCGCTGCTCACGCCGCAGTCCGCGACTCGCCTGCGGGTGTTCCTGCTGACGCTCGCGGTATTCGACGATCTCGGCGCCTTGCTCGTGATCGCGACCGTGTACACGAAGCACGTGTCGATGCCCGCGCTGCTCACCGCGATCGGGCTGTTCGCCGTGCTCGTCGCGCTCCGCTTCGTGCCCGGCGGATGGCGTCGCCCGGCCTCGGTCGTCGTCGGCGTCGGGATCTGGATCGCGATGTTCAAGTCCGGCATCGACCCGGTCATCTCCGGGCTCGCCGTCGGGCTGGTGACGAGCGCCTACCCGCCCTCCCGCGAGGATCTCGAGCGCGTGACCGAGCTCACGCGGTCGTTCCGCGAGCAGCCGACGCCGGAGCTCGCACGCAGCGCCCAGCAGAGCGTGCTCTCGGCGATCTCCCCGAACGAGCGACTCCAGTACACGCTGCATCCCTGGACCGGGTACGTGATCGTGCCCCTGTTCGCGCTCGCCAACGCGGGCATCCATCTCTCCGGCGGGCTGCTCAGCGACGCGGTCACGAGCCCGATCACGCTCGGGATCGTCGTCGGGTACGTCGTCGGCAAGCCGGTTGGGATCATGCTCGCGTCGTGGATCGCGTCACGGCCGGTCCTCCATGGCCCGCGGCCGACGATCAGCTGGCCGGTGCTCGCCGGCGGCGCGTGCGTGGCCGGGATCGGCTTCACCGTCTCGCTGCTCATCTCGAGCCTCGCGTTCCACGGACAGCGTCTTGATGAGGCGAAGCTCGGCGTGCTCGCCTCAGCGATCCTCGCGCCGCTCCTCGCCTGGGGGGTGCTCCAGGTGACGAAACGCCTGCCGGCAGCCGTCCGCGCGCGGCAGATCAGCCAGACGGCGGAGGACCTCCTCGACCTCGGCGAGGACGTCGATCCCGAGCGCGACCACGTCCGCGGTCCCATGGACGCCCCGGTGACGCTCGTCGAGTACGGCGACTTCGAATGTCCGTACTGCGGCATGGCCGAGCCGGTCATCCGCGAGCTGCTCTCAGACTTCGGTGACGACCTCCGCTACGTGTGGCGGCACCTGCCGCTCAACGACGTGCACCCGAACGCCCAGCTTGCGGCTGAGGCCTCCGAGGCGGCCGCCGCGCAGGGGCAGTTCTGGGAGATGTACGAAGCGCTGCTCCACAGCGACGACCTCTCGCCCCGGGCGGTCAACCGCATCGCGCAGGAGCTCGGCTTGGACACCGACCGTTTCTGGGACGACATCCGCCAGCACGAGTACGGCGCCCGCGTCTCCGACGACGTCGCCAGCGCGGACGCGAGCGGGGTGTCCGGGACTCCGAGCTTCTTCATCAACGGCCGCCGGCACTCCGGCGCCTATGACCGGGAGACGCTCACCGCCGCCGTGTCCGCCGCTCGCAACCGCGCGCGCCTGCTCGCGAAGGCCGCGGCCTGATTAATCCTTCAGCCGGTCGGGCAGGCCGAACTGCCCGAACGCCGAGAACAGCCGATCGGGATCGGCGGGCTCGTCGGGCCAGCGCACGTACTTCTCGCGCTCCGTCTGTTCGATCGAGCGTGACACGAATGCGACGACGTCCGAGATCTGCTCGCCGCGGAACGTCAGCACGTTGAGCGCGAACGGGAGGAACGCCTGCTCGCCCTCGTCCCAGGTGTAGAACCCGAGCGCGGGCTGCCCGCCGTTGGCGGACGTGACGACGACCCGCCAGCGCCACGTGCCGTTCATCGGGTAGCGCGCGAGGAACTCCTTGATCTCGGCGCGGGTGCCGAACCAGCTGCCGAGCGGCGGCATCGCGAACGTCGCGTCCTCGGTGAGCATCGCCGCGACGGTCTCGACGTCGCCCCGCAACCACGCGTCGACATAGCCGTCGACGATCTCGCTCAGCCGCTCGTCCCCGAGCGAGCGCAGCGTCGCCTGCTGAGACTGATCAGGCGTCTTCTCCTCGACCGACTTGCGCGCGCGCTGCAGCGCGCTGTTGACCGAGGCGACGGTCGTACCGAGCGTCTCGGCGACTTCGGCGGCGGAGAACCCGAGCACCTCCCTGAGGATGAGCACCGCACGCTGGTTTGCCGGGAGGTGCTGGAGCGCGGCGACGAACGCGAGCTCGACACTCTCCCGCAGCTCGTAGCTGGCATCCGGCCCGGCGACCCCCTCCTCGAGCCCGAGGCGCTCATCGGGGTACGGCTCGATCCAAACAGATTCAACAATGGGTTCCCCCGGCCCATCGTGCGGGTCGGTCCGCGGGCCGTAGTCGACGGGGAGAACGCGCTTGGGGCGCTTGGCGATCAGGTTGAGCGAGGTGTTCGTGGCGATCGTGTACAGCCACGAGCGCAGCGAGCTGCGGCCCTCGAAGCGGCCGATCGCGCGCCACGCGCGCAGCAGCGTCTCCTGGAGGGCGTCCTCGGCATCGTGGACGGACGCGAGCATCCGGTAGCAGTGGGCATGGAGCTCGCCGCGGTAGGGCGAGACGAGGTGCTCGAACGCGGCCTCATCGCCGCGCCCGGCGGCGGCGATCAGCTCGCGCTCGCGCGCGGGGGAAACAGCGGAAGACGCAGACATCGTCTCCAGGGTAGACCACCACCTCGGGTGGAAGTCCATGGCGATGAGTTCTTCAAACGTGCTCGGTCTAACCCGTAGATAGCCCATGGCGCGCCCGACCAAGCCAGTCGTGCACCTCGAGCTCCACACCGGGGACCTCGAAGGGGCGCATATGCTGTATTCCGAGCTCTGCGGGTGGTCGCGGGAGCAGATCGAGACCGCGCACGGGTCCTATCTCGCGCTCGACCTCGGCCGCGGAATCGGGGGCGGGATCGTCGAGTGCAGCGTGCGCCGGCCGATCTGGCTGCCCTACGTCGAGGTCGACGACATCCGTCGCACCACGGACGCCGCCCGCCGTCTCGGTGCGGCGGTGCTGCTCGAACCGCGGGAGGGGCCCGCGGGCTGGCGCAGCGTCATCCGCACCGAGACCGGCGGCGAGATCGCGTTCTGGCAACAGAAACGCTGACGCGCCCGGTACCACCTACAGCCGCGTGAGCAGCGGCCGCGCGTGCGACCGGCTCGAGACCGAGCCGCGGCGGGCGAGGACCCGCGCTGCCACGGGGACCGCGGATCGCAGAAATACACGTTCACGCCGCTGCGGATCGAGAACGCCTTGTGCTCGGAGAGCTCGCGGCCCTGGTCCCAGGTCAGCGAGCGGCGCAGCTGCTCGGGGAGCGTTCCGATCCGCTCGGCGAGCACGTCGGCGACATGCACGGCGGTGCGGTCCTTGAGCGCGGCCAGCATCACGAACCGGGTGGAGCGCTCCACCAGCGTCGTGATCTGCGATTGGTTGCGCCTGCCGATCAACAGGTCCCCTTCCCAGTGGCCGGGGACGGCACGGTCCTCCACCTCGGCAGGCCGCTCGGAGATCATCACCATGTCCGGGATCCGGCCGCGATGATCGACCCGACCCTGGGGTTTGCGCCGTGTCCGGCCGGTCCGCAAACAGCGAGCCAGCTCGCGACGCAGCTCGCCACGCCCTGCACATACAACGCTTGATAGATCGTCTCGTGACTGACCCGCATGCTCGGATCATCCGGGAACTCCAGCCGCAGCCGCGCAGCGATCTGCTCTGGCGAGCACCCGTCCTTGAGCCGGCGCTCCACCTCGGCCAGCAACCGCGGACGGCTCGCGAGCTTCGTCGGCTTCGGACGCCGCGCCGCCGTCCGCGCGTGGCGCTGCGCACTCAGCGCCCGATAGTGACAACGCCCTCCACACCGAGCGATCTCCCGCCCCACCGTCGAGCGATGCCGCCCCAGAGCCCGCGCGATCTGCGCATCGCTCTCCTCCCGAGCGATCCCGACCAGGATCCGCTCGCGATCCTCAAACGACAGCCGATGCGGCGAGTGCATCGACCCGCGATGCGCCGCGAACGCCTGATCGCGCAGGCGATACGCCGACGTGCCCGCAATCGCGAACTCGGCCATCACCTCCCGAGCCGCAGCACCCGCCCGGAACCGCGCGACAATCGCCGCAGCGCTCACCCGGCGACAACCACCGATACCGGCCACGCCGACCCCGACTCTTCGCATCCGATCTCCATCTTCCCGACCTCGGTGACGACCCCGCGCACGACCTTCACGACTCCGCGGGTCGATCCCGAGCCGACGACGTACCAACTCGCGCCGCCGACCTGGTAGGAGCGCCGGAGCCGGACCTGCCGGCGCGCCGTGCGCAGCCGCATCCCGGCCCGGACGCCCCGCAGCGCATAGCGGCGGTTCCCCGTGACGGCGGCGACGACGCGCCCCGACGCGAATCCGAGCCGGATCCCGGCGCTGCGCAGGCACGCGGCGCGCGGCACCTGCGTCCGCTTCTCGCCGAGCGACACCGGACCGAGGCGAGACCCCGCGAGTCGCCCGGCCGCGGGACAGCTGAGCGGCTTCGCCGGCGGCTTCACCGACGGCGGCTTCACCGGCGGCGCGCCCACCGGCGGCGCGCCGGGGGCGTCCGGCCACACGCTGGGGGAGAGACGGAGCACGTAGAAGCCGCTTGTCCCGTCCGTGTACCAGACCTCACGACGCGCGGGCGCGAACGCCGGCTTGGACATGGCGAAGTTGCTTCCGTCGAGGAGGTTCTCGAACTTGTGGGTCGGCGGCGCGATGTAGTACGCGATCTCCTTGGGATGGAGCGGGTCGTGGATGTCGAACACGCGCAGGCCGGAGGCGATGAACGAGCAGGCGACGATCCCGGGATCGACCTCGCGCGGGATGTTGCAGTAGTGCGCTGCGTACCCCTGCACCGGGGAGCTGGCGCCCGGGTCGCCGGACGCCGCCTGGTGCTCGGCCGGCTGGTTGACGGCGAGCCGGATGTTCGAGACGACACGGGGGTGGTGCTCGTCGGCGATGTCGATGATTCGTGCCGCGCCGACCGTGCCCGGCGGTGCCGTGCCGTTGAAGCGGAACGCGTACTCGTCGAACTCGAGGATGTACGGATGGCCGTGGATCGTCATCGGGATCGCGTTCTGGGGGATCGACGCCGTGTTCCACGTCAGCCGGCTGATCTCGCTCACCTGGGGGTTCGGCTTGCGCGCCTGGATCTGACTCGTATCGAGGATCAAGCAGCTGACCGTTGTTCGGGTCGGCGACGTACGCCCGGTTGCCGTCGTCGGAGAGCGTCAGCCCATGCGAGTACTCGTTGCCCTGCCAGATCGCGTGGGGCTGCTTTGGATCGGTGACGTCGATCGCGGTGATCGCCTGCACCGCCGTCCCCGCCGCATAGAAGGTCTTCCCGTCCGGGGAGAAGTTCCCCTCGTGACCGAACCGGGCGACGAGCGACGTCGAGTCGAGCACCGGGTGGCGGCAGTCTTGGCTCGCGTCGTAGATCGAGACGAGACCGGGATAGGTCGACGGGTTGCCGAGCACGGCCGCGAGCAGACCGCGGCGCGGATTGAGGCTCAGCGATTCGTGCGGCGAGAGCATCGGCAACTGCGTGAGCATGTCGGTCTGCACCGGATGCGCCGGATCGCTCATGTCGATGACCGCGACCCCATCGCCCGAGCTCGCCAGCTGCACGGCGTTGAGCGGATACAGCAGCGCGGTGTCGTAAAACGCGCACTCGTGACCATGAGTGTCGATGTAGCGCAGCACCTTGAAGCCGCCCGACTTGCCCTGGTGGGCGACGAGCGACAGATTGCACCAGTAGCCGTTGGCGCCTGCCGGTGATTGCAGGGCTGTCGCCGGGACGCGGCCCTGGACGCCGTCGAGCGGGTGGGATCCGGGGCCGCACACCGCGCGCGGGACCGCGACCGACGGCGGCTCGGGGTTGTGCTGGACCGGGGCCTGGGCCGGGGTCTGACCGCCACCCTGGCCGAGCGCGAGCAGGTCGTTCAACGGGTTCGGCAAGTCACCGCGCGCGAGCCCCGCGGGCACCGCGAACGCGACCACCACGAGGGCGATCCTGACCTGCCACAGCGACAACCAACCCAGACCTCTACGCACCGCTCCCGCCTCCCGCCGTTGACGCACCGGATCATAGAGCGACTGATGAGTACGGCGTCGCAGTTATGCGCGGGGAACTACGACGTCCGAGTGAGGCGAGATTCGGATGCGCCCGCCGGGGCGCATCCGCGACGCTCGCGATCAGACGATGACGACCGGCCGAACCGAGCGAGGATGGAGCGCGGTGCGTCGCGAACGGGTGACGTTGTTCGCGATGTGCTTCGGCCTGTTCATGATCATGCTGGACAACACGATCGTCAACGTCGCGTTGCCGTCGATCCAGCGCGAGCTCCACGTCAGTCCGGAGACGCTCGCCTGGACGGTCAACGCCTACGTCGTGCCGTTCGCCGCGCTGATCCTGCTCGGCGGCAAGCTCGGCGACCGGTTTGGGCGCCGGCGGGTGTTCATCGTCGGCCTGGCGATCTTCACCGCCTCGTCGGCCGCGTGCGCGCTGTCGACGAGCTCCGGGATGCTCGTCGCCGCCCGCGCGATCCAGGGGACCGGCGCGGCGCTGATGAACCCGCTGTCGCTCTCGATCCTCGTCGCCACGTTCCCGCCGAAGCGGCTCCCGGTGGCGATTGGCGTGTGGGCCGGGATCTCCGGACTCGGACTCGCGATCGGGCCGCTGCTCGGCGGACTGCTCGTCGAGAACGCGGACTGGTCGGCGGTGTTCTGGATCAACGTGCCGATCGGCGTCCTGGCGATCGTCGTGACGCTGCTCGGCGTGCTCGAGTCCCGGGACAAGAGCACCAGGTCGCTTGATCTGCCCGGCACCGCGCTGATCACCGCGGCGCTGTTCTGCCTCGTGTGGGGCCTGATCAAGAGCGACACCCACGGGTTCGGCTCCGCGTACGTGATCGCGTTCCTCGCCGCGGGCCTCGGGCTCGCGCTGGCGTTCGTCGCCTGGGAGCGCCGGTGCAGCGACCCGATGCTCCCGATCGGGTTCTTCACGCGGCGCGCGTTCACCGTGTCGGATACGGTGATGCTGCTCGTCGGCTTCGCGATGTTCGGCGCGATCTACTGGGGCGCGCTGTACCTCCAGAACATCCAGGGCTACTCGGCGCTCCAGGCCGGCGCGCGGACGCTGCCGTGGACGATGATGATCTTGTTCGTCGCGCCGATCGCCGGCCGCCTCAACGCCCGGATCAGCGCGCGCTACCTCGCCGCGGCCGGGATGGTGCTGCTGAGCGGCGGGATGATCGGGCTCACCCAGCTGCAGGCCGACTCGCCGTACTCGCACATCTGGCCGTTCTTCATGCTCGCGGGGATCGGCACGGCACTCGCCATGCCGACCCTCAGCGCGACCGCGATGGGGGCGATCCCGCAGGAGAAGGCCGGCGTCGCCTCAGGCGTGCTCAACACCGCGCGACAGGTGGGAGGCGCGCTCGGTATTGCGGTGCTCGCCGCGGTCGCCACCGGCCGCATCAACGCGCGGTGGGACGCGCTGATCAGCGGGATCCCGCCGGCCCTGCACGGCCCGGCGACCAAGCTCCTCCCGCTGGTCGACGGCGGCCAGCTCACGGCGATCCATCGCCTCGGCGGACCGACCGCGCGGGCCTGGGCCGCTGACGCATTCATGCACGGCTTCCGCGCCGCCAACTGGACGTCGGCGGTGGTCTGCATGGTGGCCGCGGCCGTCGCCTGGTTTGGGCTCATGCAGCGCCGCCCGCGCGCCGAGGTCGAGCCCGTCTCTGCGTCGCCACGCGCCGAGCGCGGGCAGGAGCCTCTGAGTACACGCCGAACGCTGCGCCTATGGCGCAGACGTTCATCGTCGCCGGGTCGGACGGGATCGCGGTCCGGCTCGCCGAGGAACTCGTCGCGCTCGGAGAGCGCGTCGTCGTGCTCAGTCACGCGATCGAGCCGCGCTTCCGGACGCGGCTGGAGCAGACGGACATTCGCGTGCTCGAGGGCGACGCGCGGGACGTCGCCGACCTGCGAGCCGCCGGGCTCGAGACGGCGGCGGCACTGGCGATCGTCGAGGAGGACGACGTCGCCAACCTGCACAGCGCGCTCGCCGCCCGCGGCGCCCGGGAGGATCTCCGGCTCGTCGTGCGGATGTTCAACCAGGAGCTCGGGGGCCGGCTCGAGTCGCTGTTCCCGGATGCGCGCATCCTGTCCGCCTCGGCGATCGCCGCGCCCGCGTTCCTCGCCGCCGCCCTGCGGAGCGCCCAGCAGGTGATGATCGCCGGACACCCGTTCGAGGTCCGCGCGTTGTCGGCCGAGGACGACATGCGCGGCGTGCTACCGGTCGCGTCGTTCGACGACACGACGGGCACCGCGACCCTGTTCCCCGACCCCGCGCCCGGCGTGCTCGCGCTCGTGCCCGACATCGACGAGGACGAGGATCAGACCGTCGTCGAGGCAGCCGCGGAGGAACTGCGCCAGGTCGCGTCGCGCACCGCATCGATGCTCGTCCGGGCCGGTGCGCTGGCGCGGCTCGTCGACCGGCGCCTGCTCGCGTTGCTCGTGTTCGTCGTGATCGTGCTCGGCGCCGCGTCCGCCATCTGGACCTCGAGCACGCACTACGACCTGCTGGACAGCGCCTACTTCGCGGTGACGACCGTCTCGACCACCGGGTATGGCGACATCACGCCCCTCCACGAGGGGGCGGGGCTCAAGGTGATCGTCATGGGCCTGATGCTGATCGGGGCGCTGTCGCTCGCGCTCGTCTACGCGCTCATCACCGATGCGGTCGTCGGCGTGCGGCTCGCCCGCTCGCTCGGTGAGCGGCCGCGACCCCGGCGCGACCACGTCGTCGTGCTCGGTCTCGGGCGGATCGGTCAGCGCGTCGTCGAGGACCTTGTCGCGCGGCGCATTCCGTGCGTCGCGGTCGAGCGCAACGAGGACGCGCCCGGGGTCCACGCCGCCCGCCGCCTGCGGGTGCCGGTCGTGTTCGCCGACATCTCGGCACCGGCGGTCCTCGACGGTCTCCGCATTCCGGCGGCACGGTGCCTCATGGTGGTCACCGATGATGACGCCGCCAACCTCGCGGCCGCGCTCGCCGCGCGCACGCTCGCCCCCGACATCCGGGTCGTGCTGCGACTGTTCGACCATGACCTCGCCGCCCGGGTCGAGACGGCATTCGCGATCCACGTCTCCCGCAGCGTTTCGAGCCTCGCCGCGCCGGCGTTCGCGGCCGCGCTCAGCGAGCGCCGCGCGCTCGCCACGATCGCGGTCGGCGCGCAGGCACTCACGGTGGCGGAGTTCGCCGCTCCGGCGGGTCGCACCGTCACCGAGCTCGAGCAGGCGGCGGCGGGGGAGGCGCGCGTGCTCGCCCTCGGGGCACGCTGGGCACCGGAGGCGCGCGCCCGTTCGGCGCCCGGCGAGACGCTCGTCGCCGTGGGCTCGCCCACGGGCCTTGCAGCTCTTGGGCAGCCGTAGTGTCCCGACGCTCAGGGCGTCGCGTAAGCCCCCACCCTCGTAATGGGAAATAATGCACGGCCGTGGGCAAGCGGGCCGTAGCGGGCAGAGGGCGCATCATCTGGGCGGCGGTGCTGCTTGGCCTTGTTCTGGCGAGCACGGCGGCCGCCGATCTCATCAGCGTCGGAGGCATCAGCGTCAGCGAACTCGCCGACGCGCTCCAGCAGAGCCCCGTGCAAACCCGCGGCCATCCAGATCCGGGGCTGTCGAAGGCCGAGGTCCGACGCCTCGACGCACGGATCAAGGCCCGTGACCCGGGGCGTATCTGGATCGCGGTCGTCTCGCCGCTGAGCGAGCAAGGGACCGGCGACCTGACGCGCGCCGTCGCCAGCGCGATCGCCCCTGACGGTGTCGTGGTTCTCGTCGCGGGTTCCAACTACCACGTGACGACGACGTGGGAGACGGGGGAGGCCGCTCGGCAGCGACTCGCGGCGGCGGTGGGCCACCCGGGCGACTCCCTGTACAAGCAACTCCAGCGAACCGTCGACAGCTTCGCCAAGGCCGACGCTGCCGCCGGCCATCCCGGAGCCACCTCAACGGAGCAGACCGGACCGGGCTCGACGAACCGATCGTCCTCATCGCACCACAGCAGCGGGAGCAGTGGCATCGTCGGCGTGATCGTCGTCGTCGTTGTGCTCCTCATCCTCTTCGCCTCGGGCGGGCTGGCCGCGCTGCGCCGCGCCCGCGGATCGATGCGCGCGGAGCACTGGCGCAAGGAGCAGAGCGCCGACGAGCGCGCGCAGGCCCAGTCCGACTTCGTCAAGCTCGGCGACGACATCGGCGCGCTCGATATCGACAGCTCGATGCCGAACGCCAACCCGCAGGCGAAGGACGAGTACGCCAGGGCGCTCGACTGTTACCAGGACGCCGAGCAGCGACTGAAGCGGGCCGATGATGCCTACCAGTTCGCCAAGGCCCAAGAGGCGCTGAGCCGGGGCGCGGAGCACATCCGGGCCGCGCAGCAGCTGTTCAGCGCCGCTCCGGCGGCGACGGCGACGGCGACGGCGGCTGACACCGCGGGCGTCGTCGACCGGATCTCCAAGCTCGCGGCGCTCCACCAGCAGGGCGCGCTGACCGACGCCGAGTTCGCGGCGGAGAAACACAAGCTGCTCGGCGATTGAGCCGGCGTGGTTTTCGATCCTCGGCCCGTGGGTACCGAAGCGGCCAGGCAATGAAGCTGATCGCGACACGGCGCCGGCGGGACCAGACGTCAGGAGACGGCGAGTGTCCGCCCCTGCACCTGAAGCGCTCCTATCTCGCCGTCACCGGATCGGTCGGTGAGGCGCGCGTGGCGCTGTCAGCGTTTGCCCAAGAGGTCGGCGCCTGCGGCGAGCAGCTCGAGGCGATCCGGCTCGCGACCTCGGAGGCACTGTCGAACGTGGTGCGCTTCGCGTATCCCGCGCGCGAGGGTCACTTCCACGTCAATGCGTGGGTGGCGGCCGGCGAGCTGTGGGTGCTCATCACCGACAACGGCTGCGGGCTGCACGCCGGCGCCGAGAGCGACGGGCTCGGGCTCGGGCTCGCGTTGATCTCGAAGGTGTGCGATGGGTTTTCGATCGTCGAGCGCTCTTCCGGTGGAACCGAGGTGCGGCTGCGCTTCGATCTGAGCCTCGCCTTAGAACGGGAGGCTCTGGAGCTCGGCGGCGCCCGGCGGCCACCCCCGCGTGGCCGTCAGCCGACGCCACATCGCGAGCCGGGGGAGGACGGCGGTACCGCTGGGCTGGCGCACGGTCAGCGGTGAATCCAGGACCGAGAAATCAAGCTTGCGGTACAGACCGGAGCGGTCCTCGAGGCAGAACAGCAGCGCGTAGTCGCGGCCGATCCGCGCGCCCTCAGCGAGCGCTTCGGCCACGACGGTCCGGGCGAGGCCCTGGCCGCGGTGGGCGGCCGCGACGATCACGCCGCCGATCCCGAAGACGTCAAAGCGCTCACGTCCCTCGACCTCGACCTCGGCGAGGACGAATCCCGCCGACGCGACGAGCCGTCCGGCGTCGTCACGGATTCCGATGTGCTCATCCTTCGGGCGGAAGGCGAGGGTGATCCCGGCGGCGTCGAACGGGTCGGGCTCATCGCCCTCGAGCTGCGCTCGATCGTCGTCGGTGAGTGCGCCGAAGCGGACGATCTCCATCGCTCAATCGAAGCACACCGAGCCGCTTGTATAGATTTGGGTGCGCACTCAACTACCTGGGAAGGGAGCGAGATGGACATCGGAATTGGGCTGCCCAACGCGGTGCGCGGGGTCGAGCGTCAGGGGATCGTCGACTGGGCCACGCGGGCGGAGGCGGCCGGGTTCGCCTCGCTCGGGACGCTCGATCGGATCGCGTATCCGAACTACGAATCGATCGTGGCGCTCGCCGCCGCCGCGGCCGTCACCGAGCGGATTCGGCTCGTCACCGACATCCTGATCCTGCCCCTGCGCACGAACACGGCGCTGTTCGCCAAGCAGACGGCGACGATCGACGCGCTCTCCGGCGGTCGCCTCGAGCTCGGGCTCGCGGTCGGCGGGCGCAAGGACGACTACGAGCTCTCGGGCGCCGACTTCAGCTCCCGGGGCGCATCGTTCGACCGCCAGCTCGCGGAGCTGACCGAGCTCTGGGCGGGTGACGCGGTCGGCCCGGACCCGGCGAACGGGACGCGGCCGGGACTGCTCATCGGCGGGCAAAGCGACAAGGCGTTCCAGCGCGCCGCGAAGTACGCCGACGGGTGGACGATGGGTGGCGGCGGACCGGACGCCTTCACCGCCGCGCTCGGCAAGCTGAAGGCGGCGTGGAGCGAGGCCGGTCGCGACGGTGAACCGAGGACGTCCGCGCTGTTCTACTTCTCGCTCGGTCCCGATGCCGAGAACGTCGCCGCACGCAACCTCGGCGACTACTACTCGTTCCTCAGCGACTACGCCCAGCAGATCGTTCAGTCAGCGGCCAAGGACGCCGCGACGCTGAACGGCTACGTGTCGGCGTTCGAGCAGGCCGGGGTCGACGAGATCATCTGCTTCCCGGCGTCGAGCGATCCGGCGCAGGTCGAGCTGCTCGCCGAGGCGGTCCTGTAAGCCGCCCAGCCCCCGGTTCGTGGCCCGCGGCCCGCGGGCGCTACTGCCCGCGCAGGCACCAATCGATCACGGCCTGAGGTTGTTGCTCGGGAGCCCAGTGGGCGGCTCCCGGGACAACCTCGACCGTGAGGTCCGGCTGGCCCTCGACCGGCCCGGGCGCGATGCCGCGCGTGATCACGTCGTGGGCACCGATGGCGAGCGTCGTCGGCACCTGGAGCACGGCGTCCGCGTAGCGTCCGCGCGCGACCGGGACGACCTCACGGGTCAGGAACGTGCGGTACATGGCGACGCTCACGCGTCGCGGGAGGCGATCCATGAAGACCGCCACGTCCGCCGGGCCGAGGGCGTCGTCGCGCCGTCCGGCCTGGATGATTCGCGGAGCGATCCGAGCCGCGATCGGCGGGCCGAGGAGAGGCAGACTGATCGGGCCCTGGTAGCCGAGCATCATCGCCATCCGTCGTGGGTCGGGCCCCAGCCACGGATGCGGGATACACATGGCGAGCATCCGGTCGATCCGCTGCGGCTCCCGAAGCGCGGCGAGGAAACCCGCGTAGCCGCCCCAGTCATGGCCGACCCAGGTGACGCGCTCCACGCCGAGCGCACCAAGCAACGCAAGGATGTCGCTCGCCAGCTGCTCCTTCTCGTAGCCGTGCAGCGGCGCGTCGGTCCAGCCATGGCCGCGTAGGTCAGGCGCGATCACGCGGAAGCGTGACGTCAGCGCCGGGATGACCTTCCTCCACACCCACCAGTTCTGCGGCCAGCCGTGAAGCAGCAGCAGCGGCGGCGCGTCGTCGGCTCCCGCGAGTGCGACGTGCATCCGCAGGCCGGCGGCGTCCACAAACTCGTGGCGTGACGCCATCAAGCGGCGGCGGGGCGGGAAGCTCGTCATCCCGCGTACCTTATGCGCTGCCGGCCTGCGGTGCGTTCAACGCACGCGCGCCCGGCCGTTGTCACTCCAGACAGCACCCCAGGCCCGGGGCATGCATACTGCGGGAGAGAGGGATGGGAGCCGACCACTGATGCCAGCACTCAGGTCGAGCCGCCGGCGGCGCGATCGTCGGCGGGAGTTGTCCTCGCCGTGGCCGCCGCGGCGCTTGTCTGTGCGGTGCTCGTTCCGGCCGGCTGGCGAGCGGCGCCCGTGCGCCACAGGCCCACGCGGCGCGGCACACCGTCCGGAACCCGGACGGGATCGGGCTCGCGCCCGGGAAGATCAAGCATGTCTGGCTGATCATCCTGGAGAACAAGTCGTACGACGCGACGTTCACGGGCCTGAATCGCAACACGTACCTGTGGCGAAAGCTTCCGGCGCAGGGCGCGCTGCTGAAGAACTATTACGGCACCGGGCACGGCAGCCTCGACAACTACACGACGCTCGTCAGCGGGCAGGCGACCGAGCCCGACCTCCAGTTCGACTGCCCGACCTACTACAACGTGTTCGCCGGGCACATGGACCGTTCGCGCTCGCTCGCGCGCAACCCCAACTACGGCCAGTGGACCTCGGCGGCGGGCCCGAACGCCGCCTTCGGTCACAACGGGTGTGTCTATCCGGCGAGCGTGCCGACGGTGTTCAAGCAGTTCGACGCGGCTCACGTGAGCTGGAAGGGCTACGCCCAGGATCTCGGCAACGCGAACGCGAGCCCGACTGATCCGCCGACCGACGCCGGCGTCCGGTACTGCGGCGCGCCGTACAAGTCCCCGGCACCGGTCGGCAGCAAGACGCAGCCGACCCCGGTGATCGCGAACGCGACGAATCAGTACCTGCCCAAGCACTTCCCGTTCGCCTGGTTCTCGTCGATCCGGCGTTCCGGGGACTGCAACGCGCGCCACATCGCGAACGTGTTCTCGCCGTCGAACGGCCTGTACCACGACCTTCAGCGGGAGAGCCGGACGCCCGCGTTCAGCTGGATCACCCCGAACATGTGCAGCGACGCTCACGACGCCGTCTGCCAGGGCAACAACCTCTCGGGAGGGTTCTCATCGCCGACCCGGATCCGCCCGCCGCGCAACTACACGGGCGGTCTGTACGCCGCCGATCTGTTCCTGTCGCATGTCATCCCTGAGATCGAGGCCTCCCCGGCGTTCAAGGACGGCGGGCTGATCGACATCACGTTCGACGAGGCGTTCCCGCCGTTCACCTACACCGGCAACAGCTTCGCCAACTCAACGATCGTCGCCCCGAACGCGCGGACGTCGATCGCCAACGACACGGCGGCGGAGACGCTGTCCGGGCGGCGGGTCCACTTCGAGCCGACCGGCCCGAACACGCCGCTCGCGAAGGACGCCCGCGGCAACGAGCTGTACCCGGGGCCTGGCAACAACCTGTTCCTTGACCGCCCGACGACGTGCCTCGCGCAGACGGTGCCCTCCCAGCCGAGGGGGACGTGCCTGCTCGGCGGCGGCGGGCATCCGCCGGGGCCGCGGACCGACGCGACGGCGATCGCCGCGGCCGGGAGCACGACGATCACCGACCGCTCGGCGGTCGCGACCGACCGGGGCCGGAGCGTGACCGGCACGGGCATCCCGCCGGCGGCGTTCGTCGGCGCGGTGACGAACACCTTCGTCCCGGCCCAGGCGTCGGCTGGGAACGGCGGCTTCGTCGACACCGGCGCCTTCGCGCTCGTCGACTCGGCGGGCCGTCCGCTGCGCACGATCGCAGCCGTCAGCGGCGTGACGCTCGGCGCACGGACGCCGGCGACCGACCCGCTCTACAACGCGACCGCCGCGACGAACGGCGGCGGCGACACCGGCAGCGTCCTGATCAGTCCGTACATCCGGCCCGGCAGCGTCAGCACCGGGTTCTACAACCATTACAGCTGGCTGCGGACGATCGAGGACCTGTACAACGTGCGTCGCGCATCCCGGGGCCTCGACGGTCAGGGCCACATCGGCTACGCCGCACAGCACGGGCTCGCGCCGTTCGGACGCGACGTCTTCACGCGGCCGCAGGGCCGCCCGGTGCCCGCCTCACATCGCTACGGCGGGATCCCGGCGTGGTTGCGCGCTGTCATGAGCGGTACCGCCGGCGTCAGCCGCGCCGCGCTCGGGCATCCGGTGCTCGCGGTTCAGGGCGACACGGTCGCGGTTGATCTCCCCGGCCGCCGCCTGCGTGCCACCGCCATCGGCCCGGCCGTCCCGCGCGCACTGGCCGCCAACGCGGCCCGGACGACGGCGCCGGCGTCGTTCACCGTGACCGTGACCGGCGGATCCCGCGCGACCGTGAACCGGTTGGGGGCGTTCACGATCGTCGATGAGCTCGGCCACGTTCACCATCCGCGGGTGGCGGTGGTGCGGCACGCGCGGACCACGACGGTCACGGTGCGTGACGTGCTCCCGGTCGGCAACGGGCAGCTGCGGTGGCTGCCGGACGGCCGGCACGGGCTCGTCGCCTGGGATTTCGACCTCGAGCTGATCTAGCGTCTGAGTCTGATTCAGGCCGTCGCCGCGGCCGCCGTCGCCGGTGTCCGGCCGCGAATCAGATCCGACGCCCGCTCGGCGATCATGATCGTCGGCGCGTTCGTGTTGCCGCGGACGAGCGTTGGCATCACCGAGGCGTCGACGATCCGCAGCGCCTCCATCCCGAGCACCCGCAGCTCGTCGTCGACGACCGACCCCATCGCACACGTGCCGACCGGGTGATACAGCGTCGTCGAGTTGCGCTCGATGTGGGCGAGCACGCTCGCGTCGTCGCTGCCCGCTGGGGTGGCGAGCGCCCCGGTGCTCACCGCCTGGAGCGCCGCCTGCTCGCAGATCTCGTGAGCGCGGCGGACGCCGGCGATCATCGTCGCCTTGTCCTCGTCGCTGACGATGTAGTTGTGGAGGATCCGCGGGTTCGAGGTTGGGATCCGGGAGCGGAGCTTGACGAATCCGGTACTCGTCGGACGCAGGATGCACGCCGACAGCGCCCAGCCGTCGATCACGATCTCGCCTGCGCCCGCCTCGGGGAACAGGATCGGGATCATGTGCAACTGGATGTCCGGCGCTTCGAGGCTGGGGTCGGTGCGGAAGAACCCACCGGACTCGGCGAAGTTCGAACTCAGCGGACCGCGACCCTCGGTTTGGATGAGGCCGAGGTTCTCCTCGGTCTCCGCCGTCAGCAATGAGGGCTCGTCGGTCGTGTAGGTGATCCACGTCGAGAGGTGGTCCTGGAGGCCCTGGCCGACGGGGAGCTCGTGCAGGCACGGGACGTGCGCGAGCTCGAGGTCGGCCGCCGGGCCGATCCCGGTCAGCAGCAGGATCTGCGGGCTCGCGTAGGCGCCGGCGCTGAGGATCACCTCGCGTTCGGCGCGGATCTCGCGGAGCTCGTCGCGCTGATCGATCTCGACGCCGATCGCCCGCATGCCATCGAGCAGCAGCCGGGTCACGTGGGCGTTGGTCTCGACGACGAGATTCGGGCGCTCGAGCACCGGGTGCAGGTAGGCGACCGCCGCCGAGCAGCGCAGGCCGTTTCGCTGGGTGACCTGATACCAGCCGACGCCGTCCTGCTCGGGGCCGTTGAAGTCCTCGTTGAGAGGCAGCCCGGCCTGCTGCGCCGCGTCGATGAACGCCGCGCACGTCCGGTAGCGGGAGCGGTTCTCGATCACGCTCAGCGGGCCCCCGGCGCCGTGGAGCTCGCTCGCGCCGCGCTCGTTGTCCTCGGCGCGGATGAAGTACGGGAGCACGTCATCCCAGCCCCAGCCCTCGTGCCCGAGCGCCGCCCACCCGTCGTAATCGGCGCGGTTGCCGCGGATGTAGACCATCGCGTTCGTCGACGAGGAGCCGCCGAGCGTGCGCCCGCGCGGGAGGTAGCGCTGGCGGCCGGCGAGCCCCGGCTCGGGATCGGAAATGTATGACCAGTCGTACTTCGACTGCCCGACGGCGAGCACGCCCGCCGGCAGATGGATCTCATCCGCGGCGTCGGCCGGCCCGGCCTCGATCAGGCAGACACGCACATCGGGATCTTCCGAGAGCCGCGCCGCGAGCACGCACCCCGCGGATCCGGCGCCGACGATCACGTAGTCAAACGAGCTCATACCCACATCCTTTCCTCGCCTCACCTGCGGATGGTCCATTCTCCGGCGGGCGGCGGCTCGGCGTCAAGCAGGCCGATGGCGTGTGTCTGCGCCGTTGGATCGTGCACCCTGCGGTCGGACATTGTCAGGGCCGCCCAACCAGCGGCGATCAAGGTCCCGGGCCGCCATCCGTGGCGATCAGGTCCGTGCCGCGAGATCAGACGATGATCCCGCCGACGCGGATCACGACCCGCGTCGGCCGGGTCGGCTGGGCGAGCGAGAGGAAGTCCCGGACCGGGCCGCTGGTGGCGCAGAACGGACAGGCAAGGGCGTCGGTGAGCGACAGCGAACGCTCCCCGATCGCGACCGGCGCGTCACATGAGGGGCAGGCGATGGTGCCGGTGGCCATCTGGCCACTGCGCACCGCACGGCGCTTCTCCTCGAACGTCTGCCGCTGCATCGGGTCTCAGTCTAGTCTCGCGATTCAGAACACCAGGAGGTGCGGGGCGCGCTCAGCGGTGGCGCTGAGGGGGCGCGCTCAGCGGCGGCGCGCCCCGCGACCGAGACGGAAACCGTCAGTCGGTGGACTCGACGATCATCAGCGTGTTGCCATCCGGATCCCGGAACCAGAACATCGGCGGGACCGGATCGCCCATGCGTGCGACCTGCTCGTCGACGTCGATCCCGATCGACTTCATGTAGGCGTGGGTGCCGTCGATGTCCTGCGTGGTCAGCGTGATGCCGGTCTGAGCGCCCTCGGCGGACTGACCCGGCGGGGGCGGGGCGAGCGCGATCCCGGTGTCGCTCTTCGGCAGGTACACCTCGACCCAGCGGTAATCGCCGCCGAACGGGACGTCGGTTCGCTTCTCGAAACCGAGGGACTCGTAGAACGCGATCGCGCGGTCCTGGTCGTCGGACGACACGCAGACGAGGCTCAGCTCCTGGATGCCGCTGGTGGTGGTGGTGCTCACGTCTCCTCCTCGGGGTAGGGTGTGCGAATTCAGACCGGAGCCGACCCCGAAACTCATCGTTCCCTTGCCGTGTGACGAGGCACTTCTTTATCTAGATCGGGTAGGGTCCGCCGCGTCCATCCCTAAAGGGGGCCTTCACCTTGTCTGAGACGGAAGCGTTGAGTCCGTCGTTCTGGCGCGAGCGGCTGGCGCCGTACGCGCAACCACGACTGAGCCGCAGCATTTTCGACGTGGCGACCTCCGCGGTTCCGTACGTCATCGTGACGGGCGCGATGTACGCGCTTTACGGGCAGGTCTCGTACTGGATCGTGCTCGCCCTCGGCGTGCTCGCGGCCGGATTCCTGCTGCGGACGTTCATCGTGTTCCACGACTGCGGGCACGGCTCGTTCCTCGCCAACCGGCGGGCGAACAAGTGGGTCGGGATCACGTGCGCGATCCTCACCTATCAGGCGTATCACCCCTGGAGCTACGAGCACGCCGTCCACCACGCGACCGCGGGCGACCTCGACAAACGTGGGAAGGGTGACGTCGAGACGATCACGGCCCGCGAGTACCGCGAGATGTCGTGGCTGGGGCGTCTTGGATACCGGCTGATGCGCAACCCGGTGATCATGCTCGTCCTCGGACCGCTGTGGTCGCTGCTGCTCGAGCCCCGGCTTCTCCCGGCGTGGTCGCGCAAGCGCTTCTGGCGCCAGATCGTCGCCACCGACTTCGTCGTCGTCGCGCTCCTTGGCATCCTGGTCGCGTTGTTCGGTTGGAAGGCCGTGCTCGCCGTGCAGCTCCCGAGCGCGATGGTCGCGGGCGGTGCCGGCGTGTTCATGTTCTACGTCCAGCACCAGTTCGAGGACGTCTACTGGGTGCGCCATGACGACTGGACGTACGCCGATTCAGCGCTCAAGGGCAGCTCGTATCTCAAGCTTCCGAAGGTGCTTCAGTTCTTCACCGGGAACATCGGACTGCACCACGTCCATCACCTGCATCCCCGGATCCCGAACTACAACCTCCAGGCGGCGCACGACGACAACCCGGTGTTTCACGAGGTGCCGACGCTCGGCATCGTCAGCGGGATGAAGACGTTCCGGCTGAAGGTCTACGACGAGGATCAGGGACGGCTCGTCACGTTCGCCGGCGCGCGCCGGCATTACTCCCACCGCGCCCGCCACGCGGCGCGCCTTGCCAAGGCCGAGACGGCAGACGTCGTCATCGGTGGTGGTTGACGATCTCGATGTTGTTGCCGTCGGGATCGAGCACGTAGGCCGCGTAGTAGCCGGGGTGATACTGCGGCCGCTCGCCGGGCGGACCGTTGCTCTGGAAGCCGGCGCCCGTCGCGGCGTCGTGAAAAGCGCTCACGGCCGCGTCATCGTCGGTTCCGAACGCCACGTGGACCTGCTCGGTTGGTTCGCCGGGGACGAGTGAGAACGAACCGCTCGCGCCCTCGAGCGTGATCCGGTCCGGGCCGGACCGGATCATCGTCAGTCCAGCGGCCGGCGCGATCGCCTCGTAGAAGCGGCGGGTCGCGTCGAGATCGGCGACGCGGACCCACAGATGGTCGATCACCCCATCGCGGCGCACAACGCTGTGGTGGACCGCCTCGACGCTGTTGCCATCCGGATCGAGCAGGAACGCGCCGTAGTAGTCGGGCAGGTACTCGGGGCGCGGGCCCGGCGCGCCCGCGTCGGTGTGACCGGCGTCGATGCCGGCGCGCCAGAACATCGCCACTTGCTCGCGCGTGGGCGCCGCGAAGGCAACGTGGAGCCGACGGGTCGGTGGCTGGCCGGGATCGGCGGCCGCCAGCGAGAAGTCCTGCCATTCCGAGAACGTCCGCAGCTGGTAGGTCTGGTCGATGCCGAGCGGCGCGAGCACCGTGTTGTAGAAGCGCTCTGACGCCTCGCGGTCGCTGACCCTGATCGTGACATGGTCGAACATTGCGGCCCGACAATAACGGTCCGCGTCGGCGGCCGGCCCCCTACCCGGCGCAGCGGGCAGCGGTCGTCTTCCGTGTGCACCCCTCGATCCGCAGCGCCGAGCGCCGGAACACGGCGAGTGCGGGCTTCGGCGTCACCTGCCCGCCGACGTACTTCAAGAGGCCGGCGAAATCGAAACCGTACGGATGCGGGCGCGGCGTCTCATCGCCCATCCACGTGTACCAGTAGAAGCCGATCAGTCCGAGCTTCGCCCGGTTCGCCATCAGCAGCGGGACGACCTCCGCGAGCCGGGCCGCCTGCCCGGCCTCGGTCGTCGAGACGCCGAACTGCGGCGGGGCCTTGCCCTCCGACGAGGGCCACGTGATCTCGGTCGCGAGGATCGGTTTGGCGCTGTCTCCGAACTGGTTCATCACCGCCCGCGCGCGCTGCATGATCGTGATCACGCCGCGCGGCTCCGCCGTGTACGGGTGCAGGGCGACGATGTCGAACAGCCGGCGGGCGCCGCGGACGCGGTAGATCTGCGCGAGGTACTGCCAGGAGAAGTCGGCGAGGCCGGCGAGCACGACCTTGGCGCCCGGGTCGGCGGCCTTGATCGCGGCGTGGGCGGCGGCGAGCAGCTTCACGTAGCCGGGCGCGAACGGCTGCTGCGACCAGTAGGTCGTGAAGTGCGGCTCGTTCCAGATCTGCCACATCCGGATCGGGACGCGGGGGAGGTTGGGATGTGACTGCCAGAAGCTTCCGCCCGACCCGTAGCGGTGAACGAGAGCGGACAGAAACGCCGCGAATGGAGGAAGCGCCCGGGGCGGTGAGCCGCCGTTCCCCGGGACCGCCGCATCCCAGCTCGGCGTCCGCTCGACGACCGGAAGCAGCGTCAGGCCGCGAGCGGCCGCGTTGGCGACGATCCGGTCGAGTTCGGCAAACTGGATCGGCCCGTTCGCGGACGGCTGAAGCCGGGACCAATCGACGACGAGGCGGACGCTCTCGACCCCGCTCGACACCGCCTGATCGAGCTGCTGGCCGAGGTTGACCGACGTGCCGAGCGCCGGGCCGTCGAACATGACCCCGACAAGCGGTCCCGACACGGCGCGGGTTCCGGGTGCGGTCGACGTGGTGGCCGACGCGCCGGTCGAGGTGCGGCTGCTCGAACCGCCGCCGCACGCGGCGAGGCCGAGCGTGAGCAGGACGGTGACCAGGAGCCCGACGGCGACGTGGGCGTGCGTCGTCGGACGGCGCATCGCGGCGAGTGTACGATCTCCCGCCGTGCCAAGTGACCACGCTTACTCCAAGCTCTCGACGACGATCCCGGATTGGGCGCTCCGCGTCGGCGGGAGAGCTGAACGTCCCGCTCTACCGCCTGACCCGCGGGCGCCTCGGGGGCCGGATCGGCCGCGCGCCGGTGCTGCTGTTGACGACGACCGGGCGCAAGTCCGGCGAGGCCCGGACGGCGCCGGTCCTCTACATGCGAGACGGCGAGCGACTCGTGGTGATCGGGTCGAACGCCGGGAACGTCAAGACCCCCGCCTGGGCGCTCAACCTGACCGCCAACCCGGAGGCGATGGTCGAGGTGGGGGCCAGACGCCACGGTGTCCGCGCCCGGATCGCCGAGGGCGAGGAGCGCGCCGATCTGTGGCGGCGCATGAACGAGCAGTACGCGGGCTTCGACGATTACCAGGTACGCACGACCCGGGCGATCCGAGTGTTCGTGCTCGAGCCTCGGTAGCCGACCGCCTCGTCGTGCACCGATGAGCAGTCAGGCCAAGACATTCGCGCGGCGCTACGGCCCTCCGCTCGCGGCCGCCGCGCTCGTCAGCTCGGCGTGGGCGTTCGGCGCCGTCGCGATCTCTCGGCTGGCCGTCCGCCGCGCCGCCGTGGGGCGACTCCGGATCAAGGAGCTCCACGTCGAGCGGCTCGTCGTCGATCAGATAGAGCGTGGGGATTGAGTGAGCCCGGTCGCCCGACGCCGACTTGAGCTCGATGACCGAAACGCATGACAGCGCCGGCCGGAGTTCCGGCCGTTCACGACCGGCCGTAGCCGCGTCGCGGCCGAGCCGCCCACCGGCCCTACGCCGTCGTGGCGGCGGCCTGCTCCTTGCGCTGGATCCACTTCGACGTGCACGGGATCTTCGACAGATCACAGCGGCTGGAGTAGGCGCGGGCGATCTCGGTGATCTCCGTCAGCAGGTCGTCCTGGAGGCGGATCGGGTCGAGGCCGAGCTCGACGAGCTGGCGGTTCTCGACGTACAGCTCGTTCTCGGCGGCCTCCTTGCGCGGGTTGTCGACGTAGTCGATTTCCGCGTCGGTGAGGCTGGCGACGAGCTTCGCGAGGTCTCGAACCCGATGGCACTCGGTCATCTGGTTGAACACCCGGACGCGCTCGCGCGCCTCCGGCGGGTTCTCGATCGCGAGCTGGATGCAGCGGACCGTGTCCTGGATGTGGATGAACGCCCGGGTCTGCCCGCCGGTGCCGTGCACCGTCAGCGGGTAGCCGACCGCCGCCTGCATCAGGAACCGGTTGAGCACCGTGCCGTAATCGCCGTCGTAGTCGAAGCGGTTGATGAGGCGCTCGTCAAGCCGCGTCTCCGCGGTCTGCGTGCCCCAGACGATGCCCTGATGCAGATCCGTGACCCGCATCGCGTCGTTCTTGTTGTAGAACGCGAACAGCAGCTGATCCTGGGTCTTCGTCATGTGGTAGACGCTGCCCGGGTTGACCGGGTAAAGGATCTCCTGCTCGACCTCGACACCGTCGTCGTTGTCAAAGCGCACTCGGAGGTAGCCCTCAGGGATCTTCACGCCGGCGGTCCCGTACCCGTAGACGCCCATCGTGCCGAGGTGAACGACGTGGGAGTCAAGCTCGGCTTCGACGAGCGCGGCGAGCAGATTGTGGGTGGCGTTGACGTTGTTGGTGACCGTGTAGCGCTTGTGCCACGAGCTCTTCATCGAGTACGGCGCGGCCCGCTGTTCGGCGAAATGCACGACGGCCTCGGGCTGGTACTCCTTGAGCAGGTCGAGCAGCTCGCGATAGTCCTCGGCGACGTTGAGGCGGTGGTAGGGCATCTCGCGCCCGGTCAGCTCGCGCCAGGCTTCGAGCCGGGTGCCGATCGGCTGGATCGGCGTCAGTGAATCTGCCTCGAGCTCGACGTCGGCATTGCGCCGGGCCAGGTTGTCGACGATCGCGACGTCATGGCCACAGGCCGAGAGATGCAGAGAGGTGGGCCAGCCGCAGAAGCCGTCTCCTCCGAGAATCAAGATGCGCAACGAAACTCCCTTGATCGTTTACTCACGGCTCGTCGCTCGCGTTAAACGCTGCTGCAAAGCCTTCGTTAACCAATTGATAATACGGGTCTTAGACGACTGATCGCCGCGGTGGACACGCACTTTCCTCGCGTTGTCTGGCTGGAATCGACTGCGCTCGCGCGGGTGGCACGTCTGGTCAGCCAGGAGAGGGGCGCGCGTCATTGTAGAAGACCCGTGGGCAGCAGCGACGATGCGGTGGCCGCCTAAGGGAATCGTAAGTTTGGCGGCGGGAATTTCGGTCGCCCCTTGACTTTTGTGATTGGCCAATCAATAATGTTGGCCATGGCCACCACAGCCACCCGCACGCGCCAGAGCTCCGAGGCCCGCCGAGACCAGGTCCTCGACGCGGCGACCCGTGAGTTCGCCGAGCACGGCTATCACGCTGCGAGCACCGCTGCGATCGCCAAGCTGGCTGGGATCTCGCAGCCGTACATCTACGCGCTGTTCCCCAATAAGCAGGAGCTGTTTCTCGCCGCTCATGCCCGCCAGATGGACACGCTGCGGCGGACGTTCATCGAGGCCGCCCGCGGCGGGTCGACGCCGGAGGAGCGACTCGGGCTGATGGGGATGGCGTATCACCCGCTGCTCGAGGCCAACCGCGACGTGCTGCTGCTCCAGCTCCAAGGTTTCGCGTGCGCCAGCGACCCGGAGATCGGGCCGGCGATCGCGGCCTGCTTCCGAGACCTCGTCGCCGAGGTGCGCCGCGCGAGCGGCGCGTCGGAGGAGGAGCTCACCGAGTTCATGGCCTGCGGAATGTTGATCAACGTCACGACTGCGCTCGGGCTGCCCGAGCTGTTCGCGCCGCTGCTCAAGGACCACGCAACCCTGTGATTTTTTTTGCCCATCCAACTTATAGAGCAATCAATAACAAGCGAATCGAAAGGTAGGAGGGACGAGATGCAACGGAACAGTCGAACCGCCGCGTGGACCTTGGGGCTGGTCTCCGCCGTCCTATTCATGGTCACGCTTGACAACCTCGTCGTGACCACCGCGCTGCCCCGCATCCGGATCGACCTCGGGGCGAGCCTGTCCGGGCTCGAGTGGATCGTCAACGCGTACACGCTCAGCTTTGCCGTGCTGCTCATGACCGGCGCGGCTCTCGGCGATCGGTTCGGTCGCCGGCGCATGCTCGTGATCGGGCTCGGGATCTTCACCGGCGCTTCGGCGGCGGCGGCGCTCGCGCCCAGCACCAGCGCGCTCATCCTTGCCCGCGCGGTCCAGGGAGTGGGCGGCGCGCTCGTGCTGCCACTGACCCTGACACTGCTTTCGGAGGCGTTCCCGGAGGGGAAGCGGGGCATCGCGCTCGGGATCTGGTCCGGCGTCAGCGGCCTCGGCGTCGCGCTCGGTCCGGTGATCGGCGGAGCCGTCGTCAGCGGCATCTCGTGGCACTGGATCTTCTGGCTCAACGTGCCGGTCGGACTGATCGTGCTCCCGCTCGCGATGACGCACCTCGTCGGAGAGCCACGGACCCAACAAGGCGCTTGATCTGCCGGGCGTCGCGTTGGCCAGTGGCGGGCTGTTCGGGGTCGTGTTCGCGCTTGTGCGGGCCAACGCCCTCGGCTGGACGAGCGCGCCGGTGCTCGCCACCGGTGCGGTCGGCATCGCGCTGCTGATCGCATTCGTCGTCTGGGAACAGCGGACGGCGACCCCGATGCTGCCGATGACGTTCTTCCGCAACCGGGCGTTCTCGGCGACGAACGCCGTCTCGCTGGCGATGTACTTCGGGATGTTCGGCGCGATCTTCCTGCTCGCGCAGTTCTTCCAGACCGCCCAGGGCCTGTCGCCGATTGAGGCTGGTGTGCGGACGCTGCCGTGGACGGCGATGCCGATCTTCGTCGCGCCGCTCGCGGGGCTGCTGTCGGATCGGATCGGGAGTCGGCCGCTGATGGCCGCCGGGCTCGCGCTCCAGGCGGCGGCGCTGGCATGGCTCGCGAGCGAGCTCTCGCCGACGCTGGCATACGGTCGGATGGTCGTTCCGTTCATCCTCGCCGGAGCAGGCATGGCGCTCGTGTTCGCACCGTCCGCGAACGCGGTGCTCGGCTCGGTCCGCGCTGAGCAGGCCGGCCAGGCGTCCGGCGCCACGAACGCGATCCGCGAGGTCGGCGGGGTGCTCGGGATCGCCGTGCTGGCCTCGGTGTTCCGCACCAACGGCGGCTACACGAGCGCGCACGCGTTCGTCAGCGGTCTCACGCCGGCGCTCGGCGTCGCCGCGGCGATGCTCGCGTTCGGCGCCCTCGCCGCCCTCGCCGTCCCGGGGATCCGGCGATCGCGGACCAGCCATGCGCAGCCGGTCACCGGGATCGCCTAGGAGACGTGGATCGAGCTTGGCCCCGACGTTTGGGGCCGGGCTTGGCCCAAAGATTGGCGTTTGAGTTCAGAGGGGTTGAACTCGATCGCCATGATTACGGCCCGGGCCGCGGTGCGAAGCCGCCGCCCGGGCCGTTTGCCGCGACGCCACACTCCGACTTAGACTGCGACCACGTGACCAGGGGGCAACTGAGGTTCAGGGGGCTGCGGTTGGCGTGGGTCGCGCTTGCCGTCATCGGTGGCGGGCTCGCCGCGAGCGCTCAGGCCGCACATCGAGCGTCGCGCCCGCGGCCAAACCTGGTCGTGCTCGCGGACTCGATGCACGTGCGCAATGCGCACCTCACGGCGACGTTCATCGTCCTGAACGCCGGAGGCGCGCGGGCCGGCGGGTCGTCCGTCACCCTCTCGGTCCGCTTGGGGCGACGGCGCTGGACCCTGAAGACCGGCTCGGTCTCCTCGCTTCGCAAGCACCACTCAGAGCGCCTCACGCTCGCCTCGGCACTCCCCGCGAAGCTGCCGGCCGGCGTTTTCACGGTCTGGGCGTGTGCCGACGCCGCTCATCGGATCAGCGAGAGCTCGGAGCAGGACAACTGTCAGCGGCTTGGCGTATTCCGGATCGCCGCCACAACGCACACAGCACCGCCGACCACGCACACACCGCCGCCGCCGCCCTCGACTGTCCCCACCGACCCGATCGCGTTCACGTCCGACACGCCTCAGCACGTCATGGCCTCCGCGGTCGACTATTGGGTCGACGCACCGCCCTCGTACGACGCCACCGGAAAGACCCCGGAGACGCTGTTCGTGTGGCTGCACGGCTGCGGTGGCGAGTCGAGCGGCGACATCTACACCGTCGACCCGGGCGACGACCGCGACTACCTGACGATCACGGTCGGTGGACGCGAGGACGACTGTTGGGATCCGAACAGCGACGTCCCCAAGGTGCTCGCCGCGATCGCCGACGTCAAGACCCACTTCAACATCAACCCGCGACGGGTCGTCCTCGGCGGATACTCCTCAGGCGGCGACCTCGCGTACCGCACGATCTTCCTCAACTCCCGTCAGTTCGCCGGGTTACTCGCCGAGAACACCTCGCCGTTCCGCGACACCGGCATGAGCGCGCAGCAGCTGCTCGCGGCGGCGACGTGGAAGTTCCCGGTCGTCCACCTCGCGCATGCACAGGACGACGTGTATCCACTCGCCGGCGTCCAGCAGGAGATCGCCGAGATGCAGCACGCGGGATTTCCGGTGACGCTCCTGACGACGCCGGGGCACCATTACGACGATCCCGGCGCCGGCGGGCTTCCCGGAACGGACGCCGACACGGTGAACCTGCTCTTGCCTCACATCGACGATTCGGCCTTCATCGCGCCGGGGTGAGAAAGTCCTACTCGTGGGTGATACCGCGGCGTGTGACGTCGGTCATTGACCCTGACCCCTCCGGCGATCCATCGCCCGGCATTGTGCCTGACCGTGAGAAACTGCGGCGCTCAAACCATGCACCCGACCGCCGCACGATTCAGAGATCGGCTCGCCCAGCGAGGCCTCGAGATCGAGGTCCACACGCTCAGCGACTCGACGCGCACGGCGCCAGAGGCGGCCGCAGCGGTCGGCGTTGAGGTGGGGCAGATCGTCAAGTCGCTCGTCTTCCGCCGGGATGAGACGCCGGTGATGGTGCTGTGCGCCGGCGACCGGCGCGTCGACGCCAAGCGGCTCGGGCTGCGCTCTGCGAACGCCGAGCAGGCGCGCGCCGCGACCGGCTTTGCCATCGGCGGGATCCCACCGCTCGGCCACGACACGGAACTCGAGACGCTGATCGACTCCTCGCTGCGGCGGTTCGACACCGTGTGGTGCGCCGCGGGGACGCCGTACGACGTGTTCCCGGTCGGCGTCGAGACGTTGATCGCCGCGATCGGCAGCGGATCCGTCGTCGACGTCGCCTGACGGTCAGCGGTAGCCGTCGGAGCCATCGTCAAGTACAACCTGTCGATGCCCGCGAGCGACGCGACGACGATCGACGCCGGCGGCCGGGAGGTCCGGGTCTCAAGTCCCGACCGGGTCATCTTCCCGGCGACCGGCCGCACCCCGGCGATCAGCAAGCTCGACGTCGTCAACTACTACCTCTCGGTGCAGGACGGGATCATGCGCGCGCTGAACCGTCGCCCCACGACGCTCGAGCGCTGGCCGAAGGGCGTCCACGAGGGCATGGTCCTCTCGACCCGGGAGAGGGGCGGGGGCGACGCGTTCTTTCAGAAGCGGATTCCCAAGGGCGCGCCCGAGTACGTGCAGACGGCGCGCATCCAGTTCCCTTCCGGTCGCTCCGCGGACGAGGTGTGCCCGACGGAGATCGCGGTCGTCGCCTGGGCGGCGCAGATGAACACGATCACGTTTCACCCATGGCCGGTACGCGACGGCGACGTCGACCATCCGGACGAGCTGAGGCTCGACTTCGATCCGCAGCCCGGGACCGACTTCGCCGACGCGGTGACCGCCGCGGGCGAGGCGCGCGCCGTGCTCCAGGAGTTCGGCCTCACCGGGTATCCGAAGACCTCCGGCGGCCGTGGCGTGCACATCTACGTGCGGATCGAGCCGCGCTGGACGTTCACCGATGTCCGCCATGCGGCGATCGCCTTCGGCCGCGAGCTCGAGCGGCGGCTTCCTGACCGGGTGACGACCAAGTGGTGGAAGGAGGAGCGGGGCGAGCGGATCTTCATCGACTACAACCAGAACGCGCGGGACCGGACGATCGCCTCGGCATACAGCGTGCGACCGAGGCCGGGCGCCCCGGTTTCGGCGCCGCTCACGTGGGACGAGCTGCCTTCGGTCACCCCGGAGGACTTCACGGTCGCGACGATGCCGTCGCGGTTCGCCGAGGTCGGCGACCGCCATGCTGGGATCGACGACGTCGCGCATTCTTTGCAACCGTTGCTCGAGCTGTACGAGCGCGACGAATCCGCAGGGCTCGGCGACATGCCGTATCCGCCCGACTACCCGAAGATGCCAGGCGAGCCGAAGCGGGTGCAGCCCTCCCGGGACCGCGACCGGCCGCGGTGACTCCTCACGCCTGAGGCAGCGTCTTCTTCGATCCGCGCCGGACGGGCGCCGAGGCAGGAGGCACGACCGGACCGATGTCGCCGTCCGGCGCCTCGTCGAGATCGACGATCACCGGTGCATGGTCGCTCGGGCCCTTGCCCTTCCGCGCCTGGCGATCGACCCACGCCGCCTTGACGCGCTGTGAGACGGCATCACCCGCGAGCACGAGGTCGATCCGCATCCCGAGGTCCTGGTGGAACATCCCGGCGCGGTAATCCCAGTAGGTGAACACGCGCTCGGCGGTCGGCCAGCGGTCCCGGATCACGTCGTGCAGGCCGATGCCCTCAAGCTCGGCGAGCGCCGCCCGCTCTGGCGGCGTGACGTGCGTCTGGCCGACGTACGCCTCGGGATCGAACACGTCCTCGTCGGTGGGCGCGATGTTCATGTCGCCGCAGACGACGGTGTCGGCGGGGTGGCCGGCAACGGCGTCGCGCAGGGAGGCGAGCCACCGCAGCTTGTAGCGGTAGTGGTCGGAGTCGGGCGTCCGGCCGTTGGGGACGTACACGGACACGACGCGGACGCCGCCGCACGTCGCGGTGACAGCCCGGGCCTCGGGATCGGGGAAGCCGGGAGCGCCCTCGAGCCCGTTGACGACGTCGTCGAGGCCGACCCGCGACAGGATCGCGACGCCGTTCCACGCCCGCTCGCCGTGTGCTGCCACCGCGTAGCCGCGCTGCTCAAGGTCGTCGCCGAGCAGTTCGGTGAACGCGTCGTCGGCGAGCTTCGTCTCCTGCAGACAGACAACGTCCGGGTGGCGCTCGTCAAGCCAGGGCAGCAGCCGGGGCACGCGCTGCTTGATCGAGTTGACGTTCCAGGTCGCGATCCGCATCAGTGCCTCACCGTAGCGAGTCGCTCAGGCGTTCTGGATGACGAACTCGCGGGCGCGCGCCGCGCTCGCGACGAGCAGGCCGAGGAACTGGTCGAGCGTCTCGGTGCTGGCGGACTCGAGCGGCACCTCACCGCATACAAACACCTCGCCCGCCCGGTTCTCGGCGAAGCACACGAGCGGCGCCTGCCGGTTCCAATAGAGGAGTTGGTGGGGGTCGATCATGCCGGCCGGGAGCACCGCAGCCTGGGCACGCACGAACGGCCCGCGGATCGTGACGCCGATGTCGAGCGCGTAGCCGGCGGCGTCGAGCGACAGGCCCCACTCGCCGGGGGCGACCGTGCGCACGTCGCTCTCGAGCGAGGCCATGAACCTGGTCAGACGATCGGCACCGGACTCCATCAGCGCTGAAAATAGAGGGTCAGGTGAGCGCTGCGCGCTCGGCGTCCGAGAGGAGGCGCTTGCCCCGCGCGGTCGGGTCCCAGGCGACGAGCACCGTCTTCCCGGAGGCGGCGACGGTTCCGTCCAGCAGCTGGACCTCGTGCCGGAGGGTGAGGCTCGAGGTGCCAACCCGCTCGACGCGAACGACGATCGCCACCTCCCCGTGGTCCTTGCGGACTTCGCTGTGGTAGTCGAGATCGACGTGCGCGAGCACGAACGTCCCGTGCGCCTGATCGACACCGACGCGGCGGATGATCTCGGTCATGATCGCCGCGCGCCCCTCCTCCAGGAGCTCGTGATAGACGGACTGGTTCAGGTGGCCGAGCATGTCCATGTCCCTCCACCGCAGCTGAACGTTGACGCTGTGTTCGAATCCGTCGCTCACGAGCGCGAGAGGATATGTGGCGATGTCACCTGATGCGTTCATCGACCCGCTCCGCATCGGCCCCGAGCTGCTCGCCCGCGGGCGGCCGGGTGGCCCGCTGAGCGGCGTCACGCTCGCGGTCAAGGACGTGATCGACGTCGCGGGGATCCCGACCGGGGCCGGGAACCCGGCGTTCCTGGATGACGCGCCGCCCGCCCCGCGACACGCCGCCGCCGTGAGCCGGCTGCTCGACGCCGGGGCGGATGTGATCGGCAAGGCGCACACCGACGAGTTCGCGTTCAGCCTGTCCGGCACGAACGCGCATTACGGAACGCCTCGGAACCCGCGCGCTCCCGGCCGGGTCCCGGGCGGATCGTCGTCCGGGTCGGCCTCCGCGGTGGCGAGTGGGATTGCCGAGATCGCGCTCGGCACCGACACCGCCGGATCGATCCGCGTCCCGGCGTCGTACTGCGGGGTGTGGGGTCTGCGGCCGACGCACGGCCGGGTGCCGGTGGAGGGCGTGCTCCCGCTGGCGCCGTCGTTCGACACGTGCGGGCTGCTCGCGGCGACCGGGGAGCTGCTCGAGCGGGCGGGGCTGCCGCTGCTCGGCGCCGCGTCGAGCGCGCGTCGAGTGCGTCGAGTGCGTCGAGTGCGACGGGTGCGTCGACACCGCCGACCGCGCTCGTCCTCGCGAGCGATCTGCTCGCGGCGGCCGATCCGGACGTCGCCGCCGCCGTCGCCGCGGCCGCCGAGCGTCTGGCCGCGGACCTGAACGTCCCGCTGAGTCAGGCGCGGCTCGCCGAGGGGCTGCTCGACGCGTGGCTCGAGGCGTTCCGCGGACGGCAGTTCGTCGAGGCGTGGCGCGCGCACGGGGCGTGGATCCAGGCGCGGCGACCGCCGATGGGCCCCGGTGTCGCCGCCCGCTTCGCCACCGCGAAGGCGACACCGCCCGCCGCGGCCAAGGCGGCGCCCGCCGCGGGCGACGAGGTGCGCGCCGCGCTCGACCGGGTGCTGCCGCCCGGGGGTGCGCTCGTGCTCCCGGCGGCCGCGACCGTCGCGCCCGTCCCCGACCTCGACGCGGCGGCGAAGGAGGCGCTGCGCAGCGGCACCGCGCGGGTGACGACGATCGCCGGCCTCGCCGGAGCGCCGGCGGTCAGCCTCCCGCTCGCCGCGGTCGACGGCCGGCCGGTGGGTGTCAGCCTGCTCGCGCGGCCCGGCGAGGACGAGCGGTTGCTCGCCGCGGCGTCGCGACAGGGAGCGCCCGTATGATCCGCGCCTCGTGGGATCCAGCAAAGTCGTACTGATCACGGGGTGCTCGTCGCTCCAGGGCATCGGGTTCGCATCGGCGCGCGCGCTCGCGGCTGGAAGCTGATCAGTCGCTCACACGTCCGACCGCATCGGAGAGAATGCGCCACATGACCCGTCGACTCCCGCTCATTGTGCTGTCCGCGCTGACGCTCGCCGCGTGTGGCAGCAGCTCTACCAAGACCGTCACCAAGGTCGTGCCCCCGGCCACATCCTCAACCACGTCCGTGACCACGTCGTCAGACACGACCCCGTCAACCACGTCATCCAGTGTCACGACGCAAACCTCCGCGACGATCGCGCTGCCGGTCCTGTTTGAGGGCGTCGTCAACCACGGCAGCGAGCGGCCGAGGACGCTTGAGCTCACCGGCGACGGGACGCTGTACGTCGGGCAGGTCCAGTGGACCTCATGGGGAGGCGACACCGCGACCGGCACGGGCACGGCGAACTATCACGGCTGCACCCCGAACTGCGCCGCAGCGCCGGTCAGCACCGCCTCGGTGGCGATCCGGCTCTCGAACATCCGCATCTGCGGCGGGCGGCGGTACTACTCGGGCCTGACGCTCACGCTCCCCTCCGGCAAGCTGCTCGACCCGTCCTACGTGCAGCGCTCCTGGAGCCCCTGCTAGATACAGCTCCGGAAGCCGGTGCCGCCGCACCAGAGCCCGGCGCCGGCGGGTTCACCCCGGCTGAGCCTTAGGCGCGCCTGCCATCGTTGGAGGCGTGTCTGACGGACAGCTGATCCTGGTTGCCGGCGCGTTGCTCGTGGCTGGCCTCGTCGCGTCGGTCGTCGCCGTCCGAGTCCGTATTCCGAGTCTTGTGCTGTTCCTCGCGATCGGCATGATCGTCGGCTCCGACGGCCTCGGCTGGATCGCTTTTGACGACTACCGGCTCGCGCGGACGATCGGTGTGATCGCGCTCGCGCTCATCCTGTTCGACGGCGGGCTGACGAGCGGACTGCTCCATCTGCGGCCGGTGCTCGCACCGGCGACGGCGCTGGCAACGGTGGGAACGCTGATCACGGCCGTCGTCGTCGGCCTGACGGCGGCCGCGCTGTTCGGCTTCTCGACCGAGGAGGGCCTCCTGCTCGGCGCGATCCTGTCCTCGACCGACGGCGCGGCGATCTTCGGGCTGCTCCGGGGATCGACGCTGTCCCGCAAGCTGGCGAGCACGCTCGAGGGTGAATCCGGCCTCAACGATCCGGTCGCCGTGCTGCTCGTCATCGGCTTCATCGACCTGCTCATCCATCCCGGATACAGCGCCGCGAACCTGCTGCTGCTGTTCGTGCGCGAACTCGGCATCGGATTGGTTGTGGGCCTCGCCGTCGGGGCCGTCGCCGTTCAGGCTCTCAAGCGGGCGCACCTCGCCACGCCGGGCCTGTATCCCGTCGCCTCGCTCACCGTCGCCGCGCTCGCCTACGGAGGCGCCGACACGTTGCATGGATCCGGGTTCCTCGCCGTGTACCTCGCCGGGCTCGCGATCGGCTCGGCGACGATTCCCGCCGAACGGACGATCGTCAGCTTCCATCAGGGGCTCGCCTGGCTCGCCCAGGTGGCGATGTTCCTGACGCTCGGCCTGCTCGTGTTTCCCGGTCAACTGCCGGATGTCGCGCTCAAGGGGACCGTGCTCGCCGCGGTGCTCGTGCTCGTCGCACGGCCGATCGCGGTCGCGGTCGCGACGCTGCCGTTCGCCTACACCTGGCGCGAGCGGTCGATCCTCGGCTGGGCCGGGCTGCGCGGCGCCGTCCCGGTCGTGCTCGCGACGTTCCCGGTGATCGAGCATGTGCCCCGGAGCCTGCAGTTCTTCAACATCGTGTTCTTCGCCGTCCTGCTGTCGACGATCGTGCAAGGCTCGACGTTCGAGCCGATCGCGCGACGTCTGGGCGTGACGAGACCGGAGCCCGTCGCGGCCGCTACGGGGTAGCAGGCCGGAAGATTCCGTACTGACTACGCGGCGGGCGGATGGCCCGGGCAGGACTCGAACCTGCGCACGACGGATTATGAGTCCGCTGCTCTGACCACTGAGCTACCGGGCCGGCGTGCTCGGCGACGCTAGCAGCGTGGAGTGGGCGCCGCACACGGTCCGCGGACGGTCCCGGCGGCCCGACCGGTCCGGGCCGTCCGCGCTCCGCGGGCCGATTCGCCCGAACTTTGAGGTAGTCTCCCGCGGGGCGATGCTGGTAGCTGCCAATCAGGCCCTCGGACAGACCCTGGCCCTGCTCGCCACGTTCATCGGAATCGGCGTGCTGGTGAACGTCCTGATCGTCTACATCGTCGCCGTGGTTCTCGCTGAGCGTAAGCAGAACCAGGAAGCCAACCAGCGAACGCAGTAGGCGCCGCGCGCCGCCGTAGCGGGTCATTGCGTCGCGTCCTGACCGAGGCCATCGAGCTCGACGACGATCCTGTGCGCGTCGACGTCGACGCCGTCCATCACTACCTGAGCCACGAGTCGTACTGGGCGCGCGGGCGCAGCCGCGAGCAGGTGGCGCAGACGATTCTCGACGCCGCCCGGGTCATCGGTCTGTACGACGGCGCCCGGCAGATCGGGTTTGCCCGGGTGATCTCCGACGGCGTCCACGTCGCCCACCTGTGCGATGTCTACGTGCTCTCGGAGTACCGCGGGCGCGGGTTCGGAGTCGAGCTCGTCCGTGAGGCGGTCGACAACGGCCCGCACGCCGCGCTCAACTGGACGCTGGCCACCGACGATGCCCACGGCCTGTACGCCCGGTTCGGGTTCACGCGGCCGAATCCACAGCTAATGCAGCGCCGGAGCGTAAAGCCCTGAAGGAACGGCGATGGCAGGCGTCGAATGAGACGCCTGCCGATGAAGCCAGCTATTACCCCGACTGCCACCCCCGCGGAGACGACCAACGGCCACCAAGCCCTCTCCGCCTACATCCGCGCCCGCTTCGACGAGTTCTCACGCTCGCAGAAGGACGTCGCGCAGTACATCGTCGACCACCTGGACGAGGCCGCGTTCCAGACCGCTGAGGAGCTCGCGCGCCGGGCGAACACCTCCTCGAGCACCGTTGTCCGCTTCTCCCAGGCGCTCGGGTTCGAAGGATTCCCCGAGCTCCAGCAAGCCGCACGCGACGAGTACCGCCGCCGCCCGCCCGGCGTCGCCGACGCACTGGCGACCGCCACACCGCTGTTCAGCCTGGACCACACCGAGTTCGAGGCGGCACTCGCCGCCGACCACGTCAACGTCGAGGACACCGCGCACAAGCTCAGCCGCTCCGATGTCGAGGCGGCGATCGATGCGATCGTCTCCGCCGAGAAGGTACTCATCGCCGGGACCGACCAGATGGCGTTCTTCGCCAGTTACCTGCGCCACCTGTTGATGCTGCTTGATCTGCGCGCGGAGATCGTCGCCAGCCCGAGCCAGGAGGCGCTTGGCCGCCTCAGCCGGATCGATGAGCAGACGCTTGTCATCGGGCTCTCGGCGGGTCGGCCGCATCCCCTGATCACCCGGACGATGAAGCTCGCCCGGCACCGCAAGGCGCCGACGCTGGCGATCACCGACGCAACGCTCTCAGAGGTCGCGCGGCTCGCACGGATCCGGCTGTACTACTCCTCGAACACGCCGGCCTTCGTCCGCTCGCACACCGCGCTGCTGTCGATCATCCAGGCGCTCGCGTACGGCGTGTACGCGCGGGACGCGCAGTCCTACGACGTCCGCATCAAAGCGTTCCGGCTGAAGTAGCCCCCGCTCGGCCGCGGACTCGCGCGACCGCGACCGCGCACCGCGGACTCGCGGCCGTTCATCGGGGCGCCACAAGCAGGGCCTGCGTCGCGCGCCCAACCCGGCCCCGGGCGTCGTACAGCACGCTCTCCGCGGTCCCGATCCCGTCGGGGGCGATCGTCGTCTGCGCCTCGAGCGCGATCCACTCGCCGGCCGGCGGCCGCTCGATGTAGAGCGTGAGGTCGGGGTTGATGAACACGTACTCGTCCCACGGCAGGATCGTCGAGATCCCGTTGCCGAAGTCACCGGCGGCGGCGAGGCGCTGCAACGGCGAGGGCTCCTCGCCGGCGACGATCGGCGCCCGCAGGCGGAACCAGGCCGTCGATGGGCCACCGCCGAAGGTGCCGGCGACGAACCGGATCTCCAGCGCGTCGGGGGCGAACATCGGCCGGTAGGGCGGCTCGAAGTCGTTATCGCGGCCGCCCTCCGGCCCGGGCGGGGCGACCACGAGCGGAGTCCGCACCCGGACCCCGTTGGCGAGTTGCACCTGCAGCGCCCGCGCGCGCACGACCTCGGTGCCATCGGGCGTGAGGACCGACGCCTCGGAGAGCTGGACGCGCCGGCCCGGGCGGACGGCCTCGGCGACGACGGTGAGCTCACCGAGCGGCACCGGCCGCAGAAACTCGTAGGTGACACGGGCGATCGTCAGGCCCTCGGCCGCAGGCAGGCGCTCGAACGCCCGCATGAGCAGAGCGGCCGGGGCGCCGCCGTGCTGCGCGCCGGCGTCCCATGGGCCGCGGGCCAGTTCAGTGGCGACAAAACGTCCGTTCTGCGCCTGGAATACCGCCACTTCGGACATGGGCGCACACGGTAGCGCCCGGCTACACTCAGCCGGGATGAGCCAAGAGAACGGAAACGCGCGGGACGAGGCCACGTTCACCGTCAAGGCGGGCCTCGCCGAGATGCTGAAGGGCGGCGTGATCATGGACGTCGTCACGCCCGAGCAGGCGAAGATCGCCGAGGACGCCGGTGCCGCCGCGGTGATGGCGCTCGAGCGCGTGCCGGCTGACATCCGCCGTGACGGCGGCGTCGCTCGGATGAGCGATCCGGAGATGATCAAGGGGATCCAGGACGCCGTCACGATCCCGGTGATGGCGAAGGCGCGCATCGGCCACTTCGTCGAAGCGCAGGTGCTCGAGGCCCTCGAGGTCGACTACATCGACGAGTCCGAGGTGCTGACGCCGGCCGACGAGGCCAACCACATCGACAAGTGGGCGTTCAAGATCCCGTTCGTGTGCGGTGCGACGAACCTCGGTGAGGCGCTGCGCCGGCTCGGCGAGGGCGCGGCAATGATCCGCTCCAAGGGTGAGGCCGGCACCGGCGACATCGTCGAGGCCGTCCGTCACCTGCGCGTCATCGGCGGCGAGATCCGCCGGCTGACGATGCTGGACGAGGCCGAGCTTGCGACCTCCGCCAAGGAACTTGGGGCGCCGCTCCATCTCGTCCGCCAGGTCGCCCACGACGGCCGCCTTCCCGTCGTCATGTTCTGCGCGGGTGGCATTGCGACACCGGCTGACGCGGCGCTCGTGATGCAGCTCGGCGCCGAGGGCGTGTTCGTCGGATCGGGCATCTTCAAGTCCGAGGATCCCGAGCGGCGCGCTCGCGCGATCGTCGAGGCGACGACCCACTTCCAGGATCCGGCGCGGATCGCCGCCGCCTCGACCGGTCTCGGACACCCGATGGTGAGCCTCGAGACCTCCAAGCTCGAGACCGAGCAGCTGCTGGCCCCGCGCGGCTGGTAGGGCGCATGCCCCAGCGGGTCGGCATCCTCGCCCTCCAGGGCGGGTTCGAGGCGCACGCCAAGGTCCTCCGCAGCCTCGGGGTGGAACCCCGTGAGGTGCGGACCGTCCGGGATCTCGACGACCTTGACGCGCTCATCATTCCCGGTGGCGAGTCGACCGTGATGACGCTCGGGATCGAGCGTGAGCAGCTCGCCGAGCCGCTGCGCGAGCTCGCGCGCAGGGGGACCCCGATCCTCGGCACCTGTGCCGGGCTGATCATGCTCGACCGCGACCATCTCGGCCTGCTTGACGTCACCACCGAGCGCAACGCGTTCGGCCGCCAGCTCAAATCGTTTGAGGCCGACCTCGATGTCGACGGCATCACCGGGGAGCCGATCCGCGCCGTGTTCATCCGCGCGCCATGGGTGGCCGAGCATGGGGAGGACGTCGAGGTGCTCGCCAGCGTCGACGGCCATCCGGTCGCGGTCCGCCAGGGGAACATCCTCGCGGTCGCGTTTCACCCGGAACTCGCCGGCGAGCACCGGTTGCACGAGCTGCTGCTCGGGATGAACGGACGCGGCTAGTGGGCCTACCGACTAGGCGGTTACGACTGGCCGGCGGTGTCGCGCTGGCGCTCGCGATCGGCGTACGAGCGGAAGTCGTGCTCGAACGCGGCCCAGTCGAACGTGGGGACGCCGTCCGGCTCGGGAGGTGGCTGCTCGTCGAGCGGATCGTCACCGCCCTCGTCCGGCGGATCCTCGGAGTCCCGCCCGCGAGACAAGTACGCGGCCAGCGCACATACGAGGATGCCCGCGGCATAAACGATCGCGGCGGTGGCGGGATGTCCGGTCAGCGACGCGAGGCCGCCGACGGCGTACAGGGCGAGGGCGGAGATGACGAGCCGGCGCAGGTCGGCGCCGGGCACGGCACGCCGCGGTGCATGGGCGTACGCACTGATGAGAATTCCGGACATCAGCACGACCGCCAGGACCAGTTTCCACGCGACTGAGGGCGGCACAACCATCGGCTATCTCCGATGATCGGCACGCGACGCCCTGAATTCAAGCCCTGTTCACAGAAATTGTTCAGTCACGTCACGATCCGGACCCCGCGAAGCCGCTGCTCATCGCTCACACGACGAGGCCGTGGCGCATCGTGTTCTCGGTGACCGCGCGTGGCTCGACGAAGTGCAGCAGGTAGTCGGGGCCGCCCGCCTTGGTGCCGGTCCCGGAGAGCCGGTTACCCCCGAACGGCTGGCGGCCGACCATCGCTCCGGTGATCCCACGGTTGACGTACAGGTTGCCGACCGGAACGCGCGCCCGGACCAGCTTGATCAGCGACGGATCCCGGGCAAACAGGCCGCCGGTGAGCGCGAACGGCAGTCCGTCAAGGATGTCGAGCGCCGCTGTGATGTCCCGGACCCGCTCGATCGCGAGCACCGGACCGAAGATCTCCTCGCCGAGGACCGCCGACGTCGGCGGCAGGTCGGTCACGACGGTCGGCGGGCAGAACCAGCCGGCACTCGGTAGTCCCTCGCCATCGCCGCCGACGACGATCCGTCCCTCGTGGGCCGCCGTCGCGACGTAGCGCTCCACCCGCTCCTGGGCATCACGCTCGATCACCGGCGGCACGCTCGTATCGAGGTCCGACGCCTGCCCGACGACGAGCACCTGGACCGCCCCGGCGACCCGCTCGATCAGCGCGTCGGCGATCGCCTCGTGGACGAGCACGCGGGCGGCGGCGGAGCACTTCTGGCCGGCGTACACGAACGCCGAGGAGACGATCCCCGGGACAGCCTCGTCGAGGTCGGCGTCGGAGTCGACGATCACGCAGTTCTTGCCCCCGAGCTCGGCCACGACTCGCTTGAAGTGGAGCTGGCCCGGGACCACCTCGGCGGCCGCGCGCATGATCTCGAGCCCGACCGGCATCGAGCCGGTGAACGCGATCGTGTGCACCGACGGGTGACGCACGAGTGCCGCTCCGAGCTCGCCGAAGCCGGGCAACAGTGAGATCACCCCGGGCGGCACCCCGCCCGCGGTCAGCGCTTCGATCAGGCGCAGCGCGCAGCCGGGCGACTGCTCGGCCGGTTTGAGGATGACGGCGTTGCCGGTCGCGAGCGCCGCTGAGGTCATCCCGCAGGGGATCGCGAGCGGAAAGTTCCATGGGGAGATCACCCCGACGATGCCGCGCGGCACGTAGCGCAGCTCGTTGCGCTCGCCTGGCACCTGGATCAGCGGGCGGCCGCGCGCCAGCATGACCGCCGCGCGTGCGTAGTACTCCAGGAAGTCGATCGCCTCGCATACGTCAGCGTCGGCCTCTGGCCACGGCTTCGCGCACTCGCGGACCTCGAGCGCGGCGAGCTCGAGCCGCCGCTCCCGGAGCCACGCGGCGGCTCGGAGGAGGGCTTCGGCACGCTGCTCGGCGGGCGTCCCAGCCCATTGCCGGGCCCCGTCCCGCGCGGCCGCGATCGCGGCGGCGAGGTCGGCATCAGCGGATGCGGCGCTGGCGTTCGCGACGATGCGCTCCGGGTCGCCCGGGTCCGTCGAGGTGAACGTCTCGCCGGTGCGACGCTCGCCGGCGATGATCACCGGAACCTCGAGCGGGAGCATTGCGTCGAGTCGCGCCAGCGCGTCCGTGAGCCGCCCCCGTACGTCGGCGCGGCGCAGCTCCGAGTACCGGCTCGTTGGCGAAGTCTCCGAACTCGCCCATGGCGCCCGACCTTAGTGCATGCCGCACCGAAGTCCCGGCGCGCAGGCGACGCGCCAGGACGCCGGCACCTCCCCGGACGAGCGGTTCAGAGTCCGCGCAACGCCAGCACGTGCGAGAACGTCCGAACGAGGATCTTGATGTCGGTCCAGAGCGACCAGTTGGCGGCGTAGAGATAGTCGGTCTTGACCATCTCGGCAAGCGGTGGGCGCTTGGGCCCGAGGACCTGCCACGGCCCGGTCATCCCGGGCGCGAACTGCAGGCGGTCGCGATGGCGTCCGGACACGAGGCGATCCTCGTCGACGACGAGCGGCCGGGGGCCGACGAGGCTCATGTCCCCGCGCAGGACGTTCAGGAGCTGTGGCAACTCGTCGATCGACGTGCGACGCAGGAACCTCCCGACCCGGGTTACCCGTGGGTCGTCGCTCAGCTTGAACACGCCGGCGCTTTCGTTGCGTGACTGCAACGCGGCCCGCTGCGCCTCGGCGTCGTCGATCATGCTGCGGAACTTGATCATCGAGAACGTCCGGCCGTCCCGCCCGACGCGCTGCTGGCGGAAGAACACGGGACCGGGGGAGTCGAGCTTGATCAGGATGGCGACCACCGCCCCCAACGGGGCGAGCACGAGCACCCCGAACGCCGCGCCGAGGACATCCATGCCGCGCTTGACGAGCCGGGAGGAACGGCTCAGCCCCGTCCGCTTGACGCCGAGCACGGTGACACCGCCGACGGTGTCGAACTCGACCGAGGATCCGACCACCTCAAACAGCCGCGGCACGATCGACACCTTGATCCCGAGCGCCACCGTCTGCGTGACCGCGTCCAGCATCGTCTCGTTGTCGGCCGAAGTCGGAATCAGGAACACCCGGTCGACGTCGAGCTCGCGGACGACCGACGACAGGTCGTCGAAGCCCATGGTGCGCTTTCGCCGTGAGCGCGCCCCCCAGTCGACGGCCGCCCGCCGCTCGTCCTCGAGCGGCAGGAACCCGACGACCTCCAGATGCGCACCCGGATCGGACGCGAGCGATTGCGCCAGCTGTTCACGCGCGCCGGCGCTGCCGACAATGAGCACTCGCTCGCGCGGGGCCGAGGACTGCGCCAGGGCGCGCGCGCCCGCCCGGCCGGCGATGAGCAGCGCGGCGGTCGATCCGCAGAGGAGCACGACGCCCGAGCCGTGAAGGTTTGGATGACCACCGACCACGAATACGATCGCCGACCACGTCAGCGCGAACGCCGCCGCGAGGCCCAGCAGCGCCGGGATCTCGTCGAGCGTGGACTTGCGCAGGACGACCTCGTCGTGGTCGTAGCGTCCGGTCATCTTGGCCAGCAGCACGATCAGCGGGATCGTCAACGCTGCGACGAGACCGGCGGCGTGACCGCGCAGCGCGCCGGCGAGGAACAGCCCGCCCGCCGCCGCGCCGAGATCGGCGATGCCGAGCAGGCGGCGGAACCTGGCGTCGCGCACGGACGGCAGCAGGCTCCCGGATCGGCTCGCGCGGCAAAGGCGGCGCCGCTGACAGCGAGCGCCCCGGAACCGCGGACGGGACCGGGTCGGTCAGCATGTCGGGATCCGCGAGCCTGTCGGGATCCGTCAGCGCGCGCGGGCCTCCGGCCACGCGCTCAATCGTGGATACGTTCCTCACAGTCCCTGTCCTCGTCGCGGCCTTAACCAGGCCTGGATCAACCAGGTCCGCCCTTGTTATGCGGCCGTCCGGGCGCCACGGTCTCGATCGCTGCCCGTCCGTATCGGTGCGGTTCTCATTTCAACATACCGACTATTGGCAAATCGCGCAACCATGAGCGTTTGCAGGGATTTTGTGAGCGGGAAGCGGGCGCTCAGGGCGCGGCGAGGAGCTGCTCGAGCGGCACCCCGCTCGCCTGCTCGTGCAGGAACGACTCGTTGCTCGTGTTCTCGAGCAGCCGCCGCACGAGATACGCCATCCCGGCGACGAGATCGCCGACCGGACAGTAGGTGCGCACCCGCATGCCGAGCGACGCGAGCGCCGCCTGGAGATCGTCCCCGAGCCCGCGGAGCACCTGCAGCTCGAGGTCGTGATCGGCGCCGCCGGCCGCCCGGTTGACCGCGATCGCGTGCGCCATCGAGCGGAGGTTGTGCGAGGCGATGGCGACCCGGACGGCGGGACGCGCGGCGACGAGTCGGCGCGTGAGGGCTTCGAAGTTGCGGTCACACTCGGCCTTGACCTCAAACACCGGGGCTGGCCACCCGTGCTGCGCCGCCTGGACGAGTTCGTGGTCCCAGTAGGCGCCCTTGACGAGCCGAATCGTCAGCGGCGGCGTCCGCTCGGTGCGCTGCGCCCAGTCGAGGATCGTCGTCAGCGTGTCAGGCGAATCACGCAGATAAGCCTGGAGCACGAGGCCGGCCGAGGGCCCGTCCCGGAACTCGTCCTCGCCGAGCATTGCGAGGACGAGTTCGAGCACCGCCTCGCGGGAGTCGAGCGACTCCATGTCGATGTGGACGTGGGCGCCGAGCTCGTGGGCCCGCCGCAACAGCGGTCGCAGGCGCCGGCCGGCATCTTCGCGGCCGAGCGACGGTGCGTCCGGTCGCAGCACGGGGGTGAGCGCCGAGACCTTGACCGAGACGTTCGCCCGGGCGAGCGGACCGGAGGAGTCGTGCTCCAGCATCGGCCGCGCCGGCCAGCGGGTCGACTCGCGGGCGATCTGCTCGAGCGCGTCGGTGCAGCGCCCGGCGTAGCCGTCGGCCTCGGCATCGGTGACCGTCGCCTCTCCGAGCAGATCGACGGTGCTCGCCACGCCGCGCTCCCACAGCCCGCGGAGGACCCCGAGCGCGGCCGCGGGGGTCTCGCCGACGATGAACCGGTGGGCCATGTGCTTGACGCCGCCCGCAGCGGCGGCGCCGAGCGCGGTCCGACCCGCCTTCGTGTGCGCGATCTTCATCGCCGTGGTGATCGGGGTCGAGGCGTCCGGAACCTCCCCGAGAAAGCTCGCCAGATGCCGCGCGAGGTCATCGAGCGAACGGCACGCCGGGACGACGTCGACGAACCGGAACAGCGCGGCCTTCAGCTCACGGTCGCGGGCGGCGAGGTCCATCGCCCGGGCGTCGAGGGCACGCACCGGATGCCCGCGGCTGGAGGGAAACCCGGCGGCCAGCTCGGCGCCGATCCGCTGGATGTCGGCCTGAAGCGCGTCGCCGGTCGCGGTCACGCGCCCACCTGGGCGGGAGCCACCGGCGGCGCGACGCGCTCGATCGTCTCCCAGCTCATATCCCGGGCGCGCACCTCCTCGTCGACCCTGCCGCCGCCGCGCAAACCGAACAACCGCTTGGCGTACAGGAGGTAGACGACGACCGCGACGTTGACGATGAAGCCGATGATCTTCAGCGCCGACTGGCGGTGGATGAGCTCGTAGATCTCGAGCGGCAGCAGCAGCGTCGTGGCGATGAACGTCAGGTACTCGGCCCACCGTTTCGTGTACCACAGCCCAACGGCCTCGATGCCCTCGAGGATGCCGTAGGACAAGAGCGCGATACCCACCTCACGCAGCGTCCCCGCCCGCAGCGTGAACAGCCGGTCGAACTCGTGGAGGATCCCCACGTGGCCGGAGGTCTGCACCGGACCGCCGGCGACACCGCCCTGGAGCGCCGTGAGGATCTTGTAGTAGGCGTTGCGCAGGCTCGCCTCGTTCCCCGCGAATGCGATCACCCCGATCCCGAGCAGCAGCAGGATGACGAAGTGAAACGCGCGGTCGATCGCGATCAGGCGTAGGACCACCCGGTCGCGCAGCGCCTTGCCGCGGAGCGGGACTTTGATGTCGTCCCGATCCGGCGGGTGCTCGGCTGTCGGCTGCTCCGGGGGCTCGAGCGGCAGCCAGCTGTCGCAACGCAGGCATCGGTACCACCGGATCGGGGGCTGTTCGCGGGCAAACACCCAGTCGTCCTCACGCAGCTCGCGGGCGTCGGTGCCGACGAGGTGGTGGCCGCTGAAGCCACAGGCGATCAGCTCCCAGTCGAGGTGCCGCCGCTTGCGCGGTTGATGGGTGCCGGGGGGACGGTGCATCAGGTCAAGATATTCACAGCTCGCGCCACGATCAGGCCGATCGTCAGCAGCGCCGAGAGCGCTTGGGCGGTCATCAGCAGCTTGGCTCTCCGGGAGAGGGGCATCGTATCCGTGGGGCTGAACGCGGTCGCGTTCGTGAATGAGAGGTAGAGGTAATCGAGCAGGTCGGGCATCCACCCCGGCGGGGCGAATTTGGCGGCGTCGGTCATCTGCGGGAACAGGAAGTCCGGAAATGCGTCGGGCCGCATCGCCCGGTCGATCGGGCCGCCGCGGTCAAGCTCCCAGTACCAGAGCCCAAAGAGCAGCACGTTCGTGACCCACAGGACGATCCCGGCGAGGATGAGCGGCCGACCCTCGCCCCGGCTCGCGGTGTGGTGCAGCAGGTAGTGAATCAGCAGCACGAGCGAGACGACGTTGACGAGGCTGACGAAGGCGATCAGCGTCACCGCAAGCTTCCTGCGCGTCGGCGAGTGCCGCATCCGCGGGTGCGGCGAGGCGATGAGCAGCGCGAGCAGCAGCAGGCCTTCAAACGATGGGAGCAGCCAGTTCGGTCCGATCGTCAGCTTCTCCGGAAGCGAGAGGTCGAGCGCGATCGCCGCCAGCACGATGAGCTGAGGGCCCCAGAACGGATCGTGCTTCTCCAGGGCCGCCTTGAGGGTCTCGCCGGCCCGAAAATAGCTCGCCGGCTTGATCGGGTCGAAGCGGTGTCGCTCAGCCATCGTGGCGCGGATAGTCGCACGACGCAGGGAGGATGCGGGCCGCCGTAGCCGAACACACACGTATGCGGGTTACGAGGACGCGCGGCATGGCGCTCGCGACGGTGGCGCTCGCGGCGGCGGTTGCCGTCGCCGGTTGCGGCAGCTCGAAGACGGTGACGACGACCGTCACGAGTGCGGCCTCGAGCCCGACGAGCGCCGCCACGAGCTCGACTCCGTCAACCACGAGCGCAACCACGAGCAGCAGTGCGAGCACCACATCCGCCGCGCCTCCGTTGTGCACCGCGGGCACGCTCGCGCTGCGCATTCTCGGTCAGCAGGGCGCCACCGGCCATGGGGAAATCGGCGTCGCCATGCGCAACACGGGCTCGAGCACATGCCACACCTTTGGCTACCCGGGCGTGCTGTTCCTCGACAAGGCCGGTCAGCCGCTGCCGACGGTCCCGACCCACACGACCCATGACTTCTTCGGGGACGCGGCGGAGATCGGGATCAACGTCGCACCCGGCGACAGCGTCTCGTTCCGCCTCGGAGTCACCCACGGGATCAACGGCACCCAGGGTTGCGCCACCGCCTACGGCCTCCAGGTGATCCCGCCGAACGACACGGCCACGCTCCGGACGACGATCCCCGGCGGGGCGTTCGAGTGCCGCACCGTGACCGTCTCGCCGGTTCGGCCCGGCACCAGCGCGTATCAGTGAACCGCCGATCGCGACCGGCACGCGTTCCCGCGCGTCGGGGCGCAGACGGTGCGCGGGAGATCGTGCCGCTCAGATCGGCTCAATCGCCCGCGCGGCTCCGCCGGGCGACACGCGTGGGAATTCGTGCCGATCTGGAACGCGTCTCAGGATCCCTTGTCGCTTGGAACGCTCGGACGCAGGCGGGAAACCGCCGACACGGACATCTAGGTCCGCGCGCGGCGGGCCTCGAGCCAGCCGCTGCCCCCGTCGAACATGTGCTCGATCTCGGTCGGTGCGACCGGGGGTGCGAACAGGAATCCCTGCGCGAGCTGGCAGCCGAGCGCTGAGAGCGCCTCCGCCTGCTCCTCGGTCTCGACCCCTTCGCCGATGACCTGGAGCGACAGTGCCTGGGCCATCGCGACGATCGCCTGGGTGATCGCGGTCGCCCGCCGGTCGCGGCCGAGGCCGTCGACGAACGAGCGATCGATCTTGATCGCGTCGAGCGGCAGGTGCGTGAGGTAGCCGAGCGAGGATGACCCGGTCCCGAAGTCATCGAGCACGATCCGCAAACCGAGCGCCCCCAGTGCGTGCAGCGCGTCGGCGAGCGTCGCCACGTCGCGGAGCATCGCGCTCTCGGTGATCTCGAGGCTCAGGCAGTGGGCCGGCAGGTGCGTCGTGGCGAGCACCTCGGCCACGGCGTCGGCGAGCCCGCGCTTGGCGACCTGGATCGTCGACAGGTTGACGCTCACGGACACCGGACGCTCGTCCGGGCGGTCGCGATGCCACAGCGCGGCCTGGCGGCACGCCTGCTCGAGCACCCAGCGACCGATCGGTTCGATGAGCCCGTTCTCCTCGGCGACCGGGATGAAGTCGCCCGGCGAGACGACTCCACGCTCTGGGTGATCCCAGCGCAGCAGCGCCTCGACTTGCACGATCTGATGTCCGTGGAGCGTGACCACCGGCTGGTAGTCCAGCCGCAGTTCATCGCGCTCGAGCGCCCGGCGGAGGTCGTTCTCGACGCGCAGTCGCGCGATCGCGCGGCCGCGCATGACCTCATCGAAGAGCTCGTAGCGCGCGCGGCCGTGTTCCTTGGCGCGGTACATCGCGGCGTCGGCGTCGCGGATGAGCTCCTCGGCGTGCTCGCCGCCCCGCGCGATCGCGATGCCGATGCTCGTCGTCACGAAGTGCTCGCGGCCGGCGAGCACGAACGGGCGCGTGAACACCGCCGCGATCCGCTGTGCGGTGTCGACGGCCTCCCGGTCGCCGGAGACGTCCTCGAGCAGGATCCCGAACTCATCGCCTCCGAACCGCGCGACGGTGTCGCTCATCCGGACCGCCTGCTTGATCCGCGGCGCCACCGCGGCGAGCAGTTCGTCTCCGACCTGATGGCCGAGGCTGTCGTTGACGAGCTTGAAGTGATCGAGATCGAGGAACAGGACGGCGGCGGCCGACTTGCTGCGCCGCTGCCGGCTGAGCGCCTGGTCGAGCCGGTCGAGGAACAGGACGCGATTGGGCAGACCGGTGAGCGCGTCGTGGAGTGCCCGGTGGCGCATCCGGTCCTCGGTGGCCTGTCGCTCGAGCGCGTCCGCGAGCACGTTCGCCAGGGCCTGGAGGAAGTCGACGTCGCCGCGCGCATACGAGCGCCGCGTACGGGACTGCACGATGAGCACGCCGAACGGGCCGCGGCGGCTGACGATCGCCACGGACACCCCGCTGAGCGCGCCGAGCTCGAGCGACAGCGCCGACTGCGCGAACCGCTGCTCGGTCGTCCAGTCCTTAACCACGACGGGGGCACCGGACACGATCGTGTAGCCAGACTGCGACCCGGCGCCGGTGGGAACGCGCAGTCCACCGGGCCGTTCCTCGTCCCCGATGCCGCTCCGCCGGACGAGCGCGTCCTCATCCTCGAGGAGTTCGAACACGCCCGCGATCTCGACGCCGAGGCTCTCGGCGGCGGCCGCCACCGCCTCGTGCATCAGCTCGGCAGTCGTCGCGCCCTCCAGCGCGTGCTCGCCGAGGCGGGCGACCGCGGACTGCTGGGCGGCACGGCGCTCGAGCTCGGCCTCAGCTCGTTTGCGCTCGGTGATTTCCGAGATCACGCCGTGCCACCGGTTCGTGCCGTCGGGCTCGCGGACGAGGATCGCGTCGTCCCGGACCCATACGGCGTGGCCGTCACGGTGACGCAGCCGGTACTCGGCGGCAACCGACTTCGCGGACCCGTCGTGAATGCTCGCCCGCGGCTTCTCACCGGTCGCGGCCGTCTCGCCGCGGAGCACCCGGGCCCGGTCGTCCGGATGTAGCCGCTCCGCCCACAGCCCCGGGTCAGCACACCACTCTTCCGCCGTGAAACCGAGGATCGCCTCGATCTGAGGACTCACGTAGTGCCAACGGCCGACCTCTCCGGCGTCGGCGATGTAGATGATCGCGGGTACCCGCTCGAGCAGACGCTGGTAGCTCTCGGCGGAGACCGGCGCCCCCGCCGCGGTGTCCGGCTCGTCGGCGCCATCCACGCCGCGGAGCTCCGGGCGCCCGGTCATCAGACAGTTATCCCGAAGCTGCGCGACGTGTGCATCAGTGCCCTACCCGCGGGGATGAGCCCCGTGGATTAGTACTGATGCTACTCAGACCGACGCAAACCGCACCAATCCGCCCTCTGAGCGCTCCTGCACGCGGCCCTCGCCGATGAGCAGATCCATGTGCCCGAGGACCTCGGACAGCGTCAGGTAGGCCTGGGTGACGGCGACATTGCCCCACATCCGCAGAGCGACCTCATACCCGGTGAGCGGCTCGTCCTCGAGCATCCGCAGCATCTTGCGCGCGCGCCGCTCGTGCATTCGGAACCGCTCGTCGATGAGCGTCCGGTGGTCGCGGATCGGATCGCCGTGGCCGGAGAGGATGAGCTCGGCCGGGAGCTCGCGCGTGGCGCGCATCGAGGTCATGTAGTCGACGAGCGCCCGCGGCCGCTCCACCGGCTGTCCGTCCTCGGGCGCGGCGAGCGGCCGGGACACGAGCGGATTCGAGGAGATATGGGCGAGCAGGTGGTCGCCGGCAAGCAGGATTCGGCGCTCCTCATCCCAGAAGATCGTGTCCGAGGGGCTGTGCCCGGGCCGGTGAAAGACGCGCAGCGTGCGGTCGCGCAACCGAAGCGTGTCCCCGTCCTTCAGGCCGCGGTCGATATGCCCGCTCGAGCCGAACGCCCGGAAGGCGGCGCCAACGGAGCCGAGCACGGTCGTCAGATCCGACGGGACGCCGTATCGCCGCATGATCCCCTGCGAGAACTCGTCATCGGCGGTCGCTGAGGTGCTGAAGTTCTCCAGGTAGGGCCCGAGCAGGTGCAGCGCTGCCACCTCGGCGGTCGACCGGCGAGCCAGGATCTCGAGCAGGCCGACGTGGTCCATGTGCTGGTGGGTGATCACGATCAGCCCCAGGTCCTCGATGCCGTGACCGTGCTCATGCAGCGCCCGCTCGAGCTCATCGAGCGACTTGCCGGAGTTTGGCCCAGTGTCGATGAGCGTGAGCGGCTCGTCCTCGATCAGGTAACAGTTGACCCGGCCGACGAGGAACGGCGTCGGCACGGCGAGACGGTGAATGCCGGCGCGCTCGGCAAGCGCGAGCGATTCGGCGGCACCGCCGTCGTCGGCGCCGGGGTCGGTGGCGCTCACGAACGGATCACGGCGAGCACTTCGTCGCGCCGGCGCTCCATGTCCTCGTGTGAGGCAAGCGACTCCAGGCACAGCCGCAGGAGCGGCTCGGTGTTCGACGGCCGAACGTTGAAGTGCCAGTCGTCGTACTCGACCGACAGGCCGTCGAGGTGGTACTGGTGGCCGTCCGCGTATTTCTCGGCGAGCGCGGCGAGCTTCGCTTCCTGGTCGGAGACCTCGGTGTTGATCTCGCCCGAGATGAAGTACTTGCTGCGGTAGGGCTCGAGCAGCTCGGACATCTTCTTGCCCTCGGTCGAGAGCAGCTCGAGGATCAGCAGCGCCGGGATCGTGCCCGAGTCCGCGCAGTAGAAGTCGCGGAAGTAGTAGTGGCCGGAGACCTCGCCTCCGAACGTCGCGTTCTCATCCCGCATGCGGGTCTTGAAGAACGCGTGACCGACCCGGTTCATCAGCGCCCGTCCGCCGGCCCGCTCGACCGTGTCGGCGACGGCGCGGCTCGCCCGGACGTCGTACAGGATCGTCGCCTGCGGCTGCTTGCGGAGCATCGAGTCGGCGAGCAGCGCGGTCAGGAAGTCACCGTCGACGAACGCACCGGTCTCGTCGATGAAGAAGCAGCGGTCGGCGTCACCGTCCCAGGCGATCCCAAGATCGGCGCCCTTCTCGACGACCTCGCGCATGATGAACTCGCGGTTCTCGGGGAGCATCGGGTTTGGCTCGTGATCGGGGAAGTTGCCATCCGGCTTCCAGTACGCCTCGACGAGCTCGAGACCGAGCCGCTCGAGCAGCGGGCCGACCATCGGTCCGGCCATCCCGTTGCCGCCGTCGACGACGACCTTCAGCGGCTTGACCGCATCGGCATCGATCACCGCCAGCGCCGCCGCGCGGAACTCGTCGCCGATGTCGACGTCCTCGCACCGAGCCGCCGCCGGGCGCGTCGCCGAGGCCGGCCTCGATCCGCTTGCGGACATCGCCGATCCCGGCGTCTCCGGAGAGCGCGATCGCGCCCCGCTTGACCAGCTTGGCGCCGGTGTAGGCCTTTGGGTTGTGCGACGCCGTGCACATCAGGCCGCCGTCGAGCTCCCGGGAGCCGACGAGGAAATACAGCATCTCGGTTCCGACGAGGCCGGCGTCGAACACCGTGGCGCCTTCCGCGGTCATCCCCCGCAGATAGGCGTCCGAGAGCTCCGGGGCGCTCAGCCGCATGTCGTGGCCGAGCCCGAGCCGCAGCTCGGTCGTCGGCTTGCCCTCCAGGTCGGCGATCACCTGCGCGAACGCGCGGCCGATCTGTTCCGCGATCCCGGCATCGATGTCATCGCCGTAGATCCCGCGGATGTCGTAGGCCTTGAAGATGGCGGGATTGGCGGTCACTTGGACACCACGATCGTTGCCTTCATGAACGGGTGAATCGTGCACACGTAGTGGATCGTGCCCGGTGCGGTCAGCTTGATTTGAAACTTGTCAGCGGTGTTCATCGTCCCCGACGAGGTGAATTTCGGGCCGCTCACGTACGTGACGTTGTGGGGTGGCTGATCGTCGTTGGTCCACTGCACGGTCTCCCCGACCTTCGCCGTGACGCTCTTCGGGACGAACGCGAGGCTCTTCATCGTCACCTTGATCGTGCTGCCGCCGCCGGAGACAGAGGCACCTCCGGACGGGGCGGAGGCGGACGTTGAGGCGCTCGAGGTGGCGGAGCTCGTGGGCGAGGAGCCGGTGTTGCCGGAGCTCGAGCTGGAGCTCGACGACCCGCACCCGGCGAGCGCGAGCAGCGTCAGGACGAGACCGGCCAGGAAAGTGCGTTTCATGGCCCGCAGCCTAACCCCTCCGGCCGAGGCCGTCGTGTCTAGACTCCTATTTCGCTATGTCAGGTCATTCGAAGTGGCATTCGATCAAGCACAAGAAGGCGGTCGTCGACGCGCGTCGCGGCCAGCACTTCACCAAGCTGGCACGGGCGATCACGGTGGCGGCCCGCGAGGGCGGCGGCGATCCGGACGGCAATCCGGGCCTGGCGCTCGCGATCCAGAAGGCCCGTGATGCGTCGATGCCGAAGGACAACATCGAGCGGGCGATCGCCAAGGGCACCGGCGAAGGTGTCGATGCCGACGCGATCGAGACCGTCCTCTACGAGGGCTACGGCCCCGGCGGCGTCGCGTTGCTGATCGAGGCGTTCACCGACAACCGCAATCGCACCGGCGCCGACGTCCGGCACCTGCTCGGCAAGCACTCAGGGAACCTCGGCGAGCCCGGATCGGTCTCCTACCTGTTCGACAAGCAGGGCGTGATCGTCGTCGACGGAACCCGATATGACGAGGACGACCTGATGCCGGCGATCGACGCCGGCGCCCTGGATATCGCGATCGACGAGGACGTGCTCGAGGTGGTCACCGAGCCGGGTGACCTCGGGGCTGTGCGCGACGCTTTGCAGGAGGCCGGCGTCGAGATCGAGTCCGCCGACGTCGACCAGCGCCCGCGGGTGCGGGTACCGCTGGAGGAGGCCGACGCGGCCAAGCTGCTGAAGCTGATCGACGCGCTCGAGGAGCTAGACGACGTCAACGTCGTCCACGCGAACTTTGACGTCGACGCGGACGTGCTCGAGCGGATCGCCGGCTGACCCGGGAGTCGCTCTCTTAACCGGCTCTTCGGGCGGCTCGCTACGCTCCCGCCCTTCATGACTTCGAAGACGATCAGTACCTCACTCCTCGCGCTCGCGGCCGCCGGTGGGCTTGCCGCGTGCGGAAGCTCCAAGGCGCCTGGCGTTCAGCCCGCGCCCTCCGCGGGCGCCACCACCGCCGCCGCGACGGCGGCCGCGTCCACCACCTCCACCACGAGCTCAACGACCGCGACGGCGGCAACGCCGACCAGCGGGCCGCTGTCCAAGAAGCCGACGGTCACCGTTCCGAGCGGTGCCGCGCCGACGAAACTCATCGTCAAGGACCTGATCACGGGCACCGGCGCGACCGCCGCCGCCGGTAAGCAGCTGACGGTCAACTACGTCGGCGTGCTCTACAAGGGCGGCAAGGAGTTCGACTCCTCGTGGAAGCGCAGCCAGACGTTCCCGTTCACGCTCGGCCAGGGCGCGTCATCCCAGGCTGGGACAAGGGCCTCGTCGGCATGAAGGTCGGCGGTCGGCGTGAGCTGATCATCCCGGCGGACCTCGCCTACGGGAAGACCGGCAGCCCGCCGACGATCCCGGCGAACGCGGCGCTCGTGTTCGTCGTCGACCTCGTCGCCGTCTCCTAGGCTCGGCGGGCCTGAGTGGGGCTATAGCCCCACTCAGGCCCATCAACCCCCCTACCGGAATCGCTGGGTCAGCCAGCTCGTGAACGTTCCGTCGCCGAGCGCGACGACGTTCCCGTGGACCGCGCCCTGGACGACGTCGTACTGGACGTGGTCGCCCTTGGCGACGAGCTCGGCGTGGAGCTGGTTGGTGAACACCGGGAACACGGTCGTGTCCGCCGACCCCTGGAGGATGATCACCGGCGCGGCGATCTTCAGCGCCGGGTTCTCGCCGTCGAGCACGCGGTACAGCGCGGTCGGGTCGGCGCCCGGGCGCTCGATCTGAGCCGGCGCGAGCCCACCCCACGAGTTCGGCTCCGACAGCGCCGCCGTGCACTCGCGCTGGACCGCCGGGACCAGCGCGTACGCCGCCGGCGTGAGCAGCGCGTGCAGGTCGACCGCCGGCGACGCGGCGGCCGCGCCCGTCAGGATCAGCCCGCCGAGCGCGCTCAGTCCACCGCCGGGCTTGGTCAGCGCCCCCGCGGCCTGGACCTGCGTCTTGAGATGCGACGCCGGCGCGAAGGCTGCGACGCCGGCGAACGCGAGGCCCGGGGCGTCGTGCGCCGACTCGGCGGCCGCGAACAGCGCCGACTGGCCGCCCTGCGAGTGCCCGGCGATCACGTAGCGCCGGCCGATGCTCGGGTACAGGTGCCGGGCGGCGAGCGCGGCGTCGACGACCGAGCGCCCCTCGGCGTGGCCGATCAGGTACAGGTGCGTCCCGGGCGTGCCGAGTCCCTGGTAGTCGGTCTGGGCGATCGCGTAGCCGGCCTTCAGCCAGCCGTTGAACTGCGGGTACACATACGACGTGCCCGCAGCCCGCGACGGGGCGCAGATGTCGGCGATGCCGGTCGTGCCGTGCGCCCAGTCGATCAGCTTCCAGCCATGCTTCGGCGCGTGGCCGCGCGGCGTGAACACGAGGCCGGAGACCGCGGTCGGCTTGCCGTTCGGCAGGACCGAGCGGTAGAGCACCAGGGTGGTGCGGGCTGCGCTCGTGAGCGCGTGCGGCGTCGCGATCGTGCGCGACCAGATGACGGTGCCGGGTGTGCCGGCGAGAAGCCGGGCCGGCGGGGAGTAGAAGGCGAGACCGGACGGGGCCTTCGGCGCGTGCTTGGTCGCGCCGAGAGCGCCGGCTGGGAGGGCCACACTCGCGGCCACCGCCGCCAGCACGAGCACCGCGCCCCGGACGCCCCGCAGCCGTCCATGCTGCATAGAGAGTTCTTTCATCCCCGGAGACTAACCGGCGCACCCGCCACCGGTTGCCGGACGAGTCCCGCGTCGGCGCGGCCCGATCAGCCGTCCGCGGTCCGCTCGCGGCGGCGGCTGCGTTTTGGGGTGGCGCGGCGAACCTTGGCCGGCGTGCTGTCGTCGGCCTCCCGCTCGCTCTCCTCGGCCGGCGTCTCGATCCGGTGGGCGCGGTACAGCGGCACACGCTCGGGGATGCCCTTCAGCCGGTGCCTGCCGGCGAACGACCACTCGAACTGCTCGGCGGCGGCGTCGTGCACCTCCGTCGTGCACAGCACCGACTCCGGCCGCGCGATCCCGGTGACGCGGCTCGCGAGGTTGACCGAGTGGCCGTAGAAGTCCCCGGCGCGCAGGAGCGCCGGACCGAAGGCGATCCCGGCCCGGAGCGCCGGCAGGTCGGCGGCCTGCACGGCCTCGACGAGCGACAGCGCGACCGCGACGAGTGGTGCCGGGTCGGGACTGACGAACATGGCGGCGTCCCCGATCGTCTTGATGAGGCGCACCGGCGGCTTGACCACCTCGTTGGCGATCGCCGCCAGGCCGCCGGCCACGCTGCCGAGCTCCTCGGGCCCGACCTCGCCGCCGAGTCGGGTGAAGCCGACGAGGTCCGCGAAGCACACCGCCGCCTGGACCGAGTCCGGGATCTGGCCGGCCTCGAGCTCCGCTCGCCCGAGAATGCCCCGCCGCACCCCGTCCCGCAGGTGGGCGTTGAAGGCGCCGACGAGGATCGGACGCACCGCCGGCACGAGCTCCTCGGTCATGCTCGCGAACCGGTCGGCGACCGCGTCCTCGTCGTCGCCGGCCTCCAGGAACGTCCGCACGAACGCCGCCGTCGTGGTCGCGGCGAGCCGGGACATGCCCTCTCCGAGCACGCGGGTGATCCCGGCGATCTCGTCCTCGGTGAAACCGGTCTCGAGGAACAGCTTGATCGACTGGGCGGTCTCGATGTCGTCGTCGCCGAACGCGCGATCCTCCGGAGCCGGGCTTCGGGAGCCCGAGCAGCTGGCGCACGCGGACGATCAGGCCGGCCGGAACTCCCGTGCGCTCCTCGATCTCCGACGCCGTGTACCGGGCGCCGAGCACGCGCTCGACCGGCAGCAGTGCGAGCCGGTCCTCGGCGGCCGCCGCGCGGAGCTCCTCGTCGGAGAATCCGTCGTCACGGAGACGGGCGAGCAGCCGCTCGCGCGCGGCGCGGTGGTCGTCGTCCAGCCCCTCCAGCAGTTCGGCTGCCTCGTCACTCACGCCCGGCATCCTGCCCGAAAGTGAGCTCCTCCGCTACCATCGCCGACCCTGCGGAGCGCCTCGGAACGCCCCGACCACCCGCCATTGTGCTCGACGCTCCCTCTCGCTCATGCTCTCGATCCTGATGCCCGTGTACAACGAGCGGGAGCGTGTCGAGCGAGCAATCGCCGAAGTCCTCGACACGACGCTCCCGACGGACTTTGAACTGATCATCGTCGACGACGGCTCGACCGATGGCACCCGCGACATTCTCCGTGAGGGTCAGTGGGGCGATCGCGTCCGGCTGTTGGAGCATCCCGTCAACCAGGGCAAGGGGGCGGCGATCCAGACCGGCCTGCGCGAGGCGCGAGGGGAGTTGTCAGCCATCTTCGACGCCGACCTCGAGTATGAGCCCGCCGATCTCGGCCTGCTGATGCCGCCGCTGCTCGAGGGGCGCACCAATGCGTGCTTCGGCGTGCGGGCGTTTGACGGCTACTCGAGCCACTCGTTCCTGTTCGTGCTCGGGAACAAGGGGGTGACGCTCGCCTGCAACATCCTCTTCAACGTCTACATGCGGGACATCATGACCTGCCACAAGATGATCCGGACCGACGTGTTCCGGGCGCTGCCCCTGCACGCGAGCGGGTTCACGATCGAGCCGGAGATCACCGCCCGGCTGATCCAGCGCGGCGAGCGCATCTTCGAGGTCCCCGTGCACTACCACGCCCGCGGCAGCGACGAGGGCAAGAAGCTGACCGCCGCGGACGGCTTCCGGGTCGTGAAAACGCTGATCCACTGCCGGTTCACGAGCGCGTAGCGAAGGTGGACAAGTTGCCGCGCGTCGCCGCCGCCGGCGTCCGCGGCTACGCCGGCGTCCGCTGTCCCGCCGGGCACCGGATCGGCCCGGTGACCCCGTGGAAGCGCACGAGCAGCACCGTCCACGGCGGGTACGAGGTCACGAGGCGGATCGCCCGGTGGTGGGCGATCTTCGGCGGTGAGCCGGTGTTGCGCGTCTTCGGCGCCTGGAACACGTAGCCGGTGCCGTGCATCGTGCCGTGGATCCGGCGCTCGGGCACCTGCAGCTTCCAGGCGAGCGCGCTGCCGACCGTGTGGTTGATCGCCGCCCCGCTCGTGCGGCACGGGAGGATGACCTGGCGCCCGCCGAGCCGATCGACGAGCGTGAACAGACGGTCCTGGTAGTACGCGGCCTGGTTGGCCTGGCCGCTCTGGAGGACGAGGTTGCTCACCCGGTCGATCGACCACGGGAGCGTGAGCGCGCACACGGCGAGCACCGCGACCGCCCCGCTCACCGATACGCCCTTGATCCGCGGGCCCTTGACACGCTCGCCGACGAACTCGCCGATCCGTGCGACCCCGACCCCCGCGAGCACGCACGCGACCATGCCCGCCGGCAGCAGGTATCGGGGCAGCCCGTACGCGACCTGGGTCATCAGCGCCACCATCACCGCCCACAGCGCGGCGGCCCCCGCGAGCCACAGGAGCACGACCTCACGCCGGACGTAGGCGAAACCGAGCCCGACGGCGGCGAGCACGAGCGTCGGCACGCTCATCAGACCCGCCGAGCTGCGCAGTTCGGGGATCGCGCCGCCTGGGCTGCCAGTCCCGCCGAGGGCGGCGCTGCCCGCCTGGAAGGCGTTCCCGCTGATGATGTACGGCCCGAGCAGCCAGGCGATCGGGACGAGGATGATCCCGGTGGCGACGAGTGGTCGCGATCCCGGCACCCGCAGCCACATGTAGATCGCGTAGAGCCCGAGAAACGCGCTGAACTCAGGCCGGTTCATCGTCGCCAGGAACAGGAGCACGTAGGCGATCCGGGGCGATCCGGCGAGGTGGCGGTCGATCGCCCACAGCGTCGTCGCGGCGACGACCGGCTCCGACGCGCCCCGGGCGAAGTAGAACAGCGCGTCCTGCACGAAACACAGGGCGATGACCGCGACGACGCCGGCGACGATCCCGCCGAACCGCCGGCCCAGGCGGAACATCGCGATGATCGCGAGCAGTCCGGCGGTGCGCGTGACGACGAGCCACATATCCGGCGCGGCGTGGCCGAACAACGAGAAGACGGTCGTGAACACGACCGGGAACGGCTTCCAGGACGGGCCGCCGGACAGGGACAGCGAGATGTGCGACGACGTGATCTCCTGGCCCCAGCCGAGCCACGCCCACGGATCCGAGCTCGGCACCCAATCGATCAGGAGCACGCTGATCAGCGCGAGCACGAATGCGCCCGCGACCAGGTACGGAATCGACGTGTCTTTGAGCCACCCGCGCTCGGCCGCTGCGGCCGCCGGCGGGACCGACGACGCACCGCGCTCGCTGGGCCGGGTGGCCTCTTCAGAGCCAATCATCCGCGCGACACAGTACAGTCACACTTTCTCGCTGACCTTGTGGACGACGGGTCAAGCCTCGTTGGTAACCTCAGCCGTCGCCGGCCTGCCGATCTGCGAGCTGTCACGCTGCCCAGAAGATGAGTACCTCCGCGCCAGACATGGTCTCTGCGACCGAAATCCGTAGCGACCACACCACCGCCGACCAGGACGCCTACGACGTCACGATCGTGATGCCGTGCCTCAACGAGGCCGAATCGCTCGCGCCGTGCATCGAGATGGCGAAGACGGCGATCGAGTCGACCGGGGTCAAGGGCGAGATCCTGATCGCCGACAACGGCTCGACCGACGGATCGATCGAGTTGGCGGAATCGATGGGCGCGCGGGTCGTGCACGTCACGAACAAGGGATACGGGAGCGCGCTCCAGGGCGGGTTCGCCGCCGCGCGCGGCAAGTACATCCTGATGGGCGACGCCGACGGCTCCTACGACTTCCGCCACCTCGGACGCTTCCTGGAGAAGCTCGACGCCGGCGCCGATCTGGTGATGGGCAACCGGTTCGAGGGCGGGATCGCCCCCGGCGCGATGCCGCCGCTGCACCAGTACTTCGGCAATCCGGGTCTGAGCTGGCTCGGCCGCCTGTTCTTCCGCGCGCCGGTCGGCGACTTCTACTGCGGCCTGCGCGCGTTCCGCCGGGACGCGCTGCCCACGCTCGGACTCCAGAGCCCGGGGATGGAGCTCGGCGTCGAGATGGTCGCCAAGGCGGCCCTGTACAAGCTCAACGTCACCGAGGTCCCGACGACGCTCTCGCCGGACCTCCGCAGCCGCCCGCCGCACCTGCGCACCTGGCGCGACGGCTGGCGGACGCTCCGTTTCTTCCTGCTGTACAGCCCCAAGTGGCTGTTCTTCTATCCCGGGCTGACGCTGATCCTCGTCGGTCTGATCCTCGGCGGGATCGTCCTGCCCGGTCCGGCCAACCTGTTCGGCGCCCGGCTTGACGTTCACACGCTGCTCTACTCCGGGGCGATGATCGTCGTCGGCTTCCAGGCCGTCGTGTTCGCCGTGCTCGCGCGGGTGTATGCCGCGTCAGAGGGCTTCCTGCCGGACTCAGAGCTCGTCCGCAAGGCGCGCCAGATCTTCTCGCTTGAGGCGGGCATCCTCGGCGGTGTCCTGCTGCTCGTCGCCTCGCTGATCCTGTCGGTGATCGCGGTCGTCCGCTGGAGCGACTCATCGTTCAAGCACCTCGATTACCCGTCGGCCCTGCGGCTTGCGATCCCCGCCGCCGTGGCGCTCATGCTCGGCGTCCAGATCATCCTCTCGAGCTTCTTCCTGAGCGTCCTCGGGATCAAGTCGCCGCCGACCGACGACTGACTGAGCGCCGGCTCAGCGCTTGCGGAGCTTGCGCGGCTCGATCCGCCCGAGCAAGCGGGTGTTCGCCTTGGCGCGGCGCCGCGCGACGAGCCCGCCGCCGATGCCGATCGCGGCCAGCCCGGCGAGGATCAGCCCGGGAGCGGCGCGCAACCGTCCGTACTCCTGCTGAACGGCCGGCCAGACGCGGGCGTCGATGAGCTCGGTGAGCGCCTGCGGGTCAGGCGCCTCGGCCTCCGGCAGCACCGGCGTCAGGAACGCGACCTGCACGCGTCTGACCTTTGGCAGCGCGCCGCGCCATAAGTGCGCGGTTCCGGAGATCGCTGCCGGCACGATCGGGGCTCCGGTTTCGAACGCGAGCCGGCCGGCGCCATGGCGGGGTGAGCCGAGCGCGTCGACCTCCTCGACCCGCGTGCCCTCTGGGAAGAGGACGACGACGCCTCCGGCGGCGAGGATTGCCCGGGCGGTGTCGAGCGCGGTGGCGTCGGCCTCGCCCCGACGGACCGGAAACGCTCCGAGCCGGACGAGCAATCCGCCGCCGACCCCTTCGATCAGCTCGGCCTTCGCCATGTACTGGACGCGGCGGCGCGTCGCGATGCCGACGAAGAACGGGTCGAGGAAGTTCTTGTGGTTCGGGGCGATGATCACCGGGCCCGCGTCGGGGATGTGCTCGCGGCCGAGGACCCGGAAGCGGAACCAGCCGCGCAGGATGAGCGTCGCCAGCGCGCGGATGAACCGGTAGAACGGGCCGGAAACGCCATGCTCGCGTGCGTAGGTATGGGCCGCCTCGGGCGTCATTTGAACGTTCAATTTAATGTCGCCGGGGACGGCATCGGTCAGCGGAGGGGAGGCGTCCGGGCGCGGACGCAGAATGTCGTCGCATGATCGTCCTCGGCATCGATCCCGGCACCGCAAATACGGGCTACGGCGTGGTGGAGAGCGTCGGCTCGCGGCTGCGCGCCCGCGCCGACGGGGTGATCGCGACCCGTCCCGGCACTCCGCTCGAGCTCCGGCTCGCCGACATCCACGCCGCCGTCGGCAACCTGCTGGACGAGCACGGCGCCGATGCGCTCGCGATCGAGGAGCTGTACTTCGGCGCCAACGTCCGGACCGCTTTCGCCGTCGGTCAGGCCCGGGGCGTGGTGCTGCTCGCGGCCGGGCAGCGCGGCGTGCCGTCGCGCGCGTATACGCCCCAGCAGGTCAAGGGGGCGGTGTGCGGCTCCGGCCGCGCGGACAAGGGCCAGGTCGCGCGGATGGTGGCGCGGCTCCTCGGCCTGCCCCGGCCGCCGACGCCGGACCACGCCGCCGACGCCCTCGCGGTCGCGATCTGCGACGTCAACCGCGCCCCGTTCGCGCAGGCGGTAGCCCGAGCATGATCGCGCTCGTCTCAGGGACCGTCGCGGTCCGTCGCGCCGACCACGTCGTCGTCTCCTGTGGCGGTGTTGGCTACCGGCTCAGCGTCTCGGCGAACACGCTGCGGCGCGTGCCAGCGGTCGGTGAGGAGGTCCTGCTCCATGCCCACCTCGTCGTCCGCGACGATGCACTGCAGCTCTACGGGTTCGCCAGCGAGGAGGAGCGCGAGCTGTTCCTGATGCTGCTCGGCGTCCAGTCCGTGGGGCCGAAGGTCGCGCTCGCGGTCCTCTCCGGCGGACCGCCGCGGGAGCTGCTCGCGGCGCTCGCCGCCGGCGACAGCGCCCGGTTCCAGGCGGTGCCCGGGATCGGGAAGCGGACCGCCGAGCGGATCATCGTCGAGCTGCGGGAGAAGGTCGGCGCAACCCGGGTGGGTGGGGATGGCATCTCCATCTCGATCACCCGCGCCGACGACCCGCTGTCGATCGCCCGTCAGGGCCTGATCGGGCTCGGCTACAGCGCGGAGGAGGCGGACGGGCTCCTGGACGGGGCGAGCGGTGAGCGTCCGGAGGACCTGATCGCGGACGCGCTGAAAGCGGCCCGGCGATGAGCGGCGTCTCCACCCGCATCCAGGACCCCGAGGAGTTGCCCGAGGACGAGCTCGACCGCAGTCTGCGGCCACGCCGGCTCGAGGACTTCATCGGTCAGGAGGGGCTGAAGGACCAGCTTGCGGTGTCGATCGCGGCCGCGGCCTCCCGCGGCGAGGCGCTTGACCACGTGCTCCTGGCGGGCCCACCGGGGCTCGGCAAGACCTCGCTCGCCCAGATCGTCGCCGCCGAGCTCGACGTCCCGTTCGTGCAGACGGCGGGCCCGGCGCTCGAGCGCAAGGGCGACGTCGCCGCGTTCCTCACCGCGCTGGAGCCCCGCGCCGTGTTCTTCGTCGATGAGATCCATCGGCTCCCGCGGGCGCTTGAGGAGACGTTCTATCCGGCGATGGAGGACCGGACGCTCCCGATCACCGTCGGCCAGGGCGCCGGCGCTCGGATCGTGACCCTCGATCTGCCGCCGTTCACGCTGATCGGCGCGACCACCCGCGCGGGCCTGCTGACGACGCCGCTCCGAGACCGGTTCGGGATCCAGCACCGCCTCGAGCACTACGCGCCCGACCGACCTCGGGAAGATCGTCAAGCGCTCGGCTCGCCTGCTCGACGTCTCGATCGAGGGCGACGGTGCCGTCGCGATCGCGCGCCGCAGCCGCGGGACCCCACGCGTCGCCAACCGGCTGCTCAAACGCGTCCGCGACTACGCCGAGGTCCGCCACGACGGCGTCGTCACCGCCGAGGTCGCCGAGGCGGCGCTCGACCTGCTCGAGGTCGACCATGAGGGGCTTGACCGCCTCGATCGGGAGATCCTGCGCGCGATCTGCGAGAAGTTCTCCGGCGGGCCGGTCGGGCTCTCAACGCTCGCGGTCGCGGTCGGCGAGGAACAGGACACGATCGAGGACGTGTACGAGCCGTACCTGCTCCAGCGTGGCCTGATCGAGCGGACCCCGCGCGGGCGCGCGGCGACGAAACGCGCCTATGAGCACCTGGGGCTGAAGCCGGACGGCCCATTAACTCTTCTGTAGCTCTTCGGCGCGAGGCCCGGTGAAAGCCGCGGCTCGGGCTATCCTGGGGCGGGTCTGTATGGCACGTGAGCACTACTTCCTCTGTCCCCACTGCGGCGCCCGGTCGATGGGGACCGACCGCAACAGCGGCTTCCGGCGGGAGAGCCGGGGCTGCCAGAAGTGCGGCTTCGCGTACCTGTTCGAGCTCCTCGATGACTACTACCCGGCACCGAACGCGGCGTTCTTCGCCTGCGACGCCGAAGGCCGGATTGTCGACTGTGGTCGCGGCTCGTTCGAGCTGACCGGAATCAAGACCGAGCAGGCGATGGGCCGGCCGGTCAGGGAGGTGCTCGGGCTGCAATTCGAGGATGGGGCCGATCACGTCGGCACCGCGCTCGAGTGGGAGGTCCGCGTCCAGAACAAGCCGGTCGAGGTCAACGCCGAGTTCGACCTCCCGGCGAAGGCGGTCGCAGACATCTTTCCCGCGTACGACGACGAGGAAGGTGGAGTCCTGTTGGTCCTCACCCCGTCGAACACGAACGCGGCCAACCACTAGTGGCTAGCATCAGTCTCGCCTGATGAGCGATCGCCAGCGCAACGGCTTCATCCTGCTCCTCGTGCTCGGGCTGCTGATCGCATCGGCAGTCGCGATCACGACGCAGAAGACGGTCCTCGGACTCGACCTCAAGGGCGGGGTCGAGCTCGTCTACCAGGGCAAGCCGACCGCGCAGACACCGGTTGTCACCCAGGACGCGCTCCAGCGGGCGGTCGACATCATGCGCCAGCGCGTCGACCAGCTCGGCGTCTCCGAACCGCAGATCCAGACCGCCGGCGGCGACATCTCAGTCGGCCTGCCGGACGTCAAGGACATCGCCCGGGCGGAGAAGATCGTCGGCACGACGGCCCGATTGGAGTTCTACGACTGGGAGGCGAACGCGCTCACGCCGAACGGCAAGACCGTCGCGAGCCAGTTGCAGCTCCAGGACGCCGCGGCGTCAACGATCAGCCAGGGGGGAACGACCTCGCCCGGTGACGGCGCGGGCGGGATGACTCTGTATGACGCCGTCAAGCTCGCGTCCAAGCAGCCGGCGAAGGTGAGCGGGGACAACGCCCGTCACGGCCCGCAGTACTACATGTTCGCCGCCCCTGGCAGCGCTGCGTGCGCGGCCGCCGCCAAGGCGCAGGGCAAGGCCCCGACGCCCGGCGTCCACTGTCTCCTCTCTGGTCCCGATGACAACCAGCAGGATCTCCTCTCCGGTCTGCCGTCCGGAGTGACCGCGTCGGAGGGCGAGCAGGTTGTCGTCCCGCCGGGCACGGTCGTGATCCAGGCCGCGGACGCGAACGCCAAGCAGCAGAAGAGCTTCACCGATCCTTCGGCGACGTTCTACGTGCTCAAGGACCACGTGTCGCTGTTCGGCAACGACATCACGAACCCGCAGCAGTCGACCGACCAGTCCGGCAGCCCGGACGTCACCTTCTCCTTCACGTCCAAGGGGGAGAAGGCGTTCCAGAGCGTCACGTCGGACATCGCGCATCGCGGCGACCGGGTGAGCGGGCTCGGTCAGCAGCTCAACCAGCACTTCGCGACCGCGCTCGACAACAAGCTGATCACGGTCCCGCAGATCGACTTCAAGACCTATCCGGACGGGATCCAGGGTGGCGGCGGCGCCGACATCACGGGCGGCTTCACGATCCAGTCCGCCCAGGACCTCGCGACCCAGCTGCGGCTTGGCGCGCTGCCGATCGGGCTCAAGCTCATCTCCGAGTCCCAGGTGTCGGCGACGCTCGGCAAGCAGGCGCTCCATCAGGGCCTCATCGCCGGTCTCGTCGGCCTGCTGATCGTCGTCGTGTTCCTGATCGCGTTCTACCGCGTGCTCGGCGTGATCGCGACCGTCGGCCTGATCATTTACGGGGTCTACTTCTACGCGCTGATCAAGCTCATCCCGATCACGCTGACGCTGCCGGGCATCGCGGGCCTGATCCTGACCATCGGCGTGGCGGCTGACGCGAACATCGTCATCTTCGAACGCGTCAAGGAGGAGATCCGCGCCGGACGCTCGATCCGGCAGGGCATCGTCACCGGCTACAAGAAGGGCCTGACCGCGATCATCGACGCGAACGTCGTCACGATCATGACCGCGTTCATCCTGTTCGTGCTCGCGACCGCGGACGTCAAGGGCTTCGCGTTCACGCTCGGTATCGGCACGATCGTCTCGCTGTTCACCGCCGTGCTGGCGACGCAGGCGATCCTGATGACGATGGGCAACTCGCGGGCGATTCACCGCCCGTCTGCGCTCGGCGCCGGTGGCAAGCGGCGGACGGTCCGGTTCGACTTCATGGGCGCCTCGCGGTACTTCTTCTCGATGTCCGGCGTGATCCTGCTCATCGGCGCGCTCGCGATCGGCGGCAGGGGTCTCAACCTCGGGATCGACTTCACCTCCGGAACGCGGATCGCCACCGGTCTCGTCCAGAGCGCGAGCGTGGCACAGGTCCGGGACGTCGTCACCGCCGCCGGTGTCAAGGACCCGGTCGTCCAGAAGGTCAGCGGCGACAAGACGCTCGGCGCCAACGGCTTCCAGATCTCCGCCAAGCTGCTCCAGCCGGCCGGCGTCGCGCGGGTCCGCAGCGAACTGCAGCAGAAGTTCGGGATCGTCAACGACGGCCGGGACTTCAACAGCACTTCGGTCGGGCCGACCTTCGGCAAGACCGTCGCCAACAGTGCGGTGGTCGCGATCATCGCCTCGCTGCTCGTGATCTCCGCCTACATCGCGCTCCGCTTCGAGTGGAAGTTCGCGGTACCCGTGCTCATCGCCCTGATGCACGACCTGCTCATAACGGCAGGCGTGTACTCGCTGACTGGCCGGGAGGTGACGACAGCGACTGTGGCCGCGCTGCTGACGATCTTGGGCTACTCGCTCTACGACACGATCATCGTGTTCGACCGTGTGCGGGAGAACGTCCCGCGGATGCCGCGGGCCGCGTTCTCGCAGATCGTCAACCGCTCAATGAGCGAGGTGCTGACCCGTTCCCTGGCGACGACCTCGTGCACGCTGATGCCGATCCTGGCGCTGCTGCTGTTCGGCGGCGCGACGCTGAAGGACTTCGCGTTCGCGCTGCTCATCGGCGTCGCGTCCGGGGCGTACTCGTCGATCTTCATCGCCTCCCCGGTGCTGACCCACTGGAAGGAACGCGAGTTGCACTACCGCACCCGGCGCCACCGGATCGAGGCCGAGCTTGGCTACGTGCCCGCCTACGCGGACGCCGGAGCCGACGTCGAGCCGGCCGGGCCCAGGCGCGCGCGGCGTGGCGGGCGCATCACCGATCCCGATCCTGAGAACGTGAGCGCGGCCGAGTTCGAGCAGATGAAGCGCGAGCTCGGAATCGAGGAGGAGCGCGCCGGCGCTCGGCACACGTCCACGCTGACGAAACGGCTCGCCCGCCACGACGAGGACGACGGCGAGACCGCCGCCCGGCCCGCCTCGGCCGCCGCGAAGCCGGCAGCGAAGCCGTCCCGCGCCCAGCGCACGGCGAAGGGGCGACCCGCCACGACGACCCAGCCCGGCCCCACGGCCCAGCCCGCGACACCGCGCAACCCGGCCCGAAGGCCCAACCCGGCCCGCGCGGCCCAACCCGGCCCGGCGGCGCAACCGTCTCCACAGGTGGGCAACGGTGCGCCCGACGACGGTGACGGCGCCGCCCCCGCGCCCGCCCCTGACATCGCCGAGAACGAGGGGATGACGCCCGTCCAGAAGGACAAGCGCCCATCGAAGCCTCGCGCACGCAACCGTCGCCACGGGAGACGCCGCTGATGAGGGGTGATCGCTGATGGGGATGCTCGCGTGGGTGATGATGGGTCTCGCGCTGTGGCATTTCACGATCTGGCTGCCCGACCGCTTCTGGGGCGGGATCGTCGGCGCGTTCCTCGGGGCGCTCATCGGAGCGGTGCTGTTCGGGCTGATCGTCAACGGCTTTCACATCCCGGGCCGCCACGCCACGGACCTGGCGACCGCGCTCGAGGCGATTCCGGGCGCGCTGATCGGGATGGCGCTGGTCTATTTCGAAGGCGTCCGGCGCGAGCGGGCGAGCGAAGCGACCGGCATCGGGCTCACCTGAGCACGATCGCCTGTCGTGCCGTCGCGCGCAGGCCGCCTCGGAGCGTGTACGTCGCGGTTGCGGTCAGGGTCCGGGAGTTGGCCAGCCGGAGCAACCGCCTGCCCGGGCCGGTCAGCTTCAGCCTGACGTGAATCCGCCGGGCCCGCGTCGTGCTCATGCGGCCGGATGCCACAAGCGTCGGCTTTCGTGCGGCAGCGAGGTGCGTCCCGCGCGGAACGTAGTACCACGCGAGCTGCCCGGCGCCCGCCGCCGGCGCCGCGAACGAGACGGTGACGCCGCCGCGAGCGAGGATCGCGGCGATCCGCGCGTTCAGGCCGGTCGGGACGGCCGCTCGCAGCAGCGCGGTGCGGATCTGCGCCGCCGTGGGGGAGATCGGCCCGGACCGGTCAGACGTCGCGCTCGTCGTGCCGAACCCGTTGCGGGCGGTGACGATGACGCGGACGCGGAATCCCGCCTGAGCTGCCGTCAGCCGCAGGGTGTTTCTGGTGGCAGTCGCGATGTTGGAGCAGGCCGGACGGCAGACCTGCCAGTGGTACGAGAAGCTGATCGGCCCCACGCCTGACCAGGTGCCGGTCGTGACGGACAGTTGCGCGCCAAGCCGTGCCTTGCCCGTCACCCGCGGCCGCGTGCGGATCACCGGGCTGCCGCTCGCCTGCACGACGGCGGTGGCCGGGGAGAGAGCCGGGGCCCCGGCGCCGACGATGTTCGAGGCCGTCACCCGCACGCGGATCGTGTGGCCGACGTCGGCAGCCGCCAGCGTGTACGACGTTCCGGCCGCACCGGCGATCGCCGTGCAGTTGTTGCCGGCAGTGTCGCAGCGCTGCCACGCGTACGCGTAGCCGGTCGGAGCACTCGACCACGTGCCGTGCTGGCCGGACAGGGTCTGCCCCTTGACCGCCGTCCCGGTGATCGACGGTGCGGAGCTCACGGTCGGAAGCGGTACGCCGACAAAGGCGCGACCGGTCCCATCGACGACGACGCACTCCGCATCTGAGGCGCACGCGACCGATCGGAGCGCCCCGGAGCTCGGCACCGGGTCGTGCGTCCAGGTCGCGGTCGCGGGATTGCCTTCGACCACATCACCCGCGGCATCACTCGCGACGCAGAACGTCGTCGACGGGCAGGCGATGTCGGTGAACGGGAGTCCGCTGTCGATCGTGTGCGCGCTGGCGCCGCCGAGGTTCTTGGGGTCGAACACGATCACGCGCCCGGCCGCGTCCGCGGCGACGCACAGGGTCGTGGACGGACAGCTCACGCCGGCGATGCCGGTACTCCCGTCGATGGCGACCGCGGACGGCGACCCCGGGAACGCCGGATTGAACGTTGCCGCCTGCCCTGAGGCGTTGACGACGGTGCACTGACCGCTCGTTGGGCAAGATGTGTCGACGTAGTTGGCGCCGCCGCCGATTACGACCGACGATTTGCTCGCTGGGGCGTGAGGGTCAAACGTCGTTTCACCCGCGAAATCGACGAGCGTGCATTGCCCGAGGCTCGGGCATGAGAGCCCACCCGGAAGGATGTTTCCGGTGATCACCGATGGTGTGGGAGCTCCCGGTGTCACCGGGTCGAAGGTGAGCGCGTCACCGAGGAAGTCAACGGTGGTGCATTGCCCGGAAGACGGGCAGCTGATGCTCGTCAGCCCGCGCGTCCCGTCGATGCGGAGGGGCGTGTGGGTGCTCAGCGTGCTCGGATCGAAGGTCACGATCTGCCCGACGCGGTCGATCGCGGTGCATTGCGATGCCGACGGGCATGCGACGCCGGTGAGTTCGTTCGACGGATCCACGGTCACCGCCGACGGGGCCGTCGTCGTGGTCGGGTTGAACGTCGCCTCCTGTCCCAGATCGCCGACGGCGGTGCATTGGCTGCTCGTCGGGCACGCGATGCCGTTGAGGCTGCCTGCGCCGAGGAAGACCGGCGTGAGCGCGGACGGAACCGTGGGGTCGAAGCTCACTTCCTGGCCGGCGGTGTCGACCGCCGTGCACTGCGTCGACACCGAGCACGCCACCCGCATGAGCTCGTGCCCGCTGTCGATCGTGCTGTGATCGGGGGCGGTGGTCTTCGTTGGGTCGAAGGAGTACTGCTCGCCGGACAGTGGTGCAACCGCCGTGCAGCGGGTGATCGAGGGACAGCTCATGTCGACGAGGAAGACGGTGAGGTTGTTGCTCGTCTGGGTGGCGGGCGAGCCCGGATCAAACGCGACTGCATGACTGGTGTGGGCGCCGAGGTTGTTGAACAGCGCGACGCATTCGCCCGTGCTCGGGCATTGGATCGCCGCCGGCCCGTTCGTGGCGTCGATCAGCACGGGCGTCACCGTCCCTGGCGAGGTGGGATCGAACGTCTCCACGTTGCCGCTCTGGTCGAGTGTCGTGCACTGATGGACACCCGGGCATGCGATCGACACGAGTCCGCCGGGGGCGGAGGTGATCGTTGCCGTAGTCGCGCCGCCAGACGATGCGGGATCGAACGTGATCGCGTGCCCGCCGCTGTCGACGACCGTGCACTGATTGTCCGACGGGCAGGCGATACCGAGGAGTGTCGCGTTCGCACTACGGACAACGGGGGCAGCCCCGGAGGGCGACGCAGGGTTGAACGTCACCGTCTGGCCGAGCCCGTCGATCGCCACGCACCGGGTGCCTGACGAACAGGCGAGACCGGCAAGTCGCTGCTGGCCGTTGTGATCGACGGCGATCGGCTGCGACCAGGAGAGCGCCGCGTCAGCTATTGAGGGAGCGAACAGCGCCGCGATCGCCAATGTCACGAGCGCAGCCAACCGGACCGCCCACCGACTCCATGCGTGCCCCAACGCCCTCTACCTCCGTACGTGGATGTGGCGCGCCTGCCCGCCGAACCGTTGCGCACGATAGCTGAGCGCAACCCGGGGGGTCCGGCCGCCCAACCTGGGGAGTCCGGCCGCCCAACCTGGGGGCTTCTCCCGATGCCGCAGAGCGGTGGCGGCCGTACCGTCGCTCTATG
>CAVZZH010000012.1:0-109139 GCA_963779695.1 uncultured Solirubrobacterales bacterium
GGGAGGTGTGAAGCGAGAGGTGTGGTCGGCTGGGTAGTCACTTACGCAGGCCTCAACGCCATTGGCCTCGGTGTGATCCTCCACGTCGGCATCGGCCGACGATGGCCATTCGCCCTTCGCACCGGCGGCTGGCCGATAACGATTGCACGCATGGTCGAATCGGCTCCAGCTCCGGTCGCAACACTGCTCGGGGCGGCGAACTCGAACGACACGGAAGCGTTCCTCGCCCTCTTCGTCGAGAGTGCCGTCATCGACGATTAGAGCGTAATCGCTGCGAAATCGGTCACCGTCGCGCTGTTGGGGTCAGCCGAGCAGACTCACGACGCCAGCACAGAAGCACTGAGCGCGGACGCGGACGACCGCTACTCCTTGGACGGAACCGGTTGACGCGGGCTACGTACACCCGCGCACGCCGAAGCGCGGTACCTCCTTTCCTCGCGCCGCGATACTTCATCGCTCAGCCCAGAGACCCGAGTTGTCGCGCGGGCATCAGGGCCACACGTCGTGGTGGCCTTTGTCCGCGTGTGCAGCAGTTCGCTGACGGTTAGGACGTTGACGCGTAGCCGTTTGAGATCCCACTCAAACGGCCCGGGCAGCGTCTCATCAAAATCGTTGATGTCAAACACCAACCGCCGATCCGGCGCGGCGAACGCCCCGAAGTTCGACAAGTGCGCATCACCGCAGAGGTGGACCCGCAGACCGGTTCTCTGCGGACCGGCGAGGTCGGCGGCCATCAGGTACGCCGCCCCGCGATAGAACGTAAATGGCGACACCAGCATTCGTCCGTAGCGGATCGATCGAGGAGCGACGCATCATCCCAACCGGGTGAATGGTCAGCAATGGTCGGCCCGTTCGGATGGGAGCGCGGTCGTCGACGAGGCGTACCCTGGCTGGCGTGAGCGCCGCAAGTGGTCCCCCTGGGTCTGACGCCGCGCCGGACCGCGGGGGAGAGTCGGAGGGACAGCGAGACGCGACCTGGTCGAATCGCGTGCGGCAGTTCGTGGTCGCTGTGCGGGAGGGCGATGAGGCCATGGTGGAGGAGCTCGTTGTCCGCGTCAGCGGGTCACGACGAGCGTTCGCTCCGCTCGCGCTGGTGGTCGGCGGCTTCGCAATGCTGTTCACGGGGCTCAAGCTGCTGTTCACCAACTGGCGGCTGACACTCGTTCAGGCGCTGCCGGCGATGTGGATCTGGCTTGCCATGTACGACTTCAAGGCACATGTGCTGCACGGCAAGTCCCTTCATGTGCTGCGCGGCCCGGTCCTGATCCCGATCGTGCTGGTGATCGCGGCTATCACGGCGGCCAGCTTCTTTCTCAACGCGGTGTTCGGGTTCGCGATCGTGCAACCGGGGGCGCCCAAGGTCCGGCCCGCGGTCGCGCAGGCCCGCCTTCATCTCAGGGTGATCCTGGGCTCGGGCGCCGTGGTCGGGCTGCTGCTCGGCCTATCAACGATGGTCGTCACCCGCTGGGGGCATCCGTGGTTCGCGATCTCGCTCAGCATCGTGCTTGGCGTGATGATGGTCTGCTACGTCGCGGTCCCATCACGCCTGATCGGCGTCAAGCCCAACACCTCACGACGCGACAAGCTGACCGCGACCGCCGTCGGCGGGGCGCTTGGGGCCGTGGTCTGCACGCCGCCCTACGTGCTCGGCCGCGTCGGGATCCTGATGCTCGGATCGCCCACCCTGTTTATCCCCGGCATCTTGGTCGTCAGTCTCGCGACGGCGCTTCAGACGGGCGCAACGGGCGCGGTCAAGACCGTCAAGATGAGCGCCAAGCTGATCGCGCCTCCTACCCGACCGCCAAGCGCCGCAGGCGCTCCGGCCGACCGGGCAGCGCCAAGCGACGCCTGCGCACCCGGGGAAGACGCGTCATCAGTCCGAGACGAGCGGCACGCTCGCTGACGGCGTACTCCTGCGCGGGGAGCGACCGGCAACAGGGCGCCCACGCGGCCTAAGCGGCGCGGGCCGGGCACTCGCGAACGCCTGGCGGTTCCGAGCAAGGAAGCTTCGATGTTCTGATCATCGTGCTCGGCAGCTTCGATGTTCTAATCATCCGTTGCGGGTGATGACACGCGAACGGTGTCGGCCTAGCGTCACAGAACAGATCCGCTGCAAGACAGAGGAAGGTTCAGATGACCGACAAGCAGATGATCGAAGAGCTCGAAGCCGAGGAGTCGATGTAGGCGCGCCAGACCTCGCCGCCGGCGGCCTTGAGGCGCGCGAGCGTGGCGGCCTGCTTGTCGCTGAGCCGGTCGGGCGTCTTCAGCAGCGACCAGCGGGCGTCCTTGAAGCGCTTGGCGGCCTGCGGGTCGCCGGAGCGGCGCAGCTCGTTCCAGTAGGCGCGGCGGACTTCGTCGAGCGCCTTGTTGGCGAGCTGGACGACGTGGTACGGGTCGATGCAGATCACCGCATGGGGCGCGTGCCAGCGAGCCGACGGCGGCGTACCCGTGACCGATGTCCAGCGAGATCGCCTCGAGCTGGCCGGCGCGTCGGCGACCGGCGGTCTGGCTCGTCGCGGCCCAGCGATCCGGCGACCGCGAGTCGTCCGGTGCCGAGCGCGGCGGGGCAGCTCGCGGCGAGCTCGGGATCGAGCTCGGCGAAGAAGCGGTCGGCGGCCTTCTCGCCGGCGCCGTCGGAGCCCCACACGATCTTGCCGGCGCGGTGGTCGGCGACCAGCGTGAGGTAGTTGTGCTGGCGCTTCCAGGACACCTCGTCGACGCCGATGTCGAACAGCGCGCCCAGACGGTCGGGATCGAGCTCGTCAGTCGCAGACGCGCTCGACGATCCGCCCGACGGTGTCCCAGTCGACCCGCAGCAGCCGGCAGATCGCCGACTTGTCGATGCGCGCGGCCAGCCACGCGACCAGGCACTCGAAGTCGCGCGTGAACTCCGAGCCGGTGGCGAGCGAACGGCACGCCCTCGGTCAGCACGCCATGGCGCGGACAGCGCAGCCGTCGGCGACGGCAGTGGATCTCCAGCCGCCAGACGCCGAGGTCGAGATGCCGCCAGACCGAGTCCACCGGGCGCGTGTCCTTGCGCGCGCCGGTCGAGAACTCGCAGCGCGGGCACCGCAGCCGACGACGCCGCAGCGCGACCTCGACCACCACCCGGTCAGGCTCGAACCGAACCTTCCTGCACCCACACGCCGGGCAGGCGCACAAGCCTCGAAAATGCCGCTGGTGACGCGCACGTCGTCCTCCTTGCAAGCCGTTGACCTTCGAGCAGCCAGCAGCCTGCAGGGCGAGGGCGACGGCGCGTCGCTGATCAGCGCGCAACCTGCGAGGACTTCCTCAGGCCACGAAAGACCCGCGTCTAGAGAATGGCGGGCTCTCCTACTCAATCGAGACACTCGAAGGGACCGTTCCGCCGCAGACTGGTCCCGTCACGCTGTTCATCGACCCATTCGGACGGCCGCTCTCGCCCGTATCGGTGTGCGGAGTTCGACGGCGTGAGCGGCGTCGTGATCGCAGGCGGTGTCTGAGACGCACGCACTAGCTCCTCAGGAGCGAGTCGGGTACCGCAACGTCTGCCGCCGTCCCGGGGGAGCGGCAGCATCTCCAAGGGCCCGCGCATGACATGCGCCGAATTACAGACCGCCGATCGGTGGTAGTGCGAACCGGCGGGCGTACGCAACCCCGATGCGGCGACGTGCGAGGCTCGGCAGTATGGATCACACATGCGTGAACTCGCGCACCGCGCGCGTACCGGCGTCCCTGCCCGGACCGAAGGGTGCGAATCGTCGCGATCGATAAGGAAGGAACCATGTCAGTGAGCCAATACGCATCGGACGCGCTCGCGGAGCGGGCGGTGACCGGCTCAGTTCTGGAGCGCCTTGCCGCGGTCAATCCGAACACCGAGCTGTGGTGGGATTCCTCCCCGCTGGTGTTCGAGACCTGGCGCGAGCAGATGCTCGCGGCCGCCGCGCCCGACGATCGACCGGCGCTCGCTGATGAACTGCTGCGCCTGTGGGATCCCGATCGGCCCGCGGCGACCCTGTTCCGCGGGGTGACGACCAATCCCCCGCTATCGCTCGCGGCGCTGCGCGACGATCCCGCCCGCTGGATCGACTGGCTGCGGACCTACCGCCAGTCTCACCCCGAGGCCGACGAGGAGCAGGCGTTCTGGGCGGTTTACAAGGAGGTCGTCCGCAACGGGGCGGCCGCGCTCATGCCACTGCACGAGGCGTCCGGCTACCGCTATGGGCACGTCTCGGCGCAGGTCGACCCGCGCCATTTGCACGACGCCGGCCAGATGCTCACCGAGGCCCTGGACCTCGCGAGCATCGCTTCCAACGTGATGATCAAGGTCCCCGGCACGAGCGAGGGGATGACCGTCCTGCACGAGCTGACCGCCCGCGGGATCGCGACCAACACCACGCTCGCGTACACCGTTTCGCAGTTCGTGGCCGCCGCCGAGCACGTGCAGGCCGGGCTGCTGACGGCGCGTGAGGCCGGCGTGGACCTGACCGGTTGGAGGTCCGTGATCACCGACATGTGCGTGCGCTGGGAGAACGCCCCGGAGTTCGAGGCGAGCGCGACCGAGCATGGCGTGCAATTGACACCTGAAGACATGCGCTGGGGTGGAATCGCGATCTTCAAGCAGGCGCTGCGCGTGTTCCGCCAGCGCGCCTACCCGAGCAAGATGCTGTTGTGCTCGATTCGCATCGGCCCCGAGGTCGACGGCGTGCAGCGCTGCTGGCACCTCGAGCACGTGGCCGGCGCCGAGGCCGTATTCACGCTGCCTCCTGCGTTCCTCACCGATTTCCTGCACACCTGCGAGCACCTGACATTCCGGTCGCGCGCCGCGGAGCTTGCACCCGAAGATCGGATGGCGAAGTTGTCCGCCGTGCCGTACTTCCAGAGCGCGTATGACCCCGCCGGCATCCCGGTCGAGGAGTTCAACAACATCCCTTCGCTCCGCAGCACGGCGCGGGAGTTTGGGGCGGCCACCGAGCAGATGGTGGCGTTCGTGCGCGAGAACCTGCCCGCGAGCGATGCATGATCACAGCAGATGGGTACGGTCGGGGGTGTGCGAGCTCTGAGCATCCCACACGAGCGTCTTGCGCTGATCGGCATGATGGGCACCGGCAAGACGACCGTTGGTCAGATGCTCGCCACCCGGCTCGAATGGAAGTTCTGGGACAACGACGCGGCGCTTCGAGCGGCGACCGGCGAGACGGCGGCTGAGTACCAGCGTCTGCACGGCCAACCCGCCCTGCATGAGATTGAGGACCGGTTGTTGCGCGAGGCGCTGCAGACCGAGACGCATACGGTGTTTGCCGCCGCGGCCAGCGTCGTATTACACCCCTCCGTGCTCGCACGCGCCTTCACCGTCTGGCTCCGCGCCGACGGAGCGTGGGAGGCACAGAACATCGCGCGGAGCGGCCAGGGCCACCGGCCGCTCCCGGCGGACGCCAAAGACACGCTGCGACAGCTCAGCGCGGATCGGGAGAAGATGTACGCGAGCGCCGCCGACGTGATCGTCGATGTTGCGACGGGGGCCGCAACCACGTGTGAGCGGGTGGTCGAGGCACTGGTAAACCGCACACCGTGAAATACCAGGGGTGTTCACAATTCGCTAACACGTGTGGTCGAATTGTGAACGGTGTTTGCGCTCATCCCTTTCGGATGATGTCTGCGGATATGAGCGTTGCTTGCATCCGCTCGAGTGCACCGAACGACCGCGATGCAGGGTGGATCCAGAGTGATAGCCCGGACCGTGACCGCAACGTTGGCGGGATAGCTTGCGAGCCGTAACTGTGATTCCAAGAAGCCCAGGGTCGGCGCGGTTGGAAGATGTTCCCGAGCCCGGCCCCGAGCTCGGCTCGGTGGTGGTGGAGGCGCTGGCCGTGGGGGTGTGCGGCACAGACGTGGAGATCTCGGATGGGCTGTACGGGTGGGCGCCGCCGGGGAGGGAGCGGCTGATCCTCGGACACGAATCACTCGGGAGGGTCATCGACCCAGGCACGAGCGGGTTCGCGGTCGGCGACCACGTCGTGGGAATCGTCCGGCGACCAGATCCCGTTCCGTGCCCGAGTTGCGCGGTGGGCGAATGGGACATGTGCTCTAACGGGCGGTACACCGAGCGCGGAATCAAGCTCGTTGACGGGTTCATGTCCGATCGCTGGCGGATCGAGCCCGAGTATGCGGTGAAGGTCGACAAGAGTCTCGGTGTGCTCGGTGTCCTGCTCGAACCGACGACGGTCGTAGCGAAGGCCTGGGAGCACGTCGCGAACATTGGCCGGCGTAGTTTCTGGGATCCGAGCACGGTGTTGGTCGTCGGCGCCGGGCCGATCGGCCTGCTCGCGGCACTGATCGGCGTGCAATACGGAGGTGATGTCCACGTTCTGGACCGAGCCACGAGTGGTCCGAAGCCGGCTCTGGTTGAAGCGCTTGGCGCCACGTATCACACCGGGGCGGTGTCCGAGCTCGGGCTGAGCCCCGACGTCGTCGTCGAATGCACCGGGGTGGCGCAACTCATCCGAGCTGCCGCCGATATTGCCGCCCCCGGCGGGATCGTGTGCCTCACCGGGGTCGGCCCACCGGCGCCGGCAGACGCAGGCGCATCGTCGACGCTCACAACCGACGCGGTGCTCAAGAACTTGGTGGTGTTCGGCTCGGTGAACGCGAACCGCCGCCACTACTATCGCGCGGCGCAGGTGCTGTCGCGGGCGGACCGCTCGTGGCTCGACCAGCTTGTGACTCGGCGCGTGGCCCCCGAGGGATTCGATCAGGCCCTCGAGCGCGAACCGGACGACATCAAGGTCGTGATCGAATTCGCGCGGTCGTAGGGTGATGCCCCGGTGACCGCCAAACGTCAGCCCTCGATGCCAGTGCCGTGCTCGCCGACGCCCGGACTGCTGAGCGAGGGACCGCGTTGGGACGCGGAGCGCGGCGAGCTGTTGTGGGTCGACATCGTCGGATCGCAGCTGCACCGCGGCCGGCTCGACGGCGACGGGCTGCTGGAAGTGATCGCCTCGATCGAGTTCGACCGGCCGGTTGGGGCTGCCGCGCCGGCGATCGGCGGGGGATACGTGGTTGCCGCGGGCGTCGGCTTCATGAGCGCCGACGAGGCCGGCGAGGTCAGCGAGCTCGCCCAGCCGGAGGCCGGCCGCGCCGACGTGCGGATGAACGACGGAGCCTGCGATCCCCAGGGTCGGTTTTGGGCTGGGACGATGGCCCATGACGAATCGCCCGGATCCGGCGTGCTCTACCGGCTCGAGCTCGACGGGGGTTGCACGACAGTCCTCACGGGACTGACGATCTCGAATGGGATCGGCTGGAGCCCCGACGGCCAGATCATGTATCTGTCCGACAGCGGCACGCGGCGGATCGACGCATTTGAGTTTGATCCGGACAGCGGCGGGATCGGAGGGCGCCGGACAATCGTCGAAGTCACCGATCGTGGCGTCGCACCCGACGGGCTCACGGTTGACGAGCGTGGTGACATCTGGGTCGCGCTGTGGGGCGGCGGTGCGGTGCAGTGCTACAGCCCGGACGGTAGCCCGCGATTGCGGCTGCCGGTACCGGTCGACAGGCCGACATCGTGCGCGTTCGGCGGGCCTGATCGAGCGACGCTGTTCATCACGACAGCCCGTCACGGGCTCAGCGAGGCAGCGTTGGCGCGTCAGCCGGATGCGGGGCGCGTGTTCCGCGTCGACGGCCTCGGTGCCACGGGCGCGCCGTGCGCTCGTTACGGAGGGCCAACCGTTGGAACACGAGTGTCGCCATGAGGGTGGTCGTGCTCGGCGGGGGGCCGGCCGGGATGAGCGCCGCGTTGCACGCACGTGAGCTCGGCGCCGACGTCACACTGCTTGAGGCGAAGGAGATCGGAGGCACGAGTCTCAACGACGGCCCGGCGCCGGTGCGGACGCTGGCTCGTGCCGCTCGGCTGCTGCGCGACACCAAGTCGTGGGACCGGCTCGGACTCCACGGCCCCACTCCTCAGCTCGACATCGTCGCTGCCTTGGCGAGCGCGCGACGTGTCGCCGATTACGTCCACGATCAGCAGCGGCTCGCGGACGCCCTGCGCCGTCGCGGCATCGAGCTCGTCGATGAGGCGGGCCCTGCGGTGTTTGTCGACTCGCACACGGTCCGGATTCCCGACGGGCGCGAGTATCGTGGCGATGCGATCGTCGTCGCGGTCGGGGGTCGACCCGGGAGCCTGCCGATCCCCGGGGCCGAGCTCGCGCTCACCTATGAGCACCTGCGACAGATCTCAGTGCTCCCGGGATCGGTGGTCGTGGTCGGCGGCGCGGACACGGGCTGCCAACTCGCCTCCATCCTCGCGGATTTCGGCGTCGAGGTGACACTGATCGAGGCGGCTCCGAGGCTCGTCGCGAAGTCGGACGAGGACGTGTCCGAGGCGCTCGCACGGTCGTTCAATGGCCGCGGCATCGCGGTGCTGACCTCGACGCTCGTCGAGCGGCTCGAGCGTCGCTCGGGCGGCATCGCCGTGCACCACCGATCCGGGACCGGGGTGGCGCAGATCGATGCCGACGCCGTGTTCTTCGCGGTCGGCTGGCCGGGCAACGCCGACCGGATCGATGCCGGCAGGATCGGGATCGAGGTCGACCGCGGGTACCTGAAGGTCGGCGACGACCTTCGCAGCAGCCTGCCGCACATCCTTGCGGCAGGAGACGTCAACGGCATCAGCATGCTCGTGCCAAGCGCGCGCCTCGAGGGCCGCGTCGCCGCCGAGAACGCCGTGCTGGGAACGCGCCGACGCTTCACGTATGAACTCGTCCCAACCGGCAGCTTTACCGACCCCGAGTACGGCGGTGTCGGGATGACCGAGCGCCAGGCCCGCGAGCGCTACGAGTGCGCGGTTGCCGTGGCGCGCTACGAAGATCTCGTGCGACCCGTGATCGACGATCACCCCGAGGGGTTCTGCAAGCTGATCGTCGAATGCAATCGCCGGTACGTGCTCGGGGCTCACGTCGTCGGCGAATACTCTGCGGAGGTCATCCAGACCGCATCGGCCTGCATGGCCGCGAACCTCCGGATCGAGCAGATCGCTGAGCTTCAGCCGGCGTTTCCAACCTTCACCGAGGGCATCACCTCTGCCGCCCAAACCATCGTCCGCCAAATGGGGATCGCGCCCAGCGCGCCCACCTGGGGCGAACTACGAACCTCCGAAAGTACGGTGAGCACATGAGCCGCGTTCCCGTTGAAGCAGCGTCCGAGTCGCCTCCGGTGACCGAGGAAGAACGTCGGTTGCAGGAGGCTCGGGCCGGCGTTCCGTGGCGATCCTGGGGTCCGTATCTCAGTGAGCGCCAGTGGGGGACGGTCAGGGAGGACTACAGCGATTCCGGCGACGCGTGGTCGTATTTCAGTCACGACCAGTCGCGGTCCCGCGCGTATCGGTGGGGCGAGGACGGGCTCGCCGGGATCAGCGACGAGAAGCAGCGGCTGTGTCTCGCGCTCGCCCTGTGGAACGAGCGTGACCCGCTACTCAAGGAGCGGCTGTTCGGCCTGACGAACAGCGAGGGCAACCATGGCGAGGACGTGAAGGAGTACTACTTCTACGTCGACAACCTCCCGACGCACAGCTATCAACGGCTGCTGTACAAGTATCCACAGGGCGAGTTCCCGTACAACGACCTCGTGGCCGTCAATCAGGCACGCTCACGGCAGGAGTTCGAGTACGAGCTCATCGACACCGGGATCTTCGACGAGCATCGCTATTTCGACGTCGAGGTCGAGCACGCCAAGGTGGCGCCGGAGGAGATTCTGTGCCGGGTGACGGTGCACAACCGCTCGTCGCAGGCCGCGGCGCTGCACGTGCTGCCGACGCTCTGGTTCCGGAACACGTGGTCGTGGCTGAGCGATGCGCCGAGGCCGCAGCTCGCGCGCGTGGAGTCGAGTCATCCGGTCGTCAAGGCCGAGCATCACGAGCTTGGCGTCTTCTATCTGCACGCCGAGCCGGGCGCGACGCTGCTGTTCTGCGAGAACGAGACCAACGCGAAGCGCATCCCGGGCACCGAGCCGACAACGCCGTTTCCCAAGGATGGCATCGGCGAGCACGTTGTGAACGGGGCCGACACGGTCAACCCCGACGGCGTCGGCACGAAAGCGGCAGCGCATCTCCGTCTCGAGGTGCCGGCCAACGGTCAAGCCAGCGTCCTTGTGCGCCTGGGCCGGGAGGGTCCGGAGACGCTCAGCGCCCCGCTCGCCGGTGCTGATGCGCTGATCGCGCAGCGACGGGCTGAGGCCGACGAGTTCTACGACTCGATCACCCCGGACGCGGTTGACGACGACGCCAAGGCCGTGATGCGCCAGGCGCTCGCCGGGATGCTGTGGTCCAAGCAGTCGTACTACTTCGACGTTGACCGCTGGTTGCGCGAGCGCGGCGCCCACCCTCTGCGAGCACCGAAGCAACGCGGGACGCGCAACGAATCGTGGTTCCACATGGTCAACCACGACGTGGTCTCGATGCCGGATAAGTGGGAGTACCCCTGGTACGCCGCGTGGGATCTTGCCTTTCACACCGTTCCGCTCGCGATGGTCGATCCGGAGTTCGCGAAGCATCAGATTCAACTGATGATCTCCCAGGAGTACCTGCACCCGAGCGGCCAGATGCCGGCCTACGAGTGGAACTTCGGCGATGTCAACCCGCCGGTGCACGCGTTCGCGACCCTGTTCCTGCACCGACTCGAGTCGGAGCGCGGCGAGGTGGATCTGCGATTCCTCCAGGAGTGTTTCGCGCGGCTGCTGGTCAACTTCACGTGGTGGGTCAACCGCAAGGACCCGACCGGCCGCAACGTGTTCGAGGGAGGGTTCCTCGGCTTGGACAACATCGGCGTGTTCGATCGCAGCGCATCTCTGCCCACGGGCGGTCGCCTGGAGCAAGCGGACGGCACCGCCTGGATGGCGATGTTCAGCCAGAACATGCTGGAGATCGCCTTGGCTCTGCTCGAGCACGACGAGACCAACGAGGAGTTCGTCCTCAAGTTCGTCGAGCACTTCTTCTGGATCGCCGCCGCCGTGGATCCGATCGGCGAGCACCCGGACGAGATGTGGGACGAGGAGGACGGGTTCTTCTACGACGTGCTGCGCCTGCCTGACGGCACCGGTACGCGGCTCAAAGTGCGGTCGCTGGTCGGTCTCCTGCCCCTGTGCGCGACCACGGTGATCGACGCCGACGTGATCGAGCGCTATCCGCAGGTCGCCGCCCAGGTCCGCGAGTTCGTCGAGCGCAACCGTGACCTCCTTGCCAACATCGCCGACCCGCTGGCGCCCGGAGTCAACGGCCGCCGGATGCTGTCACTCGTCAACGAGCACAAGCTGCGTCGGATCCTGAACCGGATGCTTGACGAGGAGCGGTTCCTGAGTCCGCATGGCATCCGCTCGATCTCCCGATGGCACCTCGATCACCCGTACAGCTTCGCTGCGGGTGGCGTCGAGCATCGCGTGCAGTACGAGCCGGCCGAGTCGACCAGCGGGATGTTCGGCGGCAACTCCAATTGGAGGGGGCCGGTCTGGTTTCCGATCAACCTGCTGCTGATCCGTGCCCTGCTCCAGCACTACCGCTACTACGGGGACGACCTGAAGGTCGAGTGCCCGACTGGCTCGGGGACGATGATGACGCTGTTCGAAGTGGCCCAGGAGCTGACCCGGCGGCTGACCGGAACGTTCCTGCGCGACGGCGATGGGCGACGCCCGGTCTACGGCGGGTCGAAGCTCTTTCAAGAGGATCCGCATTGGCGGGATCTGATCCTGTTCTACGAGTACTTCCACGGCGACAACGGGGCGGGACTCGGCGCCTCACACCAGACGGGATGGACCGGCCTCGTCGCGCGGCTGATCCAGACTCTGGGTCAGATCGATGCCGAAACGGCGCTCGAGGACCACTACTGGCCGTTCGCGCGGCCGTACCGGCGACTCGCCGTGCGCCCCGCGGGCGCGACCGGGACAACCGAGCAGACCGGGACCTGACCCACGACGGAACGCCGGCCGAGGCCGGTTACTGGCCGGACGCAGACTGCGTGCATATTGCGCCGCTGGATAGCCGCGGTCGATCAGCAGCCGATCGCGGAGTCCCGCCACGCGATGAACTGCCCGTCAAGCTCGGCGCACCGGCCTCCGATCACCGCCGGGATCTGGGCGTCGGCGAGCGCGCTCGCGATGAGCTCGACGATCGTGCGGCCCATCGCTGCCCACATGCCGCCCCGGGTGTCGAGGAGGACGCGGGCGCCAAGCCAGCTCGAGTCGATCTCCGCGACGTAACGCGGCGTCAGGAAGCGCCCGGCGATCCCGGCCTCGACCCGGTCCGCGTACGGCATCAGGACACCGCGCTCGTCGACCTCAAGGAGCGTGTCCCGGAGCTCGTCAAGCGCCGCCGCGGCACGCTGAGGATGGGTCGTGATGACCGTGAACACAGCGAACAAGTCGGTCTCGGTCTCACCGTCGCCATCGAGGCGCAGGTGCGGTCCGAGCACGTTGGGGGCGACACCGACAAGCTGGGTGGGGTCCGCGTCCGCATGGTGGGTCTCGACGACTTGCAGCTGCCACTGCGCCTCCCGGTGCTCACCGTCGGCGACGTGTTGCGCGGCGAGCGCGAGGCGGCCACCCAGCGATCCGCCCTGGGCGCTCTGGCGCAGCCATACACGCGCCTGGTCCTGGGCCTCGGAGGCGGCGCGGATCCAGAACGCCGCGATCCCGAACATTGCATCGGCATCCCCCCTCCTAGCCGCGGCGAGCAGCCCCTCGAGGTGGGGTGGGGTGTAACCGGACATCGTCACGATTCCTTTCGCTCGTATCGCCCGCCGCAGGCGGGCACGATCTCACCGGTGCTCACCACCCTCGTCGCCACCGGCACCGCGTCATGCCGTGCTCTGCTGAGCGTAGCGCCAGGAGACCGATGTTGCAGCGGGCCTGGGAGACACCCGTCAGGGAAAATGCAGAAACCCCGTGTACCCTCGGGATGCCTGACCGCGACGAACGACGATCCGACGCTCGAGGCCGCGGCGCTCGAGCGATCCGCGCCGCCGATCCCATCCGGGCCTCGGGCGGCCGGCGATGAGGCGCTCCGGGTCCCGATGGGCCGCCTGCGCCTGATCGTGTTCGTGGTCGGGGCGGCAAGCCTCGGCGCCGAGATCAGCGCGGCGCGGCTGCTCGCACCGTACTTCGGCGCCTCCACGATCATCTGGGCGAACACGATCGCCACCGTGCTCGTGGCGCTGTCGATCGGCTACGCCGTCGGCGGCACGCTCGCCGACCGGCGGCGTGATCTCACCGGCCTCTGTGGTGTGGTGCTGCTCGCCGGCGTGTTGCTGGCCCTCGTCCCGTTCGTCGCCGATCCGTTCCTGCGGCTGTCCGTGCACGCGCTCGGTTCGCTCTCGATCGGGGGCTTCCTCGGTTCGCTTGCCGCAGTGCTCGTCCTCGTCGCCGTCCCGGTGCTGCTGCTGGGGACGGTGGCGCCGTACGCCAACCGGCTCGCGCTCGGCCAGGTCGACGACACGGGCCGGGTGACCGGACGCCTGTACGCGATCTCGACCGCCGGCAGCCTTCTCGGCACGTTCAGCTCGGCACTGCTGCTGATTCCGTTGATCGGCACCCACCGGACGTTCCTCGTGTTCGCGCTCGCCCTCGCGCTCGTCGCGACGACCGGGCTCGCCTCCAAGCGGCTCCGCATCGTCCCGCTGGCGGTCGCCGCCTCGCTGCTGATCCCGCCGGCGGCGGTCGGCGCCGAGAACGCGGGCGGCCGGGTCATCATGGAGACCGAGACGCCCTACCAGTACGCGCGCGTCATCCAGTTGCGCACGGGGGAGCGCTGGCTCGAGCTCAACGAGGGCCTGGCCATCCATTCCGACTACCGGCCGTGGAGCTATCTGACCGGCAACTACTGGGACGATTTCCTCGTCCTACCGTTCGCCGGGGCCCGTTCGGCACCGCCGCACCGCATCGCGATCCTCGGCGATGCGGCGGGGACGGTCGCCCGGGCCTACGGGCACTACCTGCCCGCGACGCGGGTCGACGCCGTGGAACTCGACGGCGAGCTGACGACGATCGGGCGCAAGTACTTTGATCTCCGGGGACCGAATCTCCATCTCTACACGGCCGATGCGCGTCCGTGGCTGGCGGCTCAACACGCCCGCTACGACGCGATCTTCCTCGACGCCTACCGCCAGCCGTACATCCCGTTCTACCTGCTGACGAAGGAGTTCTTCGCGTCCGTGCGGGCGCACCTGAACCCCGGCGGGATGCTGATCGTCAACGTCGGGCACATCCCGAGTTCGAACCGACTCGAGCAGGTGGTGACGCGCACGCTGCGCGCCGTGTTTGCCGACACCGCGCGCGACCGCGTCAGCCCAAGCAACTCGCTCGTGATCGGCAGCGAGGCCCCGATCTCCGCTGATCGCCTCGTCGCGAGCCGGCGGGCGGCGATCCCGGCGCCGTTGCAACCGCTGGCGGGCATCGTCGCGCCGCGACTCGGAGCCGCCCTCAGCGGAGGCAGCGTGTTCACCGACGACCGGGCGCCCGTCGAGTGGCTCACCGACCTCTCGATCCTCGACTACGCCACCGGCTCGCGTTAGCGGTCTCGGGGGCCGCGTTCAGACTTCGGCCAGCGCGCTCGCCAGGCGGCGGCGCGCCTGGCCGAGCGTCTGGGCGTGCTGGGTGATCGCCGACCACGGATCGCCGTCCCGATCCAGCCGCCGCACGACGTCGGCCATCGTCCAGCGGTCGGCGCGGGTCGCGCCGTCGGAGAGCTCCTCCCAGTGCAGCGGGGTGGCGACCGGTCCGTTCGGGCGCGGTCTCACGGAGTAGGGCGCGACCGACGTGTGACCGTAGCCATTGCGCATCATGTCGAGGAGGATCTTCCCGTCGCGCTTGGCCTTGCGCTGCTCGATCGTGAACGTGTGCGGATCCCGCGCCGCGGCGAGCGCGGCGAAGTCCCGGGCGAACGTGCGGACCTCGTCATAGTCGGCCCGTCGCTGGAGCGGCACGATGATGTGGTAGCCGCGTGATCCGGTCGTCATCGCCCAAGGGTTCAGGCCGAGCTCTCTGAGCAGCCCACCGATCTGGGCCGCCGCGCGGCGCACGGCGCCGGGATCGTCGACCGAGGGGTCGAGGTCGACGACGAAACGGTCCGGGCGCTCGAGCCGGTCGCGACGGCTGAGCCACGCGTGGAACGTGATGCAGGCCTGTCCGGCGAGGTAGATGAGGGTGGCGGGCTCGGTCGCGACGACGTGCTCGACGGTGCCGTCGCGCTTGGGCACCCGTACCCGGGCGATCCAGTCCGGGAAATGTGACGCGGAGTGCTGCTGGATGATCCGGTGCCCCTCGATCCCGTCCGGATACCGCTCGAGGTTGAGCGGGCGCTCCGCGGCGTGGCTGAGCAACGCGGGCGCGACCGTCTCGTAGTAGTGAGCGAGCTCGGACTTGGAGATGCGATCTCCGAACAGCAGCTTGCCCGGCCGGGTGATCTCCACGGTCCGGCGGCCGGACCGGATCACCTCCGGCGATTCGCTCACGCAGCCCGCTTCGGGGTTCGCAACCCCAGCTCGGCACGGCGCTCCACCTGGCCGGCCGGGAGGCCGACCTCGAGCAGCCGCGCCGGTCCGATGTCGACCGCGGCTTCGATCACCTCAGGATCGAACCCGGCCGCGGACAGCCGGCGTGATGCCTCGCTCAGGAACGGGGGACGTGCGGCGGAGTGCGCGTCGGAGGCGATCACGAACGGCAGACCGGAGTGGGCGATCGCGAGACCGCGGCGCTCGGACTCGGGGCCGTGACGGCCGACGAGTGACGACGCGTTGATCTGGAGGATCGCGCCGCGGCGCACCTGCTCCTCGAGCATGTCGAAGGTGATGCCGCTGCCGCGCTCGGGGTGGCCGATGACGAGTTCGAAACCCTGGTCGCGGAGCGTCTCGGTGGCGGGCACGAACGTGCGGTCACCGGGCCACAGGGGAACCTCGAGCAACAGCCAGCGCGCATCGGGCGGCCCCTGGGCGATGAGGTCAAGCTCCTCAGGACGCATCCCGGCGGCGTCACGCGGCGAGATCTCGCCGCCCGGGAGGACGTCGAGCGCGATCCGCTCGGCGGCGAGCAGTTCCCGCAGCGCGTCGACACGGGATCGGGAGCTCCGTGAGCCGGAATTCCCGCGCATGCGGCGTGCAGACGATCCGCTGCGTCCCGTCCGCAACTGCGAGCTGCGCGAGATCGACCGCGTCGCGGTCATCAACGGGGCCGTCATCGACGCCGGGGAGGAGATGAAAATGAAGCTCGGTGCGCACCCTTACGTTGTCTACCCGCCGCGCGCGGCAGAGTTTCGGCACGATGTGCCGGACAACCGGATGACAACACGCTCGTGAACAACACACCCTGGTGGCAGGGCGCCGCCATCTACCAGATCTATCCCCGCAGCTTCGCCGACTCCGACGGCGACGGCGTCGGCGACCTGCCCGGCATCACGTCGCGGCTCGACTACCTCGCCCGGCTCGGCATCGACGCGATCTGGCTCTCACCGTTCTTCCCGTCCCCGATGGCCGACTTCGGCTACGACGTCGCGGACTACACCGGCGTCGATCCGCGGTTCGGCACGCTGGATGACTTCGACACGCTCGTCGCCGAGGCCCACGGCCGCGGGATCCGGGTCGTCATCGACTGGGTCCCGAACCACAGCTCGGACCAGCACCCGTGGTTCCTCGAGTCCCGGCGCGGCCGGGACAGCGCCAAACGCGACTGGTACGTGTGGCGCGATCCGGCGCCCGGCGGCGGACCTCCGAACGGATGGGTGTCGAACTTCCGCGCCGTCGGGCCGGCGTGGACCTATGACGAGACCAGCGGCCAGTACTACCTCCACTCGTTCCTGCCCGAGCAGCCCGAGCTCAACTGGGAGAACCCGGAGGTGCGAGCCGCGATGGCCGACACGCTCCGGTTCTGGCTGGATCGCGGCGTCGACGGGTTTCGGATCGACGTCGTCTTCAAGCTCGCCAAGGATCCGGCGCTCGGCGAGAACGAGCCCGACCGTCGCCACGACCAGGACTGGCAGCCGACGATCCACGAGCGCCTGCGCGAGCTGCGGCGCGTCGTCGGCGAGTACGACGACCGGATGCTCGTCGGAGAGGTGTACCTCGACGACCTGCCTCGGGTGGCGGCCTACATCAACAGCGGCGAGGAGCTCCACCTCGCCCACAACTTCGTGTTCGTCCGGCTCCCGTGGCGGGCGGACGCGTTCCGCGCATCGATCGAGGAGTTCACGGGCGTGTCAACGCCGGCGGCATGGCCGACGTGGCTGCTTGAGAACCACGATCACGGGCGCGTGCCGAGCCGCTACGCCGACGGGCCAGCGCCGAACGAGCGCCGCGGGCGGGTCGCGCTGATGCTCGTCCTCGCCCTCCGCGGTACCGCGTTCCTGTTCCAGGGCGAGGAGCTGGGGCTCCCGGACGCGGTGATCCCGGCCGAGCGGATCGTCGACGTCGACGGGCGCGATCCCGAGCGCGCGCCGATCCCGTGGGAGCGGCCCTCGGAGGTCGGGCCGGGCGCGGGCTTCACCACCGGAGACCCGTGGCTGCCGCTCGTCGGCGACGCGGAGTCGCTGTGCGTCGAGGCTCAGGAGGGAGATCCGAGTTCCGCGTTGACGTTCACGCAGAGGCTGCTCGCGCTCCATCGGGCCAGCGACGCGCTCCAGCTCGGCACGCAGCGGTTCCTCGATGCGCCGGCAGGCGTCCTCAGCTTCGTCCGCGACCACGACGGCGAGCGGTTGCTCGTCGCGCTCAACTTCACGTCGGCGCCGGCGACGGTCGAGCTCGGCGAGCGCGCAGAGTCCGTCGTGCTCTCGACCGACCCGGGCCGCCCCGGCGATCAGCCGCTCGGAGCGGCCCGGATCACGCTCGGCCCCGATGAGGGCGTCATCGTCAAGTACTGACCGGCCGGGCCGGATCGGCTCAGCGCGCGGCGTCGTCGTCCGGCACGCCGTCGCGGAGCTCGGAGAGCCACGCGGCGGCGCTCGAGTCGCTCGGCGCACGCCAGTCGCCGCGCGGCGACAGCGATCCGCCGCTCCCGACCTTCGGCGCGTTCGGCATCGCCGAGCGCTTGAACTGGCTCGTGCGGAAGAAGCGATCGAGGAACACGCCCAGCCAGTGCTTGATCTCCGCGAGCGAGTACTTCTCGCCCCACGCGTGCTGCGCGAGGAACGCGACCTTGCTCGGCAGATAACCGAACCGGAGCACGTAGTACAGGAAGAAGTCCTGGAGCTCGTACGGACCGACGACGCTTTCGCTGTGAGCGACCGGCCCATCGGCGTCCGGGTCATCGTGCGGAATGAGCTCGGGGGAGATTTCCGTGGCGAGCACGGACTCGAGCACCTCGCTGGCGGCATCCGAGAACTGGTGGGTGTCGACGGCCCAGCGAATCAGGAACTGGATGAGCGTCTTCGGCACCGAGGCGTTGACGTTGTAATGCGACATCTGGTCGCCGACGCCGTAGGTGCTCCAGCCGAGCGCGAGCTCGGAGAGATCGCCGGTCCCGACGACGAGCCCGTTATGGAAGTTGGCGAGACGGAACAGGTGCGAGGTGCGCTCGCCCGCCTGCACGTTCTCGTAGGTGACGTCGTAGACCGACTCGCCGCGCGCAGCCGGATGATCGAGATCACGCAGCATCTGCTCGGCCGACGGGCGAATGTCGATCTCCTCGCTGCTGACGCCGAGCGCCCCCATCAGGGCGTGGGCGTTGCCGAGCGTCTTCGTGCTCGTCGCGAATCCCGGCATCGTGTACGCGAGCACGTTCTCCCGGGGCAGCCCGAGCCGATCGAGCGCGCGCGCGCAGACGATCAGAGCGTGGGTCGAGTCGAGGCCGCCGGAGACGCCGATCACGACCCGCTCGATGCCCGTCGCGCGCAGTCGCGTCTCGAGCCCCCGGACCTGGATGTTGTAGACCTCCTCGCACCGCTCGTTGCGCGTGACCGCGTCGGACGGGACGTACGGCCGGCGCTCGACGTGGCGGCGCAGCGGCACGACGTCGGTCGCGTCCCCGAGCTCGAACTCGATCCGCCGCATCGCCCGCAGCCGTGCGCGGTGCTCGTGGATCGAGTCGCCGAACGTGCTGAAGCTCGCGCGGTCGGACAGGATCCGCTCGAGATCGATGTCCGCGGTGATCAGCTGCTCGTCGTCGGAGAAGCGCTCCGCCTGGGCGAGAAAGTCGCCGTTCTCGTAGATGAGCGCCTGTCCGTCCCAAGCCAGATCGGTGGTCGACTCGCCGGATCCGGCGGCCGTGAACACGTAGCCGGCGATCGAGCGGGCGGACTGGGACGCGCACAGCAGCCGGCGGAAGTCGGCCTTGCCGATCGTGATGTTGCTCGCCGACAGGTTCGCGATCACGGTCGCGCCGGCGAGTGCGCCGTACGTGCTCACGGGGATCGGCGCCCAGAAGTCCTCGCAGATCTCCGTGAACAGGACGAAACCCGGTACGTCCCGGCAGCAGAACAGCAGATCGACGCCGACGGGGACGCTCTCGCCGAGCAGTTGCACGTCGGAGACGACGAGGTCACGGGCGGCCCGGAACTGCCGTTTCTCGTAGTACTCGCGGTACTCGGGGAGATAGCTCTTGGGAACGATTCCGAGCAGCCGACCGCGGTGGATGATGATCGCGCAGTTGAACAGGCCACCCTCGATCGGCAGCGGCGCCCCGACGATGATCACGGGCTGCAGGTCGACGCTCTCGGCGCGGATCTGCTCCAGCGCGTCGAGCCCCGCGGCGAGGAGCGCCTGCTGGTGGAGGAGATCGTCGATCGCGTACGCGCTCACACCGAGCTCGGGGAAGATCACCAGCCCGGCGTGGTCGTCCGATGCGCGCCGCGCGAGCGCGAGCGTGCGCTCGGCGTTGAACGCCGGCTCGGCGGGCCGGACGTGTGGCACCGCACTCGCGACGCGAACGAATCCGTGGCTGTAGAGAGAGGGAAACGCGTTCATCGGAAATTCAGATCATGCCGAAAGCGGCGGCGGGCGATCACTCGCCGCGGGCCACGGGCCGGTCGGGATCGGTGATCCAGTCGCTCCACGAGCCGACGTACAGGGAGGCCGGCTGCCCCGCGTGGGCGAGCGCGAGGACCGTATGGGCCGCGGTGACCCCGGAGCCGCAGTACGCGCCGATCTCGGTCGCGCCGGCCGCGCCGGTCGCGCCGGCCGCGTCGGTCACGCCGAGCGCGTGCAATGCGTCTTGCAGCGCGCCCACGTCACGGAGTCGACCGTCGGCCTGCACGGTCTGGCCCGCCGGGAGGTTGCGCGCGCCCGGGATGTGACCGGCGACCGGGTCGATCGGCTCGCTCTCGCCGCGGAATCGTTCGGGTGTGCGCACGTCGAGGAGCAAGCCGTCCTCGGCGAGCTTCGCGGCCGAGGTCGCGTCGAGGAGCGGCAACCCGCCCGGCGTCGGGGTGAAGTCGCCTTGAAGCGACGCCGTCCCGGCGCCTGTCTCGAGGCTCCCGCCGGCGGCGACCCAGGCGTCGATCCCACCGTCGAGGACCGAGACGTTGGGGTGACCGAAGTACCGGAGCAGCCACCATGCCCGCGCGGCCGGGCCGGGCACGCGGCCGGCGTAGACGACGACAGGGCGCGCGGCTGATACGCCGACGCGCCGCATCGCCGTGCCGAATGCGTCGGCGTCCGGGAGGGGATGGCGACCGAGCCGTCCGGGCGGGGCGGCGAGATCCTCGTCGAGGTCGATGAACGCGGCGCCCGGCACATGCCCGGCGAGGTAGTCCGCATGGCCGGACGGGCCGCCGAGGGTCCAGCGCACGTCGAGCACGGTCGTCGATTCAAGGCACTCGGCGAGTACCGGAGCGGTGATGAGAACGTCAGCCATCCCGTCCTATCGAAGCAGAACGCTGGCACCCGACGTGGCCGCGTGCGACGCTTGAGCGAGGATGAGCGCCCAGTTGCAACCGGCGTCCGGCTCACTTGACGCCACGCCGGCCGACCGGGCTGAGCGAGGCCGAGGCCGCCCGGCGTCTCGCCGCGTCGGGCGACCGGACCGTTCGATCGACGAGCCGATCCTACGCGAGCATCGTCCGGGCGAACGTGTTCACGGTGTTCAACGCGATCCTCGCCGGGTTCGGCGCGGTCACGTTGATCTTCGGCGATGCCCGCGACGCGCTGTTCCTGGGGATCATCGTCGCGAACGCCGCGATCGGAATCCGCCAGGAGGTCAAGGCCAAGCGCGCGCTCGACAAGCTCTCGTTGCTGGTGGCGCCGCGCGCGCGGGTGCAGCGGGACGGCGCGACGCGCGAGGTACCGGTGACCGACGTCGTGCGTTGACGACCTCGTCCTGCTGGAACCGGGCGAGCAGGTGATCGCCGACGGCCACGTCGTCACCGCCGCGGATCTGCAGCTGGACGAGTCGGTGCTCACCGGCGAGTCCGAGCCCGCTCCTCGCGGCGTCGGCGAGGAGGTGCGCTCCGGCGCGTTCGTCACAGAGGGCACCGGCGCGTACGTCGTCACCGCCGTCGGCGCCGACAGCTTCGCCGCGCGGATCACCGGCGAGGCGCGCTCGTTCCGCCATCCCCGCTCGCCGCTCGAGCGCGCGATCAACCGGCTCCTGTACGCGCTCGTGGCGCTCGTCATCGGCCTCGGTGCCATCCTCGGCTTCTCGCTCTACCACCGGCACGTCACGCTGCGCACTGCGGTCTCGACCTCCTCGGCTGGCGTCGTCAGCCTGATCCCGGAGGGCCTGGTCGTGCTGATCAGCCTCACGTACGCCGCGGCGTCGGTGCGAATGTCGCGACGCGGAGTGCTCGCCCAGCAGCTGAACGCGATCGAGTCGATCGCGTCAGTCGACACGATCTGCGTCGATAAGACCGGCACGCTGACGGAGGCGTCGCTGCGGGTCATCGAGACGGTGCCGGCTCCGGGTGTCGACGGAGGAGGCAGCTGTCCGCCGCGCTGACCGCCGTCGCCGCGAGCTCCTCGTCACGCAACCTCACGCTCGAGGCGGTCGCCGCCGCGTTCCCGAGCGAGGCGCCCGTCACTGCGCTCGCCGAGGTGCCGTTCTCAAGCCGGCGACGGTGGAGCGCGGTCGCGCTGGCCGACGAGAGCCTGTTCCTCGGTGCGCCTGAACGGCTGCCGGTCGATTCATTGGCTGGACACGGCGCGTGAACGCCAGGCACAGGGACGCCGTGTGCTGGCGGCCGCCCGGGGCCCGGCCGCGCTGCCGACCGAGCCCGGGGACGGGCCGCCCGGTGGACTCACGCCGCTCGGTCTCGTCGTCGTCGCCGAGGAGCTCCGGCCGAACGTCCGGGACACGGTCGCGTTCCTGCTCGGCGAGAGCATCGAGGTCAAGGTGCTCTCCGGCGACAACCCGCAGACGGTCGCCGCGATCGCTCGGGACGTCGGGATCCCGGTCCGCGGCGTCAGCGACGGCGCGGAGATCCCCGAGGATCCGGAGGCACGCCGGGCGTTCGCGCGGGAGGCGACCGTCGTCGGCCGGATCTCGCCCGAGGCAAGCAGGCGATAAGCGACGGCGAACGACGTGTCGCGAGGTCGGCGACGGCGTCAACGACGGGCCGAGACTCAGTCGGCGATCGCGAGTCCGGCACGCAGCGCGACAGCGCGTGCCGCAATGGCGATGCGGCGGTGCCGCTCGCGCCGAGGGCCGGCGGTCGGCGTTCGCGCGTTCCTGATCCTCACGATCGGGACGAGCTCTGAGTCCTATCCGTTGCTGCCGCGCCACCTGTCGCTCGCGGCGAGCCTGACGATCGGCATCCCGACGTTCTTCCTCGCGCTCGCGCCGAGCAGCGGGCCATGGCGGCCCGCGCACTTCGTCCGCGGCGTCGCCCGCTTCGCGGTGCCTGCCGGGGTGGTTGTCGGCACCGGGCTCGTATCCGGCTACCTGTTCGCGGTCAACGATCTCGACCTGTCGGTTGCCGACGCGCGGACGGTCGCGGTCACGATTCTCGTCGTGTGCGGGCTGTACCTCGTGATCGCGCTGGAGGCCGAGGGCTCCCGCAAGCGCTCGGCACTCGTGGCCGGCATGTGCGCCGTGCTCGGAGCGATGTACGTGGCGACGATCATCATCCCGGGCAACGCGTCAGTTCTTCGCGCTGACCGTCCCCGATCCCGGGATGATCGCCACCGCGGGAGTCGCGAGCGCGATCGCGATCGGCGCGCTGGCGCTGTGCGGCTTCTCGATCCGGACGGCGCCGCCCGGGAGTTACGTCGACGCCTCGTGATGCGGGATCACGAGCTCGGGTCGGTGCGACGTGGACGACGACCGCCGCGCTGACGCTGCCGAGTAACACCGACTCGACCCGTCCGAGTCCGCGGGCGCCGAGCACGACGGCGGCGGCGTCAAGCTCATTGGCGGTTTTGCAGATCGCCTGCCACGGCTTGCCGTGCGCGAGGTGACCGCGGGCTGTGAAGCCCGCCTGGTCCGCGAGCTTCACGCCTCGGGCCAGCGTTTCCTCCGCCACCTCGCGGGCGATCTGGTCGAGTCCGAGCGCCCGGGAGCCGAGCGTCGAGACGCCTGCACTGAGGACCGCCGCCGGGTCGTACGGCGCCCACACCGCGACCGGTTCCCACACGGTGACGACGACCGCATCACGGACGCTGAACAGCGCCGAAGCGGCCGTGATCGCGGCGGCGGCATCGTCGGAGCCGTCGTAGCAGAGGAGCACCGGCGCGGCGGACATGGATGGCATTCAAGCGGAGTGGGGCGGCGGATAGGATCGCGCTCATGGACCACGCCGAGCGCAACGAGCGGATGTGGGACGAGCAGTCGGACAGCTATCAGGAGCGCCACGGGCCGCAACTCGACAAGTCCGGCGGTGCGGCGTGGGGGCTGTGGCAGGTGTCCGAGGACGACCTGCGGGTCCTCGGCGATGTCGCCGGCAAGGACGTGCTCGAGTTCGGCTGCGGCGCGGCTCAGTGGTCGATCGCGCTTCATGCGCGGGGCGCGCGCGTCGTCGGACTTGACGTCTCCGGGCGCCAGCTCGATCACGCGCGGGAGCTGATGGACGCCGCCGGCGTCGCCTTCCCGCTCGTTCACTCCAACGCCGAGGCGACGCCGCTCCGGGACGCGTCGTTCGACATCGTCTTCTGCGACCACGGCGCGATGACGTTCGCCGATCCGCGGCGGACCGTCCCGGAGGCGGCGCGGGTGCTGCGTGACGGCGGGCTGTTCGCGTTCTGCATGCACACGCCGGTGCTCGACGTTGCGTGGCCCGCCGACGCGGAGCACCCGGGAGACCGGCTCGTGCTCGACTACTTCTCGCTGCACGCGCTCGAGTTCCCGGATGAACCGACGGTGTTCCAGCTCCCCTACGGCGAGTGGGTCCGCCTATTCCGGGAGAACGGTCTCACCATCGAGGATCTGATCGAGCTGCGTCCCGCCGCCGACGCGGTCAGCAGCTACCGCTCGGCGACCGATCGGGAATGGGCGCGGCGGTGGCCGATGGAGCACATCTGGCGCGTCCGCAAGGCCGGGCCGGGACCGACGGCGACGCGCTCGTAGACGCGCTTGACGAAGCCGGGTTCAACGACGATTTGCACTGAAGAACAGGGGGTTGGGCGCTCCGGCTGGACGCGGGCTCGCGTGGCACGCTGCGGGTGGGTGCTCGGAGTCCTCGATCGTCCCGAAATCCCCGTCTCGGAGCGTTGTCAATTGAAAAGGGATCCGGGGACGCTGACATGGTCCGAAATCCCCCTCTGCCGTATCGGGCGTTGAGCGGGGGATTCTGGATCGATCCGTGCCGACCGTCCCACGTTCGTGGCCGAGCGTCGGACATCCCACGGACGAGGCTCAGCGGGCCAATACGGCCCCGGCGCGGCCGCGCAACCAATCGACTACGCGCGCCAGCCGGAGCGGACCGCAGCGACGCGTGGACGTCGCGGTCGAGGCTCGTGATCCAGCGCTGATCGCCGTCCGCGAGCACGAGCTTCTCGCCGGGCTGGCATGGCGTGCGGAACTCGATCTCGACATCCAGCGTCGTCGGCTCGTCGTCGTCGCGCGCGAGGAACTCCTCCTCAAGCGGCTGCCAGTATGCGGCGTTGTTGACGTGGTCGGCGATGTCGCATTCGGTCGCGCGGAACGTCCAGCGGCGTCGCTCGGCCGCGTCCGCGGCCGGTGCCGGATGCCGCAGGCGCGCCGTCACGCGGCGTCCCTCGGCGTGGTTGCCGTACGCGGCGATCTCGGCCTCGGTGAACGGCGTCGGCCGCCAGTTGGTCGGGTCGAGGTGAACCCAGAGCGCGACCGCGTCGACCGCGGGTCCGGCGGGCCGGTCGCCATTGCCGGAGTCGACCGGCTCGACCGTCGTGCGCCGCTCGGCCCACATCCGCCCGAGTCCGCTGCAGAACGTCCGCACGATGAAGCGCTCGGCGAAGCGGGGGAAGCGATGCACGGCGATCCGGTTGCGCCGCACGACCCAGACGGCGCTGAGTGCCAGGCCGGCGTCCTCGACGTCGGCGTACGCGACGTCCTGCAGCCAGCGGGCGAGCGCGTCGAGCCGGATCCGGCCAGAGGGGGCGCAGTCGCCGAGGCCGGGCCGCATCGCCAGCGTGTACTGCCGCGCGCCATCGGGCGGTGCGACGAACTCGTTCACCGGCTGCCCACCGGCACGGGGACCGGATCGGCGAACAGCGCCGCCGTGCGGCGAGCCGTCGACGCGGCCCAGCCCGTCGTGGTGATCAGACCGAGTATCGCGACGGCGGCGCCGAGGACGGCGACGATCCACCAGCCAGAGTGGGTGCCGGTGGCGAAGTCCCGGGCGCCGGCGCTCGCGGCCACCGACCCGAGGATCGCGACGCCGAGCGTGGCGCCAACCTGCCGGCTGGTCGAGGCCACCGCGGCGGCGACGCCCGCCTGGGCGGACGGCATCCCGGAGATCGCCGTGTTCGTGATCGGCGGGTTCACCAGCCCGGAGCCGAGACCGAAGATCGCGTATGCGGCGAACAGGTAGACCGGTGCCGTGGTCCGCGTGATCTGGGTGAGCATCAGACCGGCTGCGGCGACCGCCAGGCCGCCGATCACAAGCGACGGACGGGTGCCGACGCGGCTCATGACGCGGCCGGAGAGGGGGGAGAAGATGAGCATGCCGCCGGCCATGGGGAGCAGGTACAGACCCGCTTCGAACGGGGACAGTCCGCGCACGTTCTGCAGGTACAGGGTGTTCAGGAACAGGAAGCCGCCGATGGCGGCGAACACGCACACGGCGATCGCGCTCGCCCCTGAGAACGGCGCGCTCCGGAAGAAGCGGACCTCGAGCAGCGGCTCGCGGCGCCGCAGTTCGTAGGCGATCAGCGCGGCGAAACTGACGACGGAGACACCGAACAAGGTGAGGATCTCGGCCGACAGCCAGCCCGCGCGGCGGCCCTCGATGATCGCGTAGGTGAGCGTCGCCAGCGCGACGATGATGAGTGCCTGCCCGACGGGATCGATGCGGCGCGGGTGGGGGGCGCGGGACTCCGGCACGTACATGGCGGTGAGCACGATCGCGACGAGTCCGACCGGCAGGTTGACGAAGAACACGGCGCGCCAGCCGATCGAGTCAACGAGGGCGCCGCCGACGATCGGGCCGAGCGCGAGGCTGATCCCGAACATCGCTCCCCAGATGCCGATCGCCTGTGCCCGCTCGCGGGGATCTTCGAACACGTTGCGGATGATCGACATCGCGACCGGGTTGAGCATGGCGCCGCCGACCGCCTGCACCACCCGTGCCGCAATGAGAAAGCCGAGGCTCGGGGCGAGCCCGCACAGCAGCGAACCGAGGGAGAACACGACGAGGCCCGTCTGGAACGTGAACCGCCGTCCGATCCGGTCGGCCGTCGAGCCGGCGAGCATGAGCAGGCTGGCGATCGCGAGCGAGTAGGCATCGATGATCCATTGCAGGCCGCTCACCGAGGCATGCAGGGACCGGCGGATCGAGGGGAGCGCGACGTTGACGATCGTCACGTCGAGCCCGACGATCAGCAGGCTCATGCTGCAGATGACGAGCACGAGCATGCGCCGGCGGCGGGTGAGCGATCCCGCGCTCATGGGACGCTCGCCTCCCATCCCTCGGAGATGAGCACGCGAGCGGACTCGATGTCGGGATGCAGGGGACGATCTCGGAGGTCCGGGTCAAGGCACCGGCTCGCCGCCTCGTACAGCGGCCGACTGCCGGCGCCGACCGGCTCATGACGGCCGACCCGCAGCGCGCGCATCGCGACGACGAGCTCGGTGGCGACGAGCACCTGAAGCGCGTCGACCGCTTCATGGGCGCGGCGGGCGGCGATCGGTGCGAGGCTCGAGTGCGACTCGACGCCTCGGGAGACCGACACCGTCTGGGCGGCGACCGGAGTGACGAGCGAGCGCACCTCGGCTGCGGCCGCGTGCGCGGTGTACTCGACAACGAGGGCGCCGGACTCCGGCCCGGGCCGCTCGGCGAGGAAGGCCGGCAGCCCGGTGAGGCTCGGGTCAAGCAACGCGCTCACCCGGGCGGCGATGAGCGCCGCGGATTGGGCGAGGGCGGTGCGGAGGTTGTCGATCGCGTTGGCGAGCGGTGCCGCGTGCGGGTTCCCGTTGGGAAGCGCGGCCGGCTCGCTCGACACGATGAGCGCGTTCTCGCCGGCGAAGTTGAGTTCGTGAATGACCGTCTCCCGGAGCGCCCGCAGCGCGTCGTGGACGGCGCCGTCGACCTGGGGGAGGGCGCGGAACGGATACGGGTCCTGGATGCCGAGCGCGCCGGGGCGCTCCGACCGCTCCTCGAGGCCGCGCAGCCGCGCCCGCATCTCCGCGGCGATCGCCGACTGGCCGGCCCGGTGAGCGGCCGAGTGAATCCGGGGATCAAGCGCGATCGGATCCGCGGCGGCCGCCTCGAACGACAGTGCGGCGACGGTCAGCCACGCCTGGAGCAGCGCCTCGACGTCGACGACGATCAGTGCGGCGTGACCGACGCTCACGGCGTTGCTCGAGATGAACGCGAGCCCGTCGCGCGGTCCGAGCGTCGTCGGGGCCAGCCCGAGGGCGGCCATTGCCGGTCCGGCGTCGATGAGCTCGTCGCCCTGCCACACGTGACCCTCGCCGAGCAGCGCGAGCGCGATGTCCGAGAGCGCGGTCAGGTCGCCGGTCCCGAGCGACCCAAGCTCCCGCGTGAACGGGGTCAGGTCGGCGTTCAACGCCGCGACGAGGGCGCCGAGCAACCCGCTCGAGATGCCGGCACCGCCAACGCCGATCTGGTTCGCGCGGGTCACCATCGCCGCCCGGACGAGCCCGACCGGGAGAATGCGCCCGGCCCCGCAGGCGTGGCTGCGCAGCAGCCGCCGCGAGTATCCCGCCCGTTCATCGGCATCGATCGGGCGGTCACGCAGGGCGCCGACGCCGGTCGTGACGCCATAGATCGGCTCGCCGGCCGCGATCAGCTGATCAAGGGCGCGGGCCGCAGCGGTGTTGCGCTCCTGCGCGGCGGGCGTGAGCTGTACGGGGGCGCGCTCGCGCGCGACGCGAGCGACCGCAGCGGGATCAAGGGTCTCTCCGTCAAGCGGGATCACGACCAACCAGGGTAGGACGTTGGCGCTCGCCGGAGGACCGGTGCGGGTGGCCGTGGGTCGCGCGCCCGGTGGACGCGCGACCCATGCCTCGGCTACGTGGCTAGCGCGCTAGATCACGTGGTTTGCCTGCAGGAACGACTTGGCGACGTCCGCCGCCGACTGCTTGTCGATGGCGACGGCCTTGTTCATCGAGATGATCGCCGGGGCCGTCAGCAGCTTGTTGACGCTGTTGACGACGGTCAGCACGTTCGGGCACGCGCTCAGCTTGTTCTTGTTGATGACCAGCGCGATGTTCTGGAAGCCGAAGATGTTCTTCGGGTCCTTGAGCACCGTGTACTTGCCGCTGGCGAGCTGCGGATCGGTCGTGAACACGTCAACGGCGTCGACCGAGCCGTTGTCGAGCGCCTGGTACTGGACGCCGAGCGCGAGCGACTTGAACGTGAAGTTGTGCAACCCGTAGACGCTCTTCATGCCGGCGGCGCCCTGCTGCCGGTTGAGGAACTCAGGCCGTGCGCCGAGCGAAAAGTGCGGCACCTTCTTGAGGTCCGCGGTCGTGACGAGCCCATACTTCGTGGCGTACGCCTTCTTGACCGCGATCGCGTCGGTGTCGAAGAACGGCGTCATCTCGCTCATCACCTGGCCGCGTTTGGCGTAGAACGCCTTCGCCAGGTTGTACTCCTGCTGGGGGCTGGTGACCGTCTTGTTGATCTTCGCGACGGTGACCGCGGACTCGCCCGTGTACTCCGGGTAGGCGTCGATCTGACCGCTGGTCAGCGCCTTGTCGACGATCTCGGTGGCGCCGATGTTCTCCTTGTAGTTGATCTTGCAGCCCTTGGCCTCGAGCGCCTGCTTGTACAGCTGGCCGAGGATGAATTCCTCGGTGAAGTCCTTCGTGCCCAGCGTGAGCGACCCGCTCGAGCCCGCGGCCGCGCTCGACGACGCGCTCGCCGATGTGGAGCTCGACGCCGTGCTCGAGCTTGAGCTGGAGCTCGATCCGCACGCCGCGAGCAGCACAGTGGTCAGTGCGGCGAGAACGGCGACCAACAGACCCCGCCAACGCCCGGGCGACGGCCCCCGGCGCGATCGCCTTGTTGATGTATCGAACATGCGTGTTTCCTCCTCGTGATGTGGCCCGGTAGGGCCCTAGTGCCCAGCAGTCTCCCAGTCAGGTTCGATGGTCCCGACCTCTCGTTGCCGCCGCCCACGACGGCGTAGCGGCCGCGGCGTCACGATGCGCTCGACCAGCGCGAGCGCGCCGTCGACCAGGAACGCGAGTGCCGTGATCGTCAGGCTGGCGGCGATCACGCCGGCCGTGCCATACGTTGGCTCGTTGACGATGATGTCGCCGAGCCCGCCACCGCCGGCGAAGGTCGCGAGCGTCGCGGTCGCGACGACGTAGACCGTGGCGGTGCGGACGCCGGCGAAGATCAGCGGCAGGGCGAGCGGGAGCTCGACGCGCCAGAGGACCTGAAGCCGATCGCATGCCCATCGCGCGCGCCGCCTGCACGGCGTCGGGGTCGACCTCGTTGACACCGACATAGGCGTTGGTGAGCATCACCGGCGCGGCGAGGATGACGAGCGCCGCCGTCACGTTAATGAAGCCGATGCCGAGGAATGCGATGAAGATCGAGATGACGGCGAGGCTCGGCAGCGCTCGCCCGATGTTGGAGACGTTGATCGCGAAGAACGAGAAGCGGTGGACGTGACCAAGCCACACGCCGAGCGGGACTGCGATGAGGATGGAGATGCCGATCGCGGCGAACGACACCTCGAGGTGCGCCACCGTCTTCTCACCGATCAGGCTGAGGTTGTTGAAGAAGAAGGTGAAGGCGTCGACGAATGCGTGCATGTCACACCGGCCTCAGTCGGCGGCGGCTCCAGGGCGTGATCAGCCGCTGGATCAGGACGAGCAGGAGGTCGGCGACGATTGCGAGCATCACCGCAAGCACGCCGGCGGCCACGAACTCGGTCTTGAATCCGGTCTGAATCGCGTCGAAGATCGGCGCCCCGAGACCGCCTGCCCCGATGTACGCCGCCACGGTCGTCAGGCTGATCGTGGTGACGGTGGCGATCCGTATGCCTGCCATGATCGCCGGGAGCGCGAGCGGGAGTTCGACCCGGATCAGCTGCTGCCGGGACGTGAAGCCCATCGCGCGAGCCGCCTCGAGCGATGATTGCGGGATCCCCCGGAGTCCGGTCAGGGCGTTACGGAACAGGATGAGCAGCGTGTAGGAAACGAGGCCGATCTCGGCGGTGAACCGGTTGATCCCGGTGATCGGGACGAGCAATTCGAACAGCGCGAGACTGGGGACCGTGTACAGGAAGGCGCTGACGAGCGTGAACGGACCCTCGAACCAGTTTTGCTTGTAGGCGAGGATCGCGGCGCTGAACGCGATCAGCATCCCCACGCCGACGGCGATCGCGGTCAGCTCGATGTGCTCGATCAGACGCGGCTCGAACCGGGAGCTGAAGTTGTCGAAGAACCAGGTCGCGCAGAACTGCTTATTTTCGATGATGCACTTCGACGCGTGGCCGAACGTCGGGATGACCGGTCCGCCCGCTGCGAGGACGAGGTTCACGACGCGCGCTCCTCCTCGGCCGAAGCCGCTGCATGGGCCGGCGCGGCGTCGGCGGGACCGTCGTGCGGGGCGATCAGCTTCGTGATCGCGTCCATCCGGATGCTGCCGACCGGGTGCTTGTCCCCGTCGACGACGTCGATCCGCGTCGTCCCCTCGGCGAGCATCAGCGACAGCGCGTAGTGAAGCGTTGAGTCGTGGGAGATCGTCGGGCCCGTCGGGTGCTCGCTCGTCGGCGGATCGAGATCGACCTCGTCGAGTCCGCGCACGCGGAGTCGCTTGAGTCCACGGTCGGCTCCGACGAATTGAGCCACGAACTCGTTGGCCGGCTTCGCCAGCAGGTCGTCGGCGGTCGCCATCTGGACGAGCTGCCCGTCGCGCATGATCGCGATCCGGTCGCCCATCTTGATCGCCTCGTCGATGTCGTGGGTGACGAAGATGATCGTCTTCGGGATCTGGCGATGGAGCCGCAGGAAGTCGTTCTGGAGCCGGTCACGGGCGATCGGGTCGATCGCGCCGAACGGCTCGTCCATCAGCATGATCGGGGGGTCGGCGGCCATCGCCCGGGCGACGCCGATGCGCTGCTGCTGACCGCCCGAGAACTCCCCCGGATAGCGTTTGAGGTCCGAGGTGGGGTCGAGCCCGACGAGCTCGAGCAGCTCGCCGGCGCGGTCGATCGGATGCGGTCTTTCGACCAGCCAAGCAGCCGCGGGCACGGTACCGATGTTGTTCTCAACGGTCATGTGCGGGAACAGCCCGATCTGCTGGAACACGTAGCCGATCCCGCGCCGCAGCTGGGAGAGGTCAAGCTGGCGCACACTGCGGCCGTCGATCGTGATGTCGCCCTCGGTGATCGTGATCAGGCGGTTGACCATCTTCAGCGCGGTCGTCTTGCCGCACCCCGACGGGCCGATGAGCACGCAGATCTCCCCGGGCGGCACCTCGAAGGTGAGGTTCTCGACGGCTGCGCTCTGCGCGCCCGGGATAGCGCTTGACCACGTCGTTGAAGGCGATCTCGGCAGGCGCCGCATTCGAGAGCTCGCTGGACGAACGAGTCGTATGGGCGAATTCAGCGCCGATCACCAGATAGATACCAGATAATCCCGCCGGGAAAACCCAGATCTCCGGTCAGAAATCCCCATCGTGCCGGACGACGGGTCGGTCGGCGCCGCGCGGCGGTCGTCCCTCTCAGGGTCGCTTGAGCCGGAAGACGTCGACGGCGCTTGCGATTCCCCGCACGTGCATGCTGCCGACCGGGTCCCAGTCGACGCCCTGGCAGCCGTCGACGACGATCCGTGTCGCGACGAGCTCGTCTCGGTCGGCTCGCCCGAGCAGCCGCGCGGTCAGGTTCACCGCGGCACCAAAGTAGTCGCCCTCCCGGGGAATGGCGAGACCGTGGTGGACGCTCGCGTGCACGCCGGGATCCCCCCGGACGGCCGCCATCTCGGCGATGATCCGGGCGCCCGCCTCGACGGCGAGCTGCGGGGTCGGGTAGGCGCACATGAAGCCGTCGCCGAGGAGCTTGGTGAGCCGGGCCTCGGGCCCACGCTCACGCGTCACGACGGCGGCGAACTGGTCAATGATCCGCACGGCGGCGGCGTCGCCGACGCGGTCGGCGTAGGCGGTGAAGTCCTTGAGGTCGCAGAACAGGAACGAGACCTCGACCGCGGCGGGCGTCCCGGGGACGGTGGCGGCGACCGGCGCCTCGCGGAAGGCGACCTGGGCGAACTCCCGCTCGAGCCAGCGGCGATGCACGGCGGCGAGAACGACGTCGGCGATCGGAAGCAGCTTCTCGACGGCGGCGGTGCGCGCCAGCAGCCGAGGGTAGTCGTGGGGGTGCTCACGCAGATCCGGCTCGAGCACGCTCACCCACAGCTGCACCGAGCTGTGGGCGATCCGGGCGAGCAACCGGCCGTAGACCCGCCCGAGCTGGATCGCGACGTCGAGCGGCCACGTCTCGCGCAGCTCCCAGAGCGTCACGAGCGCGTCGGCCTCCTCCGGGGTGAACGCCGGCTCGTGCGGATCCGTCGCGGCGAGCCCGAACGCCTCCAGCAGGGCGCTGAGGGCCTCGACGGGATGGCCGCCGCGGGCCTCGATCTCCGCCAGTGACACGGTCCGGCCCTCCGCGCTGTGGCGCACGACGGTGTCCAGCAGAGCCCGTTGCGGCTCGCCGCTGATCAGCGCGTGCTCGATCTCCTCCTCGGAGGCGCCATAGGCACGGAGGTGCCCGGCGAGCTCGCGCAGCCGCTCGAGCGCGTCGTCCTTCGATTCGGGTTCTCCTCCCTGCATCGGCGCATCATCGCGTACCTCGCCCGAGCTCACGTCACGCGTAGTAGAACACGACGCCGAGCAGTCCGTACACGCTGAGCAGCTGGACGCCCTCGAACCACGTCGACTCCCCATCGGCGATCAGCGTCGTCGAGATCAGGACCGCGAAGATGAGCGCGGTCACCTCATAGCCGTTGAACACGAGCGCCATCGGTGCGGGACCGAACAGGAACGAGAGCAGGACGAGCACGGGCGCGACGAACAACCCGATCTGGGCGCCCGAGCCGATCGCGATGTTGACCGCCAGATCCATCTTGTCCTTCGCCGCCACCGCGACCGCGACGTAGTGCTCGGCGGCGTTGCCGACGATCGCGACGACGAATGCGCCGACGAAGAACTGCGACAGGCCGATCGACTGCGAGGCATGCTCGATCGACCCGACGAGCAGCTCGCTCATCACGCCGACGAGCACCCCGGCACCGGCGAGCGTGATGATCGAGCGCCTCAGGGACGGCGCATTCTCGGACGGCTCCTCACCGCGTCCCGGCGCGAACAGGTCCCGATGGGTGCGGAGCGAGAAGAACAGACCGGCGACGTAGACCGCGATCATCACGAGGCTGATCGCGATCGAGAGGTGCTGGATGCGGCTGCTGTAGGCGTGCCGGTCCTGGCCGACGATGGGGAGGCCCGCGCCGCTGATGAGCGCGAGCACGGACGGAAGGATCAGGGCGGTGACCGTGACGAGCAGCAGCCCGGAGTGGTTCTGGGCCGCGGTGCGATCGAACTTCTGCACGGTCCGATTCCAGCCGCCCGCAACCATTGCCGCGCCGAGCACGAGCAGGGAGTTGCCGATGATCGAGCCGACCAGGGAGGCTTTGACCACCTCCTGGAGCCCGTCGAGTAGGGCGAAGAACGCGATGATCAGCTCCGGAGCGTTGCCGAACGTGACATTCAGCAGGCCGGCGATCCCGGGACCCGAGCGGGCCGAGAGCTGCTCCGTGGCGCCGCTCATGAGCCCGGCGGCTGGGATCACGGCGACTGCCGAGGAGAAGAAGACGAGCACCGGCGGCCCGTCGAGCAGCTTCAGCGCGAGGGCGAGCGGCGCGAACGCGTTGAGGTACATGATGGGGCGCACCGCCCCGGAGCGTAAAGGGTCCCCGGCGGCTCTAATCTACGCAGCGAATGCCCGAGCGGCAGCAGCTACAGCGGTACTCCACGCGCGTCTTTTCGGTCGCGATGATCGTCATTGGGATCGCCCTGGTCGTCCGGACGGTCGCCGCCGGGGGTGGCGCGGTTGCCATCGGGGTGCTGTTGGGGGTGCTGTTCATCGCTGCCGGAGCCGGCCGCCTCTATCTTCAGTACCGAGGCCACGGCTCGTGACGCGCCGCGCGTCCCACAGGTGACCGAGCGCCCCTTCAGCTATCGCGCGCTGTTCGCGGTCGTGTACACGACCTCGGTCAGCTCGGTGTACTTCGCCCTCGGGGTTGTCGCGTTGCACGCCGGCGGGCTTACCCCGCTCGTGTTCCTCGCCGGCGGGCTCTTCTTCCAGCTGTCCGCGATGACCTATGCCGAGGGCGCCGCGCTGCATCCCGGAGCGGGGCGGCTCGGCGGTGCTCGGCCGCTACGCGTTCAACGAGCTCGTCAGCTTCATCGCCGGGTGGTCAATCGTGCTCGACTACACGATCCTGCTGGCGGTCGCCGCGCTCACGGTGCCGGCGTACCTCGCCGCGTTCTGGGCGCCGCTCGGCCACGGCACGCCGCAGATCCTGATCGCCCTCGGGGTGATCGCGTTCGTCGCCCTGGACAACCTCACCGGCGTCAAGGTCCGGCCGCTGCGCCGGAGGATCGCGATCACGTTCGCCGACATCGTCCTGCAGGCACTCGTGATCGTGCTCGGGCTCGTGCTCGTCTTTCATCCGCACCGGCTCGCCGAGACGGTGCACCTCGGCACCGCGCCGACGTGGTCCGGCCTTGCGTACGCCTTCCCGATCGGCGTGATCGCGTTCACCGGCCTCGAGGCGGCCGCAAGCCTCGCCGGCGAGGTCAACGCGAGCGTCGCTCAGCTGCGCCGGCTCGTCCTCCCGGGCTCCGCGTTGATCGTCGTCATCTACGTTGGGATCGCCTTCGTCGGGATCTCGGCGCTCCCGGTGCACCATGGCATCAGCGACCTTGGGGTCAAGCACCTCAACGCCCCGGTCCTCGGAATCGTCGAGTCCTACAAACCGACCTGGGTGGCCAACGTGCTCAAGTACGCCGTCGCGATCGGCGGCGCGCTCGGGCTCACCGCCGCCGCAGGGGCAGCGATGCTCGGCGTCTCCCGTGTCGGCTACTCGCTGGCGACCAATCGCCAGATCCCCAGCGCGATCGGACGGCTGAGCCCGCGGTGGGGGACGCCGTTCGTCGTGATCGGCGCCGCCGCGCTGGCGAGCGCCGCGCTCGTGCTCCCGAGCGACATCGAGCTGCTCGTGGGGATCTACGCGCTCGGCGCGCTGATCGCGTTCATGATCGCCCACGTTTCGGTGATCGCGCTGCGCTTCCGGGAGCCCGATCGCCCGCGGGCCTACCGGGTCCCGCTCTCGATCCCCATCCGCGGAGCGAAGGTGCCGCTGCCGACGTTGGTCGGGGCTGTGCTCGCGGCGGCCGGCGTGGTGATCGTCATGATCTACCACTCGGGCGCCCGCTGGGTCGGCATCGGCTGGCTCATCGGCGGGCTGGCGCTCTATGTCATCTACCGCAAGACCGAACAGAAGCCGCTGCTGCGGCGGGTCACGATCCCGGAACGGGCGCTGCGGCACGAGACGCTCGAGCCGGAGTTCGGCTCGATTCTCGTTCCGATCTTCGGCTCGCCGCTCGACGACGACATCGTGCAGACGGCGGGCCGGCTCGCGGGAGAGACCCGGGACGACGTCGTCGAGGAGGGGGCGGTGATCGAAGCGATCTGGGTGTTCGAAGTCCCGCTGTCGCTGCCGCTCGACGCGCCGCTGCCGGAGGCTCAGGTCAAGCGCGCGCGTGAGGCGCTCGTGCGGGCGAAGGTCGTGGGCGAGGAATACGAGGGCGTCGAGGTGGCGACCGCGATCGTGCGGGCCCGCCGCGCGGGTGCGGCGATCGTCAGCGAGGCCAAGCGTCGCGGCGTCGAGGCGATCGTGCTCGCCGCCGAGGAACCGAGCCGAGTCCGCGGCGGTGCCCTGCTCGGCGGTGTGGGTCCGCTCGAGAACTACGTCGGCGACGTGACCAAGTATGTGATCAACAAGGCGCCGTGCCGCGTCATCCTCACCGCCCCGCCGGCCGACTGGCGGGCGAAGTTTGAGGCCAAACACGACGGTGCAGACCCGGCGGCCGCCACCGCGCCGGCGCCTTCCCCCTCGCCGTCGCCGTCGCCTCCCTCGCCCGAGGCCGGCTGATGGCTCAGCGACGTTTGCAGGGACTCCAGCGCGTGCTTGGCGTCAACGCGCTGTCCTCGACGGCCTACGGGAACGTCGGCTCGTCGATCTACTACGCGCTCGGGCTCGTCGCCTCGTTCGCGCTCGGCCTCACGCCGGTTGTGTTCGTGCTCACCGGGGTCATCTTCTACCTGACGGCCGCCACGTATTCCGAGGCGACGGCGATGTTCCCGGAGGCGGGCGGCTCCTCGTCGTTCGCCCGGCACGCCTTCAACGAGTTCTGGTCGTTCTTCGCCGCCTGGGGCCAGATGCTCAACTACACGATCACGATCGCGATCTCCGCGTTCTTCGTGCCCCACTACATCGGGGGGCTGTTCTTCCCGTTCCTGAAGACCTCGCCGGGCGACATCTTCTTCGGCATGGGCGTGATCGTCCTGCTGTGCGGGATCAACGTCGTCGGCGTCACCGAGGCGGCCGCCGTCAACATCCTGCTCGCCGTCACCGACTTCGCGACCCAGTTGCTGCTCGTGCTCGTCGGTCTGTTCCTCGTGTTCGACGCACATACGCTCATCCACAACGTCCAGCTCGGGAGTCGCTCCGACGTGGAAGAACTTCCTCGTGGCGATCCCCGTGGGGATGATCGCCTACACCGGGATCGAGACGATCTCGAACATGGCCGAGGAGGCGAAGGACGAGGCGAAAACGATCCCGCGGGCGATCAACCGCGTCGTGATCGCCGTGTTCGCGATCTACGCCCTGCTGCCGGCCGTCGCCCTGAGCGCGCTGCCCGTCCGCTGCACTCCGGGCGGCAAGTGCCAGACGCTGCTCGGTCTCAGCGAGGACAAGGGAGGCTTTGCCGGCGACCCGGTGCTCGGGATCGTCAAGCACCTGCACCTGGGGGCGCTCCAGCACGCCGGCGAGGTGTATGTCGGCCTGCTTGCGGCGACGATCCTGTTCATCGCCACGAACGCCGGGATCATCGGTGTCTCCCGGCTCGTCTACTCGATGGGGTTGCACCGCCAGGTGCCCGATGCGCTCCGCCGGTTGCATCCGCGCTTCCGGACGCCGTGGATCGGGATCATCCTGTTCGGCGGGATCGCGTGCCTGACGCTGATCCCCGGCCAGGCGGACTTCCTCGGAAACATGTACGCGTTCGGCGCGATGCTGTCGTTCACGATCGCGCACCTCGCGGTCATCCGGATGCGCGTCGCCGACCCGGACCGCAAGCGTCCGTACCGGGGTCCTGGAACGGTGCGGGTCCGCGGGCACGACCTCCCGCTGTTCGCGATCGTCGGCGGGATCGGAACGTTCCTCGCGTTCGTGACGGTCACGCTCCTTCACATCGCGGTCGCGATCGCCGGCGTGGGGTGGCTCTGCTTTGGCGTGGTCCTGTACATCGCCTACCGCCATCGACAGGGCCTCGATCTCGTGACGACGACGAAGGTGGCGATTCCTCGTCCCGCGACCGACACCGAGGCGGAGTACGACGCCGTCCTGGTGGCGTTCGATGAGCGTGGCTATGTCCCCGAGGTGATGGCGACCGCCGCGCGGATGGCCGCGCGTCGCCGCCGCGGAATCCATGTGCTCGTCACGATCTCGGTCCCGGCGAGCAGTCCGATCGACGCGCGGCTGCCCGAGCAGGAGGCGCTCGCCACCTCGATCATCGAGGAGGCGCGGGTGCAGATCGGCCGCCGGGTGAGTGGTCACTGGGAGAAGGTGCGGGCGGGACAGACCGGCCGACGGATCATCGACGAGGCACGGGCGATGCATGCGGGCGCGATCGTGATGCCGATGGCCCGGTCCGGGACCGGCTTCGGCCGCACGCTCGAGACGGTGCTCAAGGAGCGACCGTGCCGGGTGATCATCGAGTCGACGCCGTCGAAGCGACCCCGCTCGCCGCGATCTCCCGTCGCCGCGTAACCATGAGCTGGGGACCACGAGACGGACGGACCGCCCGCGGCATCGCGTTCACGGTCGTCGAGGTGATCGCGGCGATCGGTCTGGCGACGGCGGCGGTCGCGCTCCTGCAGTCGGCAGCCCCGGCGGCCGGGCTCGGGGTCATCTACCTCCTCGCCGTGCTGGCGATCGCGATCCGCCGCGGTGAGATCCCGGCGCTCGTGACCGCGGTGCTCAGCATGCTGACGCTGAACTACCTGTTCATCCCGCCGCGCCACCAGCTCGCGATCGCCCACTCCCGGGACGTCGCGGAGCTCGCTGTGCTGCTGATCGTGGCGGTCGTCGTCGGCCGGCTGGCGGCGCTCGCTCGTCATCGTGAGGCGGAGGCGGAGAGCCGCGCGAACGAGGCACTCGCCCACGAGCGCGAGGCGACGCTGCTCGCCGACGTCGCGTCGACGATTCTCGCCGGGCACTCGATCGCGGCGCAGCTCGAGCGCATCGGCAGCGGCCTCGCGAGCGCGCTCGGCGCCCAGCATGCCCGGCTTGAGCTCGGGTCGGTGCCGACGCCCCAGCCGGACGAGATCGCGGTCCGGGTGCGCTCCCGCGCCCGGCCGGCGTGGCTCTACGTCTCCCGTGACACGAGCTGGGCGCAATCCGATCTCGAGCGCATCAGCGAACCGCTCGCCCGCCTGCTGGACGTGGCGCTCGAGCGTGAGCGCGTCGCCGAGCAGGCCGCCGAGGCCGAAGCGGCGAAGCGCGCGGATGTCGCCCGGACGGCGATCCTCCGCGCGATGTCCCATGACCTGCGCTCGCCGCTGACCGCGATCACCACCGCCGCGGCGGCCCTGCGGGACGCCGGCGTGACCGCCGAGGAGCGCACCGAGCTGCTCGACGCGATCGAGGCCGAAGGCGCCCGCCTCGCGCGGCTCGTCGGCGACCTGCTCGACCTCTCGAAGATCGAGGCCGGCGCGGTCGCGCCGCAGCCCGACTGGTGCGATCTGCACGACACGATCAGTTCCGCCGTGGCCCAGCTGCGGACCGAGCATCCGGTCGAGTTCCGCCTCCCGGACGACCTTCCGCTCGTCCGCGCCGACGCGGCGCAGCTCGAGCGCGTGTTCTCAAACCTGATCGAGAACGCGATCAAACACTCGCCGGAGGATGTCCCGGTGACGATCACCGCCGGCGCCGGATCGGGTCGCGTCACCGTGCGGGTGATCGATCGCGGCCGCGGCATCCCGGCGGCGGATCGCACGCGCGTGTTCGAGCCGTTCTTCCGCGGCCGCCGTGACACCGGCTCGGGCTCCGGGCTCGGACTGGCGATCTGTCGCGGCTTCGTCGAGGCGAACGGCGGGCAGATCACGCTCCAGGGCGCCCGCGGCCCCGGGGCCTCATTCGCGGTCAGTTTCCCGCTCGTCAAGCAGCCGGAGGCGGTGACGTGAACGCTCCCCGCGTGCTCGTCGTCGACGACGAGCCGCAGATCGTGCGCGGGCTCAAGATCATCCTGCGCGGTGCCGGGTACGCCGTCGAGGCGGCCGAGACGAAGGCCGATGCCCTGGCCGCCCTCGCCGCCCGCCCGCCGGACGCGCTCGTGCTCGACCTCGTCCTCCCGGACGGCCAGGGCGTCGACGTGTGCCGCGAGGTCAGGACGTGGAGCCGGCTTCCGATCGTCGTCCTCTCCGCGGTCGGCGACGAGCGTGAGAAGGTGCGGGCGCTCGACGCCGGTGCGGATGACTACATCACCAAGCCGTTCGGGACCGACGAGCTGCTCGCGCGGCTCCGGGCCGTGCTGCGCCGCTCCGGGGATGGCGGCAGCAGCCCGGTGATCGAGGTCGGTGAACTCGTGATCGACCTGACCGACCGGTCGGTGAGCCGGGGCGGGGAGCCGATCCACCTCACGCGGATCGAGTTCGAGCTGCTCCGGGTGCTCGCCCAGCACCACGGACGGCTCGTCACCCACCGCCAGCTCCTGCAGGAGGTCTGGGGGCCCGAGTACGGCGCCGAGACCCACTACCTCCGCGTCCACGTCGCCCACATCCGCTCCAAGCTGGAGCCGGACCCGTCGCGGCCCACCTACGTGATCACCGAGCCAGGCGTCGGCTACCGCCTGCGGGATCCGGAAAACTGAGCCGGGACTGAGGAACTCGGGGCAGGGGTTCGATGGCGCGGATTGAGACACACGGACTGCGTCGCAGCGTCGGCCTCGGCGGGCTGTTCGCGACGGCGTACGGCAACGTCGGCTCGTCGATCTACTACGCGCTCGGGCTCGTCGCCGCGTATGCCCTCGGGCTGACGCCGATCGTGTTCCTGCTCGCCGGCGGCCTGTTTGCGCTGACGGCGAAGACGTATGCCGAGGGCGCGTCGATGTACCCGGAGGCGGGCGGCTCCTCCTCGTTCGCGCGGCACGCGTTCAACGAGTTCGTGTCGTTCTTTGCCGGCTGGGCGCTGAGCCTCGACTACATCCTGACGATCGCGATCTCGGCGTTCTTCGTCCCTCACTACCTCGGGGCGTTCTTCCCGGCGTTGCGCCACTCGCCGGGCGACGTGATCGGCGGCATCGCCGTGATCATCGGGCTGGCGGCGCTGAACATCCGCGGGATCGGCGAGTCGGCGAAGCTCAACTTCATCCTCGCGGTCGTCGACCTCGCGACCCAGGTGATCATCATCTCCGTCGGCATCTTCCTGGTGCTGAACCCGTCGTTGCTCATCAACCAGGTGCACCTTGGAACGGTGCCGACGTACAGCCACCTGATCTTCGCGCTGTCGCTGGCGATGCTGGCGTACACCGGGATCGAGACGGTCTCGAACATGGCCGAGGAGGCACGCGATCCCGGACACGATGTGCCCCGCGCGGTCAACCTCATCCTGATCGCCGTCATCGGGGTGTATGCCGGGATCACGGTCGTCGCGCTCAGCGCGCTGCCGGTGATCGGCCACGGAGCCCACGCGTTCACCCAGCTCGGCGGCAAGTACCAAAACGATCCGGTGCTCGGGATCATCGACCACCTGGGGCTGCCGACCGGGATCCGGCACGTCCTCCGCTACTACGTCGGCATTCTCGCGGCGACGATCCTGTTCATCGCCACCAACGCGGGACTGATCGGGATCTCGCGATTGTCGTGGTCGCTCGCCGAGCACCGCCAGCTGCCGCCGATCTTTGCGCAGTTGCATCGCCGCTACCGGACGCCGTGGTTCACGATCGTCCTGTTCTCGGTGTTCGCCGCCCTGCTCCTGATCCCCGGACAGACCGCGTTCCTCGGCAACCTGTACTCGTTCGGCGCGATGCTGTCGTTCACGATCGCCCACGCGTCGATCATCGTGCTGCGGGTCAAGCAGCCCGACCTCGAGCGGCCGTACCGGATCCCCTACGGGATCCCGTTCCGCGGTGCCCGGATTCCGCTGAGCGCAATCGTCGGGGGGCTCGGGACGTTCGCCGCGTGGGTGTCGGTGATGATTCTGCACGTCGACGCGCGGTACGTCGGGACGGGGTGGATGATCGTCGGGCTCGCGGGCTACGTCGTGTACCGGCGGCGATCCGGTATGGACCTGACCTCGCACTACAAGATCGCCCACCGCGAGCGGCCCGCGTTCTTCATCGAGCTCGATTACCGCTCGGCGATCGTGCCGATCTTCGGGGCCGATCTCGACGTCTCGGCGTTGCGCGCGGCGGCCCGGCTCGTCGGTGAGGGGGCACTCGTCGAGGCGGTGTACATCCTGCGCGTTCCGAGCCAGCTGTCGCTCGACGCCGGCCTGCACGAGGAGGAGCAGCAGGGACTCGCGCTGCTCGAGAGCGCGAAGCTCGCCGGCCGCAAGGCGGGCTTCAAGGTCCAGACCCGGCTCGTCCGCACGCGCAACCCCGGCCACGCGATCGTTGAGGAGGCCGAGCGTTCGGAGGCGGAGATCATCTACCTCGCGACCGACCACGCACCCGACAACGAGCGCGCCCTCGGCCCGACCGCGACGTACCTGCTCGCGCAGCGCCCGTGTCGCGTGGTGATCGAGACACCGCCGGTGCCCGGCGCGCGACCGGCGCCGTTTCAGGCCGTCGCCTGACGGATGACGACCTCGGCGACCGCGGCCGGATCCTCGATCTGGGGGTAGTGGCCGAGCGTCGGGAGCTCGGTGACGGGAACGTTTGGCCGCAATTGCTGGAGGCCACGGAGCATCTCCGGCCCGGCGACCGGGTCACGCATCGCCCACATCAGCGACAGCTCGCCCGGCCAATCACGGATCGCTCCGTGCCAGCGGTCGGCGTAGCGCACCCGCTCGTCTTGATAGGCGATCAGGTCGTGCCCCCGGCGCCGCCCGCCGTTGTACGACATGAGGCTCCACTGGTCGGCCGCCTCCTCAGAGCTGAGCGGGTGGGCGGCGGAGAAGACCGCGCCGAGCTGCTGGCGGAAGAACCGCTCACTGCTCAGCTGCGCGAGCGCCGGTCCGGCCTTGCTCATGAGCAGCTTCTGCCCGGCTGTCAGGTGTGCGAGGTGGAGCAGCATGCTCCCGTTGAACAGGAGCGCGCCGCTGATCTCGAACGCCCGGCGACCTTCGATCTCCCGGGCGAACAGCTCGTTGGCGACGGACGTCCCCATGTCGTGGGCGACGAGGAACACGTGACCGTCGGTGTAGCGGCCGACGAGCTCCTCGACGATGTCCGCCTGAATGACGAGCGAGTTGCGCCCGGGCGGCTTCTCGGAGAGCCCGAAGCGCAGGAAGTCAAACGCGAGGACGTCGCGGTCACGCATGCTCTCCTGCTCCAGCAGCGCTCGCCAGTCGTACGAGCAGGACGGGAAGCCGTGGAGCAGCAGCACCGTTGGGCCGTCGCCGCGGCGGCGGACCATGAACACGCGATAGTGGCCGCGCACGACGATGTGCTCGCCCTGGGCCTGCCACTGCTGTACGCGCCAGGTGAGCGTCATCGGCGCGTCAGCCTATCCGCTCGCCTTGCAGGACTCTGGTCCGCCAGCGCGAAACGGTTCCGCATGCTGCTCAGACACCGTCCGCCCGGCATCGAATCGGCACCGCCGCGGCCCACGAAAGGCTTCGAGCACCTCGACGAGCGTTGGATCGCAGTCCTGCGCTGGCTGCAGGCGAACCGAATCGAGTTCGTGCTTGTCGGCCCAGCGGCGCGGGCGATCCGCGGCGAGACGGGTGCTCGCGGCCCGGTTTCCATCGTGCCCGCGCCCTATGGGCGCAACCTGGACCGCCTCGCCCGCGCGCTGTACTCGGCGCACGCACGACTCCGCGTCGACCTCGGCCGCACTCCGGACCATGCGGGTGCCGACACGGTGCCGGTCAAGATGAACGCCGAGAAGCTCATCCGCGCCCAGCGGTGGACCCTTCGCTGCGGCTCGCACGACCTCGACATCGAGGGACGCCCGAGCGGGGTGCCGAGCTACCAGGAGTTGCTCTACGAATCGGCCCGCTTTGAGCTCGCCGCTGAGCTCGGCGTCGAGGTGGCCTCCCCGGAGGACATCGAGCATTACGACCACGTGCGCCGGACCGGCCTGTCGCCGGAGTTCCGGGTCGCCCGCGGCACCTCGGTCGAGCAGGAGTAGCGCTCCAGAAACCGGTCCGGTGGTCCTCCGACCACCGGTACCCTTCCGGGTATGCCCAGACGTGCCGTCCACGCCATGGTTGGCGCGGCGCTGGCGACGGTTCTCCTGCTGATCACGTGGCTGTTGGCGTTTCACGTCTCGTTCTTCCGACACGAGGACGCGAACATCCTCAGCGGTTTCGTTGGATTGCACCGGCCGCGCTCGGCGCCGATCGCCCTCGCGATCGCCGACCTGTGCAACCCGAACCCGTACGTCTATCTGTGCGCGATCGTCGTCCTGATCGCGCTGCTGCGCCGGCGGCCGGGCGTTGCCCTCGTGATTGCGATCGTCATCTTCGGCGCGAACACGACGACGCAGGTGCTCAAACCGTTGCTGGCGGCGCCGCGGCCGGCGCTCCCGGGCATCTGGTCGATCTCGCCGGCGTCGTGGCCGAGCGGACACGCGACCGCGGCGATGTCGCTCGCGCTATGCGCGGTGCTCGCGGCCCCGGGCCGCCTCCGGCCGGCCGTCGCGGCGCTCGGCGCCGTGTTCGCCGTCGCGGTCTCGTACTCGTTCCTCACCCTGACCTGGCACTACCCGAGCGACGTGTTCGGCGGGTTCCTGGTCGCCACGGCGTGGACGCTCGCCGGGATCGCGGCGCTGCTCACCGTCCGCGCGCGGCGTCAGATCGACGTCGGTGCCGACGCCAGGACACCGTCGCTGCGGGACGCCCTGCGACCGCCCGCGGCGGCGCTCCTGGGCGCGCTCCTGCTCGGCGCGCTGATCGCGCTCGCCCGGCCGCACCAGGTGATCGCCTACGCCCAGGACCACACCGCGTTCGTGGTCGGCGCGGCGTCGATCGCGGCGGTTGGACTCATGCTTGCGACCGGAGTGATGCTCGCGCTCCGGCGTTGACAACGAGGGATCGGAGCTGTGACGTGGCAACGTTCAGAGACGTACGAGTGGCCGCCGTTCAGGCGACGCCGGTCGTGCTCGATGCCGAGGCGTCGATCGCGAAAGCGGTTCGCCTGATCGGCGAGGCGGCCGCGGGCGGCGCAGAGCTGGTCGTGCTGCCCGAGACATTCGTCTCGCTATACCCGTCGAACGCCTGGGCCGCCGGGCCCGCCGCCGGTTTCGGCGGGGCGGACGAGCTGTGGGAGCGGATGTGGGCGAGCTCGGTCGATGTCCCCGGACCGGCAGTCAATGAGCTGATCTCGGCGTGCCGGACCCATGGGGTGGTGTGCGCGATCGGTGTCAACGAGCGCGAGTCCACGCGTCCGGGCACGCTCTACAACACGCTGCTGTTGATCTCGGGCGACGGTCTGCTGCATCGTCACCGCAAGCTGATGCCGACGCACCACGAGAGGTTGTTCCACGGCATCGGAGCGGGCGACGACCTGCAGGTGGTGCCAACGGCGGTCGGGCGCGTGGGCGGCCTGATCTGCTGGGAGAACCGGATGCCGCTCGCGCGCTACGAGATGTACCGCGGCGGCCCGCAGATCTGGGTCGCGCCGACCGCGGACGACTCGGACGGCTGGCTCGCGAGCATGCGCCACATCGCGATCGAATCCGGCGCGTTCGTCGTCTCCGCGCCCCAGTACATCCCGGCCTCGGCCTTCCCGGACGACTTCCCGGTGCCGTTGCCGGAGGGCAAGGACGTGTTCGGCCGCGGCGGCGCGGCGGTCGTCGATCCTCAATGGGGCGACGTCATTGCCGGACCGCTGTACGACGCGGAGGGCATCGTGTTCGCCGACTGCGACCTGCGCCGCGGGCTGCACGCCAAGCGGTGGTTCGATGCGGTCGGGCACTACAGCCGGTCGGACGTGCTGGACGGCCCTGCCGCAGCCGCCGGCCCCGCCACGGCCGCCGCCGGCCCCGCCACGGCCGACTGGAATGGAGCGGCCGCGGACACCGTGGCCCTGAGCGACGAGGATCTGGCTCGATGACCATCTACCACGCCGGCGCTCGTGAGCTGCAGGACCGGTTCGACACGCGCCGGCTGGCCGACCGCCTTGAGGATCGATTCTTCGGCGACGCGGTCATCGACGACGCCGACCGGGCGTTGATCGAGAAGCTCGACATGTTCTTCCTCGCCACCGCCGATGCCGAGGGACATCCGCAGTGCTCGTACAAGGGCGGTGCTCCGGGCTTCGTCCGTGTGCTTGACCAGCGCACGCTCGCGTTCCCCAACTACGACGGCAACGGCATGTACCTCTCGGTCGGGAACCTGGCCGTTAACCCGCACGTCGGTCTGCTGTTCATCGACTTCGTTTCGGCTCGGCCGAACCGCCTGCGTGTGAGCGGGGACGCGTCGATCGTCTCGGACGGGCCGCTCGTCGAGTCCTATCCGGGTGCGCAGTTCGTCGTCCGGGTCGACGTCACTCAGGTGTTCCCGAACTGCCCCCGGTACATCCACCGGATGGCCCTCGTCGAACGCTCCCGGTTCGTGCCGGACGACGGCGGCGAGGCACCGGTGCCGGACTGGAAGCGGACCGACTGGGCGTGCGACGTGCTTCCGGGCGAACGATCCCGCGAGGCGTCGTTGAACGCACGAGCGGTCAGCGTCGACGAGTTGCTCGCGGCGGCGCGCGCGGGGCTTGACCGGGTCGATCCGGCCGGCGCCGCCGCCGCCGTGGGCTCCGGTGCCGTGTTGATCGACATCCGCTCGGACTCCCAGATCGCCGCCGACGGGGTCGTGCCGGGCGCGCTCGTGATCGCCCGCAACGTGCTCGAATGGCGGCTCGAGCCGGGGGGTGCGTACCGCCATCCGTCTGCGCCCGGGCCCGACGCGCACGTGATCCTCATGTGCAACGAGGGCTACGCGTCGTCGCTGGCCGCGGCGACGCTTCAAGCGATGGGATTTGCGCGGGCGACCGATCTCGATGGCGGCTTTCAGGCGTGGCGCGCGGCGGGGCTGCCGGTGGCGGAGGCTCGTTGACGCACGCGGGCGGGCGGGCGGGCGACGGAAAGGCGCATCGAAGGGGAGGAGGGGAGTCTCGCGCGCGCCGCGCCGCGCCGCGCCGCTCGTGACCGAAACGCACGAGAGCGCCCGCCGTCGCGACCGAAACGCACGAAAGCGCCCCCGGTTGCGACCAAAACGCATGAGAGCGCGGGCGATCCTCGGAGCTTTCTTGCGTTCGGGTCGATTTGTGGCCTTAACGCACGAAAGCGCCGCGATCGGCCGTCGCTCACATGCGTTTTGGCCATTCCGGAGCGCGCTTTCTTGCGAACGGGCCATCCTCCGCCCGCGGGCTGGGCCCGGCGCGGGGACCGCCACAGAACGTTAGGCCGATCGGGGGCAGAGACAGGATGGGGACCACAGCGCACCGCAACCGAAAGCCCAACCCCCTCCTCGATGCGCCGTTCCGTTGGTCGTAGCCTGACGCGTCGGGCTCACCCCACCCAAGGACCTACCGGTACCGCCCCGGCTCCCACAGCGGCTCATCCTCACCATTCGCCCCCCGGCTGAGGATGAACAGCAAGTCGCTCAGACGATTGAGATACCGCACCACCTCGGGCGCCACGTCGTCCCCACAGGCGATCGCGAGCCGCTCCGCCCGCCGGCACACGGTCCGGCAGACGTGGAGGTGCGAGGCGGCGACGGTGCCGCCCGGCAGGACGAACGACTTCAGCGGCTTGAGCGTCGCGTTGACCTCGTCGCAGCGCTGCTCGAGCCATTCCGTCTGCGCCGGCAGCACCCGCAGGCGCTCACGCTCGGGGTCCTCCGGCGCCGAGATGTCGGCGCCGACGTCGAACAGGTCGTTCTGGACGTGGCGCAGCCAGTCGCGGTACTGCTCGGGGAGGTCGGGCACGGTGATCGTCAGCCCGATATGGGCGTTCAGCTCGTCGACGGTGCCGTATGCCTCGATCCGCGGGTGCGTCTTCGGGACACGGCTCATGTCCCCGAGATGGGTCTCGCCGTCGTCGCCGAGGCGGGTGTAGATGCGCGTCAGGTTGACGGTCATCGGCCTGACGCGAGTCTAGTCGGCCTCCCACTCGCACGGACAGCCGCTGGGCAGCCCCAACCCCGGGGGCGCAGAATCGCGGTACGATCATCCGCGTTCAAGGTCGATGGTGATGGGAAGCCGGTGTGAATCCGGCGCGGACCCGCCACTGTGACCGGGGAGGCCAACCGCAGACAGGCCACTGGCGATTGACAGGTCGCCGGGAAGGCGCGGCTGGTAGGCCCGGGAGCCAGGAGACCAGCCTCCGACCGCAAAGCCGATACGCCCTCGTGGAAAGGGGTGGCCCTCTTGCCTCACAGATTCCTTCGCACCGTCGCGGTCGGTACGACCGCGGCCGCATCGATCGCCGCCATCGCAGCGGTAGCCGCCGTGCCAGCCGGCGCGGCATCGGCCCCTGACGCCTACGTCCGCATTGAAGGCGCGCGGGCGACATTGGTCGGGCAGACGCTCGTCCGCACGCAGTCGGGCGACCGCGTCAAGAGCAACCCGTGCTCGGAGACGAGCGCTGCCGGCGCGCTCGACGACGCGACCCACGGCAAATGGTCCGGCTCGTACAGCACGAAGTTCGGTGACTACCTCGTCAGCTCGATCGACGGCGAGACGCCGACCGGCAACAACTTCTGGACCCTGTTCGTCAACGGCCGCGCGTCGAGCACCGGCGCGTGCGAGACGCCGCTGCATCCTGGCGACCACGTCCTGTGGTTCGACTGTCAGGCCGACGCGAACTTCAACTGCACGAACAACCCGCTCGCCGTCACCGTGCCGGCGGTGGTGCAGCGCGGGCACCGAATCACGGCGCACGTGACCCAGATCGACGGCGCTGGGCACAGCACGCCGATCGCCGGCGCGCGCGTCGCCGGCGCCACCACCGACGCGAGTGGAGTCGCGCACCTCACCCTGCACAGCGCCGGCACGACCACGCTCCAGGCGCGGCGTTCCGGGGCGACGCCGTCGGATCCGGTGTCTGTCTGCGTCTACGTCCACAAGCGCTCGGAATGTGGCAGCGCCGGGCGCGGACCGGCGGTTCATGTGGCCGGGATCAGCGAACATCGAGACGTTCACCCGCGCGCACGCTCCGCGTGAACTGAACGGCACCGCCGGACCCGACCCATCCGGGCTCACGGACGTGAGCTTCAGCCTGCACCGGCGCGCGTCGAACGGCCACTGCTCGTACTACGACGCCGACCGGGCGGCATTTCGCTCGACCGGGTGCGGCACAGCGCCGCCGCTGTTCTCCGTCGGCGCGAGCGCCAAGTGGTCATACCTGTTGCCGAAGGCGCTCGCCCCCGGCCGGTACGTCCTCGAGGTCGTCGCCACCGACGGCGCCAACCGGCACACGAAACTCGTCACCGGCCGCAGCCGGGTCGACTTCACGGTCCGATGAGGACCCGCGCCGCCGTCATCACGCTGATCGCCGTCGCGGCACCCCTCGCCGCGGCGGCGACCGCAGCCGCCGCCAAGCCGCCGACCGTGCAGATGATGGTCGTCGGCAAGACGCGCACGCTGATGGCGGCGCGGCCGGTCGCCCTGAAAGCGACCTCGATCAAGATCGGCCGCCGGCGCTGCAGCGTGGCGGCGGGGACGGCGCTCGCGGCGCTCGTCGATGCACGGCTGAAGCCGCGAGTCACCAACGCCGCCGGGTGTGATCCGGCCTCGATGTTCGTGACCAGGATCGGCCCGGACACCAACCATGGCATCGCCGGTTGGGAGTACAAGATCGGTCACACCTCGCCGTCGCCGAGCGCCGGTGATCCGGGTGGCCGCCTGCGCGCCGGCCAGCAACTGGTGTGGTTCTGGTGCAAGCGCGCGAGCGCGTGCCAGCGGACGCTCGCGCTCAGCGTCTCCGGCAACCGGCTGTCAGCGGCGACCCGGGTGACGGTCACCGGCTATGACGACAACGGTCACGGCACGCGCATCGCCGGCGCGACCGTTCATGTCGATTCGACGACCGTCACGACCGGCGCCGACGGGACGGCCGCGGTCATCCTGACGCCCGGGCGGCACACGCTGTCCGCGACGAAGACCGGGCTTGTCCCATCGTTCCCGACGGTCGTCACGAGGTAACCGCGCCGATGAAGCGCCTGGCCATCGCTCTCGCCGCGTCCGCTCTGCTCGGCGGCTGCGGGCTCGGCGCCGGCAAGGGCACCTCGGACGTGAGCGTCACCGTCACCCGCGGGTTCGGCTCGCACGAGATCGCGGCGGTCAGCGAGAAGCACACCGCCGGCTCCGAGACCGTGATGCGCATGCTTGAACGTTCATTCAAGGTGCAGACGCAGTACGGCGGCGGCTTCGTCGAGGCGATCAACGGCCACGCCGGCGATTCCTCGCGCCATGATTGGTTCTACTACGTCAACGGGGTCGAGGCGGCGCAGGGAGCGGCGAGCACCACCGTCCACAAGGGCGACCGGATCTGGTGGGACCTCCACGACTGGACGGTCACGAACAGCGTCCCGGCCGTCGTCGGCTCGTTCCCCGAGCCGTTCGTGCACGGCACCGGTGGCAAGCGCTACCCGACGACGCTGGAGTGCGGTGCCGGGATGACCGCGATCTGCTCACGCGTGTCCTCGGAGCTGCATTCGGTCGGCGTCCCCTCGGCGAGCCAGACGATCGGGACCGGCTCCGGAAACGACTCGCTATCGCTCGTCGTCGGCACGTGGCCGCAGGTCAAGGCGCTGATCGCGGCCAACCTGCTCGCGATCGGCCCGCAGCGCAGCGGCGTCTACGCCCGCTTCGCGAACGGGGGCACGGCGCTGCAACTGCTCGACGCCGGGGGTCACGTCGCACGGACACTCGGCGCCGGTGCCGGTCTCATCGCCGCGACGCGGGACACCGTCTCGGCGCCGACGTGGCTGATCACCGGCACCGACACGGCGGGTGTCACCGCCGCGGCGGCCGCGCTGACACAGGATCGGCTCAAAGACCACTTCGCGCTCGCGGTCGCCCCGGGCGGCACCGACATTCCGATCCCGGTCGGGTCTGCCACATGAGCTACCGCCGGCGCGCGACTCCGCTGCATGCCGCCGGTGCGGCCGCCGGGTGCGCCTACTGCATCTCGCTCGGGCTCGCCGCGCTGCTCCTCGACAACCCGATCGCGCTGCTCGTCGTCGCGCTCGCCATCTACGCGGCCGGCGTCGCCGCGGACGTGGGGGCGACGATGCGCCGGGCGCTCGTGTTTGCGGTGCCACTGGCGATCGTGATCGCGCTCATCAACGCGCTCGTCACCCGCAACGGGCTGACCGTGATCGTGCGCCTCGGCGACCTCCCGATCCTCGGCCAGACCGACGTCACCCTCGAGGCGACGGTGTACGGCGCCGTCCTCGGCCTGCGCGCGCTCGCACTCATCCTGTGCGGCGCCCTGTACACGGCCGCGATCGACCCCGACGAGGTGCTGCGCCTGTTCCGCCGGGTGTCGTTCCGCTCGGCGCTGACGGCGACGCTCGCGACGCGCATGGTCCCGGTGCTGATGCGGGATTCGCGGCGCCTCGCCGACGCGCAGCGCTGCCGCCCCGGCCCGCCGCCGTCGCGATTCGCGCTCCTCCGGGCGGCGAGTTCCGGTGTGCTCGACCGCGCCCTTGACGTCGCCGCCGCGCTCGAGGTCCGCGGGTACGGCGCGATGCGCACGCCGCCGCGCGACCGCCGCCGAGCGAACCGGCACGACATCGCGTTCGCCGCCGCCGCGCTCTGCGTGCTGGCGCTGGCGATCACCGCGCGTGCCGCGTCGCTCGCCCCGTTCTCGGCCTACCCGACGCTGCACATGCCGGCCGCCGCGAGCACGCTCGCCGTGTGTGGCGGGCTGCTCGCCGCCGCGCTCCTGCCGTTCCTCGATCGTCGAGGGATCACCCGATGACCGTCCTCGAGCTCGATCACGTCAGCTACGCCTACCCGCGCAGCGGATCGCCGGCGCTTGACGACGTCAGCCTGGAGGTCGAGCCCGGCGAGCTCGTGGTCGTCGCGGGCGCGTCCGGATCTGGAAAGTCGACGTTGCTGCGTGTCGCGAGCGGCCTCGTCCCCCACTTTCACGGCGGCACGTTCACCGGGCGGGCGACGGTGGCCGGACTCGACCTCCACGACCACGGGCCGGGCGACCTCGCCGCCGCCGTCGGCACGTTGTTCCAGGACCCCGAGACGCAGATCGTGATGGGCACCGTGCGGGCCGAGCTCTCGTTTGGGCTTGAGAACCGAGGGGAGCCCGCGGCGGCGGTCGCCCGCGCCGTCGAGGAGGTCGCGCTCGCGCTCGGCATCGCCGAGCTGCTTGACCGTCCGACGGGTGAACTGTCCGGTGGTGAACTCCAGCGCGTCGCGCTCGGCGCCGCGCTCGCCGGCCGCCCGCAACTCGTCGTGCTCGACGAGCCGACCTCGCAGCTCGACCCCGTCGCCGGCGATGAGCTGATCGGGCTGCTGCGGCGGCTCAATGAGGACTCCGACGTCACGGTGCTGCTCGCCGAACACCGGCTCGAGCGCTGCCTCGGCGCCGCCGACCGGGTGCTCGCGATGATCGCGGGCCGGATCGCGTTCGACGGCTCGCCCCAGGCGTTCCTCGAGTGGTGCGCGACCGCCGCGCCGTCGCTTGAGACACCAGGGGCTCGGCTGCTGCGCGGGACCGGCCTGACCCCGGAGCCGGGCGTCAAGCGCGCCCGCGCCGCGCTGCGCGAGCGCGGGTGGCTCCCCGAGCCGGCCACGACCACCGCCTCGGCGCCGGCGAGCGCGTCGAGATCGAACGGCGCGTCGGCGCGCCCCGACCCGGTGCTCCGGATCGACCGCGTCTGGCATGAGATCCGCAACGGGCCGGCAATCCTGCGTGGCGCCAGCCTCAGCGTCGCCGCCGGCGAGCGGGTGGCGCTGATGGGCCGAAACGGTGCCGGTAAGTCGACGCTGCTGCGTCACGCTGCCGGGCTGATGAGCCCGACGCGCGGCCGCGTGCACGCGGCCGGCCGGGTCGCGCTGCTGCTCCAGAATCCGACCGACTACCTCATTCACGAGACGGTCGCCGAGGAGGCGTCTCCGGAGGCTCTCGCCCGCGTCGGCCTCGATCCGCAGGCCCTTGCCCGCCGTCATCCGCGCGACCTCTCCGGCGGCGAGAAACAGCGGCTCGCGCTCGCGATCGTGCTCGGAGATCCGGGGGACACCCCGGCCGTTCTCTGCCTCGACGAGCCGACCCGCGGCATGGACCGGGGCGCCAAGGAGGAGCTTGCCGCGGCGATCAGCGCCCTTCACTGTGGGCTGGTCGTCGCCACCCATGACCCCGAGTTCGTGGCGGCGTTCGCCTCCCGCGTCGTGCTCCTCGCCGACGGCGCCCCGATCGCCGACGGCCCGGCGCGCGAGGTGCTCGCCACGGGGACCTACTTCGCCACCGAGACGGCGCGGATCCTTGGCGGGGCGGGTGGCGCGCTGCGCCCCGACGAGGGCGTCGCGCTGATCACGGCGCGGCCGGAGGTGCCCGCATGAGCTGGCAGCTCGCCGCGTTCGGGCTCCTCGGACTCGCCCTCGCGATCGGCTTCGGCTGGTATGAGCGCAGCAAGCCCGATGCCCGGATCATCGCGCTCGTGGCGACCCTCGCCGCGTTCGCCGCGCTCGGCCGGATCGCGTTCGCGGCGATCCCGAACGTCAAGCCGACGACCGACATCGTGCTCATCTCCGGCTACGCGCTCGGCGGCGGCCCGGGCTTCGTCGTGGGTGCGCTCGCCGGGTTGACCTCGAACTTCTTCTTTGGGCAGGGACCGTGGACGCCGTGGCAGATGGCCGCCTGGGGGGCGACGGGGCTGATCGGCGCCGGCCTGGCGACGGTGACTCGCGGGCGCATCCCTCGCTGGCCGCTCGCGATCGTCTGCGCGGTCGTCGGCTTCGCGTTCACCGCGACCCAGGATGTCGGCGATTGGGTCAACTACTCAGACCACAGCGTCGCCCAGCTCGGCGTGTACGTCGGCAAGGGCGTCGGCTTTGACTTCGTGCACGCCGCGGGCTGCTTCGCGTTCGCCCTCGCCTTTGGGCCCGCGCTGACGCGCTCGATCGCCCGCTTTGCCGAGCGCATTCAGGTGGCGTGGCGAACCTTCGACGGCGCGGCCGTGCCGGCGGTTCTCGCCGCCTGCTGCGTAGCGGTGCTCGCCGTCGTTCCCGCGCGCGCGGCGGGCGCGCGCGGGGGTGGGCGGGACCCGGTGTCCTACCTGCTCGGCGCCCAACACCGTGACGGTGGGTTCGGCTCGAGCCCCGGCGCTGCGTCGAGCCAGCTGTACGCCGGGTGGGTGGCCCTCGGGCTGGCGGCGGCGGGCCACAACCCGGCGGATGTCTCTCACGGCGGCCGCAGCCTGCTCGCGTATGTGCGGACCGGGGGGTACCCGGACACCGGCTCGCTCGAGCGGACGATCCTCGTCGCGCGCGCGTCCGGGGCGTCGGCGCGGAACTTCGGTGGCCATGACCTGATCGCCGCGCTCGAGCGCCGCATCCGCGGTGACGGGTCGGTCTCCGAGCAGGTCAACTGGACCGCGTTCGGAGTGCTCGCGCTGCGCAGCGACGGCATCACGCCGCCGCACAAGATGCTCGCCTGGATCGAGGCGCAGCAGGGCGGCGACGGCGGGTTCAGCTTCGCCGGCGGGGGCGGCGGGAGCGATATCGATGACACCGGTGCCGCGCTCGAGGCGCTCGGGCGTGCCGGATCACACTCGAACCGGGCGATCGGGTATCTCCGCCGTCACCAGAATCTCGACGGCGGGTTCCCGAGCGAGCCGGGCGGACAGTCCAATGCCCAGTCGACGGCGTGGGCGGCGCAGGGGCTGCTCGCGGCGGGCGTTGATCCCGGCTCGCTGCACCGTCGCGGCGCCGTCTCGCCACTCGCCTTCCTGCGCTCGCTGATGGCCGGTGACGGCCACGTTCGGTATTCGCGCACCTCGGACCAGACCCCCGTGTGGGTGACCGCGCAGGCGATGATGGCGCTCGATCGCAAAGCCGCTTCCGCTCGCGCCGACGCCCCGCCGAACGCACCGCGCCGCCGCGGTCCGCCGCGTCCGGCGCCGGGAGCACCGCTCGTCCTCCGGCGGCGCCAGCCACCCCTCAGCGGCCTCCGGAAAGCGCCACAGTGCAGGCAAGACGCACACGAGCACGCACCGCGCCGTTGGACGTTCTGGCACACACGCGGCGGCCTCATCCGCCCTCATGTCGTACGCCAGCGACGCCGCCGTCATCACCGCCCTTGTCCTCGCGCCCGTCGGCGGCGCTTAGAAATCGCTAGCCTCCCGCGCCGCATGAAGATCGGTGTCCCGAAGGAGACGGCTGCGAATGAGCGACGCGTCGCGCTCGTTCCCGAGGTCGTCCGCAAGCTGACCGGGAAGGGCCTGGAGGTCGTCGTGCAGCGCGGCGCCGGTTCCGCCGCCCTGATCCCGGATGAGCAGTACAGCGAGGCCGGCGCAACCCTGACAGACAACCTCGATGATGTCTACAGCGCCGACGTCGTCGTCAAGGTCGCCCCGCCGAATGCCGAGGAGGCCGTCAGGCTGAAGTCCTCCGGCGTGCTGATCGGGTTCCTCCAGCCGTTGACCAACGGCGACGGGGTCCGGGCGGTGGCGGCGACCGGCGTGACCTCGTTCGCGATGGAGGCGATCCCGCGCATCTCGCGCGCCCAGTCGATGGACGCGCTGTCCAGCCAGGCGAACATCGGCGGGTACAAGTCGGTGCTGATCGCCGCGACCGAGATCGGCCGCTACTTCCCGATGCTGATGACCGCCGCGGGCACGATCCGCCCGGCCACCGTGCTCGTGCTCGGGGCCGGCGTCGCGGGTCTGCAGGCGATCGCGACCGCCCGCCGGCTCGGTGCCGTCGTCCAGGGCTTTGACGTGCGGTCCGCCGTTAAGGAGCAGATCGAGTCGCTCGGCGCGAAGTTCCTGGAGTTCGATCTCGGCGGCGACCTCGAGGGCGAGGGCGGCTACGCCAAGGAGCTGACGGCCGAGCAGCAGGCGCGCCAGCAGGAGCTGATGGCCGAGGCGATCGGCAAGTGCGACGTCGTGATCACGACGGCCGCCGTCCCGGGTCGCAAAGCGCCGATCCTCGTCACCGAGAAGGCCGTAGAGCTGATGAAGCCCGGGTCGGTGATCATCGACCTCGCGGCCGAGACCGGCGGCAACTGCGAGCTGACCGAGGCCGGACAGACGGTGCTGCGCCACGACGTCAAGATCCTCGGGCCGCTCAACGTACCGTCGACGATGGCGGAACACGCCTCTCAGCTGTACGCGCGCAACATCGAGTCGCTGCTCGGCCTGATGGTCTCCGAGGAGGGCGAGCTGACGCTCGACTTCGACGACGAGATCATCGCCGGCGCCTGCATCACGCGCGAGCGCGAGATTGTCCACGCCGGCGCGAAGGAGGCCGCCGCGAAATGAGCACCATCACCGAGATCGCGATCCTCGTTCTGGCGGGATTCGTCGGTTTCGCGGTCATCTCCAAGGTTCCGAACACGCTGCACACGCCGCTGATGTCGGGCACGAACGCGATTCACGGGATCGTGCTCCTCGGCGGCCTGCTGCTGATGCATCTGGCCCAAGGGTTCCTCGAGCATCTGCTCCTCGTGATCGCGATCGTGTTCGGCACGATCAACGTCATCGGTGGCTTCTTCGTCACCGACCGGATGCTCGCGATGTTCAAGCGCAAGGATCCGCCCAAGCTCGAAGAGGGCAATCCGAAGCTCGAAGAGGGCAAGAAGTAGATGCTCGCCACGATCTTCCTGCAGAAGCAGAACTTCATCGACGCGCTGTACATCGTCGCGTTCTCGCTGTTCATCTACGGGATGAGCGGCCTGACCGGCCCGCGCACGGCGGTCCGCGGCAACCTGATCGCGGCCACCGGCATGGTGATCGCGGTGGTCGCGACGCTGCTGACTCCGGGCGTGTGGGACGGCTCGGGAACGGCGGTGCTGATCATCGTCGGCCTGGCGATCGGCACCGCGATCGGCATCCCCGCCGCGCTCAAGGTCCGGATGACCGCGATGCCGCAGATGGTGGCGCTGTTCAACGGCGTCGGCGGCGGCGCGGTCGCGATCATCGCCTGGATCGAGTACCGCCATCACTTCGGCGGCGACTGGGCGCTGAAGGTCGAGATCCCGTCGCTGTTCGCCGCGATCATCGGCTCGATCTCCTTCTGGGGGTCGAACATCGCGTTCGGCAAGCTCCAGGAGATCCTGCCCGGCCGGCCGATCAAGCTGCCGGGACAGTCGCTCATCAACGGCGCGCTGCTGTCGATCACGGTCGTGAGCGCCGTCGTGCTCGCCGCCGGGACGCACTCGCAGGCGCTGTTCATTCTCGGGATCCTCGTCGCCGCGGCGATCCTCGGGAACGCGATCGTGTTGCCGATCGGGGGCGCCGACATGCCGGTCGTGATCTCGCTGCTCAACGCGTTCACGGGCCTGTCCGCCGCCGCCACCGGTATCGCGCTCAACAACACCGCGATGATCGTCGCGGGCATGATCGTCGGCGCGTCCGGCACGATCCTCACCAACCTGATGGCCAAGGCGATGAACCGCTCGGTGCCGGCGATCGTCGCCGGTGGGTTCGGCGGTGAGGTCGCCGCCCCGGCGGGCGGTCCCGCGCTCGACCGCGGACCGGTGCGCTCGACCTCCGCGCAGGACGTCGCGATCCAGCTCTCCTACGCCCGCCTGGTCGTCATCGCCCCTGGATACGGCATGGCCGTCGCCCAGGCACAGCACGCCGTCCGCGAGCTCGAGCGAGCGCTCGAGGCGAAGGGCGTCGAGGTCAAGTTCGCGATCCATCCCGTCGCGGGGCGGATGCCGGGCCATATGAACGTGCTGCTCGCCGAGGCCGACGTCCCCTATGACCTGCTCAGGGAGATGGACGAGATCAACCCCGAGTTCTCACGCACCGACGTGACGCTCGTGATCGGCGCCAATGACGTCACGAACCCGGCGGCGAACACCGATCCCGGCTCGCCGATCTACGGGATGCCGATCCTTGAGGTCGACCGCTCCGGCGCCGTGATCGTGCTCAAGCGTTCGATGGCCTCCGGGTTTGCCGGGATCGACAACCCGCTGTTCTACGAGCCGAAGACCGCGATGCTGTTCGGCGACGCAAAGAGCTCCGTGAGCGAGATCACGTCCGAGGTGCAGGCTCTCTAGCGCTCCGGAGCGCTCCGTCGAGCTCGACGCGCACTAGGTAGGTTTCCGGGGTGTCGCGATAGCGGGTACCCGACGAGGCAAGGAAACCAATGGACGAAAACCGGCTCAAGGCCATCCCCCTGTTCTCGCACCTCTCTCAGGATGAGGCGCATCGGCTCGCGGCGTTCGCGACCGAGACGAGCCTCGCCGACGGTCAGATCCTGATGAAGCAGGGCGATTACTCGACCGAGCTGATCGCGATTGAGGAGGGGACGGCCGACGTCCTGCGTGACGGCGAGAAGATCGCCTCGCTCGGCGCCGGCGACCTGATCGGGGAGATGGGCCTGCTCACCCGGGAGCCGCGCAACGCAGACGTGATCGCCACCTCGCCGATGCGGGTGATCAAGCTGACCCACTGGGAGATTCGCCGGATGTCGGCGGACACGATCAGCCGGATCGAGGAGATCGTCAAAGAACGCCAGCAGGCCGGCGTCGCCGACCCGGCGAACGGCTGATCGCGGCGAAACCGCATGCCGAACACGTAGTTCGGTGCCTCGACTGCCGTCGGCACTTTCTGTTAGGGTTCCGCGCGCCGAACCCCCGAACTGCCGCCTCGGGGGACGGGGAGCCCAACTTCTTGGGGCGAATCCCGTGGTGATCCACAGGAAGCGCGATCTGCGCGAGCCCGTCAGCTAACCCCGTAGGCCACAGGCACGTCGTGCAAGACCGCGCCCGCGGATCGCCCCTACGTGTTCGCTTTCAGCAGCTTTTCATCACCGACTTCGTGCAAGCCGCCCAGCGGTTCGTGTGCCTACAAGGCCGACGTCGAACGTGGCCGCAGAGTGAGTTGGCTACGTCGAACCATCGTCGCGGGCGCCGTGAGCGCTCTGCTCGCGCCCGGCGGCGTCGCGCTCGCCAGCTCGGGCGGGGCCGGTCTCGTCGCGCCCGTGCAGAACCCGCGCGGGTATGACGCACGCGCCGTCGTCTACACGAGCTTTGCGCGGGTGCTCCGCAAGGGCATGCGCGGCCAGGACATCAAGACGCTGCAGACGTGGCTGAGCGAACTCGGCTTCCCGGTGTCGCAGACCGGCTACTTCGGACCGGCCACCAAGGCCGCGGTCAAGCGCTTCCAGCAGATGCACCACCTCGCCCCGGCGAGCGGCACCGTCGGCGCCAAGACCGCCGCGACGCTCCTCGCCGCCGTGAAAAGCCTGCCGAAGGCGGCCACCGTCGTCGGGAGCACTGGTGGTGGCGGTCTCACCGGATCATCGGGCGGCTCCTCGAGCACCCACTGGTACTTCCCGCTCAGCCCGATCTCCCGGGTCGTCGCGCCGCGGAACTGGACGCTGGATCAGGGCGTCGATATTTCGACGGTCGGCAGCGCCTGCGGCAAGAGTGTCACCGAGGTCGCGATGACCTCCGGGACCATCGTCCAGGAGGGGATCAGCGGCTTCGGGCCCGCGGCCCCGATCCTGAAGGTCGACTCGGGCCCGTACAAGGGCCGCTACATCTACTACGGCCACGCCCTTCCGGCGCTCGTCAAGGTCGGCGCGCACGTCAACGCGGGCCAGCCGATCGCCGAGGTCGGGTGTGGGTCCGTCGGGATTTCCTCGGGTCCGCACATCGAGATCGGGATCAGCGACCCGGGCGGCCCGCCCTGCTGTCCGGGCGGCGAGACCTCGCAGGAGATGTACGACATCGTGTTGGGCCTGTTCCATAAGCAAGGCGGCAAGGGGTAGGGCTTTCGTGGGCCCGGCTGGCCCCGCCACCCCTGTGTGGCGGTGCGCGGTGGGTTGTTGATGGACTGTCTGCTGCAGGATGGCGCGAGCCACACCGGGGCGGCGGGACCAGCCGGGCTCGCTGTCCGCTTGCCGCGGACTCTTCGGAGGCTTTGAGCCGGGGAGCCCCGGCCTAGGCGGGGGACGAAGCGTTCGTGGGCCGGGGCGTTTGCTTTGGCCCAGGCGATGATGTTGGTGGCGCCGATGATGGTGGTGCCGTCGGGGAGGCGGAGGACGGGGAGTTGCTCCTGGCCGGTGAGCTGCTTGAGCTTCGGGCGGCGGCCTGAGGTGAAGAGGGCGAAGGGGATGCCCTTGGCGGCGACGATCTTGTCGAAGTCGTGGCCGGCGGCCCGCAGGGCGCGCTGGGCGCGTTTGCACGCGTGGGGCGGGGGACCGCCGTCGTCGATGTGACAGACGAGCAGCGTCAGCCGGCCGTCGGTCGGACTGTCCGGCGCGGGGACGTTGAGTTCACCGGCGAGCGCCACGCGGACGGCATTCTATGGCGGAGCCCGTGACCGGTTGGTTATTGGCCGTTACGCGAATTATTGGGTCAAGTCCCAAATCCAGCCACGACTCCCGGACGCCCGACCGCCGGGGTGCGCGACCGCGGACGCGACGCACCAATAAGCTGGCGAGCCGATGCTGAGTCGCGAGCGGGCAATCGAGGCGCTGGCCGGGGAACGGTTCGACGTCGTGGTCATTGGGGGCGGGATCACCGGCGCCGGCGTGGCGCTCGACGCCGCGTCCCGCGGGTACAGCGTCGCGCTCGTCGAGAAGGCGGACTTCGCGTCGGGGACGAGCAGCCGGTCCTCGAAGCTCGTCCATGGCGGCCTGCGGTACCTGCAGAACTTCGACCTCGGGCTCGTCCGCGAGGCGCTGCTCGAGCGCCGGCTGATGGTCAAGCTCGCCCCGCATCTCGTCAAGCCGTTGCCGTTCGTCGTGCCGGCGTTCGACGGCGCCCGTCCGGACCGGCTCGTCGGGATCGGGCTCAACATGTACGACGTGATGGCGACGCCGATCCGCGGCCGTCGCGGGTCCCGGCGCGGCGGGCGGTCAGTCCTCGGACGAGGAGCCGGACACCGAGTGGAGCCCCGCCCGCCACCGGGTCATCTCCGGCGAGGAGGTCACGGAGCTGCTGCCCGCGCTCGCGCCACGGGACCCGACCGGCGGCTATCTGTTCTACGACTGCCAGACCGACGACTCACGGCTCGTGCTCACCGTGCTCGGTGAGGCGGAACGGTTCGGCGCGATCTGTGCCAATCGCCTGGAGGTCGTCGAGCTCGCCCGCGACGACGGCCGCGGCACCGGCGTCAAAGTGCGGGACACGGACGGCGACGCCGAATTCACGGTGCACGCGGACAACGTCGTCAACGCCACCGGGGTGTGGGCGGACCAGATCCGTCCCGGAGGAGCTCCACTCCGAGGCCGAGGTGCCGACGATCGCCCCGAGCCGCGGAACCCACATCACGATCGGCGACGTCGACCTGCCGCTGCGGGCCGGGGCGATCGTGCCCGCGGGGGAGGGGCGCTCGATCTTCGCCCTGCCGTGGCTGGGGCGGGCGCTGATCGGGACCACCGACAACAACTACGAGGGCGCGATCGACCACGTCCAGCCATCGCGGCAGGACATTGACTACCTGCTCGCGGCGTCCAACGCGTTCTTCGGGACCGAGCTTGGGGTCGACAACCTCACCGGCGCGTTCGCCGGCGTGCGGCCGCTCATCTCAACCGGTGACACCCGCAAGTCAGTTGACATCTCGCGCAAAGCCGAGCTGTACGAAACCTCAAGCGGGCTGATCACGATCACCGGCGGCAAGCTGACGACGTGGCGGCGGATGGCGAAGCTCGCCGTCGACCGGCTCGTCGAGCGCGAGGGCCGTACGGCACCGTGCCGGACCCACGAGATCCCCCTCGGCCAGCCGGTCGAGCCGGACGAGCTGCCGCGCGTCGAGGGCGTGGCCGACGACGCCTACGAGGCGCTCGCCGGGCGCTACGGCTATGCCGCTGAGCGTGTGCTGGCGACCGCCGCGGAGCGAGGCGAGCTCGCGCAGCCGATCATCGAGGGACTGCCGGATCTGCTCGCCGAAGCGCCGCACGCCGCCCGGGCGGAGCAGGCCCGGTCGGTCGGCGACGTGCTCCTGCGCCGCACCCGCCTCGGGCTGCTCGCGGGGCGGGCGCTGACCGATCCCGACGATCCGGCGCCCCGCCGCGTCGCGCAGGCGCTCGGGGCCGAGCTCGGCTGGGACGAGCCGCGGGTCGACCGCGAGATCGAGCGCTTCCAGGATGAGGCGGCGGCGGAGGGAATCGCCGCGCGCGTGGAGTAAGGTCGGCGCGGATGGACGAGGTGCTCGAGCTGTGCCGCCGCGTGCTCGGCGACGAGGGGCGAGCCGACGAGGCCGCCGCAGCGGTCGCGACCGCGCCGGCGAACGACCGGATCGAGCTGCTTGCCGCGGCGGCGCGGGCATGCCGTGACCGAGCTGAGCTTGGGGACGGCGGCGCCGTGTCGCCCGCAACGACAACCGGTCCCGGTGGTCTCAGCGCCGCGGTGGCCCGCGAGCTCGCGGCGGCGACCGCACGCCTGCCCGAGCGCCAGCGAGAGGCGCTCGCCCTCCGCGAGCTGCTCCAGCTCTCCTACGCGCAGATCGCCCAGGTGATGGGGCTCGACCTCGCCGCGGTTGCGCCGCTGCTCGCGCGCTCCCGACTGCAGCTGCGGGCCGAGCGCCGCGGCGGGGCGCCCGACCTCACGACGGGGACGTGCGCGGAGCACGACCGGGCGCTGCGGATCCTCGCCAGCCGGCAGGATTCCGAGCCGATCACCGTGGATGACGACGAGTGGCTGCGTGCGCACCTGGCGGCATGCCCTGAGTGCGAGATGGCTCACGCGGCGATGCTTGAAGCGTCGGTCTGTTACCGCGCCTGGCCATGAGCGCGCCCCGACTCCCGCTGCGGGCCGGCGCAGCCACGCTTCACCTCGGTCCGCGCCCGCTGCTGATGGGGATCGTCAACGCGACGCCCGACTCGTTCTCCGACGCCGGTTTGACCCAAACGCTTGAGGAGCGCGTCGCGCTCGCCCACACACTCGTTTCGGCGGGCGCCGAGATCATCGACATCGGTGGCGAGTCCGGCGTGACCAATCGTCCGGCGGTGGCGGCGGAGGAGGAGATCGAGCGGGTCGTCCCGCTCATCACGCGGGTGAGGGACGCGCTCGATGTCGTCGTGTCGGTCGACACCTACAAGCCGCCGGTCGCCGCGGCGGCGATCGCCGCCGGCGCGACGATCGTCAACGACATCAGCGGCCTGCGTGATCCAGGGCTGGCCGACGTGTGCGCCGAGACCGGAGCCGCGCTCGTGCTCATGCACACCCGCGCCGCGCCGAAGCAGAAGCTGCTCGACCCCTCGCTCGACGGCCGCGTGATCGCCGACATCGAGGCGTTCCTCGCCGAACGGATCGAGCTGGCGCTCGGACGCGGGGTGGCATTTGAGCAGCTGATGCTCGACCCGGGTCCCGACTTCGGCAAGACGCCGGCGCAGACCGTCGAGCTGATGCGCGGGCTCGCGGCGCTCCACCGCTTCGGCCGCCCGCTGCTGCTCGCGGCGTCCCGGAAGGACTTCATCGGCGCGATCACGGCCAGGCCGCCGCGGGAGCGGCTCGCCGGGACCCTGGCCGCGGTCGGCTACGGGGTCGACGCCGGCGTCCACGTCCTCCGGGTCCACGACGTCCGGGAGACGGCGGAGTTCCTCGCGGTTGGGCGCGTGCTCACGGGCGGGCAGGAACTCGAGGCCGGGGCGCGTCTTGCCGAGCGCCTGCGCTGGCAGCAGGGCCCACAAACGCCTGCATAGCTCGCATTCTCGTTCAGGCATCGGCGCATTGGGCCGATCACATGGCTACATGTCGCGTGACAGCCAGACCCCTGGGCCGTTTCTGGCTACCCTCGGCGCCGGCGGTGCGCTGCTCAGTCTGTGGGCGCCGTGGTACTCGTTCCAGATCCCGCAGGAGTTGCTCAACCGTGCCGCCGCGGTCGCCGGACAGTTCGGCATCCTCGGTCCGGCGATCCAGCAGTACACGCACCAGGCGCGGGCGATGGGGCCGTACCACCTGACCGCCTGGGACGTCTTTCACCAGATCGACGTGATCCTCGCCGTCGTCGCCGCGGTGGCCGCCAGCTTCGCCCTCCTCGCCTTGACCGGCCGCGGCACCGGGACCGGGAAGCTGGTCGCGCTCGCCGGCCTCGTCGTCGTCCTGCTCGCCGGCTACCGCGTGATCGACCCGCCCGGTCCGGCCGGCCTGCTCCACGTGATCTGGGGTGCCTACGCGGCGCTCGCCTGCGGCGTCGTCACGATCCTCGGCGGGCTGCTGACCGCACGCGCCGAGGACCGCGAGGAGCAGTGGACGCCAGCGGCATCCTGGCCGCAGGAGCCGGCCGCCGACGCGGCATGGGTGGAGGCCGGATCGGTCCCACCGCCGACCGCCTCCTGACCGGTCCGTCGTCCACCGCCGCGCGACGAGAACCATCTCGGTGCACCAGATATCCGCGGGCGCCGCTAGATTCAAAGGAGATCGCCGGTCGCTGGCCCAACGCGACCGGAGCCCACCGACACACCACTAAGGAGAAAGCATGTCCGTACTTGACCGCGCAGCGCTCGAAGAGAGTCCGCTCGCCGACCTTCACACGATCGCTTCCGAGCTGTCGATCGACGGCTACCGGCGGCTACGCAAACCAGACCTGATCGACACGATCCTCGCGCGCCAGACGGGCTCCGACGAGGAAACCGCCACCGAGGACACCGCCAGCGAGGACACCGCCACCGAGGAAACCGCCACCGAGGACACCGCCAGCGAGGAAACCGCCACCGAGGAGACCGCCACCGAGGAGACCGAGGATGAGGCCGCCGACGAGGAGCGGGGCGCAAGCCGCCGCCGTCGCGGTCGTCGGGGCGGTCGCGCCCGGCCCGGCAGCCGTGATGAGGGCGATGGCGACGAGGACGAAGACGAGGACGAGAAGGACCCCGAGCAGGACCGCGACAAGAAGGAGAAGGGCAAGGGGAAGGACAAGGACAAACCGCGTGCCCGCCGCTCCCGCCGCACCGCCGATACCGAGGACGCAGGGGAGGCCGACGACACCAAGGCCGAGGCCGAGCCAGCCGCCGAGGAGGAGGAAGAGGGCGCGGCGACGGTCGAGGGGGTCGTCGAACTGCTGCCGAACGGCTCGGGATTTCTCCGCGTCAGCCCACCGGAGCCCTCGGACGACGACGTCTACATCTCGGCGGCGCAGGTGAAGCGCTGCGAGCTGCTGTCCGGTGATCGCATCGCCGGTCCGCGCCGGCCACCACGCCGCTCCGAGCGGTTCGCGTCGCTCGTCAGGATTGACACGATCAACGACCAGCCGGCCGCCGAGCTCGCCTCGGGCGCCCGGTTCGACGATCTGCCGGCGGCATTCCCAAATGAGCGCCTGCGTCTCGGCTCCGATGATCCGACGATCAAGGCCATCGAATGGCTCACCCCCTTCGGGAGGGGCTCGCGGGTGGCGATCGTCGGCGGCTCGCGCTCGGGCAAGTCGCACGCGCTGCGGAGCCTGGCGAACGTGCTCGCTGAGTCGGCTGACGAGGTCCAGATCCTCGTCGCCCTCGCCGGCGTGCGCCCCGAGGAGCTCTCGGAGTGGAGCACCGGGCCGGTCACCCCGAGCGCGGGGGTGAGCTTCGCCGCCTCCCAGGACGTCCAGGACCAGACCGTCGAGCTCGTCGTCGATCAGGCCCGGCGGATCGCCGCTCGCGGCGCCCACGCGATCGTCCTCATCGACTCGCTCGAGCTGCTGCACCCGCACGCGGCGCGCAAGGCGATGGCCGCGGCGCGGAACATCGTCGACGGTGGCTCGTTGACCATGATCGCGACCGCCGCGGCGCCGATCGGCGGCGAGACGACCGTGATCGCACTCGATTCGCTGCTCGCGAGCACCGGTCGCTACCCGGCGCTTGATCTCGTCGCGAGCGGGACGCTCCGGCCCGAGCTGCTCGTGGGCGAGCCCGGTGCCGAGGCGATCGCGGCCGCCCGGCGCGAGGTCGTCGAGGACTGAAAGCGTCAGACCGATGGGCCTCAGTGGGGTCATAGCCCCACTCAGGCCCATCGATCGGTCTGCTCAGTACGCGGTGCAGCGCGAGCGGTGGCGGGGCACGGCCTTATAGCGCCGCTCCCCGCCGCGGGTCCACAGCAGTTGATCGATCTCGGCCGCGTTCGTGGCGGGCCGGGCGGCGACGATGAGCTCGACGGCGTGGAGCGCGCACGCGCGGATCTCGACCTCCTCCGGTGAGTCATGCGGGATCAGTTCCTCGCGCTCGATCCGCCGGACGAGCTCGGCGTCGAAACCCAAGATGCCGTCGAGCCGCAGCACGTGGGGGACGAGGTTGTCGGCGAACATCGTCAGCCGGTCGAGATCGTCAAACCGCGCGACACCGGCGCGGGCGAGGTCGGCGGCGGTGATCTGGGCGCGCTTGAGGAATGGGATCGTGAGCTCGCCGTAGCGCGAGCTGTCGGCGAAGCACTCCCAGGTCCCGAGCCGCGTCGCGAGCCCGGTCGCGGAGGCCCCGGCGGCGTCGGCGACCGCGGCAAAGCGACCGTCGTGTTCGGTGGCGACATGGGCGCCGAGGTCACGCAGCGATCCCGTGAACAGGCTCATCAGTTCGTGCGCCGGGTCCTGGCCGAGCGCCTGCGCGACCTCGGCGACGCCGATCGCGGCCAGCTCCTCGGCGCTCCAGGGCCCGGGGCGATCGAAGCGTTCGGACAGGCCGGTCGCGATCGTGTGGTAGCCGGAGCGCCCGTCGCGCTTGCGCAGCGTGGGGAACCAGCCGGACCCGAAGTTGACTGCGTCAAGGGTCAGCCAGAAGGCGGCGCGGCGCTCGCGCTCGGCCTCGGTCCGGGGTGCGTCGGCGGTGTTGGCCGCCGTCGACGCCGGCAGCGGAAGCGAACGCGCGTAGCCGTCGATCGCGCTCGTCGCGATGGTGACGAACTCGGCCCGCGATGCCACCTCGGCGCAGGCCGTACGGAGCGCGTCCATGGCCCAAAGCATGCCGGTCCCGGGCCCGGAAAACCTCCGCGGCGGCCGCTACCGTAACTGGTCGGTGATGAGCGAGACGACGACCGACCTCGACAACCTGCTGTCCGGCCTCAACGACCCCCAGCGGGAAGCCGTCACGCACGGTGACGGACCGCTGCTCATCCTCGCCGGCGCGGGATCGGGCAAGACCCGTGTGCTCACCCACCGGATCGCGTACCTGATGGCGACGGAGCGCGCGAAGCCGAACGAGATCCTGGCGATCACGTTCACCAACAAGGCGGCGGGGGAGATGCGCGACCGGGCCGGTCTGCTCGTCGGCCGCCGCGTCCGTGCGATGTGGGTGATGACGTTCCATTCCGCCTGCGCCCGGATGCTCCGCGCTCACGCCGACCGGCTCGGGTACACGCGCCAGTTCACGATCTACGACCAGGCCGACTCGCGCCGGCTCGTCAAGCGCTGCCTCGACGAGCTCGGCGTCGACCCCAAGCGCTTCACCCCGGCGGCGATCCACAACCAGGTCTCGGACGCCAAGAACAAGCTCCGGGATGCCGACGCCTACGGCCAGATGGTCGGCTCCTACTTCGAGCAGACCGTCGCCGACGTCTACCGCGAGTACGAGCGCGAGCTGCACCGGATGAACGCGATGGACTTCGACGACCTGCTCGTACGCTCCGTCAACGTGATGGAGCTGTTCCCGGAGGTCCGCGAGCGCTACGCGACCCAGTTCCGTGACGTCATGGTCGACGAGTACCAGGACACCAACCACGCCCAGTACCGCTGGCTGCAGCTGATCGCGAGCCAGCACCGCAACCTGATGGTCGTCGGCGACGACGCCCAGTCGATTTACGGGTTCCGCGGGGCGGACATCGGCAACATCCTCAACTTCACCGACGACTATCCGGACGCGCACGTCGTCAAGCTTGAGCAGAACTACCGCTCGACCCAGACGATTCTCGATGCCGCCAACGCGGTGATCCGGAACAACCGGGGGCAGACGCTCAAGTCGCTGTGGACGGACGTCGGGCAGGGCGATCCGATCAAGGTGCGGGAGCTCGAGGACGAGCACGCCGAGGCGCGGTTCGTCGCCGGGGAGATCCAGCGGCTGGTTGACGAGGGCGTCTCGCGGGCGGAGATCGCCGTCTTCTACCGGACGAACGCGCAGTCGCGGGTGCTCGAGGACATGCTCGTGCGGGCCGACGTGCCCTACCAGGTGATCGGCGGGACGAAGTTCTACGAGCGGGCGGAGATCAAGGATGCGATCGCGTATCTGACGGCGTTGATCAACCCGCAGGACGGCGGGGCGTTCACGCGGATCGTCAACTCCCCTCGGCGGGGGATCGGCACGACCTCGGTCTCTCGCGTGCTCGCGTTTTCGAACACGATGGGCATCTCGGTGTGGGAGGCGGCCTCCGACCCCGAGCAGGTGCCGGGCCTGGGGGCGGCCGCGGTCAAGGCGATCCGGCGATTCATGGGCACGATGCACGTGCTGCGCGAGCGAGCCGAGGCCGGGGCCGTCGTGGCGAACGTGCTCAAGGAGGTGCTCGATGAGACCGGCTACCTGGAGGCGCTCCGGGCGGAGCGGACGATCGAGGCGCAGGGGCGGATCGAGAACCTGGACGAGCTCGTCAACGTGGCCGTCGAGTACGACGCGACCGACGCTGAGACCCACTCGCTGCCGGAGTTCCTCCAGCAGATCGCGCTGATCGCCGACGCCGACACGCGCACCGACGACGACGGGCTTGTGACGCTGATGACGCTCCACAACGCCAAGGGGCTCGAGTACCCAATCGTGTTCATGATCGGATGCGAAGAGGGCGTGTTCCCGCACTCACGCGCGCTCGACGAGGGCGGGCTCGAGGAGGAGCGCCGGCTCGCGTACGTCGGCATCACCCGCGCCGAGCGCGACCTGTACGTCACTTACGCGCGCGCCCGGACCGTGTTCGGCGCGCGCAACTACGGCGCCCCGAGCCGGTTCGTCGGTGAGATTCCCCACGAGCTCACCGACCGCGAGGAGCAGGCGCCGCGCCCCGGGATGGCCGGGTTCCGCGCCCGCGCGACGTCGTGGACCTCCTCGGTGGACCCCGACCAGCCGGCGCCGATTGCCTACCGGCTGGGCGACGACGTCAGCCATCCCACGTTCGGTGAGGGGGTCGTCACCGGGCTCGAGCCGGGCGGAATCGTCGTCATCCGGTTCAGTCAGGACGCCTCGGAGCGCAAGCTCGTCGCCGACCTCGCCCCGATCTCAAAGCGGTGAGGCCGCCTCGGCCGGTAGCGTGCACGAGACGATGAGCGCAACGATCATTGACGGCAAGGCGGTATCGGCTCGGGTGCGGGCCGAGGTGGCGGACGAGGTTGCCCAGCTCCGCGAGGAGACAGGCACCATCCCTGGACTGGCCACGATTCTCGTCGGCGAGGATCCGGCGTCCGCAATCTACGTGGCCAACAAGCGCAAGGCGTGCGCTGAGGCGGGGATCGCCGATCTCCATCAGCACCTCGACGGCGGCGTCAGCCAGGACGAGGTGGCGGCGATCATCGAAGAGTGCAACGAGAACCCCGAGGTCAGCGGGATCCTGCTCCAGTTGCCGGTGCCGCCCGGGCTGGACGGCGGCGCGCTCACCGAACTCATCAACCCACTGAAGGACGTCGATGGGCTGACGCCGATCAGCGCCGGCCGGCTCGTGCAGGGCAAGACCGGCCTGCGGCCGTGCACTCCGCTCGGCGTGATCGAACTTCTTGATTCCTACGAGGTGCCGCTCGAGGGCGCCGAGGCGGTCGTCGTCGGCCGCTCCGATCTTGTCGGTAAGCCGGTCGCGCAGCTGCTGCTCGAGCGCAACGCCACGGTCACGATGTGCCACTCGCGCACCCGGGATCTGGCCGGGGTGTGCCGCCGGGCCGATGTGCTGATCGCGGCGGTCGGGGTTCCGGAGATGATCGGCGGGGAACACGTCAAACCCGGCGCCGCGGTCATCGATGTCGGAATCAACCGGACGGACGCCGGCCTCCGCGGCGATGTCGCGTTCGACGCCGCCGCCGAACACGCCGGGCTGATCACGCCGGTGCCCGGCGGGGTCGGGCCGATGACGATCGCGATGCTGCTGCGTAACACCCTGACCGCGGCGACGCTCCAGCAGACCGCCGCCGGACAGCCGAGCTGACACCGATGTCGGCTGGGGCCGATCAGCCGGAGGTCGACTCTCGGTCCGAGGTCGAGTCTCGGCCGGAGGTCGACTCTCGGCGGAGGTGGATCTCGGCGCGGTCGACTCTCGGCCGGAGGTCGACTCTCGGCCGGACGAGCAGACGGCGCCACCACCCGCGCCGCACCGGATTCACACGGGCGAGATCATCAGCGCGCTGAGCGCGCTCGCGCTGCTGCCGATCATGTTCCTGCTCGAGTGGTACGGCACCGTCGGGCTACCGCGCTCCCGGCGCTCCGGGATCGAGACGGCGGTGAACGCGTGGCAGGAGCTGACGGTCACGCGGTGGCTGATGCTGCTTGCGGCGCTCGTTGCGCTGGGCTCGGTGATCCTGCACGCGACCCAGAAGTCACACGGCACGAAGACCGATACGAGCCTGCTGGTGGCCGGGATCGGCGGCGTCACCGCAGTCGTGCTCGGCTACCGGGTGCTGATCAACCTCCCGCACCCGAGTTCGGTCGTCGACATCAAGATCGGCGCGTACCTCGGCCTGCTGGCCGTCCTTGGGATCGCGCTCGGTGGCTACGACTCGATCCTTGAGGAGCGCGCTCGCCGAGGCAAGCAAGTCCATCGGAGAAGTGGCCAGCGTCCCTTGGCTTCCGGCGGCACCCCGCGGTAGGGTGTCGGGGCTCTGCGCACTGGCTCAGGCGCAGGGAGGAGCAAGACGAGATACATCGAATCACCGATGAGCCTTAATCCGTGTCCAACATTTTGGAGGGGCCAGTGAACCTGGAAAACGTCACGCGGGAAGACTGGATCGTCGGAGGGTTAGCCCTGCTGCTCGCGATCTGCCTGATCGTGCTGCCGTGGTTCGATATCAGCGTGACCGTGGGGGCGTTCTCGGCCTCCGCGTCGTATTCGGCCACGTCGACGCCGGACGGTTGGCTCGGGATCCTCGCGTTCATCGCGGCGCTCGCGATCGTCGCCGACCTGGCGCTTGAGCGCCTGTCGCCGCAGACCCAGATCCCGGCGATCGGCGGCAGTCGCACGAACACGCGGTTCGTGTTGGCGCTCGTCACCGCCGCATTCGTCATTTTGAAGTTCCTGTTCCATATCCACTTCAGCCTGTTCGGCTGGGGCTTCTACGTCGACATCATCCTCACCGCCGCGCTCGTGTGGGTCGCCTACCAGGCCCGGGCCGGCGCGCCGATTGGCTTCCCGAGCGGCGGCGGCAGGGCGTCGTCCCGCCCGACGCCCCCGCCGAGCGCCGGGACGGGCGCGGGACCGAGTGGGCCCGCGGCGCCGCCGAGCGAGCCGCCGGCGGCTGGAGGTTCGACGCCGCCCCCGGGCCCGCGGCCCTGACGCCGCACTGGCAACATACGGAGCCGTATGGAGTTCAACCCGAGCAGGCTCCGAAAAGGTGAATGGATTGTGGGCGCCGGCGGCATCGTGCTGCTGGCGTCCATGTTTTTGCTCAAGTGGTACGGGCTGACAGGAGCGGTGACCCCCCAGGCGGAGCATCTCGGGTTTCCGACGTCGGTCAACGGGTGGCATGGCCTCACGACGCTGCGGTGGTTCATGCTCGTGACGATCATCCTCAGCCTCGCGCTCGTCTACTTCCAGGCGACCCGCCGCTCACCGGCGGTGCCGGTCAGCGTGAGCGTGATCGTGCTCGTCGTCGCGCTCATCACCCTGATCGCGCTCATCTACCGGGTGCTCATCAACGAGCCCGGACCGGACAGCCTGATCGATCAGAAGGCCGGCGCGTTCATCGGGCTGATCGCCACGCTGGCGATCGCGTGGGGCGGGTACCTGTCGTTGCGTGAGGAAGGCGTCCGGGAGGCCGACGGCCCTGGCGACATCGACACGATCCCCCTAACCGGCCAGCGCACGTCGGATTCTGCGTCCTTGCGCGGCATCCCCCGGTGACCCCTGTTGCTGCCACCGAACTTCTGACTCGCGACACTAGAATCCGAGCGGATGCTGGATCGCGAACAGGTATTGCACGTTGCTCGCCTTGCTCGCCTTGAGCTCACCGAGGCGGAGGTCGAGCGGATGGCGAGCGAGCTGTCGCACGTGCTCGGCCACATCGAGAAGATCCGCGAGCTTGACCTCGAGGGTGTGCCGCCCACCGCGCACGTCATCGATGTCGTCAACGCGTTGCGCCTGGACAACCCGGAGCCATCGCTTCCCGCGGAGGTGGCCCTCGCATCCGCGCCCGAGCCGCTCGAGGGCGGGTTCGGCGTCCCGAGCCCCGGCGCCCAGGCATGAGCGTTGGCGAACTGATCGAGCTCACCGCCGCGCAGGCGGCGGAGCGCATCCGCGCGGGCGAGCTGGCGCCGACGGAGCTATTTGAGGCCTATCGCGAGCGTGCGGCGAGCGACGAGCTCAACGCGTTTACCTGGGTCGCCGAGTCCCCGCCGGACCCCGCTCCGCCGGCAACGGCACCGCTGGCGGGTGTGCCCGTCGCGGTCAAGGATCTCTTCTGCACCGAGGGCGTCCCGAGCCAGGCCGGCTCGCGCATCCTCGAGGGGTACCGACCGCCGTACACGGCGACCGTGGTGGCGAAGCTGCTCGAGGCCGGTGCGCCCTTGCTTGGCAAGACGAACCAGGATGAGTTCGCGATGGGGTCCTCGAACGAGAACTCCGGGTTCGGTCCGGTGCTCAACCCGTGGGACCGCACGCGCGTCCCCGGCGGATCCTCCGGCGGGAGCGCCGCCGCGGTCGCGGCCGGTCTCGCGCCGTGGGCGATCGGCACCGATACCGGCGGCTCCATTCGCCAACCGGCGGCGCTGTGCGGGATCGTCGGGATCAAGCCGACGTACGGTGCGTGCTCGCGCTACGGGATGATCGCCTTCGCGTCCTCGCTCGATCAGGCGGGCCCACTCACACGGGACGTCACCGACGCCGCACTCCTGTTGCGACACATGGTCGGTCATGACCGCCGCGATTCGACCTCGCTGCCGTTTCCGGAGGCGATCGAGTTGCCCCGCGGCGAGGATCTGAGCGGCATCCGCCTCGGAGTGCCGGAGGAACTGACCGGCGAGGGCGGAGGCGTCGAGGCCGGGGTGCGGGAGAGCTTCGAGGCGACGCTCCGTCTCGCCGAGAGCCTCGGCGCGACGATCGAATCGTGCCGGTTGCCCCACGCGCCGCACGCCCTGTCGGCCTACTACTTGATCGCCCCGGCCGAGGCGTCGGCGAACCTGGCGCGGTTCGACGCGGTTCGCTACGGACTGCGGGTCGCCGGCGACGAGGACCTGGTGACGATGTACAGCCGCACCCGCGCGGCCGGGTTCGGCGCTGAGGTCAAGCGCCGGATCATGCTCGGCACCTACGCGCTCTCCAGCGGGTACTACGACGCGTACTACGGCACCGCGCAGAAGGTGCGGACGAAGATCGCAGAGGACTTCCGCGCTGCGTTCGAGCGGTTCGACTTCGTGGTGACGCCGACCAGTCCGTGGACGGCGTTCGAGCTCGGGGCCAAGACCGACGATCCGCTCGCCATGTATCTCAACGACTTTTGCACCGTTCCGATGCCGCTCGCCGGCATCCCGGCGATCTCGATCCCGTCCGGACTCAGCGACGGACTCCCGGTCGGCTTCCAGCTCACCGGCCCTGCGTTCAGCGAGAACCGCCTGCTCGGCGCGGCTTATGCCCTTGAGCAGGCGATCGGCTTCGACAACAGCTCCGCCCGGGGCGGCGCGTCGGCCGCGGAGCGCGCATCGTGACCGACTACGAGCCCGTCATCGGCCTGGAGATCCACGTCCAGCTCAGCACGCGGACGAAGATGTTCTGCGGGTGCGAGCTGTCGTTCGGCGATCCACCGAATACGCACACGTGCCCGACCTGCCTCGGGCTGCCGGGCGCACTGCCGGTGGTCAACGAGAAGGCGATCGAGTACGGACTGATGATCGGGATGGCGCTCGGGTGCGAGCTCGCCGAGCGCTCGCTGTTCCACCGCAAGAACTACTTCTATCCCGACCTCCCGAAGGGCTACCAGATCTCCCAGTACGACATCCCGCTGTGTCTCGGTGGCCGCCTCGGGGACGTCCGGATCCACCGCGTGCACCTCGAGGAGGATGCCGCCAAGCTCAACCACCTCGGGGCGAGCGGCCGGATCCACAGCGCCGACCGCAGCTGGGTCGACTTCAACCGGGGTGGAACGCCGCTCGTCGAGATCGTCACCGAGCCGGACATCCGCTCGCCCCAGCAGGCGCGCGAGTGGCTGACCCTGTTGCGCGGGACCCTCAGGCGGCTCGGCGTCTCGGATGTCGACATGTCTCAAGGCTCGCTGCGGTGCGACGCGAACGTCTCCGTGCGTCCCGTCGGGACGTCCGAGCTCGGCACCAAGACCGAGCTGAAGAACATGAACTCGTTCGCGTTCCTCCAGCAGGGCGTCGAGGCCGAGATCGAGCGGCAGATCCGGCTCCTGGGCAGCGGTGAGCCGGTCAGCCAGGAGACGCTCCACTTCGATCCCACGACGAAGCGGCTGACGCCACTGCGCTCCAAGGAGGAGGCGCACGACTACCGGTACTTCCCGGAGCCGGACCTCGTGCCGGTCGTACCGAGCGCGGAGATGCTCGCGGCGGCGAGAGACGGCGATCCCGGAGCTGCCGGCGGACCGGGCCGCGCGATTCGAGCGCGAGCACGGCTTGAGCGCGGCGCGCGCGACGCAGTTTGCGTTCCGGACCGAGCTTGGTGACTATTTCGAGGCGGCGGTCGGCGCGGCCGACGGCGCTGACGCGAACGCGGTCGCCAACTGGCTCGAGCAGCTGGTCGAGCGGATCGGCTCCGACGTCGACCCGGCGACGACGAAGGTGACGGCTGAGGCGCTCGCGTCGCTCGCAGCAATGGTCAGCGCCAAGCAGGTGAGCCGCGACGCCGCACGTGAGGTGCTGACGCGCCTCGTCGCCGAGGGTGGCGATCCGACGACGATCGTCGAGCGGGAGAACCTCGGCGCGCTGAGCGGCGAGGACAACGGCCTCGCCGAAATCGTGGCCCGGGCGCTTGCGTCCGACCCCCGCGCCGCCGAACAGGTCAAGGCCGGCAACATGAAGGCGATCGGGCCGCTCGTCGGCTACGTCATGCGTGAGACGAAGGGCCGCGCGGACGGGGGAGAAGTGACGCGCCTCATCCGCGAGCAGCTCGCCTCCAGTTAGTCGGCTGCATCGGCCGCCGGCGACCGATCCCGGACAGCCGAAATCGCTGGCACCGAGACCGGCACCAGCGATTTGTCAGCGTACTTTTGTCAGCCGGTGCTCAGTCGATCCGGCGGGAGAGCCGGCGCACGACGACACCGGCGCCAAGCAGCGTTCCACCGCCGACGGCGAGCAGAGCCACGTCCAGACCCGTGAACGGAAGCGTTCCGTCCGACGTGGACGTGGTCGTCGACTGCTGCGGCTCGATCGAGTTACAGGACTGCGGGTTGTAGGCGTCGCAGGTTGAGCTGGACTCGGCGAGCGCAGTCCCCGGCGCCATCAGAGCGATACCTGCGGCAAGCGTTGCGATCCGTCTCATGTGTCCTCTCGGCTGTGTCGTGCCCCGGCCCCCCGGCGCGGGAAGAACGTTTAGGTCCCCTGAAGGCGGCAGTCTACATGAATTGGCGTGTGTCAACCATATTTCCGGCCAGGGAGCGTTGCAATTTGCAACCGCGTCTCAGGTTTGTGCGGACAGGCTACGAAACGCCTCGGCCGGAGTCATGGGACGGTCTGTGTTGACGCGGGCCAGCGCGTCGGTGATGACCGGCTGCTGTTTATTGATTGACGCGGCGACGCGGAGGTACTGCCGGGCCGCGACGTTGTCGCCGAGCGCCGAGGCGGCGAGGCCCCGGCCGAGCCAGGCAAGCCAGCCCCCCGGCTCCCGCGAGATCGTGTCCGCGAATCGCTGCTCAGCGAGCTGCGGCCGGCCGCCGGCGAGGGCGATGATGCCGGCCAGGCGCGTGGGATCCGGGCTCAGCGGATTGAGGTCGGCGGCCTTGGAGAGGTCCGACAGCGCGGCGGCGGGGTTGCGGTTGCGGACGTGGGTGGCGATCGAGGTGTATCGGACGGACAGATAGGGGAACGCGAGCACGGCGGTCGCGGCAAGCAGCGCGGCGACGCCGACGAGCGTCAGCCCGATCCGGACGCCGGCTGGGGTGCGCCGGGACGAGCGCGCCGCGGCGACGGGCTCGCCGGCCGGCTCGGCGTCGGGACTCGGCTCGGCGTCGGGACGTCGGCTCGGCGGCGGGGCTCGGCTCGCCGGCCGGCTCGGCGTCAGGGCTCGGCCCGCCGGCCGGCTCGGCGACGGGGCTCGGCTCGCGGCGGCGGGGCTCGGCTCGGCGGCATCTGAGGCCGTCGTCGCCGCTGCCGCGGCCTCGTCGCGCTGACGGCTGAGACCCGCCGCCATCCCGAGGAACGCGAACGCCGGTCCGGATAGTGCCGGCACCTCCCAGAACCAATCGACGGAGCCGTGTACGAGCCACGGGATGAGTGGGATGAGCCCGCCTGCAGCGGCCACCGCGAGCAGCGGACTCCTCCTCCGCCGCACCGCCTTGGCCGCCGCGATGAGCGCGGCCACGAGGAACACGGTAAACAGGACGAATCCGACGATCCCCGTGTGGGCGAGCAGGCGAAACTCGAGGCTGTGCGTCCAACGGGGTTCCTCGCCCGTGCGGCGGCGGGTGATGTAGTAGTCCGCGAAGTTGTCCTGGCCGAGCCCCCCGAGCGGGTGGGCCTTGACGGCGTCCACCGACACTCGCCAGAAGTCGTAGCGACCCGAGCCGACCTTGAAGAAATGCGAGCCTGCGGACGGCGCGTACTGGACGTGCACGAAGCCGTGCCACTGCCGTTTGACAAATGACGACCGGATGGCCGTGCGTCGCCACGAGCGTGCCGGCGACCCCGAGCGCGATCACCGCGACGGTGACGACCGACGCCGACGCCGCGTACGACCCGGCGCGACGGCTGGGGCACCTTCCGCAGCTGCTCCGCCCAGGCGAACAGCGTCCACAGCACGAACACACCCGCGCACAGCATCAGTGAGATGCGCCCGGCGCTCCGCGCGGCCGCTTGAAGACTCGCGCCCGTGTGCCCCTCGAACGCATGCAGCAGCTTGTGGACGGGGAGCAGCGCCGCAAGCGCTGGCAGGATCGCGGCGATGACGACGCGCAGACGGTCACGTACGACGCACCGCGTAGATGATGAGAACGGCCGGGAGCGTGAACAGCCAGCCCCGGCTCTGACCCATGACACAGAGCTGCAGCGAGGCGGCAGCGAACGCGAGCAGCAGGCCCCGGAGGAGGCCGGGTAGCTCGCGGCGAGAGGCGAGGAACGTTGCGAGCAGCGCCTCGCTCATGAACAGCGCGCTTGTCGAGTTGAAGTAGCCGGTCGTTCCGGCGAGGCGGCCGTCGATAACGAGGCCTCCGAGGTGCCGCGCCGAGGCGAGCCGGAACAGCGTCACGAGGGCGATGACGCCGATCCCGATCGCGTAGACGACGAGCGCGGTGAGCGCCGTCTCCGACGTCCACGGGAGCACGAGGAACAGCGCGAACAGCAGCACATAGAGGAGCGTGCGATTGCTGCCCTCAAGTGCCCAGCCCGGGACCTGCGCCCACGTCATCGACAGATACGACCAGGCGAGATACGCCGCCAGGGCCACGAGCGCGATCGGTCGCCGCGCGGGGCAGTGGCGAGCGCGCCCGCGGCTGCAGGACGATCACCGCCGTGAGAATCGCGAGGGTAACCAGCGCCCCCCAGTACCAGGTGTCGGGGTCATACCCGCCGTTGTGCCATGCCCACGCCACCATCAGCGCGACGGGGATGAGGCCGGCGAGGAGGGTCCAGCGCTCAGCGAGCAGGCGTCGGCGCAGCGGGACCGGACGGGCCGCCTGCGGTCGGTCGCCGGCGGCCGGCGCGGCCACTTCGATCGTGTTCACGCCCCCGTCGTCGCGCCGGCGCCCAGGACCTCGGTCAGCTGTGTGACGACCCGTTCGACCTCGTGCTCGGTGTACGTCGAGGCGAGGGGCAGCAACAGGTGGCGCGCAGAGAGGTCCTCCGCAATGGGACGGCGTGGATGGTCGTGATACGCCGTCAGGCTCGGGATTGCCGGGTAGCAGGTGGTCTGAATGCCGCGGCTCGCGAGGTCCTGGACGACGCGTTCCCGTTCCTCCGGGGTCGCCACCACGATCGGGAAGCCGAAGTGGGCGGAGCGCTCCACGTCGTCATCGTCCCACGGGATCTCGACGCCGTCGAACGAGCGCAGGCGATCCCGGTAGCTCCGGACGAGCTCACGCCGTCGTTCGACGTCGCCGGGAACGCGCGGGAGGCGGCTGAGTCCGAGCGCCGCGCGGGGTTCATCGATCCGGAAGTTGAAGCCGATGTCGACGACGTCGTAGGACTCGGCGTAGCCGAGATGGCGGTCCCACGTCACCGACGTCATCGCGTGCGAGCGCAGGGAGCGCACCTTCGCGGCGAGTCCCTCATCGTGGGTCACGACCATTCCGCCTTCACCGACGGAGAGCTGCTTCTTGGAGAAGAACGAGAAACAGCCGGCGGCGCCGATCGGTGCCCGTCAGGCGGTCTTCGGTAGTGCGGGCGGTGATGCTCTGCGCGCAGTCCTCGATAAGGAGCAGCCCGTGCTCGGCGCACAGCCGCTCGAGTGCCTCGACGTCACAGGCGTATCCCATCCAGTGGGTGGCGAGGATCGCACGGGTCCTCGGCGTGATCAGCTGCGCCGCATCGGCTGGATCAAGGTTGAGATCGCTCGGTCCGATCGAGTCGACGAACACGGGGGTGGCGCCGCAGTACCGGATCGCGGCGGCGCCGGCGACGAACGTGAACGCGGGAACGAGTACTTCATCGCCCGGCCCGATGCCAGCCGCGAGCAGTGCGAGGTGGAGCGCCGCCGTCCCCGAGGACACCGCCACCGCGTGCGGCATGTCGCAGAACTCGGCGAACGCCCGCTCGAACCGGTCGGTGCGCGGACCCATGGTCAGCCACCCGCCCTCCAGACACTCGAGCACGGCGGCGATGTCATCCTCGCTCAGTACGACGTCGGTGAGCGGGATCTGCCAGCTCATGCCCGCAGCTCCGAGGCGAGCGCGTCGACGACCTGGTCCTGCTGCTCGTCGGTCATGTGCGTGAACAATGGCAGCGTGACCTGCGCGCGGGCGGCACGCTCGGTGTGCGGCAGCTCGATGTCCGGAAACCGCTCCCGGTAGGCGCTGAATTCGTGAAGCGCGGGATAGAACACGCTCGTCTGGACCTCGTACTGCTCGCGCAAGGCGACCCGGACCTCGTTCCGGCGCTCCGGATCGTCGAACATGATCGCGAGGATGTAGCACGAGGAGCTCTCGACGCTGTCGTCGGTGAACGGCACCGTCACCCCCGGGATCTCTGCGAGCCGCGCCCGGTAGCGGCGGGTCAGCTCGCGGCGCCGCTGGATCTCATCGTCGAGCCGGGAGAGCCGGGAGAGCAGCAGCGCCGCCCGGGGCTCGTCGATGCGGTAGTTGAAGCCGAGGTCGGTGACGTCGTAGTGATCGCCGCGGCCCTGGTGCCGATCCCAGGTGACCGACGTCATCGCATGGCCGCGGCGGGTTCGCGCAAACGCTGCGACGTCGTCGTCGTCAGTGGCGAGCAGGCCGCCTTCGCCGACCGCGAGCACCTTGTTGGAGAAGAAACTGAACGCCCCGGAGACGCCGTAGGTGCCGAGCGCCTTGCCGTTCAGGGTCGCCAGCGGCGAGTGCGCGGCGTCCTCAATCAGCTGTATTCCGTGGCGCTCGCAGATCTCGGCGAGCCGGTCGACGGCCGCCGCATAGCCGCCGTAGTGCATGGCGACCACCGCCTTCGTCCGCGGCGTGATGAGCGCCTCGACGTGATCGGGGTCGATCAGCGGTTCCGCGACCGACACGATGTCGGCGAAGACCGGCGTTGCGCCGGTGTACAGAACCGCGGCCGCGGTCGCGACCATCGTGCACGACGGGACGATGACTTCGTCGCCGGGGCCGATTCCAGCGGCGAGGTAGGCGAGGTGCAGCGCCGACGTGCAGCTCGAGACGGCAACCGCGTGCTGCGCCCCGATCGCCTCGGCGAAGCGCCGCTCGAACTCCTGCGTGCGCGGCCCCATCGTGAGCCAGCCGGAACGCAGCGTCTCGGCGACCGCGTCGAGATCCTCCCGCGTCAGCCGCAGATCAAACACCGGAACCACGTCAGGCGACCACCGTCACGGGATGTTGCGGTAGTGGGCGTCGAACGGGTCGCCGAACCCATGCTCGTCGAGCTGCTCGAGCAGCTCCGCGATGCCGGTCGGGACGGTCATCTCGGTTTCGAATCCGAGGACGTTGCGGATCTTGTCGAAGCTGACTTTGTAGTCACGGGGATCCTCGTCGCGCTTGACGAACGAGACCTTGCCGCGATCGGTCAGCTTGCGGATTTCCTCGCACGATGTCGAGCTTGCGGTAGTTCTCGCCGCTGCGGCCGACGTTGAAGACGTTGCCGGCGACCGCGTCCCGCGGCGCGGCGAGCACCGTGGCGATCGCCGCGGCCGGCGTCCCGGACGTGCACGTAAGGTCGCCAGAACTGCTCGCCGAACACCTCGAGCTCACGGTCGGCCCAGAGATCGCGGGTGAACTCGTTGACGGTGAGGTCAAAGCGCATCCGCGGGGCCACTCCGTACACGGTGGCGAAGCGCAGACATGTCGGCGAGAGCGTGTCGCTGTCCAGGCCGAGGAGCATCTTCTCGATCTCGACCTTCTGCTCGGCGTAGAGCGACACCGGGGCGAGCACGCCCTCCTCGTCGATCGGGGTCGTCGGATCGGCCATCCGGCCGTAGTTCGAGCACGTCGAGGCCATGATGAACTGCTGCACGCCGAGGCGCTCGGCGTCGGCGGCGAGGTTGCGGCTTCCCTCGACGTTGACCTCGTGAGAGAGCGCGGGATCACGGGCGCACGCGGGATCGCCGACGATCGCGGCGAGGTGAACAACGGCACGTGCACCGGTCAGGGCGCGCTCGCGGGCCGCGGCGTCGCGGATGTCCGCCTGGATCAGCTCGACGCCGGCGCCCGTTGAGCGCGCCGAGGACGTCCTGCTGGTCGTGCAGGAGCACGTCGAGGGCGCGGACCTTCGCCCCGGACTCGGCCAGGCGCACACACAGCGGCACGCCGATATATCCGGCGCCCCCGGTCACGACGATTACGTCATCCATCGAAAGCGCCCCTCCTGTCATCTGGCGGCTTGCGGATCGCTATGAGCTGGTGAGCACAACCGCGCCCCGACAAGCCGCGATCTGCGTCTCCTAGCTTATCGGCGTTCCGGCGGAGCTTTTGAGCCGTTGCCGGCACGGTCTCGAGTGCTTCGGACCGCGTCGAGGAACTCCTCCCAGGAGACCGCGTACGGCGCCAGCCAGTCGGCGAGTCGCTTCATGTCCTCAAGCCCGTCGTCGAGCTCCCAGGAGAGGTGCAGGGTGGCCTGGATCCAGGTTCCGGGCGCCGGTCGACGAGCCGCTGGAGCGCGTCCTGGACCTCGCGCGGCTCGGCCGTATAACGGCGGATAGCAGGGGAAATACACTCCTTCGCCGAGCCATCGGGGCGACGGCTGCGGGCCCATCAGGGCGATCGACTCCGGCCCGCCGGTGACGACGTCGAACCGGGTCGCGAGCGCGCGGTAGTGCTCGGGACCGAAGCGGTTGAACGGTGGGACGAACACGCGCGGGTGAACGCCGATCGCCGTCGAGCAGGCGCAGGCTCTCGTCGGCGAGGTCGCCGGCCTCGGGCCGTGGTCAGACCACGGAACTCGGAGCGACGGCGCGGGTTCGCGTCACGGGTGCGGTGGGTGAGACCGTGGGCAGCGAACGTGACGCCGTCGGCGGCCATCTGGCGGATCAGGCCACGCTCGTCGTCGTTGAGCGCGCGTCCGCCGCTCGCCTGCGGGTTGAGCGGCTCGTGGACGAGCTGGGGCACGATCGCCATCAGGTACGGGATTCCGGCGTCGGCCAGGACCGCATGGAACCGCGTGCTCGGGTCGATGCCGTAGGCGTCCGGATGGTCGAGCGAGGTCGCGTACGGATACTCGTCGACGCGGAGCAGGACCCGGGGCGGGCCGTCGGCGCTCGGCGCCGAGCAGCGAGCGGCGGGCCGCGATGCTCGGGCTCCAGCGACGCGGCGGCGAAGCGGGCGGGGTCGAGCTTCGAGCGGATCCGCTGGAGCGTCGCCGATGCAGCGGCGGCGGGTCGGCGGCGTCAGCCGGCGGGCGAGGAGGGCGCGTCACCGCGTGGGTGCCGCTCTGACGTCTCCGGCGCGGCGAGCAATGCCGTCCGCGCGGCGTCGAGGTTCACGGATGCTCCCGGGCGATGATCGTGACGTCGTCACGGCTCGGCGTCGAACGGCAGCGCCTGAGGCGTGAGCCCGGCGAAGAAGAAGAGGTCGGTGCGCAGCGGGTCCGTGGTGGTGCGAACGCACACGTGCGGGAACACAGTGGCGAGCAGCTCCGCGAGATCCGGCGCGTCGCTGAACGACTGCAGCTGGTAGACGTAATGCGACCCGGGCTCGATCACCGTGTGACCGGACAGCGTGCCCTCCGGCGTCAGCACCGTCGCGATCGCGCTGCAGGATCGCCGTCGCGGTCTCGCGCGTGAAGTGGTGGATGGCGGTGTCCCAGACGACGTTGTCGAACGGTCCCGAGGGAAGCGAGCGAGTGATGTCACAGCGTTCGTAGACGACGTTGCCGGCGGCGTTGAACGTGCGGGCATGGGCGAGCGCCTCGTCATTGGCGTCGACGGCGATCACGCGTCCGGCCTTCGGGGCGTAGAAGTGGCGGGTGCTGAAGCCGTCGCCGCAGCACAGCTCAAGGACGGATCCGCCTGGCCGCAGCGCAAGCGCACTCAGCACGCCGCGCTCGACGAACCCGCTGCGCCCGAGCCGGGGCCACTGGTACTGGGCATCGAGTTGATGATCGAACCACTCGGCGGACGGGCGGAGCGCGCCCTCGACCTTGTACTGGAGGAGGTGGGTCATCGCCGAGAACGCCCGGACGCCGCGGTTGAACCAGCGAATCGCTGGGACGAGGGCCCGATAGAGGAGCTCACGCATCGGCTTCCGCCGTCCGGAACAGCGCAAACGTCAGCTCGCCGCGCTGGTACCAGTGGTCAGTCGCGCCAAGCCGGACGCGCCGGTAGTCGCCGCCTCGCTGCTGGCTCAGCTGCTCGAGCACCGGGGTCTGCCCGCCACTCGCGTCGACGAGCAGCAGCGTGGCTTCCGGATTGGCGAGCGCCGCGCCGAACTCGAGTTCCTGAACGGCGATGGAGTGGTCGCTGTCCTGGAACAGAGCACCGATCTTGCTTCCGGCGAGCGTGTCCTCGAGCACGTCCGTCGTCATCCCGACGACGTGCCGCCAGCCCGGATATCGGTGGCGGTCGACGAACGAGCCCGCCACGTCCGAGGCGTCGAAGGAGATCAGCTCGCCCGGGCTCCCCTCGGCGGCGTTGCGTTCGAGGGCGCACAGCAGAGTGAGCGAACCGAACCCGTTGTACACGCCGGTCTCAACGACGAGACGGGGCCGGAGCGCCCTGATCAGGAGGTACCACCCAAGCCGATTGGCGAGCTCCGGGCGATGCTTGACGTCAAAGCGCCAACGAAGACGACGGGTGAGGTGCTGCCTCAACTCGGGATCGGTGTCGGCCTCGACGATGTACTGCCGGAGCTGCTCGACGTCTGTGCCCGTCGCGTCGCAGATCGTCTCGAGTACCCCGGCGACATTCGCGACCCGGTAGGTGTAGCTCTCGACCTCAGGATCGAGCAGGATGTAGCGAAGGTGGTCGCGGACCGGCAGACCCGCTGCCTGAATGATGCGCGCCTTGGTCAGCCATCGCAGACGGCTCAGACGGTGCACCCGCCGGCGCCAGTCTTCCCCCATGAGTGCCTTGAGCCGGCGCTTCACCCCGTGCCTCGCGGGACCTCGAGCAGGGTCTCGATGCGGGCCGCCACCGCGGAGGCGGCGAACGTGGCCTCGGCGATCTCATGTGCCGCAGCGCCTTCCCGTTCACGCCGCGCCGGATCGTCGAGATACTCGCTGAGAGCCGAGGCGAGCGCCTGGGCGTTGTGTTCCGGGCTGACGATCGTGCCTGCGCCCGGCACGATCAGGCCGCTCACGCCCTCGTCGCCGGTCGCGACGCACGGGCGCCCGGCGAGCATCGAGTGGATCACGGCGAGCGGAGCGCCCTCGGTCGGGCTCGGGCAGAACACGGAGATATCGAACGCCGAGCACACGTCGGCGATTGCCTTGCCGGGCGTGGGGAGAAAATGCGCGCGGTTGCCGAGCGGCTCAGCGTGGCGACGGAGGTTCGCCTCATCCTCGCCCTCGCCAGCCATGATCAGGTGAACGTCCTCGCGCCCGAGATCGACGACGCCGTCGACGGCGACGGCGTTCGGCTTCTTGCCGTGAAACCGCGAGACACATCCGACGACGACGGCGTCGTCGGGGATGCCACAGTCCGCGCGAATGCGCCCGCGCCCCGCCGCCGAGAACCGGGCCTGTTCGACCGGCAGCGCGTTCGGGACGATGTGGATCCGCCGGCTCGGGAGCCCGACGGACTGAAGCGAGTCACGCGTGCCGGCCGACACAGCGAAGATGAGATCCGTCCGGCGTGCGGCCGCGAGGTAGGCCCATCGCCCAGGCCCTCGCGCCATCTGACGTGGCACGGGTCCCCATTCGGCCCAGATGAGACGCGGACGCAGCCGCTTGGGGAGCAACGCGCCGAGCAGCTGCTCCTTCTTGAAATGGAGCACGAGCACGTCGTACGGGGCTTCACGGTCGAGCGCCCGCGTCAGGGTGCGCAGCAGCTGCGGCCAGCGCGGGACGAGATGACCGTAGGACGAGCGAGAGAGCTTGGGTCCGAGATCTATCCGGCGGACGTCAACGTCGCGCCCGGCGGACGATCTCGGGTCGGTTCGTGAGCAACACGCCTGAGTGGCCGCGGTGGGCGAGCGCCTCCAGCATGTTGACGGCCGCGAACTCGCCGCCACCCGGCGACTCGCTCGTCATGACGCTGACGAACTTCATCACGCGAGCCGCGGGGAGGCGCGATCAGCGCTGCCCCACACCGCAGGTGTGGTTGTGCCTGGTCATAGAACTTAGGACTTTCGCTGTCGGGCCACCCGGTCCGTGACGAGCCGTGTCCTTGGTGGCTCAGTGGACGTCCGGCGGGCCATACTACTGCGGCATGACGGCAAGAGAGGGCCGATTCAGCCGTCGGAGGTTGTCCGCCCGGCAAGTTGATCGCTCGGCGGCTTGGTCTTAGGCGGCATGATGTCTTCCGAGGCGCGGTAGTAGTAGTGCTTCTTCAGTTCCCGCACCCCGTTGACGGCGAGGCAGGTGGCGATCCCGGGATGCCGCTTGAGGACCGCGACCGCACGTGCGACGTAGTCACGAGTGGTGACGTACGGTCGCGCCACGACAACGCAGACATCCAGGCGGGCGCTGTCCATCAGGACCTGGGCATCCGTGACCGGAACGATCGGCGGACCGTCGAGAATCACGTAGTCGTATTCGGCAGCCAGCTCGGAGAGCACGATCCCCATGCTGGCGGACCGCAACAGCTCGGCGACGTTCAAGGTCAGCGGCCCGCTCGAGAGGACCGACAGCCCTGGGACGCCCGGAACGGGGCGGATGAGCTTGCTCAGGTCAGCGCCGCCGACGAGGGCATTGGTGAGTCCGCGTCCGCCCGCTTCCAGCCGGAGCGTTCGCACGACCATGGGGCGATGGAGATCAGCCTCGACCAGGACGACCCGGCTGCCGGTGATGGCGACGGCCCGAGCCAAGCCCACCGCGACGCGCGTCTTTCCCTCGCCAGGGGCGGCGCTAGTGATCAGGACCACGCGGGGGTTGTCCCGCAGCGCGGTGAACGACAGCCCGTCTCGAAGGATTCGGAATGGTTCGAGATCCAGCTGGAGCTCGCGCTGGGTGGTCGGCGTGCGCTTGCGCAACGGGATCGTGGTGAGCGCCGGGAGCCCATAGAGCTGCTCGAGATCGGTAACGGTCTTGACCCGGCGATCTCCCAGATCGATCAGGAACGCAACGGCGAGGCCAAGGATGATCCCCACCAGGCCGCCCACGACGGCGTCACGCTTGACGTTCGGCGATGACGGAGACGTCGGCGGTTGTGCCGGGTCCACGATCTGGACGTTGCCGTTTGTCACCGCACGCAGCGCCGTGACCTGCTTGAGGGCTTGCTCGAGCACCGTTCGCGCGGAGCTGTTCGTGGCGGGGAGCTGCGCGATCTGCCGAGAGATCTGGGCCTGCCCGGCGGCGATCTGAGCCTGTTGGGCCTGCGTGAGGTAGTTGACGAGCGAATTGGCAAAGCCGTTTGCGAGCTTGGCCGCGAATGTCGGACTCGGGTCCGTGACCGAAATCGTGATCAGGTCCGTGTTCGGGTCGACCGACGCGCTCAGGCGTCCCTGGAGGTCGGCAGCGGACTCCGAGAGGTGCAACGAGTTCTTGACCTGCCGGGCGACCGTGCCGGACTGGAGGATGGACAACGTGTCGGCCGTTTCCCGCATGCGGGTCGACCGTCTGGGCCTGTGATGGATTGATCAGCGCGGTGAGGTTCGATGAGCGAACGATCAGCGATGCCGTCGCGGTGTATTGCTTGGTCGCGGTGACCGACAGGCCGATCGCGATCGCCAGGCACAGGATGAAGCCACCAGCAATGACCCACCAGCGCTCGCGCAGGACGCGCACCCCCGCCAGCAGTGACGACCGCTCACCGGCGAGCCATGGTTGCGGAGTGTCAGGCGGAGAATCGATCATGCTGCCACCACTCTATCGGCAGGTTCAGCGTCGGCCTGAGCGTCCAGCTGGCTATATGCAACGGCCAATACACCCATCACCGCGCCGAACAGCATCGATCCGCGTTCACTCGCACTGAGGACGGACGTGGCGAGCTCGACGACCGCGAGACCGATGGACATGCCGGCTGCCGCCAATCCGAAGATCCTGACGCGCGGATCCGCGTGTCGGCGCCAGACCAGGAAGCCCGTGACGAGGACGGAGCCGATCAGCGCGACGTACGCGGCCAGGCCGAGTAGACCCATCTTCATCCACCAGAACAAGGCTCCGATGTGGGTGAAATCGGTCTGATCCTGGAACCCGATCCCGAGGGGGTATCGGATCGGCCACGGCACGCCAATGCCGAGTCCAGTGAGCGGGCTCCGCTCGATCGCTGCCCAGACGTTCCGACGCTCATCGATCCGGTAGCGATCCTGCGTGTTCTGGCTGACCTTGGAGAGGCTGATCGACTCCGCACGCGTCACGAGCGGTCCCTGCAGGCCACCACCGACGCCGGTGCTGAGAACGATGTATCCGACGACGAGGAAGACGGCCACCGCGGGAACGATCAGGCGACGGCCGATTCGCCCGCTGGCTGGAAACGCGATCAGGAGGACACCAACCACTGTGCCGAGCCAGATCGTACGCCGAAAGCTCAAGACGAGCGCGAGGAATACGAGCGGAACCAGCCAGTAGGTCCAGCGCGGAAGCTGTGTGCGGGACAGGCCGGCCGCCAGCATGTACAGGAGGAACAGCATCAGCAGCAGATTCGCGGGAGGCTGGAAGTACGTGATCCGGCCGAACGATCCTTGGACCGCGGCGAGGCCGGAGAAGTAGACGAATAAGCCGGCCACGGCTTTGAAACCAGCGAGCCAAGCGCCCAACCGCAGCGCGCCGAGCAGGTGATCGCGCGTTCGCAGGACATTGACCATCACGATCGGAACGATCAGCAGCGGGACCGTGCTCTCCGGCGTCCCGAGGAGCCCCGAGCGGCCGACGCCGGCGGACATACCGGTGGCAAGACCGGCAACCAGCGCGAGGGTCGTGAGGAGCAACGCCGGCCCGAAGGGTCGGGGGAACCGCGGCTCGAGCCGGGTGCCCGCCAGGTACAGCAGTGCCGCCGCGACGGCGAGCAGCTCGAGCGCCTCAAACGGCGAGGGCTGGCCGGTGCCGTGGTCGTACACCCTGCCCAGGTTGATTCCCCACGTCGGGTCATCTTCCGCGACGACGCCGAGGACGATGAACACGGCGAGTGAGAGGCGGGCGTTCCCGAGCAGAAGGAGACCGGCTGCCTCGGCGGCGAGCACGGCGAGCCCGGTCAGCGGTCCGGCGCGGTGGCCGAGGTACAGCGCAGAGCCGGCCATCGCGACAGCCACCGCGACGGCAACGCCTCGGCTCCCGGGGACTTCAGCGTTGGTCCCGCGCGTCGCGTTCATCGAGCGCTGTCCATCAGGACCGCTTCAAAGGCGCGAGCGAATTGGTCGGGCGCGAACCTCCGGGCATTCTCCCGGAGCGTCTGATCGTGCAGGGTGAGCGCCTCGAATCTGAGAATGGCCTCGCAGAGACCGTCAACGGTGCCCGGCTCATAGAGGACGCCGGTCTCGCCGTCGAGCACGGAGTCCTGGACACCCCCGGCGCCATACGCGATCACGGGAAGTCCCGCCGCCTGCGCCTCGACCGGGACCATGCCGAAGTCCTCAAGCCCGGGAAAGAGGAGTGCCCGCGCGGACGCGAACAGCCTGGGCACGTCGGCCTCGGCGACATACCCCAAGAACTCGGTGTGCCGACCGGCCAGCGCGCGAACTCGGTCGAGGTCGCGACCGGTTCCTGCCACCCAGAGCCGGCGTCCAAGCCGCTCGCAGGCCTGGACCGCGAGGTCGACATGCTTGTACGGGACGACCCTGCCGAACACGAGATAGGCGTCGCCGGCGTCACGGACGGTCTGGAGCAGTGGCTCGACCGCGACCGGCGGATGGACGACCTCGCTGAGACGGTGGTAGGCGCTCCAGATCCTCGACGCGACGAAGCGCGAATTGGCGACAAAGACGTCCGGTCCACTGGCCCGTTTGCGATCGACATGTCGTAACCACGCCGTCGCCATCGGCGCAACCGTGCGGGCGATCGGCCCGAGCGCCTCGTCTTGGAGGAAGGACGGATCCCAGGCGTACCGCATCGGCGTATGGCAATAGCACACATGCGTCGTTCCGCTAGACGTCCGCACGTTCTTGGCGCAGGCATGGTTCGAGGAGATAACAAGGTCGAATCCTGAGAAATCGAATCTGCGGAACGCGGTATCCATGAGCGGGAGGAGATGCTGGTAGTGGCGTTGCGCTCCGGGGACCCGGTCGAGCCATGACGTGTGGACCACTCGATCCGTGATCGTCGCCGGCCATGGCTCAGGGTCATAGATCGAGGTAAACAGCTCGGCGTCGGGGAAGAGATCGAGAATCGCCGTCACGACTTTCTCGGAGCCGCCCGGGATGGTGAGCCATTCGTGAACTACGGCAACCCGAGGGAAGCGGGCGCTGAGAAGGTCGGACACTGAGAGTTCGCTGTGAGGGAGGGCTGAGGCTAGCGTCGCGCCGCAGGCGATCGCCGATGAGCATACGTATCGTCATGGATGGGATCGACCTTCAGCGCCACGTCCCATCGGCCCGCGATGACGGTCCGTTCGGCGTGTCCCTCATGGCGCGTCGGGCGCGAGCGCGGCACGATAGACGGCCTGCGTCGCCGCGGCGATCTCGCTCCACCCGAATTCGTTGTCAGCAAACTGCCGCGCCGCGACCCCGCGCCGGCGCATCTCCTCGCGGCCCAGCGTGCCCGCCTGGTTGAGCACATCAGCGAGTGCCGCCGGGGACGGCCGGGCACACACCCACCCGGTCTCGCCGTCCCGCACAGCGTCCGGTAGGCCGCCGACCGGATAGGCGACCACCGGGCGGCAGAAGCCGTAGGCAAGGTGGAGCACTCCGCTCTGGCTCGCGATCCGGTACGGCAGTGCGACGAGGTCGCACGCGGCGAAGAACCGCGCCCACCGCCGGCATCTCCTGAAAGCCCTCCCTGACCGTCAGGCGGTCGACGAGTTGCGAGCTCGAGAGGAGATCGGCCGCCCCAGCCAGTGCGCCGTCCTCCTCTCCCGCGATGACGGCGTGCCAGTCGGGGGCGAGCAGAAGCGCCTCGAGCAGGTCGCTCAGCCCTTTGTCGGGCCGCAGGACGCCGAACAGCAGCACCACCGGGACATCATCCGGCAGGTCGAGCGCACGCCGCGCCGCGGCGGGCTCGATGGCGGGCGCCGCGTCGGCGAGTCCGGTGTAGTTACCGTGCGGGATGAGGACCGTTGGGCGTGCGATTCGTTCGCGGTCACCGGCGGTGTGAACGATCGTCTGGCGCGCGAGCGCCGGGAAGATCCGAGCGCCGTCCAGCGCGGACTCGGTGCGCTCGAACGTGTTGTGGGCCGTGTAGACGATGTGTGTGCCGGAGATCCGCAGCACCAGCGTCGCCAGGAGGCCAAGCGACGGTGTCTCCCAGCCTTGGACGTGCGCGACCGGGTAGCGGCGAGCCAGGCGATACAGCGGGACGAGCGACCCGAGAAAGCGCAGACCGTTCATCACCTTGCCGAGCCCCAGCCGTCGCATCGCGCGCGCAGGGGCGGTGTGGCCCCTCACGTAGGCGAAGATCGGGGCGACCTTGACCCCCGCGAGCCGTGGATACCGGTGGTCTCGGGCTGTGGCGATCGTCACCGGGATGCCTCGTTCGGCCAAGGCTCCCGCGAGACACGCGGTGTAGTCTGCGACACCGCCGCGGCCGCCCTGCTCGACGAGCAGGACGCCGCCGTGCAAACGGTCAATCACCGGGTCCGTCGCAGTGGCGCCCGCCTCCTCGGTCATGGTCGGCGGACCGTATCGGACCAAGACGCTAGGCTTCCCGCCGATGAGGCGCGCGGTGATCCTGGCCGGCGGGCTGGGCACCCGGTTACGCCCCTACACGACGGTGCTCCCCAAGCCGTTGATGCCAGTGGGGGATCGACCGATCCTCGACATCGTCGTGCGGCAGCTTGCGCGCGTCGGCTTCGACCGCATCACGATCGCGACCGGATATCTCGCGGAACTGATCGAGGCGTTCTTCGGAGATGGCTCACGACACGGGATCCCCATCGATTACTTCCGTGAGCAGGAGCCACTGGGCACGGTCGGTGCGCTCAGTCTGATCGACGGTCTCGACGAGGATTTCCTGGTCATGAACGGGGACGTTTTGACCGATCTTGACTACGGAGCCCTGCTTGAGCGCCATTCGACGGGCGGTCAGATCGCGACGATCGCCGCCCACCAGCGGCGCGTGCAGATTTCGCTCGGCGTCATGCACTTCGACAACGAGAACGACTCGACGCAAGTCACCGGTTACGACGAGAAGCCGACCTTGGGCTACGAGGTCTCGATGGGCGTCTACTGCTTTGCGCCCCAGGTTCGTGCGCACATCCCGGCCGGAGATCGACTCGATTTTCCCGACCTCATCCTGCGACTGGTCGCGGCGGGTGAAATCGTTCGCGCCTGGCGCTCGGACGACTACTGGCTCGACATCGGCCGCGGCGACGACTATGAGGAGGCGCAGAACGATTTCGAACGGCTTCGGCAGCGCTTCCTTCCGGACGAGTGACGCAGTCAGTCGTCGCCAACCCGTTCGCCGGCCGGGACATCGTCTGTGTGGGCTTCAACGACTGGGACAACGAGGTCTGGACCAATCAGCACCATCTGATGTCCCGCCTCGCGGCCTCCGGCAGCCGGGTCCTGTTCATCGAGTCGCTCGGGCTGCGGCGACCGGACCTCACATCGGGACGTGATCTGCGACGGATCGTGCGGCGGATCCGCCGTTCCCTCGGCGGCCCTCGCGTCCGCAATGGAGTGCATGTCCTCTCGCCACTCGTGCTTCCGCTGCACTCCAACGCGCTGGTCCGGAGGCTCAATGCCGGGCTCCTGCGATGGCAGGTGCGGCGGGCGGCCCGTGGACTGCGCTTCAGTGACCCCATTCTGTGGGGCTACGTGCCGCAGGCTGAGGTGTTGCTCGACGCGCTGTCGCCTGGCCAGGTCATCTACCACTGCGTCGACGACATTGCGGCGCAGGCCGGGATCGACGAGGTCAGTTTTTCCGCGGCCGAGCAGCGATTTGCCGCCAGGAGTGATCTCGTTATCGCGAGCGCGCCGGCGCTGGCGGAGCGGATGCGTGCGCTCACCTCCCACGTGTTGTACGCACCGAACGTCGCCGACATCGATCTCTTCAGCACCGCGCTCGAGCCGGGCCCGAGCGAGCCAGCGATGGCGGAGCTGCCGGAGCCTCGCATCCTGTTCGTCGGGGCGATCACGCCGAAGAAGCTCGACTTTGAGCTCATCACGCAGCTCGCGGCTGCTCGCCGGCAGTGGTCGATCGCGCTCGTCGGCCCCGTCGGACTCGGCGATCCGGGTGCAGACGTTTCGGCGCTGGCGGGCGAGCCGAACATTCACCTGCTCGGCCCGCGACCCCAGCGTGAACTTCCATCGCTGCTCCGAGACGCCGCCGTCGGGCTCATTCCGTACCGCCGCTCTCGTCTCACGGCGAGCATCTTTCCGATGAAGGTGTACGAGTACCAGGCTGCCGGGCTGCCGATCGTCGCGAGCGGCCTACCGTCCCTAGAGGGCGTCGCGGGCGTCGTGCTCGTGTCAGGCGTCGAGGACGCGGTTGCCGCGATCGAGTTGGCACTCGCGGAGGACTCGCCCGAGCGACGCAGGGCACGAAGCGCGGCCGCCGGCGGTCACTCCTGGGAACAACGCATCGCGGAGATCGGGGCGGCACTGCCGCGATGAGCTACCTGCTTGTGACGGCGATGACGCCGACGCTCAGCAGCGGCACGGGCCTCCGTACTTATGGGGTCGCCGCGGCCCTCGCACGCCACGCCGAGGTCGAGGTCGCGTACGTGCCGTTCGGAGGTTCCGCACCCGCGCCCCAGTACGACACGCTGCCGCGCGTGAGCCTGCGTCAGGTTCATGTGTCGCGAGGCCCTGACCGGGCCGTGAGCTACCTCCGCGCCCGTGCCCACGGGGTGCCGAGCGATCTCGCCCGCGGAGTGTCCGCCCAGCTCACATCGGTGGCTCGCGCCGCGCCCGCATCAAAGCGCGTGATCGCCGACGGGCCGGTTCCGGCGGCAGCGATGCTGGGGCTGACACGACGCCGGCAGCTCATCTACTTGGCGCACAATCTCGAATCCGCGTTTCGCGATGACGCCGGCAGCGGTGATCTTGCGGCCTTCGAGTCCAAGGTGTTGCGGATGTTCTCCGACTGTTGGATGGCGACGCGCGCCGACGCGCGGGGCGCCGTGGCCCTCGCCGGCCGCGCAGTCACGACCCGCTACGTCCCGAACGTCGTCGATGTGGAGCGGATCGAGCCCGTCGCGCCCGCAGGCGCGGCAACGGTGCTGTTCGTCGGTGACTTCACCTACGAGCCGAATCGGCAGGCTCTCGACTACCTGGTGCACGCAGTCCTTCCGGCGGCTTGGGAACGTCGCCCCGAGCTTCGCCTACTGGTCGTGGGGCGCGGTCTCTCCGACCGTCCCGGTGACGAGCGCGTGGAGGCGCGAGGATTCGTCGATGACTTGCGCACGGCGTATGCCGCCGCTGACGTCGTGGCGGTTCCGCTGCTCCACGGTGGCGGCTCGCCGCTGAAGTTCGTGGAGGCGCTCGCGTATGGGCTCCCGGTGATCGCCACGTCGCACGCGGCTCGTCTGCTCGAGGACGGAGTGCCGGGGGAGCACTTCCTCATGGCCGCGGGCCCAGCGGAGTTCGCGGAGGCGATCGACAAGGTGTTGTCCGACCCAGGCTGGTCGGCGTCCGTGGCGAAATCCGGCCGCGAAATGGTGCGGCGCTGTTATTCCGTCGATGCGCTGGCTACGCTGCTCGCGCCATGACCCCCGGTCGCGCACGTTGAAGATCGTCAGTGTTATGACCACCTCGTCCGCGGGGGGTGCGGAGTTCGCCGCGATCGAGATGCTGGATGCCCTGGCTGACCGCGGCCACGAGGTGGTGATGCTCAGCGACCAGCCTGATATCGGCCGCGACTCGCAGGTGCGGGTCGAACCGGTGGCGATTGGTCCAAAGTTGTCGACCACGAGCTGGCGCCGGCTGTTGGTGACGTGGGTGTCGTTCGCCCGACGTCTCCGACGCGCGCTCGAGCGCCAGGCGCCGTACGACGTGTTGCTCGTGCATTACAAGAAGGAGCAGCTGATGGTGGCCTGGCTGCCGCGATCACTCCGGGCGACACTCGTGTGGGCGGAGTGGGGCCCGGTGCCGTATCCGATGCGTCGGGGGGTGCCCCGGCGTGTGTACCTCAGCGCCGCCCAGCGGGCCCGCCTGATCATGGCGGTCTCGGCCGGAACGAAGGAGTCGGTGGAGGAGGTCGGAGTCCCTCCGAGCAAGATCGAGATCGTGCCCAATGTCGTCGACGTGGACTCGATTCGCTTCACCGATGCCGGACGAGCGGCGGTGCGGGACCGTCTGGGCATTCCGTCGACCGCGTTCGTCGTTGGCTGCATTTCGCGGTTTCACCGCAAGAAGCGCAACGACGTCGTCGTCGATGCGGTGATCGGACTCGAGGACGAGCGGGTTCATCTCGTGCTTGCCGGCTCGGGCGAGACCGAGGCTGCGCTCCGCGCCCAAGCGGCACAGCTCGGCGAACGCGTCCATTTCATCGACACGCCGAAAGGCGACGTGGCCGACGTGCTCAGCGCGTTCGATGTGAGTGTCTTCTGTCCGTCGCCGACTGAGGGCGCGCCACGGGCAACGATTCTCGGGATGCTCGCCGAACGGCCGTGCCTGGCGACAGGGCCGGAGGGCGTTGTGGACCTCATCAAGCCCCAGTTCGGGGCGATTGCGCAGCCAACGGACGACGCGCCGGCGTTACGGCGGCTGCTGCAGACGTATCTTGAGGATCCGGCCCTTGGACGCGCGCAGGGGAAGGCGGCACGCGAGTGGGCTGAGCAGCGCTACGCGCGGTCCGTCGTATCCGAGCTCATCGAGGGTCTGTTCGTACGGGCCGGCGCGGGACGCAGGCAGGACGGCAAGTGAGTCTTCGCTGGGCGCTGATCGACAGAGTCCTGGGGAGGTTCGATCCCGCGACTCAGGCAAAGCTCCACTGGCGCGCGCTCGTCCGGGACGGCGACCCTCATGCCCAGGCGATGCGGGAGCTCGTCCGGCCTGGTGATACGGCGATCGACGTCGGTGCCAACTGGGGATTGTTCACGATCGGCCTGTCCGGGCTCGTCGGGGCAGAGGGGCGAGTGATCGCGGCGGAGCCGGGCCCGGCGCTCGCGACGTTGCGGCGGGTCTGTCGCGGGCGGGCAAACATCGAACTGTGTGCGCTCGCGCTCTCGGACCACGACGGCTCGGGACGGATGACCGTCCCGGCCGGCCGGGGCTCGGAGACCGGCCTCAGCGCGCTCGCGCACGTGGTCGACACCGACGTCGATGGTGACCAGGACGGGGCGATGTCGGTGCGCCTGGCTCGGCTGGACGGGCTGGAACTCGGGGATCTCTCCCGCCTGAACTTCATCAAATGCGATGTGGAGGGCCATGAAGACGCCGTCCTGCGGGGCGGCGAGGCGCTCATCCGCGAGCACCTGCCGGCGCTGCTGCTCGAGGCGGAGCAGCGCCACCGCGACCGGCCGGTCGCGGAGCTGTTCGAGCTGCTGGGCTCCTGGGGCTACGCGGGCTATGCGCTGACATCGGCCGGACTCGGCCCGCTCGAGCAGTTCGAGGTGGAGCGTGATCAGTCCGCCCACCTCGTCGACGGCGATCTTCCGTTCCCCACGCCACCCGGCTATATCAACGACTTCCTGTTTCTCAGAGAGGGCGCTCCCAGCCCGCGCCTACTCGGGGGCCGGCAGCGGTCGTGACGGGGTGACAGCAGCGCGCTCAGAGCCAAGCGCTCGACGAGTGACTGCCGATGTGGGCGTGCAAATCGTCGCCGTGGTCGGCAACGCGGCGATCGGCGTCGTCGTCACGGCGATCCTGGCACGCCGATTGGGCGCCGTCGGCTTCGGCGAGTGGTCGACGATCTTCTCGGTCGTCGGCCTCACGGGGTACCTCGCCAACCTGAAGATGCAGGAGGTGACCATTCGTGAGATCGCCCGGGCCCCCGACAACGAGAGTGATTGGCTGGGGGCGCTGATCTCGCTCCAGGCCGTCGTGGTCATGCCGGTGACCATCCTCACGGCGATCGTCCTCGTCATCATCGGCGGCAACCCCGCGATGAGGGTGGCGGGGGTGATCATCGCCGCAAGTGGCGCCGCCGCCATTTTCCAGATGACCGGCGCCGTGTTTCGGCTTCGAGTGCGCAACGACCTGGCGATGGGAGTGCTCACGTTCAACTCGGTCGCGTGGGGGGCCGCCGTCGGGATCGTCGCCCTCACCGAGGGCGGGATCGTCGCGTTCGCGGTGGGGTTCACCATCACCACGCTGCTATCGGCGGCGCTGACGGTGTTCCTCGCCAGGCGTCGTGCCACGATCCGGCTGCGCGGGTCGCACCGACGATGGAGGCTCCTGGCGAGCGCCAGCTTCGTGCTCGGCCTGGCCGGGCTCGTCAGCCTCGCGCACGCACAGGTCGATCAGCTCATCGTGTACGAGCTCGCACCGCATTCTGTGGACGCGGGCCTCTACGGCGCCCTCAACCGGACGCTGATCAGGGCGATGGCGGTGCCGGACGCGGTCCTGACCACGCTGTTCCCGATCATCGCGGTGGCGGTGATCGACAATATGCCGCGCGCGCGGCAGCTCGTGCAGACCGCGCTCGAATACCTGACGATGGTGGCGCTCCCGGCGTTCGGATTTACCCTGGTGGCCGCCGAGCCGATGCTCCGGCTGCTCTACGGAGATGCGTTCGTCGCCGCGGCGGGCACGTTTCCGGTCGTGATGGGCTCGTTCGTGATCAGCTGCTGGGGGGCGGTGTCAGCGAGCATGGTAATCATCCTCGGGTTGCAGGCCCGGTTCGTCAGATACGTCGCGCTCGGCTTGGGCGTCAACGTCGCCTTGAACCTCGCCCTCGTACCGACCTACGGCTATCAGGCTGCCGCCTGGATAACCGTGTTTACCGAGACCATCGTCATCGGGCTCTCCCTCCGGGCGGTTCTGAGCGATATCCACATGCGGATCCGTCTTGCGCGGCTCATCCGGGTGGCGGGCGTGTCGGCCGTGGTCACGATCTTGTTGTTCGGGCTGCGCGCGCTCGATGTCGGTTTCGCCGCCTTGACCCTCGCCGCGCTGATCGCCTACCCGGCGCTGTTGATCGTGACCGGGACGCTCGACCGCCGTGAACTGCGTACCCTGATCGCGGAGCGCTCTGGCTGAGTGAGGCGCTCAAGCTCCGTCCAACCCAGCCGTTAGTCTGGACGATCCGTGCACTCGTTCGCCGTGGGAATCGGGCTGGACCAGGAGGCCGAGCGGCGTCTGCTTGACGCCGTCGCGTCCGTCGGCGACGAGTTCCAGCTTGATCCGGCAACGCACTGGCACACCCGCTCGGGCTCCGGAGGGATCGTCGCGGCCGGTCTGCACCACCCGGCGAAGGCGATCGGCCATCGGAGGTACGTGCTCGAGGAACGTGACCGCGTCGTGCTGTTCGACGGGCTGCCGATTGACCGGCGCGGCGAGTTTTCCGGGTACGACGCGGCGGCGCTCGACGAGCGCTGGGCGGAGCTCCCTGCCCGCCTCGACGGTCTGTTCTGCGCGGCTCGAGTCGACCTGGAGACAGATCAGGTGCAGGTTCTGCTTGATCCGCTGGGGATGCTGCCGGTGTTCCACGGCCGTGCCGGCAGCAAGGTCGTCGTGAGCAATCACGCCGTGGTGATCGCCTCGACGCTCGGAATCGATCAAATCGACCCGCTCTCGATCGCGACCATGGTTGCGCTCGGCTGGCCGTGCGAGCGACGCACGCTGTGGCGCGACATCACGATGCTGCCCGGCGGCGCGCTGAGCACGATCACCGCCAGCGGCGTGCGATCCCAGGAACACTTCGGGCCGCGATCGCTGGCGCGGCCGCCGCAGACACAGAGAAACGCCGGCGAGCTCGCACAGGAACTGCTCACGATGGTTCGTCACGTGGGCGATGCGGGTGGTTCGATTCAGTGCGCCATCACCGGAGGTCTCGACACGCGGGTGATGGCGGTGCTGCTGACGCGCGCCAATGTGCCGGCGGAATACTTCACGCTCGGCGCGCCCGAGGACACCGATATGGTGGTCGCCAAGGAACTCGTGGCGAGATTCGGGTGGCCCCACGAGACCCGTTCCGGCGAGCAGCCCGGGCTCGATTGGACGCAAGCGGCCTGGCGGTTCGTGCGGCAGACGGATGGGCTGTGCAGCCTGGCGCACCTTGGTGACTACCACCATCTCGAGCGGCCACTTGACCAGCTCGAGATCACGATCTGGGGCGTCGGCGGCGAGATCGCGCGGGCTGGGAGCGGTCCGCTCGTGCACGTCGCTCCCAACATCCCAGTTGTGTCTCGGCTGCCCGCGGTCCAGCGCCGGGTGCTGGCGATGAAGCTCAACGACCATGGGATGCTCACCGAGCGAGGCCTCGCGCTCGCGGCCGACAGCCTCGAGGTCTTCGCCCGCCGCCGCCGCGCGGAAGGATGGCCGACGCGCGTTCTCAGCGAGACGCATTACGCCTTCGAGCGGGTCTGCGGCTGGGCGACGACGGCGACACGCCGCTCGTCCGGCGAGAGCGATCTATTCAGCCCGTTCTGCACGAGGGCGTTCGTGGAGTACGCGTTCGCGCTCAAGCCGGGCGAGCGTTACCTCGAGGCGGCGCACTACCGGTTGATGAAGGAGCTCATGCCAGAGGTCCTCGACGTCCGCTTCGAGCAGCCGTTCAAGCCACAACGGCCTGAGCTGGCGGGCGTGTTCGCCATCGCCGACGTCGTTCGACTCCTCCGTGAAGGACGTCGAGAAACCGTCGCCCCGCCGCCGGGCGAAGCCGCGCCGCGGCCGTTTCTCGACCGGTGGCTCGACGAGCATCTCGACCTGATCGGGGACGCCGCCGAGCGAGCTCCGGCTTCGATCTGGGACGTCGTCGACCGCGAGCTGTTCTACTCGATGCTGCACAGTCATCCAGATCGGCGCGATCCGTACCGCAACCAGGTGCTGCATGTCGCGACGGCGTTGCTGCTGCTCACGCAGCCCGGCAAGGCGGGATCCTGATGCGGATCGCGATGATCGGCCGGTACTACAACCGGCAGGGCGGAGTCTCCGCCGTGATGGCCGAGCTCAGCGACCGTGCCGGCGTCGATCACGAGATCGACATCTACACGAGCGAGGCCCTCGACACGGAGGGGAGCCCGGCCCGGTTCGTTCACGTTCCGATGCTCGAGCGACCGGCATGGCTGCAGGTGCCGACATTCGCCGCGCGCCTCCGTGGCCGACTTGATCCGAGCCGGTACGACATCGTCCACGTCCACGACGGCCAGGGGCTGTACGCGGACGTGATCACCGCGCATTCCTGCGGCGCTGCCTGGTTCGACGTCGCGCGACGGGACGCGGGCTTTCCGAAGGGATGGCTGAGCCGGGTCTATCCACCGCACCTCGAGTCGGTCGCGTGGGAGCGATTCACCTACCGCAACAGCCGGACCACGCCGATCATCTCTGTCTCGCAGAAGACGGCGGACGAGCTGGTGCGGTACCTCGGCGTTGATCGCGGGCGGATCACCGTGATCTACAACGGGATCGACACCCATCGTTTCCATCCGCCCGAGTCGCGTGCGGCGGCGAGGTCGGAGGTCTCCCAGATCGTCGCGCCGCGCCGGGACGACGCGGTCATCCTGCTGTTCATCGGCTACAGCTTCATGCGTAAAGGCCTCGACCGCGCCGTCCGAGCGCTCGCCGGAGCCGGCGATGAGCGCGCGGAACTGTGGGTTGCAGGAGGCGACGATCCGCGGCCGTACGTGCGGCTGGCCGCTGAACTGGGGGTCGGCGAGCGGGTGCGGTTCCTCGGCCATCAGAGCAATGTCGTCGGGCTCATGCAGGCGGCCGACGCGTTTTTGTTCCCGAGCAGCTATGACCCGTTCCCGCTCGTGCTGATGGAGGCGATTGGGTGTGGCACCCCGATCATCACGTCGCGCGCAGCCGGCATCGCCGAGGTGGTGACCGACGGCCGCGAGGGGTTCGTGCTGGACGACCCGATGAACATCGACGAGCTGGTGGCCGCGCTGCGTCGCTTTCTCTCCGACGCCAGAGCAGTGGCCAAGGCTTGGCGCGGCCGCGCGTGAGCTGGCGCTGCAGTGGGATTGGGATGCGATCTGGCGACGCACCGAATCGCTGTACTTCGAGGTTCTCGCACAGAAAACATCTGCGTAGCCGACGCGCGTTTGGGGTAGTGGCTCATGTTGCCGAGCCAGCCGCTACTCGCTCCTTCGGCTGGTGCTGCGTTCTCGACGAAGGAAACGGTTATGCCCCGCCGAGCACACATCCATCAGGGTCCTGATGACCCTGGCCGGCGCGATCGCCGCGCTGGCCGATCGCGTTCGTTTCTCTCGGCAGCGCCAAGACCCAGTCGTCCGTCAGTGCGCGCGACGCAAGCATCCGCGGGTCCCGTCGTGGGCCTCGTTTCCGGTGCCGCCGGATGGAGTCAGCCCAGCCAGCGGCTCAACCGGTTCTGTCGCACACGAAGGTGAAGTGGGTCCGCGAAGGGCTTCTTCTGGGACAGGCTCGAGCCCAAGCGTGGCCGGTTCAAGTTCCGCCACTACGACCAGTTCATGCTCTCTGGCGGCGCGGCGTCACGTCCATGTGCTCGCGCTGCTCTACCAGGCGCCCCGGTGGGCAGCGCCCGCTCAGAATGCCGTGCCGAGCAATCCGTTCGGCATACGCCGCGTACGTGGCAGGCCGTCGTGCATCGGTACGGACCGAACGGCACGCTGTGGGCGCATCACCCGCAGCTGCGGCCGTACGCAGTCACCACGTTCGACCTCTGGAACGAGCCGTATTACGACCTCGGCAGCGACGGCCGTTACGACCCGGCCCGGTACGCCCGTCTCGTGCGGGCCGCCGCGACCGCCGGTCATGCGGCCGACGGATCGGCGCGGTTCCTGCTCGCGGCCGAGATGCAGGGAACGATGATCACCGGCCATCGCTGGTTGTGGTGGGTCGACGCGATGTACCGCGCGGTTCCGGACCTCAACCGGTACTTCGACGGCATCTCGGTGCATCCGTACGGTCATGACATCACGCATCGCTCGCCCGGCGATCGTGGGTCAGGCCTACTACGGCTACGACCAGATGCGCCGGGTCGAGATCATCCGCAGCGAGTTCGTCCACCACGGCGCGGCCGAACAAGCCGTTCTGGGCAACCGAGGTCGGGTGGCCGACGTGCCGGAGCGGGAGCAGCCGGTGCGTCAGCACCGGCGGCCAGGTCGCCAGCCTCCGCGCGATGCTGCACTACTCGAGCACGATCTGGGCAAGCTACATGCGTGCCGTGTTCGTCTACTACTACGACGATCAGCGGGGATCGCGCAGCGATTCGGAGAACGACTACGGGCTGACGTACGTCAAACCACGCTGCGAAGCCGGCGCTGGGTGTGTTCCGGTCGCTCGCCCGTAGCGCTCAGACGAACCCCTGGTAGACGGCGCGACCGGCCTCGCGCCGTCGCCTGCCCTGCTCGCGCCATCACTGCGGCGCTGAGTCGGCCGGTTAGGCGGCGTTGTTTGTGAAGATGGTGAGGGCGGGTTTGGGGGTGCCGTTGTTGTAGGCGAGGCCGTAGTCGTGTTCGGGGTCGGTGGGGTCGGGGCTGGAGTCGTCGTAGCTGTAGACGAAGATGCCTTGGACGTAGTTTTTCCAGGTGGTGTGGGCGTAGTTGAAGACGGTTTGGAGGTCGTTGGCTTGGCCGGTGGGGGTGGTGCAGCGGTTGCTTCCGCTGGTGCAGGTTGGCCAGCCGATTTCGGTGATCCAGAGGGGTTTGTCGCTGGCGCCGTGGTTGACGAATTCTTGGCGGATGGCTTCGACGCGGCGGATTTGTGAGTAGCCGTCGTAGGCTTGGCCGGGGGTGGGGAAGCTGAGGCTGGTGAGGTCGTTGCCGTAGGGGTGGACGGCGACGCCGTCGAAGTAGTTGTTGAGGTCGGGGACGGCTTGGTAGAGGGCGTCGACCCACCAGACCCAGGTGCTGCCGACTTGTTGGGCTTGGTTTTCGGCGGCGATGAGGAATTTGGCGCTGGGGTCGGCGGCGTGTCCGGCGATGCCGGCGGCTTTGACGAGGTGGGCGTAGCGGGCGGGGTCGTAGTTGCCGCCGTTGCCGTTGTCGTAGTAGGGCTCGTTCCAGAGTTCGAAGGTCTGGATGGCGTAGGCGGCGAGGGTGGTGTGCTGGGTCCAGAAGCTGCCGTGGGGGCCGTAGCGGTGCACGACGGCGGCGACGAAGGCGGCGTAGGCGGTGGGGTCGGAGGGGATCGAGGTGTCGCTGGAGGCGGCCCAGGAGGGCGGGTCGAAGAGGAGGGGGAGCAGGTGGACGCCGTGCTGGGCTGAGTCCAGGACGTATTGGTCATAGAGCGAGAAGTCGAACACGCCCTGCTGGGGCTCGATGTCGCTCCAGAAGAAGTCCTGGCGCATCCACTTCGCGCCGGTCTGCGACTCGATCTGATCAAGCCGCGGGTTCATGTACGTCCAATGCACCACCGACGCATCCAACCCCACGACGAGAGAGCCTTGCACCGGCGCGCTCTGGGTGCTGGTCGTCGATGAGCTGGTCGTGGTCGTCGTCGTCGCCGTGGTGGTGGTCGTCGGCGTCGTGGTCGCTGTGGTGGTGGTCGTCGGCGTCGTGGTCGCTGTGGTGGTGGTCGTCGGCGTCGTGGTCGTCGTGGTGGCCGGCGCGGATGACGTGGTCGTCGTGGTGCTCAGCGTCGCCGTGGTGTGAGCCGTCGTCGTCTTGGACGCCGTCGTGGTCGTCGCCGTCGTGGTCGGCGCCTTGGTCGTCGTCGACGTCGTCGTTGTTGTTGTATGCGTGGGCGGCGGCACCGGCTTGGGACGGAGCACGGGCTTGCGGACAATCACCGGGACGCGGCGCGCGGAGGTCGCGAGGTGGCTGGGCTTGGTCGCCTTCTTGTGACGGGGGCAGAGACGCTTGGCGCGTCGTGATCGGGCAGCGTGGTTGGTGCAGGTGTGCGGGCGGCGTCCGGAGCGGCTTGCCGCCAGCACCGTTCCGCTCACCGTGGCCATGACCACGAGAACGAAGGCAACCGAGAAGTACTTGCTGTATCGAGCTGAGCGTCCCATACGAAACGCGTCGGCCCGACCGGGCTAATTGGCTGAATGCTGTCGAGTGCGCTGGACAGTCGTTGGACCTGAGATGTCCAGGTTTCCTGGAAGCGTGGCGCGGGGGTCAGCGACGACCGCTGCGCGGCGTCAGGCTCCAGCTGCGGCTCAGTTGCCCTCGAAAGCGGAGAGGCGCACGAGTCGCGCTGCGCGGACCGCGGCACCGCGGAGCCACCGCAGGAGGCGACGGGTGAAGAAGATTTCCGCGCGACCGACGCCGCAACGGCTCGGCTGGAAGAAGAGCCAGTTGTGGTGGCCTGCCGAAAACCGGATGCCTTCAAACCCGAGCCCCTTTAGGCGGTCTCGGATCGCTTTGACGTCGGCATCGGTCAGAGCGCCCGTGAAGACGTGAAACTCGACGGTGAACTGAGCGACGCGCTGGAGGGTCTGATCGTCCGCGGTCATGAACATGTCACGTTCGGCACCCTCGATGTCGACCTTCACGAGTGCGACGGCCTCGACCTGCTCCTCGTCGAGAAGCTCCTTGAGCGGGATTCCCGGGACCGATTCGGTACTGACGGCGTCGGGGCCCCCGACGGTGAGGCTGGAGGCCTCCGGGTTGTCCGAGACATACAGGACGACTTCTCCCGGTTCCGCGGTGATCGCGGCCTGCCGGACCCGGATGCGCTCGCCGGCGATTCCGCTCGCCAGCTCCTCGGTGGGCTCAACAGCGATGCAGGTGACTTCGAACCGCTCGGTCACGCCGCGGGAAAAATCGCCCCGGTTGGCCCCAAGGTCGAGCACGTAACTTGGGCTCTCCAGCGGACCTCGGAAGAACGTGTGCTCGCGTATCGTGGTGATCAAGGTGTCGTCCGGCGACGGCCTCCGCTTCGCAGCGAAGGCAGGGTTCCCCATGCCGGGTGTGATCGTATCTGGCCGCGCACTGTGGCGGAGCGCTGCGGATGTGCCTCGCGGCGAGCCTTCCCTCGTGCCCCTTGAGGTTTGTCGTCTGCCCTGCTCGCGCTAGTGTGGCGCGGGTGGGGTTAGGCGGCGTTGTTTGTGAAGATGGTGAGGGCGGGTTTGGGGGTGCCGTTGTTGTAGGCGAGGCCGTAGTCGTGTTCGGGGTCGGTGGGGTCGGGGCTGGAGTCGTCGTAGCTGTAGACGAAGATGCCTTGGACGTAGTTCTTCCAGGTGGTGTGGGCGTAGTTGAAGACGGTTTGGAGGTCGTTGGCTTGGCCGGTGGGGGTGGTGCAGCGGTTGCTTCCGCTGGTGCAGGTTGGCCAGCCGATTTCGGTGATCCAGAGGGGTTTGTCGCTGGCGCCGTGGTTGACGAATTCTTGGCGGATGGCTTCGACGCGGCGGATTTGTGAGTAGCCGTCGTAGGCTTGGCCGGGGGTGGGGAAGCTGAGGCTGGTGAGGTCGTTGCCGTAGGGGTGGACGGCGACGCCGTCGAAGTAGTTGTTGAGGTCGGGGACGGCTTGGTAGAGGGCGTCGACCCACCAGACCCAGGTGCTGCCGACTTGTTGGGCTTGGTTTTCGGCGGCGATGAGGAATTTGGCGCTGGGGTCGGCGGCGTGTCCGGCGATGCCGGCGGCTTTGACGAGGTGGGCGTAGCGGGCGGGGTCGTAGTTGCCGCCGTTGCCGTTGTCGTAGTAGGGCTCGTTCCAGAGTTCGAAGGTCTGGATGGCGTAGGCGGCGAGGGTGGTGTGCTGGGTCCAGAAGCTGCCGTGGGGGCCGTAGCGGTGCACGACGGCGGCGACGAAGGCGGCGTAGGCGGTGGGGTCGGAGGGGATCGAGGTGTCGCTGGGGGCGGCCCAGGAGGGCGGGTCGAAGAGGAGGGGGAGCAGGTGGACGCCGTGCTGGGCTGAGTCCAGGACGTATTGGTCATAGAGCGAGAAGTCGAACACGCCCTGCTGGGGCTCGATGTCGCTCCAGAAGAAGTCCTGGCGCATCCACTTCGCGCCGGTCTGCGACTCGATCTGATCAAGCCGCGGGTTCATGTACGTCCAATGCACCACCGACGCATCCAACCCCACGTGGAGTCCACCGGAGAGTGCGGCCGGGGTCTGGGAGAGGCTTCGTCGACTTGGTCGACGGAGCAGCGGGGACGAGCTCTTGAGGCCCTCCCGTGACCCTTGAAGGCGATGTGGGCCCGACGCTTCGGAAGCCGCTTCGTGCACCGACGACGCGTCGCGTCGTCGTGCGTGCTTGCCACCGTGACGCTTGACCTGCACGATACAGTGGCGCGACGATGCTGGCGAGTCGTCGCGGCCGCGGACACTGAGGTCCAGAGAGCGGCGACCAGAACGGCGAAGAGGAGGAAGCGAGCGATCCGGGCGAGGCGTTCCATACGGTTCGGTCGGATCGATCCGGCCGCGGATGGGAAAGCGCTCACGGTTTCTGGACACACGTTCGACAGCGATAAACCGGAATTCTGTAGACAAGTGTTCGAGGCCGGGCGCAGCCAACGTCGATGCCCGGGATCGTCCGGATCGGTGTCTCCGGACGGGTCCCGGACCCCGCGAAAAGCTTCTGTAAACTCGACTTTCCCCGTGCGCACGGAGCAGCCGTGCGCGCACTACGAATGCCGAGCCCCGGAAAGGAGGCGAACGCTATGCGTGCGGTCGACGCACTGATGGAATGCTTGAAGGCAGAAGGTGTCGACGTCGTATTCGGCCTCCCCGGCGGCGCGAACCTTCCCACCTACGACGCGTTCTACGACGCGGGTATCCGCCACATCCTCGTCCGCCACGAGGCCGGCGGCGGCCACGCCGCGGAGGGCTATGCGAAGGCGACCGGCAAGGTCGGTGTCTCACTCGGCACGAGCGGACCGGGCGCGACGAATCTCGTCACGCCGATCTGTGACGCGATGATGGATTCCGTGCCGGTCGTGTTTCTCACCGGGCAGGTGCGGACGGAATTGCTTGGGACCGACGGGTTCCAGGAGGCGGACACGATCGGGATCACGATGCCGATCGTCAAGCACAGCGTCATGATCCAGAACCCGCTGGAGCTGCCACGCTTGATCCACGAGGCGTTCCACATCGCTCGCACCGGGCGGCCGGGTCCGGTCGTCGTCGACATCCCGCAGGACCTGAGCCGCGTCGACATCCCGTACAAGCCGGTGACCGACGTGCACCTGCCCGGCTACCAGCCGACAACCGAGGGCAACCAGAAGCAGATCCGCCTTGCCGCCAAGGCGCTCGCCAACGCGCGGCGGCCGGTCATCTACGCCGGCGGCGGCGTGGTCAGCGCCAATGCCTCAGACGAGCTGATCGAGCTCGCGACCGTCGACAAGTTCCCGGTCACGTGCACGGTGATGGGGCTCGGCGGGTTCCCGGCACCGCACGAGCAATGGCTCGGGATGCTCGGCATGCACGGAACCCGGGCCGCCAACTACGCGATGGACGAGGCGGACCTGATCATCGCGATCGGGGCCCGCTTCGATGATCGGATCACCGGCAAGCTGTCGGAGTTTGCGCCGCGGGCGAAGTTCATCCACATCGACATCGACCCGGCCGAGATCTCCAAGAACGTCCCGGCCCACATCCCGATCGTCGGAGATGCGAAGAACATCCTGCCGCGGCTGACCTCGGAATACCGCGCGCTCGAGGCGGATCCGGCGCGGCTCGAGGAGTGGTGGTCACGAATCCACGGCTGGCAGGAGCGTCATCCGCTCGGTTACGAGGACTCCAAGGACGCGGAGATCAAGCCCCAGTACATGGTGCAGGCGCTGTACGAAGCGACGGGGGGTGACGCGATCGTCACCAGCGACGTCGGCCAGCATCAGATGTGGACCGCGCAGTACTTCCATTTCGACAGCCCGCGGCGGTGGATCAACTCCGGCGGTCTCGGGACGATGGGCTTCGGTCTGCCGGCCGCGATGGGCGTCAAGGTCGGATGTCCGGACGAGACGGTCGTGTGCATCGCCGGCGACGGCTCGGTCCAGATGAACATCCAGGAACTCGCCACCTGCGCGCAGGAGGACATCCCGATCAAGGTGTTCATCATGAACAACGGCTACCTGGGGATGGTCCGTCAGTGGCAGGAGCTGTTCTGGGACAAGCGCTACAGCCATGTCGACATGGGCCAGTGGCCCGACTTCGTCAAGCTGGCCGAGGCCTACGGGGCGACCGGCATGCGCTTCGAGGACAAGCACACGCTGGTGAGCGACATGAAGGATGCTCTCGCCACCGAAGGTCCGGTGCTCGTCGACGTCCGCGTCACGCGTGAGGAGAACACGTTCCCGATGATTCCCGCCGGGCAACCGGCGCGGAATATGGTTGGCTGAGCCATGGGTGAACCAGCAACCAAGGAAGTCCTCTCACTCGATGAGCTGGAGGCCGTCACCGGGCAGCGCAGCGGCCGTAAGCACATCCTCTCGATCCTCGTCGAGAACAAGCCGGGTGTCCTGACCAGGATCTCGGGCCTGTTCGCGCGGCGGGGCTTCAACATCGACACGCTCGCGGTCGGGCCGACCGACGACGACTCCGTCTCGCGGATGACGCTGACGCTCGACGGTGCCGTGCATCCGATCGATCAGGTCACCAAGCAGCTCCACAAGCTCGTCAACGTCCTGAAGATCCGGGACCTCGAGCCGGGGGAGACGCTCTCACGTGAGCTCGCGCTGTTCAAGATCTCGGCCGACGGCGTCAGCCGAGCCGAGGTCATGCAGATCTGCGAGATCTTCCGAGCGAAGATCGTCGATGTGACGAAGCGCTCGGTCGTGATCGAGGTCACCGGCACGTACGACAAGGTCGAGGCGTTTGAGCGGCTCGTCCGGCCGTTCGGGCTGATCGAGATGGCGCGGACCGGAGAGATCGCGATCTCCCGGGGCCGCGGCGAGACCTGATCGGCCGCCGCGGCAAGGAGCTAGGCTGCGCGCTGCGTCAGCGCCCGCTCGACGCAGCGCGTGACCTCGGTCGCCTGATCCGCGGTGAGGAACGGGTTCATCGGGATGGCCAGGTGTGTCGAAGCCAGGACGTCGGTCATCGGCAGCTCGAGCGCCTCGACATACGGGATCATCGCCGGGTGGCGGTGGATCGGCCGCGTGTAGTAGGCGCGGTTGCCGATCTCGGCGGCACTCAACGCCTGCGAGATCGCGGCGACGTGCTCGGAGCGGATGACGTAGATGTGCCAGGCGGCGCTCGCACCGGGCGTCGGGCTCGGGAGCGCGACGAGCTCCCCGAGTCCGGCCCGCTCGTAGTGCGCCGCGGCTGTGCACCGGCCCCGCGCCCAGGTGTCAAGCTCGGGCAGCTGGACGCGGAGGAACGCCGCCTGAATCTCGTCCAGGCGCGAGTTGTAGCCGACGAGCTCCCACGTCTGCTGGTCCCGGGAGCCGTGGAAGCGCAGCATCCGCGCGAACTCGGCGATCTCCTCCCGGGAAGTGGCGATCGCGCCGCCGTCCCCGAGACAGCCGAGATTCTTCGACGGGAAGAAGCTGAACGTCGCCGCCGTGCCGAGTGAGCCGGGGCGCCCGTCCGGACCGGTCGACCCCGCCGCCTGAGCGGTGTCCTCCAGCACCGGGACACCGAGCGCCTCGATCTCGCGGACCGGGGCGACGTTGCCGAACAGGTGGACCGCGATGACCGCCTTCGTGGCGGGAGTCAGGGCCGCGTGCACGGTCTCCGGCGTGAGCATCATCGTCTGCGGATCGACGTCGCAGAAGACGGGACGGGCGCCGGTCGGTGGGATCGACTCGGCGGACGCGTAGAACGTGAACGCCGGCACGACGACATCGTCGCCGGGCCCGACGCCCATCGCGCGCAGGGCGATCGTCAGCGCGTCCGTGCCGTTGGCGACGCCGACGACGTGATCGACGCCGAGATAGTCCGCGAACTCGCGCTCGAAGGCCGCGACCTCGGGGCCGAGGATGAGCCGGCCCTCGTCGATGGTGTGGGTCGCGGCACGGACGAGGCGGTCGCGGAGGCCCGCGCGCGGAGTGTCGATGTCGAACAGGGGGATTGGCATGGTCGCGGCGCCAGGC
>CAVZZH010000013.1:0-196955 GCA_963779695.1 uncultured Solirubrobacterales bacterium
GTTTGCCTCCCGCGGCAGCTCAACGGCGACCGGCGCCCCCGCGTCGTGACTGGTTGCGGGGTCACGTCGTGGCACTGGTGTGAGCAGCGGCCGCGCGCCGGCCGGCGGCGGGACACGTCGAGCGCGCTCAGGTTTCCGCCGTGCTGTCGCGAGCAGTCGTGGATCAGCGAGCTCCCAGCGGTTCGCTTTGCCGCGTCCACCGCCACTCGTGAGCAGGATCAGCTCGCCGGAGCTGAGGAGGGCGTGACGGGCCCGTCTGTAGCTCTTATCCGCCAGGCCGGCAGCACGGCACAGTTCCTCCGTCGTGATGTCCGCGAGCACGCGCTCCTCGTCCGCGAGCGCGGCGACGCTTGCGAGGAGCAGCCGGGCCGGGCCGCGCGCCGTGCTGTAGTCGAGCGCGGCTTCGAACAGCGGCGCGTTGATCTCACCGTGCGACCACGGACCGCGCTCGGCGAAGGGCAGTCTCACCGTGCTCGATTGGTTGCGACCCGACGCGACGTGCTCGACGATCACCAGCCCGCGAGATACGAGCTGATCACGAGCCTGCAGGTACCGGCCGCGACTGAGCCCCGCTCGCGCCGCCGCGGCCTGCGCGCCCGGGAACGCGCGCTGCTCCCGGTTCGCGAAGCTCGCTAACGAGAACGCGACCAGCCGCTCGCCTGAGGACATGCCGTCGAGCGCCAGCGCCGCGGCGATCGCGCCCGCGCTCATCGTCGCACCAAACCTGTTCGTGCCGGCACGAACGGGCGCGCGCCGACGATCAACCAACGAGTCAGCGATTCGGGTCTCGGCCGGGTGAGTGGAGCGTCGCGGGTGCTTGGGCTGAAAGCCATCGCCAACCCCGCAACAGAGCGGAGTTCGCGATGACCTCAGCGACAACGAGCGGACGCAGCACCACATCTCGGTCACGACTCCGTCCGCGACCGGGGTACACTGCTCCGTACTGAGTTTTGGGCGGCGCTGGGAAGCGCCTATGTCTCTGGAAGACCGGGTTCGTGGCCCGGTCTTTCTCGTTTCCGAGACCGGGCACCGCGTGGTGGACCTCGGCTCGGAGACACGACTTCGCGGCCGCCATCGCCCCCGACAGCGGGTTCCCCGGCATGTTTCGCTCCGCTGGCGGCGAGCGTGGCCGCGAGCTGCCGAATTGTTTCGCGCGAGCCGCCGACTGCAATCGATGGAGATCATGCGAAGACCTCCTCGAACGCTCGGTCCCCTCGCCGTCCGGTGATCAGGATGCGGCGCTCCGCGACGGTCCAGGCGACCGTTCCCCGGATCCGGGGCTGGCCGGCGAAACTCCCGTAGCGGTCCCACACCGGCCCCTCGAGCGCGACGGCCAAGCGATCGCGACTGGTCCAGCGCTCGACGTCCACGAGCTCGTCGCCTTCCAGTCGGCTGATCGTGATGATTCCGGTCGTTCCTCCCAGTCCGGCGCGACCGGAGAATGGGACGACAGCGATCATCGCCGCCCGTCGTTCGAAGTTCCTCCCACACGGCGTTGTGTCCCGCAAGCTCACCGCGACCGGGCCGCAGCCGAGCCGCATGCGGCCGAGAAGCCTCATAACCGGATGGCGTCCGACACGGGTCGCGAGGCGATGCTCCACAGGTCGGACACGAACGCTCCAGCCAACCACGGGCCACGTGCAAGCTCCGCGCTGGACGCGGGCGTTGACGGGAATACCGACGGTCGCGACAACGCGCACCCGGCGGCGCGCCGCAATACGGGCACAGCTGATCGAGCCATGCGCGGCGATCGCTCACCGCAGACACCCCGCGTGGAGGCCCGCGCGTGGTCACCGGTTTGGTCACCGTTTTTCTGGCGCGGCCTGACTTTCGTTGGCTCGCGCTGACGAACCCGCGTCTGCGCCTGTGCCGTAAAAGGCCTGCTAATGGCGCGATCTGGCTCGCTATGACTTACGGGAGCGACGGGACTCGAACCCGCGACCTCCGGCGTGACAGGCCGGCGCTCTAACCAACTGAGCTACGCCCCCTGACGGGGAGCTTCAGTATGGCAAGAGATTTTTTTCTCGGCGGGCCGCAACTCTGATCGGATTTGAGTGTCTTGGATGCGAACGGTCCTGAAGGACGCATCCAACCCGGCCGTGGGTGTGTCCGAAGGATCGAGCGACGGGGACCCTGGAAGCGGGTCCCCGTCGTCGTTTTTGGGCCCTTGTGGGAAGGGGATGGCGCCGCGCGGCGTGGTTTTACTGCGTCGCCGGCGCCGATCCATTCATCCGGCGGGCGCCGCGCTGGGCCCGGTCACGGCAGGTCCGGCGGCGGCACCCAGCCGCCAAAGATCTCCTCGAGTGCGAGCCCGACGGCGATCGAGACGTGGTCGTGATCCACTCCGGCGGCGACCTGGACGCCGAGCGGGAGGCCCTGGCCGGAGAGTCCGAGCGGGACCTCCGTCACCGGCACGCCGGCGAGGTTGAACATCGCGGCGGGCGTGAACAGCCATGGCCGCCCAACCGTTCGTCCGTGACGCGGCGCGACGCGCTGATGGGCCGGGTGGAGGATGACGCCCTCGCCAATCGCCTCGATCAGGTCGGCCGCGAGCTCACGCGCCGTGATGACGAGCTTGTCGGCCGCCTCCCCCTGCATCTGTGGCAGCAGTTCCGCGGCGAGCGCGATCCGGGTCGGCAGCGTGTGCGGCCCGCCGCGGCGGGTGAGCGTGCGCCACGTGATCGGGTCGGCGCCGGCGTCTTCGAGCAATCCGAGGGTCGCGCGGGACGCGCCTGACTGGAGCATCGCGAGGTACGGCAGGACGGCCCGGCGCCAGGCGCGAAACTCGACACGGCGCACGACCGCGCCCCGCGCGATGAGCGCTCCGACGGCGCGCTCGCGGGCGTCGCGCAGTTCGCGCGTCATCGGGAGCAGCGAGGAGTTCTCGATCGTCGTGACCGGGAGGCCTTCGAGCGAGACCGTCGCCGGGTCACCGAGCTCGGCGGTGCGGGTCAGGTGATCGACACCGTCCGGGCCGGCGATCAGGCGCAGCAGCGGCATCAGGTCCTCGCCGCGGCGGGCGAGCGGACCCGTGACGAGCATTCGACCCGCGTCGTCACCCGGCGTTGCCGGATACGAGCCGGTGTTGGGAACGAGGCCGGAGGAGGGCTTGTGGGCGAACACGCCGCAGAAGAACGCGGGAATCCGAAGCGACCCGGCGATGTCCGATCCGATGCCGAAGGGTGAGCCGCCACACCCGACCGCGGCGCCTTCGCCGCCGGAGGAGCCGCCCGCCGTGCGCGTTGCGTCATACGGGTTGTTCGTACGCCCGTACAGGCGGTTCTCGGACTCGATCCACATCGTGAGCTCGGATGTGTTCGTCACCCCGAGCGGGATCGCGCCGGCGTCGATCAGCCGTTGCGGAACCGGCGCCGTCTCCGTCGAGCGAAACCCTTCGCGCGCCACGAGGCCGGTCGACTGCGGCATCCCTGTGAGCGCGATCGACTCCTTCACGGTGAACGGGACGCCGAGGAGTGGAGGCAGAGCGTCATCGGGCGCCGCGGCGGTGATCTGCTCGTCGGCGGCTGCCGCCTCCCGTCGGGCAACGTCGAAGCGGTCGGCGACGATCGCGTTGACGCGGGTCGCCCAGGTCACGTGGCGGGCGATGTGAGCCTCAACGACCTCGCTCGCCGAGAGCTCGCCTCGGCGGATCGCTCGAGCGAGGTCAGTCGCCGAACGTTCGGTGATCGTCAGCGGCTCAGCGATCGCCGCCATCGCGTGGCCACAGCAGCTTCAGCGTTCGCGCGGTGAACCGCTCGTAGCGCTCAGCGGAGTAGCGGTCCGGATTGATCAGAACCATCCGCCCGGCCTCCTCGGCGAGGTTGCGGATCGTCCGTGCGGTCAGCTCGACGTCGAGGTCATCGGGGACCTCCGGGCGAGTCATCGTCCTCCGCACCAGGTCCTCGATCTGCTTCAGGGTGTGCGCCCGGTTTGTCTCAACGAGCTGGCGCACGATCGCCGGATTGCCCTCCGGTGGGAGCAGGATGATTCGCCAGGTCGCCGGCCGACTCGAGACGGCATCGAGGAAACGCCGAATCCCCGCGATGAGCAGCTCGATCGGCTCGAACGCCCCCGGGTCCTCCGGGACGATTTCGCGCAGCTGCTCAAGCGCGTAGTGCTCCTCGCGGGCGATCAACGTCTGGAGCAGCTGCCCGAGATTTGGGAAATGGTCATAGACCACCGGTCGGGTCACGCCTGCTGCCCGCGCGATCGCCTCGATCGAGACGCCGCTGTAGCCCTGCTCGAGGATCACCCCAAGGGCGGCGTCAATCAACTGCTCCCGCCGCTGGTCGGGAGGCATCCGCGGCGCGTACCGGCGTCGCGCGCGTCCGGATGCATCGGGGCTGTGCGGTACCCGAGACGCCATCGCCGCGAGGCTACAGCGCCGAAGCCTCTGGTGATGTCTCGCGGGCCATTGGCGGTCACGAGCGAGAACACAGCACACATCGCTCCCAATCGAAGGGAAGCGTGATGCCACGGATCCGTCGATCGTTCTCGTGCCACTCGCGATTGAGGTGCCGACCGATGACGAGGGCCGCGACCGGGCCCGCGCCCACGGCCTTGAGCGCCGCCGCCGCGCTCTGGGCGCTTGCTCCCGTCGTCCAGGTGTCGTCGATCAGCAGGACGGGCTCGCCATCCAGTCGGGAAGCCGCCCGGTACTTCTCGGCGGAGAACTCCCGCGGCGGACAGGCCACGTCTGAGCGAGCGAGCAATGCCGCGTGACGGTCCCGGGTCGGCGCCACGACCTCCGCGACGACGTGCCGGAGTGGGTGCGTCGAGTCCCGCTCGGCGTCACCCGACGGGACGGTCGTCACGATCGGAAAGCCGCTGACGTTGGCGGCGCGGGCGACGCACGGCTCGTGCGCGGCGAGAAAGCGCCAGAGGACGGCGGCGAGTTCGGCGCGCAGCCGCCGTGCGGTGTCGCCCTCACGGCGTTTGTAGCTGGCGAGCGCGTGGTGAAGCTGCTCGCCCCCGATGCTGTAGGAGATCGGGACGACGAGGTCGAGGTGCTGCTCCCCGTGGGCGCACGCGTAGCAGTGGGTGTAGCCGTCGGTGAAGTTGAAGCAGATTTCACAGACGCCGGGACCATGCCTCGGACTGAGCATGAAGTTCCCATAGACCGCCGTCAGCTCCCCCACCGTCGGCATGTCGTCGTCACCTCATGGCTGCAGGGCGCCGGTCGTGAGGCGCTCGATCGTGTCGGTGATCGCCGCCGGGTTGTCGACGACGTGGGTGCCAGGACGCGTCGCGAATTCCCGCGCCCAGGGTTGCTCGAGCAACGAGCGGACGAGGAACACGGGCCGCCCATGCTCCAGGGCGAGACGCGCCTGCATCCGTGAGCCGCTCGTCTCCGAGGCCTCGACGATGACGCTGGCGAGTGTCATCCCGGACATGACGGCGTTTCGCATTGGAAACGTGCGCCGGCTCGGCGGCGCGTCAGGCCAGAACTGGGACACGACTGCCCCCTGGCGAGTGAGGCGACGCTGAAGCGGTGCGTTCTGCGGTGGGTAGGCGCGGCGCAGTCCGGTTCCGATCACCGCGAACGTGCGCCCTTTGTGCGCGAGGGCGGCCGTATGGGCCGCCGTGTCGATCCCGGCGGCGAGACCAGAGGCGACCGTGAACCCGCGGTCGACCAGGTGCTCCGCGATCTTGCGCGCGATCGCTCGTCCGCGGTCGGTCGCCTGGCGCGAGCCCACCACCGCGACCGACCGCGCGTCGTCGGGGCGCAGCTCGCCCGACACGAAGATGAGCGGCGGGCGGTCGTGGACCCCCCGGAGATTCTCCGGATAGTCGTCGTCCAGCACCGTGAGCAGACGCATCCCCTCGGCTCGCCAGTGCTCGATCTGGCCGACCGCTGACTGGAGGTCCGGATGCGGATCGAGCATCTGCTGTTGCGGACCGGCCTCCTGCTCCAGGACGGCGAGCGCGCTCCCCGCTTCCTCGATGAGCTCCGCGTAGTGCTGCCACGGCCTCGCGCCGGTCCGCAGTAGCAGCACGAGCGCGGCGCCTTCGACGAGCGGTTCCATCGCTCGCGAGCCTACCGAGGCGAACAGACGTTCCTAGGCGATGCGCTTGGTAGCGTGGTTCGGTAGTTCTGTCGCGCGCCGCCTCGTGATTCCCCCGATTGCAGGCCACCTTCGCGGCTTGAACAATGGGGATGGCTTCAACTCAGCCATGGAGCGTGTCCAATGAATCTGGCCCGTTCGCCGTCTGCGGTGCAGCACCGCCAATCCTTGTTATTCGGGTTGCGAGCATGTTTTGCGGGCGGCGTTCCTGGTGCCAATCTATGGATCCGCGACGCTCGTGGGGGAGAACGGTACGAGCGCGATCCTCGTGGCCGGAGCCCCGGCCGTGATCAGCGTGGCGGTGTGGTTCGCCCTGTGGCGTCGGTGCGCACGCGGCGGCCGGGTGAGCGGCTACATCGCGTGGTTCGGCGTCGCGTTGCTGTCGGCGTTCTGCGTGATCGCCCTGGCGAGCGTCGGCCTATTCATCGCACCCGTCGCGCTGCTCCTCGGGTGGGCCGCCTCGCTGACGCCAACGGGTCAGGACCGCTTGACGCCGCAGCCCTGAACCGACTGACCGCCACCCAGGCGCTCGGCGACGAAGCATCCGTTCTGCAGCACCTGCACGGCGTATCGGGCCCGCTTCCCACTCACGGTCAACTCGCAGGTGAAGAGCGGCAGCGAGGTGTGGCCGAACGGCGCCGCGGCGCGCTCCGCCGCCGAGGACACGTGACACTGCGCGGCCGTCGGCGCGGGTGGACTCCCGTGGACTTGCAATGCGCGCGCGATGCTCTGCGCCGAAACGCCGCTCCCGGCGGTGCTCGCGGTCACGGACGAGGTCGTGCTGTGAGTCGCGGTCGTCGATGACGATGACGATCCGCCACAGGCTTGGAGGATGAGCGGGGCGGCCGCCGCGCTCAGCACCACCGCGCCAGTTCGCACACCTCGGACCGTTCGGCGGAGCCACATCGCGGCGGTTACCGGACGGGCTTTGCGGCGGCGGCGATCGCGAGCATCTGACGGTTGGTCAGGATGTTCTGGAGCGTGTTTGTCAGCCAATAGACCGCCCGGCCGTCGTGCCAGGCGATGACGCGCAGCCGCTGCCCCTCGAAGTAGAGCTGCATCGTGCGTCCGCCGAGCCTGATCGTTTGGCTCGGGTTCCTGAGGATCGGCGCTCCCTTCCAGGTCGTCCCCTCAAGGTTGTAGTACTGGCCGAGGCTCCCCTGCGAGACAACGACGACGTAGGCGACGTGACCCTGAAGCCGATACGGCCGGATCGTGTCCGGCAAAGCGCCGAGCGCCGTGACCCGGTTCACCGGGTAGTACAGCGGGAACGGGATCTTTCGCACGTTCTGGCGAGCCTGCAGGAGGTCGTCCGGCGTCGCCGGTGTGAGCGGGGTCGGGGGCGGGGCCCCTCCGGGGGACTTGCCTCCCTTCTTGGTGGCGCCGGCGCTGGCCCCTCCGACGGAGATCCGGGCCGGCTTGGCGCCGCCGTTCAGGAAGGCGTGGACCGTCCGGCTGACCTGCCCGTGGTTCGCGGTCACGTACGAGGGGCCGACGTCAGCCGCAAATGTGATCTGCCGGACGGGATGGCTCGCGGACTGAACGATCAGCTCGAGCAGCTTCAGGACATCGTCGGTCGAGCGGATGTCGGTGCTCGCGTACTTTCCGAAGATCTCCTCGATCGGATGCAGCCGGGCGACCAGCCCGCTGGCGCCGACCTGGTTCTTGATCTGCCGCAGGAAGTCCTGCTGGCGGGCCGCGCGCACGAGGTCCGTGTCGGTGTGCCGGTAGCGCACATACGCGAGCGCATCGGTGCCGCAGAGCTTCTGGTAGCCCGGCTGGATGTTGATCTCGGAGTACGTCTGGCTGGCGGCGAGACCCAGGTTGGAGTGGTAGTAGCGGCGGTCCACCTGGACGAAGATGCATCCGAGGTAGTCGACGAGCGCTTTGAAGCCGCCGAAGTTGATGTCGATGACGTGGTTGATCTTGATCCCGAGGACCTGCTTGACCGTCTTCACGGCCAGCTTCGGGCCCCCGATCGTGTAGGCGGCGTTGATCTTCTGGGTCGTCGAGCGCCGGTGATCAGGATGGATCGTGACCTTCAGGTCGCGGGGGATCGAGAGCAGCGTCGTGTTCGGCTCGTTCGGATCGAGCCGGACGAGGATCATCGTGTCGGAGTGGGGCGGGTTGTTGGCGTCGATCGCCGACTTGGCCCGGAGATCGGAGCCGATCAGCAGCAGCGTCTGGGGGCCGCCCGCGTTCGCGTTCGCGAGCTCGTTGCCGAGGTTCAGCCGCGGGCTCTGCTTGAGCGCATCGGTGAAGAACTTGACCTCAAGCAGAGTGCCGGTGGCAACCGTCCCCGCGACGGCCGCCACGACGATCACGCACCCGAGCAACATGCGCACGAGCAACCGCCCGCGTCGCGCGCGCCGGGCGGGACCAGCGTGAAGCTGTGGCTCGAGCGTGGACATACGACGACCGCTGATATCAGCGGCGATTCAAGCGAGCCGGGGCTCGCTTAGCTGACGTGCTCGGCCGGCTCTTTCACCGGCTGCGCAGCCTCTGTGCTCGTGTGCACGGGACCGCTCTCCACGTGCTCAGGCTCATCGGTGCTGAGCGCGCTTCGGAAGTCCCGGAGCCCGCGTCCGAGCGAGCGCCCAACCTCGGGCAAACGCTTGGGACCGAGCACCAGCAGCGCGATCACGAGTACGAACAGCAGATGGGTCGGCTGAAGGATGTCGCCAATCACTGTGGGCAGACTGTAGCTGAACCGAGTACCCGATCCAATGCCTTGACGGCCCGGGGGGCAAACTCGGCGGTTCAGTACGCGGTTTCGGCGCGTGGTTCCTACGGGTGCTCGAGCCCGGGGTAGCCCTACGGCGACACTCGGACGGCTGTCGGTCGACTCCGCGCGGACGCGAACGGATAGTCGCTTTCCCGAGCGGTTGTCGCCCACAGCCGGTACGTCTCGGTTCCGTTGCCCCGGAGGAACGTGTACGTGCTCCGGAAACGGCCGTCACGGCGCGCGTACAGGTGTCCGATCTCGGTCGATCCGCCCGGCCACCCGACCCAGAGGACGACGAGCTCACCGGACGGCGGGACGTATCCGCCGCGGAGGCGGCCGCTCAACTCAATCGTGTCGCCCCAGTGCGTCTGACGCGGCGCGATACTCAGGCTCACCGAGGCGGGGACGACGATGGTCGCCGTCGTCGACGTCGACGGTTCAACCGTGCTCGTCCCGCCGTACAGCGCACGGACCAGTCGTGAGGGACCGGCCGGCACCGTCGCGGACCAGCTGCCATCACCCGCAGTCGTGCTCACGGCTGCGGTGCGGAATCCGCTGCCCGCGGTCGTCGGCGCGGTTTGAATCACGACGCGCTGTCCGCCGAGCGCGTTCCCGCCATCCGTTCCCAGCCATCCGCTGATCGTCGTCCGTGCGCCGTGACGGATGGTCTTGGTCGACACGCGGACGGTGTGAGGCAGCAGCACGACCCGCCTGACCCGCCACTGCCCATTGATCCGCACACGCCGGCGCACGATCCGCGCGTGGCAGTGGACGACCGTCACCGTGCGCGTCTCGGCCGGGATGCGGACCCGCTGCTTGTGTCCGTGCACCGTCACCGTGACCCAGCGGGCCGGGATACGGACGCGCTCGTGCTGCTTGGAGCACCGCAGCGCGTTGACGACCCGAGCAAACGAGACGGTGCTCACGGTCGGCTCGCGGATCGTCATCCGCCACGTCTGAAGCGCCGACCGACCCGGCTGACCGCTCGCATCGAGCGCGTTGTTCTCGGCATAACAGTTCGCGGTGTGCTGCCCGATCCCCGCGACCGGAATCTGCTCGCTCGCGCCGCCGTGGAACGCAAACGGCGAGCCGTCGATCGAGCACCAGACCCCGCGCACGCCGCTCGGCCCCGCCTGAGCCGTCGCGGTGATTGCCTGCGCCCCCGCCGTCGATGGCGCGTCACTCGGTCCGCTCAAGCTGAGCCCGACCGGCGTGTTGTCGATGTTGATCGACTTCGTGACGGTGTCCGAGTTGTAGTGGCCGGCCTGGTAGTCGTAGGCAGCGTCGCTCGCCCACATCGTCAGCGGGACTCCGGCGGCCGTGCCAATGGAAGCCGTGTCCACGACCTGTGAGAACGAACCCGCCGGGCACTGATGCCACACGGTCTGTTTGCCCGCTTGGTTGATGGTCTGACTCACGGCCGTCGACGCGAGCGTGGCATTCATCCGGCAGATGCCTGAGGGGCCGTCCGCCGTGAATGCGATCGGCCAGCGTCCGCGCACCCAGCCGGTGGCGGCAGCCAGGCTCATCGGCGATTGATGAATGACCGGACCGGACGTCTCAACGGCCGCCAGCTCGAGCCCAAGGACCGCGACCTCGCCTGGGCGGCTCGACCCGTTGCAGCTGCTTGCGCCACAGATGATTTGCCAGCCGAAATACGGCGAGTTGATGAACGGGGTCTCGTAGGACGTCTGGCCCGGGGTGACCTTGGCGCCGCCACCCTTCCAGTAGAAACCGCCGCCCCAGCCAAACCTCTCGTTGACTCCGTTGCTCAGCATCCCGGACCCCTCGGTATGTGCGCTAATCACGGCGAAACCAGACGGGGCGTCGATCTCCCAGTACGCCCGACTGCCAGCCGTGACGCCGTCCTGATTGCCGAGCACCCACATCCCGCTGGCAGAGCTGCTCTCGGGGCACTGATACGCCGTGCTGATTCGCGACGTTGACGACCCGGAATGCGCGACGCCGATCGCGCCTCCGCCCGTGTTCGCTCCGGGCGTCCAGCTCCCACACACGTGGATCCAAATGACACCGCTTGCGTTGGCGTTCGAAGCGAGACAGAGGGCCGCCGAGACAACGATGAGCGCCGCAACAAAAGCCGCTCGACCTCGAGCGACCATGTCCGAGTTGCAGGCGCGGATGCTCATCGCGACTCAGCAGATGACGGCCACGTTGATCGGGGCGGCGACGGACGCGCCGGCGTTATACGGGAACACCCAGAGCGAAGTCGTCCGACCGTTGCTCGCTTGCACAATCTGCGTTCCGATGGCGTCCGCGATCGGGGCGTGGGCAACGACACCTGGCGAGGTCGCCAGGACCGCGCACTTGCTAGAGAACTGCGGTGCCCCACGTGACTCGGAATAGGTCGCCTGCGCCGAGGGACGAACGCGCGCCTCGGCTGCCGCCGATCAGCTTGCCGTCTTGACGCACGCTTGCCCAGTGCAACACCGACCCGCCGATGCTCTTCGGGTCGAGCTTCTTCTGGGTGACGGAGCCGTTGGCGAGCTTGTCGGTCGTGACCGAGCCGCTCTTGAGTTGGCGGGCGCCGACGCTTCCGGCGGGCAGGTTGACCGCGGCGTAGCTGGTGCCGCCGAGCGCGACGATGAGCGCGAGATATGCGATCGCGTTGCTGCGGAGATGGTGGATCAGCCGGGTCACGTCCTGCTCACTTTCTGTTGGTTCCCCATCTCAACACTTGGAAGCGGGTTCTTGTAGCGGCGAGGGCGAGAATTGACACTTTCGTGTCGCACCGTTACAGAGATGTGACAGTTGACGGTCTTCCGGGCGCTCAGGGGCCGGGAGGGGCGCCTGGAGTGCGCGGTCATCCGAGGTGGCCGGGGCCGAAGGGAGCGCCTGGCCCGACCGGGCCCCGCGCCGTGGAGCTGCTGCCGCCGGATCCGCCCGAACCGGAGCCGGAGCCCGAGCCAGAGCTCGCGTCCGAGCCTGACGACGACGCCGTCGATCCCGCGCTGGACCCGCTCGTGCTCGCGGCGCCGGACGACGAGCTCGAACTCGACGTTGGCGAGGCGGCCGTGCTCACCGGGACCCGTGTCGGGGCAGAGCGTGCGGCACGGCGGTGGGAGCTCCGGGCTCGGTGCGCATTTCGGTGTCCCCCTCGCGTGCGCGTGCGATGGACCGGTGCGAACCGGTTGGGGATGCGGAGGCGTCCGGTGGCGAGATCGCCACGGAGCGGATTCGCGACCGCGAGGTGGAGCCGACCATCGGAACGTGATGGGGTGCTGGTGCCGACGATGGCGGCCACGAGCACCGTCAGCAACGCGATCAGAGCGCCCGCCGCGAGCAAGGGGCCCCGCATCCTCCGCCGGACGGACTCCACGGCACGCGTGCCTCCGGCCACAGGTCGTTCCGCCCAGCGACGCCACCGTGCGCCGCGCGGGAGGCGGCGGCGCGTCGCCGGTCGATCCTGCCGGCCGGCGCCGGGATGAACCGGTCTGGCCGTCGACTCTCGGCGGGCCGCGACACTCGCTGGCTCTCCGGCAGCGTCCGCCGCTGGCTCTCCCGCACCATCCGCCGCCGGCCCTTCCGCAGCATCCGCTGCCGACTCGGGCCGCTGGACGACGTGATGCATGTCCGCTGAGTGCTCGCCCCAGAAGTCAGAAGGGCTCGGCGCGTCCGGCACCGGGGTCTGCACGCGCGGGAACGGACCCGGGGAGTCGGCCGACTCGTCGTGCCGCAGCTCGGTCGCGCGCGGCCCGAAGGGGATCAGATCCTCACGGGGTCCGAGCCAATCTCGCGGCAGGCGCACGACGTTGCTCTCGGCCGGTGCGACCCTTCCGCCTTCCTCGGTTTCTCGGCCGTCGCTATCCAACCCTCGCAGACCCTCCACCGCCGCGATTCGCCGATGACGTCCTCCTAGGGCGGTAGTATACCCATCTGAATTGGTTCCAATTTGTCTCAATTGGAGAAGTTGCGGTGGCGGATCGCCCTGAAACGGAAGAGTCGTTCCTGACCGTCGCGGAAGTCGCGGAGGTGCTGAAGCTCAACCAGCAGACGGTGCGCAACTGGATCGATCAGGGCTCGTTACCGGCTGTGCGCGTCGGTCGGCGGGTGCGGATCAAGCGCTCCGACTTCGATCGCATCCTGGAGGAGTCGTACAGCGGCCGACCGACGCCGGAGCCCACCGCTCCGACGCTGAGCGGGGAGGACGTGACACCGAGCGCGGAGGACTTCTGGGGCGGGGAGCCGGTCGGGATCGCCGAGCCTGCGGACCGTAACGGGAGCCGCCCGTGAGCTTTCCCGGGAGCCGCCCGTGAGCTTTCCGACGGAGCCGCCCGTGAGCTTTCCCGAGGAGCCGCCCGTGAGCTTTCCCAGCGACGCCGATCGCCAGCAGACGCACGTGATGCGCGCCGTCCGGCAGGCGGGTATGAGCTGGGCGGATGCGATGAAGGCGCACAAGCTGGCGCCCCCGGACCTCGACTTTGCCAACCGGCTTCAATCGCTGGCGGACGCGGCCGCGAATGAGCAGATCGCGTGGGAGCACGCGCACGCGGCGGGCTTGCTGTGGCGGCCGGTACCGGGCGCCGAGCACGCCGAGCCGCCGTATGAGTTGCGACCGGGGACGGGCCGGCGGGGTCCGACCGAGATGTGGGAGCGGTTCGACCGCTCGGTGCGGACGCTCAACCGGGCGATCACGGGCTCGGACTCGGCCGCGGTGGCCGACGCGTTCGGCGAGCTCTCCGACGCCGCCGCGGCGCTGGCGGAGGCTGTTGCGCAGGAGGACGCGGCGGCGGGCGCGGCGCGCGGCGTCGCGTAGGGTCACCTACTGCACATCGAAGTGGATCGAGCGAAAGGGGCAGGCCGCCGCCACGACGCCGTAGGGCCGGGTCTGCAGCACGCCCGCCGGCTAGGGCCGCGGCAGCCTCTCGCTCGGGCGGCGACACCGCTCACAGTCGGGAAAATGTTCCAACGCAGGGACGCGGTGAGACGCCTCGGTACATCGTGCCGATCCGAGCGGCAAAAGTCACCAACCCGGCCGGACGGCGCGTTCATCGGCACTTCTTGCCGATCGACCCCCTCCGCGCGGCTCGAGTCAGAGCTCGCCTGTCACCCCCGTGGCCGGCACCCGGCACCCGCTTTGCCAGCCTCGGGGCTGCGTGCCCGGGATCGTTTAAGGACCGGAGACGTCCGCGCGCTGACCTCTCCAGACGCATCACGCGGATCATTTGTCAGACGGCAACAGTTCCTTTACTCGGGATGAAGGCGACGATGCCACGGTGAGTCGCGACCACTCAGTGATGGAGGGAGACCATGCCGCAGATCACCGTGACGGCTGATCGAGGCGAAGGCACTGTGACATGGCGCGAGCGGATCAACGCGAGCGACTTTGAGAGCAAGCACTTCGCCAATCATCTTGTTGAACGCATCGGGTGGGCCGTGGACGATGCCCACGAAGTCGAGCGCGATGCCGACCGACGCCCGTTGACCGCCGAGAGCGCGCCCGGCCCAGCGCCCGCTTCCGTCCCCGCGGCTGACGCCCGCGACCGACGCCGAGGCCGACGCCGCCCGCGACCGACCCAGCGCCGCGCGCCCCCGTCGCGCGCTGACACAGACCGGAAACTCCGGCGAACCCGGTCCGCGTCTAGCGTCGCTCCGCGAGCGTCGTCACGACCGCCTCGTACACACCCGCGCCGTAGCTTTCTGACGCGACCCGTACGCCGGCGCGATCCGTGACCTCAAGCGTCGGATCGCGTTCGAGCGCGTTCGCGACGAGCCAGAACGTACCGACGACGCTGGCGGCGTCCATGTCCTCACGCGAGTCGCCCGCCGCGATGCAGTCAGTCGGCGCATAGCCGCGCGCCTGCATGTGCCGGGCGACGGCTCGCGCCTTGGACGCTCCGCCTGGGACGAGGTGGTAGGCGTGGACGATCGGCAGGCCCGGGACGGTGTGCTCGCGCACGACGCCGTTGTCGACGAGCCGCAACCAGTCGAGTCCCGCGTCCGCCAACACGCGCGCCGCGTCATCCAGATCGATCGACCCCCGGAACAAAGGTGAGACCTCACGCCCTTCGGACCACGGTGTGTGGTACTCAAGCCGCCCTTCAAAGCCGGACAGCAGCAGGTCGCACGCGCCGCTGCGCTCAATCTGATCGTGAATCGAGCCGTCCTGGAGCGAAGGCACGACCCCGCTCGTCAGCCACTCGAGCTCGCCGTCGATGACGACACCGCACCCGAGCTCGAAGATGTAGGACGACGATCCGATCAGCCGCGCGCTCTCGAACACGCTCCCCTGCCGCCGGCCGGAATACAGCACCACCTCGACGTCGGCCCGGAAGCAGGCCTCGAGCGCGCGGACGCCCATGTGTGAGAAGCGCCCGTCCTCGCCGCGGAGCAAAGACGCTCCGGGGCCGAGGAGGGTGCCGTCGAGATCGACATAGAGACAGCGCATCGAGCGGGCGACCGTACCATCACGGGGCGAGTGTCAATCGCTGGAGAAACCTGGACGGACCTGCTCGAGCAGGGGCGAGCCGATGAGCGGCTCGTCCACGAAGGGATCACGAGCGCACGCCGACCGCGCACCGTGCCGCCGCCGTTCGACCTCAGCGCGACGGTCGCGCAGGCCCTGCACAACGTCGGCATCAACGACCTGTACGCCCACCAGGCCGAGGCGTTCGAACACGCATTTGCCCAGCCGACGATCATCACGACCGGCACTGCGTCCGGAAAGTCGCTCTGCTTCCAGCTGCCGACGCTTGAGGTGCTGAGCACCGATCGCACCGCCCGCGCCCTGTACCTGTACCCGACGAAGTCGCTCGCCCAGGACCAGGCGCGCGCGCTTCACACGTTCGGGCTTCACACCGCGATCCGACCCGCGATCTACGACGGCGATACGCCTCGCAACGAGCGCGCTGCCATCCGCAGGCGCAGCAACCTCATCCTCACCAACCCGGACATGCTCCACGTCGGGATCCTCCCCCACCACGAAAGCTGGGATGAGCTGCTCGCGAACCTCGCGTTCGTGGTCGTCGACGAGGCGCACGTGTACCGAGGCGTGTTCGGCTCTCACGTCGCCAACGTGCTGCGGCGGCTGCGGCGCGCCGCGGCGATCCACGGCACCGAGCCCCGTTTCCTGCTCGCGAGCGCAACGATTGCCAACCCGATCGAGCTCGCAACCCAGCTCACCGGCCTGCCTGACTTCCATCTCGTCGACGACGACGCGGCGCCCCGGCCGGAACGGCGCACGGTCATGTGGAACCCGCCGCTGCTCGACGAGGAGCTCGGCGTTCGCGGTTCGGCGCTCTACGAAGCGGCCGAGGTCTTCTCCGAGCTCATTCGCGCGGGCGCCCGAACGATCTGCTTCATGAAGTCGCGCAAGGGGATCGAGCTGATCCTCAAGCACGCCCGCGACCGACTTGATCCCGAGCTCGCCGAGCGGGTCGCGCCGTATCGCGCCGGTTACACGCCGGCGCAGCGTCAGGACATCCAGCGGCGACTCACCGCGGGAGACCTGCTCGGCGTCGTCGCGACCGACGCGCTCGAGCTCGGGATTGACATCGGCGAGCTCGACGCCGCGATCTGCGTCACGTTCCCCGGAACGGTCTCGAGTCTCCGGCAGATGTGGGGGCGGGCAGGCCGGCGGGAGCGCGGGCTCGCCGTCTACATCGCCGGGGAGGACGCGCTCGACCAGTTCTTCTGCCGGCACCCGGACGAGTTCCTCGAGCGCCCGGTCGAAGCGGCAATCCTCGACCCGGACAACCCGCAGATCTATGCCGAGCATCTCGTGTGCGCCGCGCATGAGGCGCCGCTCAGCGATGCCGACGCGCCGTTCCTCGGTGCCGAGTGGCGCACGTACGCCGAGGAGCTCGCCGAGGCCGGCTTTCTCCGGGAGCGGGCCACGGGCTTCGTCCCGCGCCGCGCCGATGACTACCCGGCCGCGCGCGTCGCGCTGCGCACGGCCTCAGCGGACAACTTCGTTCTGCTCGACGGGAGCTCCGGCGAGGTGCTCGGCACGATCGAGGCGGTGCGGGCGTACGGGACGGTCCATCCGGGCGCGATCTACCTCCACCTGGGCCGCTCGTACCACGTCGTCGACCTCGACCTCGCGGCCCGCCGAGCGGTGCTGGAGCCGTTCAGCGGCGACTACTTCACCCAGACCAAGCGCGAGACCATGACCTACATCGAGCGTCTGCACGAGCAGCGCACGACGCACGGGGTCACGCTCTCCTACGGCTCGGTCGTGTACTCCGAAACGGTGGTGGGGTTCCAGCGCAAGCACCTCCAGGACCACACCGTGATCGACTTCAACGGGCTTGAGCTCCCGACCGTCGAGTTCGAGACGCGCGCCCTGTGGTACGAGCTCGACGAGCTCATCGCCGGCGAGCCGTTCCCGCCTGAGCACCTGCTTGGCGCGCTGCATGCGCTTGAGCACGGACAGATCGCGGTGCTGCCGCTGATCGCGATGTGCGACCGCTGGGACATCGGGGGACTCTCGACCAACGCCCATCCGCAGACCGGCGGCCCGGCCATCTTCATCTACGACGGTCATCCCGGCGGCGTCGGGATCACGCGCCGCGGCTACGACGGCTTCACACGGCTCGTCGACGACGCCCAGCGGCTGATCGGCGAATGCCCGTGCAAGGCCGGGTGCCCATCGTGCGTGCAGTCGCCGAAATGCGGCAATCTCAACGAGCCACTGTCCAAGCGGGGCGCGCTCGAACTGCTCGGACGGATGACGGCTACCGGACGCCGAGCGTCGCGTTCCCGGTGACGCCGTCCGCGGAGGCGGAGGTCGAGCCGGTGAGGTCGGTCAACTGGCTGAGGACCGACCGCGCGACCTGCGAGGTCGAGGCCGAAGAATGGAGTGCGAGCGAGATCAGCTCGGTCAAGCTGATCCGGAACGCGACCGTGCCCTGAGCGCCGGTGGCCGGCGTCGTCGGGGCGGTGGCGAACGCCTTCAGCCGGGCGAGCGGCGCCTTACCGATGACGAGCTGGTTGCCGACGAGCACCACCGGAAGCGCGCTGTGGGCAGTGCCGTACCGCCAGCCGCCGGCGACGCGCTTGAGCGAGTTCGTCTTGAACACGCCGCGCAACGACGAGAGCTTGTTGAGGACGTTGGCGGCGGCCGTGGGGTCGCTGACGGTGACGCGACCCATCGTGTTGTGGGTGTCGCTGGCGATGATGAGGTCGCCGGTGAGCAGATTGATCAGGCTGTTCAGGTCAACACCGGTCTTGGCGCGCGCCGCCGCCTGACGCTTCTGGAACGCGGCGTAGCTGACCGGGCTCACGACCTGCTCAGCCGACTCAACGAACCGGAGGATGTGGGCCGGATCGTGGATCCCGAGCGTGATCGGGAAATTGCTGGCGAGCGCCGGCGCGGTGTTGCCGGGCGCGAACGGCAGCTGAGCGTCGGTCAGCTGGGCGCCGCTCGTGTCGACGTGGTAGCTGAGCTTCAGTCCGGACGAGCTCGCCGTGATCGCCTCGGCATAGCTGTGGATGGCGCCGACCCACGGCACCTGGCGAGCGCTCGCGAAGCCCTGCGTATTGAGAAACGTGCCGATGTTGCCGAAGGCACTGAGCAGGGCATCGGACGGCAGGCCCGCCGTCGCCGCCTTGTACTGGGCCTCGGTCATTCCGCCACCGTTCTTGTGTCGGTCCAGCGCGGCATTGACGCTGCCCGCCGACGCGGCGAAGACGAGCGTCGAGCCGTCGATGGCGAACGCACCGCTGGTGCGGCCGTTGTAGAGCGTCGCGCCGTCGTGCTGACCGCTCTGGTGCAGTCCGGGGGCGACGCGCCCCAGCAGCGACTTGAGCTTGTCGCCGTCCTTCGTCTGCCACACGATCAGGGCGTCACTGCTGGCGGGATGCGAGAGCGTGCTCGCGCTCGGGACGCCGATGGTCGACAGCGAGATAAGCACCGGGTTGCCGAACAATGGCTTCACGTCGCCGTCGTAATTGATGCCGCTCTGCTGCAGCTTCTGTTTGAGCGCCCCGATGCCGAGGGACGCGAACGGGAACTGCCCGAGCAGCGCGTTGACGCCATGGATCGCTGAGCCGTTCGGGTCCGTCGCGATCGACAGGACGAGCGGCGAGCCCGCGGGCAGGTACGACACCTCGGTCGCCACGGGGCTGCTCGATGAACTCGAACCGCATCCGGCGACAACGACAGTGCAGGCCGCAACGAGCAGCGCGATGAGACGACGACGACGCATCCAGGAGTGCCCTCGGTACGGAGCTTACCGGAGGGCCTCCCGGGTGACCTAACGCATCACCTAATGCAAATGTCGCGGTCGCACGAACTCCGAGAGCCGCGCGCAGCCGGGCGCGAGCTCGCTCCAGTCGCAGTCAAATTCCAACGTCGCCAGCGCCCCCGTCGGGAATTTGTGCTGGAGCTCGGCCAGGTTCTCGTCGGCGGGGGGTCGCGCGAACGACCGGCCGTTGCCGTTGGCGCCGGTCAGCCGGAGCACGAGGAGCTGCATCGCCGGGTTGTGCCCGACGACCATGACGGAGCCGGTGTCCTCTGGCACCTGCCGTAGCCGCGCGATCACGTCATCGCAGTTGGCGCTGTAGAGCTGACGCTCGACCAGCCGCTCCCCCGTGGGGTTGACGCCGGCCAGCGTCTCCCGCGTCCGCCGGGCCGACGAGCAGAGCACCTGGTCCGGCGCAACGCCGCGGTCGCGAAGGTGGTCGCCGAGCAGCTTCACGGCGCGCTGCCCGCGCGGCGCGAGCGGGCGTTCGTGATCGTCGAGCCCCGGGTCGTCCCAGCTCGACTTGGCGTGGCGCAGTACGAACAGCTGTCTGTGGCTGGTCATCCGGTCCTCCTCAGGTGCCCATAATTCCCATAACCGCGGGGGCTAAGCGCTTCTTCAGAAGCCGCTAGCATCGCGCCACCAGGGCGAGATAGCTCAGCTGGTAGAGCACACGACTGAAAATCGTGGTGTCCCCGGTTCGAGTCCGGGTCTCGCCATCGCGCGCGGTTCGAGTCCGGGTCATGCGCGATAGATCGCGGCGGGGATAGCGGCTAGACTCGATCCTGGGCATTTCTCCGCTTCTGCGAAGCGCATTCGCGCAGAGCACCGTCGGCCGACCCCCGAACGGCGACCTCACGGACAGTTTCGTCCCAGCGCCGGAAGATCCCTCCGCAATAGAGCAGAAGGCCGCCGCTTGTGGCGATTCTCGCTCAGGAAGGTCGACGACATGCAGAGTCCCACTTACTCGGGCCCGGCGGCTCGCCGCCGCAGCAGCCCCGTGCCGGTGAGCAACGGCACCGGGACGAACGGACACACGCGAATCTCCGGCGAGCGGACGATGCGCGTCGGCATCGTTTCCACGTACCCACCGCGGCCCTGCGGGATCGGGACGTTCTCAAGCGACCTGCGCGCGGCGCTGCTCGGCGCTGACGGGGTGTCCGCCGTCGACCTCGTCGCGGTGGTGCGCGACGAGGTCGTCGAGCAGGCGGCGGAGGTCGTGACCCGGATCCACCAGGACCAGCGGGGCGACTACACCGCAGCCGCCCGTGTGCTCGAGCGCCGTGGCGATGACGTGGTCGTGATCCAGCATGAGTACGGAATCTTCGGCGGACACGAGGGCGCGCACATCCTGTCCCTCGCCACCGAATTGCGCCAGCCGATCGTTCTCACGCTGCATACCGTTCTGAGCGCCCCGTCCGTCCGCCAGGCCGAGACGCTGCGCGCGCTGTGCGATCTCGCGACCTTGGTCTGCGTGTTCACCGAGACCGCGCGTCGAATGATCGTTGACGCGCGGCTGGTCTCGCCCGAGCGGGTCCGTGTCGTCCCGCACGGTGGGCCCTCGGAGTTGCTCCCGGGCTCGGGCTCCGCAGGCCCGGTTGCCGGGCCGCCGGGCCGCGTCAACGGCCTCGCACTCCCGGCGGTCCGCACTGACCGCTCGGTGCTGGCGACCTTCGGTCTGATCTCGCCGGGGAAGGGAATCGAGGTCGCCATTGCGGCGATGCCGGCGATCGTCGCGCGGCATCCGACCGCGCTGTACGTGGTCGCCGGGCAGACTCATCCTGAGGTGGCAAAGCTGCATGGCGAGGAGTACCGGATCTCGCTCGAACGCCTGGCACGCGATCTCGACCTCGGCGATCACGTCGTGTTCGATGACCGCTTCCTGAGCATCGAGGACCTGTCGGCGATGCTGGCGGATACGACGATCTACCTGACGCCCTACCGGTCACGCGAACAGATCGTCTCCGGCGCTCTGACATTCGCGATCGTGGCCGGTTGTCCGACGGTGTCGACCCCATACTTCTACGCCGAGGACGTGCTGGCATCCGGCGCAGGGGTGCTCGTTCCGTTCGATGACCCGTCGGCCCTCGCTGAGGCGGTGATCGACCTGCTCGACGACCCCGACCGGCTCGAACGGACGCGCGCCGAAGCGCGCAACGTCGGAAGCGAGCTGACCTGGCCGCAGGTCGGACGCCAGACCGCCGAGGTGCTACGCGAAGCGGTCGTTCTTGGTCCACCGAGGACCGTGCGGAGCTCGCCGGCAGCCACATTGCCACGGGCACGCTCCTCGCACCTGCTGACACTGGTCGACGACGTTGGGATCATCCAGCACGCCGACGGCGTCGTGCCGCTCCGCTCGTCGGGCTACTGCACCGACGACGTTGCCCGCCTCGCGATCGTGGCGTTGGGGCTTCGACGCTCAACCGGCGCCGAGGCGTACGACCGGCTACTCGCGCGCAGTCTCGGGTTCCTGCGTCACGCGTGGAGCGCGGAGGAGCGGGGCATGCGCAACTTCATGTCGTATGACCGTCACTGGCTCGACGAACCGCATGCCGGGGACCATCTCGGGAGGGCGGCATGGGCCGTGGGTGAGGTGGTGGCGGCGGCACCGGTTCCTGCGCTGCTTGAGCCGAGCCTGATCCTGCTGCGCGAGATGCTCCCTGCTCTCGCCGAGCAGCGTTCGCCGCGGACGATGGCCTTCGCCGCGCTCGGGCTCGCGCGCGCCGGCGGTGACTTGGTCGGTCCTGAGGGGACCGATGTGCTCGGCCTCCTGGCTGGGCGACTCGCCGACCAACAGCGGGTGAACGGCTCGGCGGACTGGTACTGGGCCGAGGATGTCCTCGCGTACGACAACGCTCGACTGCCCCAGGCGCTGGTCGCGGCCGGCATGCGGCTCGGCGACGGCAAGCTGGTGAGCGAGGGGATGCGCTCGCTCGAGTGGTACGAAGCCGAGCTCGGCATTGCCGGCCCGTGGCTGCGGCTGGTGGGGCACCGCGGCCGGCGTCGTGACGACCCTCGGCCGAATGACGGCGACGAGCAGCCGCTCGATGCCGCCGCACTGGTCGAGGCAGAGGTCGAGGCATTCCTCGCCACGGGGGATGAGCTGCATGGACGGCATGCGGTTCGCGCCTTTGAATGGTTCCTCGGCCGCAATCGACTCCAGCTAGCCGTCTATGACTTCGCCACCGGGGGATGTCACGACGGACTCGGAGCGGCTGAAGTCAACGGAAATGAAGGGGCCGAGTCGACGCTGGCGTATCTCCAGGCGCTGCTCGCCCTCGATGCCGCAGGTCTCCAGGCCACGCTCCCAGAATGAAGATCGCGCTGCTCGGACCGATTGCGTGGCGCACGCCGCCGCGCCACTACGGACCGTGGGAACAGATCGCGGGGCTGCTGGCCGATGGGCTGACGCAGCGTGGCCTCGACGTGACGCTGTTCGCCACGCTGGACTCGATCACGCTTGCGCGTCTGGACGGAATCTGTGCCCGCCCGTATGAGGAGGACGGCGAGATCGACGGTCGGGTCTGGGAGGCGCTGCACGTCGCACACGCCCTGAGCCGCTCGGCGGAATTCGACCTGATCCACAACCATCTCGATTGGCTCCCGCTCGCCTTCTCAGGCTGTGCGCGCGCGCCGATGGTGACGACGATCCACGGGTTCTCCTCGCCGCGAATCCTGCCCGCCTACCTGCGCTCGGACAGCGCCTTCGTCTCGATCTCGGACGCCGACCGCGTCCCCGAGCTCGAGTATGCGGCGACAGTCCATCACGGCGTCGACGTGACCGCCCTGCCGTTCTCGGCGACGGCAACCGAAGCGCTTGTGTGCTTCGGCCGGATCCATCCCGACAAGGGCACGGCGATGGCGATCGAGATCGCCCGTTGTGCTGATCGGCCGCTCGTGCTCTGTGGACCGGTACAAGACGAGCGGTACTTCGCCGATGAGATCGAGCCGAACGTCGACGGCGACCGCGTTCGCTACCTCGGGTCCGTTGGTCGCCGGCAGCGCGCAGAAGTTCTGGGATCGTCGGCCTGTCTTCTCCACCCGATCGCGTTCGCGGAGCCGTTCGGTCTCTCGGTCGTCGAGTCGATGCTGTGTGGGACGCCGGTCGTCGCATACGCCCGCGGTTCGATGCCGGAGGTCATCAATGACGGCGTCACCGGAGTTCTCGCGGACGGCGTCGATTCGGCGGTCGCCGGCGTGCAGCGTGCCGTTCAGTTCGACCGAGCCGGATGCCGACAGGTGGCCGAGCGCCGCTTCTCCGCCGACCGGATGGTCGACGCCTACATCGATGTCTACGAAAGTGTCCTCCGTGACCGATAGCGCCTCACTCTTCACCCGGCATCCGGGCAATCCGTTGCTGGCACCGGAGCGCTGGCCGTACACCATCAACGCCGTGATGAACGCCGGCGCGACCACGGTCGGTGGCGAGACCGTGCTGCTCTGTCGGGTCGAGGACCGTCGCGGCTTCTCGCACCTGACCTGCGCTCGCTCACCGGATGGCACGTCGAACTGGGTCGTGGACAACGCTCCGTCGTTGACGTACGACAGCGCATATCCCGAAGAGGAATGGGGGCTCGAGGATCCGCGCGTGACCTTCGTCGAGGAGCTCGGCCGGTGGGTCATCGCGTACACGGCGTTTGGCCGAGGAGGCCCGAGCGTGTCCTTGGCCCAGACCTCCGACTTCACGACGTTCGAGCGGCTGGGGACGGTCCTCCCCCCTGAGGACAAGAACGCCGTGCTGCTGCCGCGCCGGATCGGGGGCGAGTGGGTGCTGTTTCACCGGCCGGCTTCGACCCGTGGCAGAGATGTGTGGTTATCGCGGTCCTCGGACCTCAAACATTGGGGATCGCCCGCGCTCGTCCTCGGCTGCAGAGAAGGTGGCTGGTGGGACTCGGCTCGTGTGGGCATGGGCCCGCCGCCGATCGAGACCGAGCATGGTTGGCTCGCCGTCTACCACGGTGTGCGTCAGACGGTCGCCGGCGGGCTGTACCGCGCGGGCCTGGCCCTGCTCGACCTGGAGGCTCCGTGGAACGTCCTGCGGCGCTCCGATGAATGGGTACTCGGGCCGGGGGCGGACTACGAAGTCTCCGGTGACGTTCCGAATGTCGTGTTTCCGTGCGGCATGGTTCACGACAAACACAGCGACAAGTTGTCCCTGTACTACGGGGCTGCCGACACTCGCATCGGCCTTGCCACAGCCCGCTGCTCGGACGTCCTCGGCTACCTCTTGGAGTGCCCGCCGGGCTGAGCCCCGACACGGGCTCGCGCAACGGCTGGGTCCCGGTCCGCTACGGCCGGGTGGAGCGCAATGCGCCGAGAGGGCTTGACGCGGCGGGGTCGATGACGTGGAATCCCGGAGGCTGTCCTGAGTCCAAACAACCGGGGCCCCAGACTGTTTCCGGACTACCCTCTGGGGTACGCCTCACTTAAGCCCGCCGAAGGAGGAACGTCCCCAAATGTCCACACCGCTTCAGTTGCTCGCCCAGCAAGGTACGAGCCCGTGGCTTGACTACATCTCGCGCGAGATCATCCAGAACGGAGAGCTGGCCGGACTGGTCGACGGCGGAGTCGCGGGTCTGACCTCGAACCCGACGATCTTCCAGGCCGCGATCTCGGAGGGCACCACCTACGACGATCAGCTCCGCGAGATTCTCCAGAGCGAGACCGATCCGAAAGAGGTGTTCCTGGCGATCGCGCGCGAGGACATCCGCGCCGCGTGCGACCTGCTCGCGCCCGTCTACGACCGTGGCGACGAGACCCGTGACGGCTGGGTCTCGCTCGAGGTCGATCCGAGGTTCGCCCACGACGCAGAGAAGACGGGGGCCGAGGCAAAGCGCCTCTACGCGATGATCGACAAGCGCAATCTGTTCATCAAGATTCCGGGCACCGTTGAGGGTCTCCAGGGGATCGAGGAGACGATCGCCGCCGGGATCCCGGTCAACGTGACCCTGCTGTTCTCGCTGGAGCGGCATCGCGAGGCGGCCGAGGCGTACATCAAGGGCCTGCGCCGCCTGCACGCGGACGGCGGCGACCTCAGCAAGCTCGCGTCGGTCGCGTCGTTCTTCGTCTCCCGGGTCGACACCGAGGCCGACAAGCGCCTCGACGCGATCGGCGGACACGACGACCTCAAGGGCAAGCTGGCGATCGCGAACGCGAAGCTCGCCTACCAGACGTACAAGGAGATCTTCTCCGGTTCGGATTGGGAGGAGCTCGAGGCGGCCGGTGCATCTCCTCAGCGGTGCCTGTGGGCGTCGACATCGACGAAGAATCCGGATTACCGCGACGTGATCTACGTTGAGGAGCTGATCGGTCCCAAGACGGTCAACACGATGCCTCGGTCGACGATCGACGCATTCAACGATCACGGCCGCGTCGAGCCGACGCTCGAGCGCGACGTCGACGAGGCCAAGCGGACGCTTGAGCGGTTCGCGGAGGCTGGAGTCGATTACGACGATGTCGTCGCGACGCTCGAGCGGGAGGGCGTCGAGAAGTTCGACGCGTCCTTCAAGGAGCTGTTCGAGGGCGTGGCCGCCAAGCGTGATCAGCTGGTGGCGGCATAACCGCGGTTGCGACCTAACAGCGGTGCGCTGACAGCTGGCGGTCCGTGACAGACTGCATCCCGTGGGCACGATCTACGACACGATCACGCCGCAGCTTGCGGCCTGGATCGGCCGCCAGCAGATGTTCTTCGTCGGGACGGCGCCGAGCGGCGACGACGGCCACGTCAACATCTCTCCCAAGGGTCCGATCGGGACCCTGCGCATCCTCGACGAGCACACGGTCGCGTACCTCGATCTCATCGGCAGCGGCGCGGAGACGATCGCGCACGTCAAGGAGAACGGCCGGATCGTCGTGATGCTGTGCGCGTTTGACGGTCCGCCTCGGATCCTGCGTCTGCACGGTCATGCAGTGGTACTCGAGCATGGCGCGATCGCATTCCCCGACGTCGAGGTTCTCCCCGAGCAGCTGCGGACGGTCGTCCGGGTCGACGTCGAGCGGATCGCCGATTCCTGCGGATACGGCGTGCCCTTGATGGATTACGTCGGCGAGCGTTCGAACTCGCGCCGGTGGGCCGAGGGCAAACTTGACAAGGAAGGGCCGGACGCGCTCGAGCAGTACAAAGCCGAGAAGAACACCGTCAGCATCGACGGACTGCCGGCGCTCACGTCGTCCTGACCTCTCAGCCGGCGATCATCACGGTGAGATGGCGCGGGCCGTGGACGCCCTCGACGCGGATGAGTTCGATGTCGGACGTGGCCGACGGGCCGGAGACGAGCGTGATCGGCGCGCGCTCGCCTCGGACCGCATCAGCGACCCGGGCGAACGCCTCCGGCACGAGCCCGACGATCTGCTCGGCCCGGACGACGCAGATGTGGTGGTCGGGGACGAGCGTGATCGCGCGGCGGCCCGAGGCGCCGCGACCGTCCAGGACGAGCGTGCCGGTTTGGGCGATCGCGGCCGCGCAGCCGGTCAACGCGCCGTCGACCTCGTCCAGCTCGGCGGCGCTCAACCCGTGGTCCTCGAGCAGCTCGACCCCATCCGGCCGCCACTCGACCGGGAGCGCCGGCGGGACGACGACCCGGCGCAGCCCGAGGCGATCACACTCCCGGGCGAGCTCACGCCCGAGCTCGGCGGGCGCGACCCGGCGGACCTCGGCGCGGTACTCGCCCACCATCGCCGCAAACTGCTCGACCCGCTCTGCGCCGCTGGCCTGCGACGTGCGCCGGTAGGTCCGCGGCACGAGGACATCCTCCGGCCGCTCGCCGGCAGGGACATCGGGCAGGCCAGCGCGGATACGGGCGAGGACCTCCTCACGCGCGGCGCTCATGAGCGCTCCTTTCGCCACCACTCGCGGAAGCTCTGCTCGGCGATCGGATCGAGATCCCGTGACATCGTCCAGCCACCGAGGGGCCCGGGAAGCCGGCGGATCTTGCCGCGGCGAACGAGCGGGCGCTGCGCGAGCCGGCCGACCCGCTGCGCGGTCTCGTACAGCGGCCGGTGGGCGAACACGCGGGCGAGCAGCCCCATCACGGTCCGCTCCGGCGAGCGCCGACCCTCGCCCTCGGCCACCCGCTCGCGCAGGTGCACGAGCACCTCCGGGATGTTGATCTTGACCGGGCAGACCTCGTAGCAGGCGCCGCACAGGCTCGAGGCGTACGGGAGCGACCGGCCGCTCTGCATCCCGTTCAGCATCGGCGTGAGGATCGCCCCGATCGGACCCGGGTATGTCGAGCCGTAGGCGTGCCCGCCGGTCCGCTCGTATACCGGGCAGACGTTCAGGCATGCGGAGCAGCGAATGCAGTTCAGGGCCTGGCGGCCGACGGTGTCGCTGAGCACCGTCGTGCGGCCGTTATCGACGAGCACGAGATGGAACGCCTGTGGACCGTCGCCGGCCGTCACGCCGGTCCACAGCGACGTGTACGGGTTCATGCGCTCGGCGGTCGAGGACCGAGGCAGGAGCTGGAGATACACCTCAAAGTCCTCCCAGGTGGGGATCACCTTCTCGATCCCCATCACCGTGATGAGCATCTCCGGCAACGTCGTGCACATCCGCGCGTTGCCCTCGGACTCGACGACGGCGACCGTGCCGGTCTCGGCGACAGCGAAGTTGGCGCCGCTGATCCCGACCTTGGCGCGCAGGAACAGGGTGCGCAGATGGCGCCGAGCGACCTCGGCGAGTTCGTGCGGATCGTCAGAGAGGTCGGGCGGGGCGGTGTCACCGAGCGTGCGTAGGAACAGCTCGCGGATCTCGGCGCGGTTCTTGTGGATGGCCGGCACGAGGATGTGCGACGGGGTATCGCCGGCAAGCTGGATGATGAGCTGCGCGAGGTCGGTCTCCCAAGCCCGGATCCCACGGGCGGCGAGCGCCTCGTTGAGCTGCGTCTCCTCGGTCGTCAGTGACTTCGACTTGACGACCTCGGTCGTGCCATGCGCGGCGACGAGACCGGCGACGATCGCGTTTGCCTCCTCGCCGTCACGGGCCCAGTGGACCGTCCCACCGGCCCGCGTGACCGACGCCTCGAGCTCGACCAGGTACGCATCGAGATGGCGGAGCACCCGCTCCTTGATCGCCCGTCCGGCTTCCCGCAGCTCTTGCCAGTCCGGCACCTCGGCGACCGCGGCCGCGCGCTTGGCGCGGATCGCGAGCGTGGCATGCCCGACGTTGTGGCGGAGCTGGGCGTCCGCGAGCGCGGCGCGTGCGGCTTCCGGGAACGGCACCATCGGTGTCGTCGCGCCCGTCATCGGCGCACCTCGTCGGTCGAGGCGAGGATCTCGGCGAGGTGCATCGTCCGCACGCCGGTCCGCTGGCGCGAGAGCGCCCCGCCGATGTGCATCAGACACGAGTTCTCCGCCGCGGTGCAGATCTCGGCCTGGGTCTGGAGGATCGTCGCGACCTTATCGCTGAGCATCGCTGTCGAGGTGTCGGCGTTCTTGACCGCGAACGTCCCCCCGAAGCCGCAGCACTCCTGTGCCTGCGCCAGCTCGACGAGATCGAGCCCGCGCACACGGCGCAGAAGCCGGAGCGGCTTGTCGTCGAGGCCCAGCATCCGCAGCCCGTGGCACGTGGGGTGATACGTGACCCGGTGGGGGAAGAACGCGCCGACGTCGTCGCGCCCCATCCGGTCGACGAGGAGTTCGGTGAGCTCGTAGACGCGGGGGGTGATCGTGGCCACGGCGTCGGCCAGGCCGCGATCGCCGGTCCTGGCGGCGAGCCGGCCATAGTTTTCGCGCACCATCGCGACGCACGAGGCGGACGGCGAGACGACCACCTCGCTGTCCGCGAACGTTCGTACGAAGTGGCGGAGCATCGGCAGCGTCGCTTCGGCATAGCCGGTGTTGAAGTGCATCTGCCCGCAGCAAGTCTGCTCGCTGGGGAAATCGACCTCGGCGCCGAGCCGCTCGAGCAGGCGCACGATCGCGCGCCCGGTTTGCGGGAACAGCGTGTCCGCGAGGCAGGTGATGAACAGGGAGACGCGCATGCTGAGGGGCTACCCGATCGTCGCGCAGACGATGACGACAGTCCAGCGGTCGCTGTCGACATCGCCAAGTTTGTAGTCTCCGAGCGCGGCCGACGCACAACGAGGAGAGAGAGCATGATCAGGAGGATCCGGCTGCCACTGGCAGCCGTTGGCGCCGTAGCCGTCGCGCTGGTCGGCGCCGGGAGCGCCGCCGCGGCGAAGCCTGCGGCCGACTGTCAACCGTACGGGGCGCAGCCGTGCCTGCTGCCGTTCCCGAGCAACCTGTTTACGAAGGTCGACCACACGAGTTCGACCGGGCTGCGGGTCCATCTGCCCGCAGCGGCGATGCCGGTCAACGGCGCGGGAAGCCGGATCAAGGTCGGCGAGTACGACCGCGCCGACGGCTTCAGCCCCGGCAGCGAACTGATCGTCCACGTCGATGGGCTCGATCTCGCCAAGACCGGCGCCGTCGGTCTGCCGGATATGAGCAAGTCGTTCGCGCGCAAGGCGCCGATCGTCGTGATCGACGAGAAGACCGGCGCGCGGCAGCTGATCTGGGCCGAGCTCGACGGCAACGCCACCGGGCGCCGAGAACATCAACCTGCTCATCCACCCCGGCAAGAACTTCCTTGAGGGTCACACCTACATCGTCGCGTTGCGCAGACTGCGGAACGGCAGCGGGCACGTGATCAAGGCGCCGAAGTGGTTCGCGCTGCTGCGCGACGGGCGGCGGCTGCCGAAGATCGAGCGCAGCCAACTGCAATCGGTATACGCCGCATCTTCACGGCGCTGAAGCGGGCGAAGATCGACCGCACAAGCCTGTACGAGGCGTGGGACTTCACGGTCGCCTCGCAGCGAAGCCTCGCCGGGCGGATGCTCGCGATCCGCAACAACGCGTTCGCGCAGCTCGGCGATAAGAACCTCGCCGATGGTGTCGTCCAGGGTCACGCACCGGCATTCACCGTCACCAACCAGGTGGCGCCTGCTGACGCGACCGATGTCCGTCGCGTGATGGGGACGTTCCAGGTGCCGTGCTACCTCGTGACGTGCGGCGACGCGGCCACAACCGGCTTCCACTACGGCTCGAGCAAGCCGGATGCGGTGCCGACGCAGACCCCCGGCAACGTGGCGACGGCGCAGTTTGAATGCGTCATCCCGCAGACCGCGAGCGCCACCGATCCGGCACGGATCTCGCTGTACGGCCACGGCCTGCTCGGCAAGCCGTCGGAGGTCGAGGCCGGCAACGTGAAGGCGATGGCCACGGAGCACAACTTCGTCTTCTGTGCCACCGCCTGGTGGGGTCTCGCCGACCCGGACACGCCGTTCGACGCCGGCGCACTCCAGGACGTCAATAAGTTCCCGGTGGCGGTCGACCGTCTCCAGCAGGGCGTGCTGAACATGCTCTTCCTGGGCCGGCTGCTGCTCCACAAGGACGGTCTAGCGACCAGTGCCGCCTTCCAGGTGGGCGGGCGGCCGCTGATCAACACCTCGCACCTGTACTACGACGGCAACAGCCAGGGCGGGATCATGGGAGGCATGACGACCGCGGTCGCGCCGGACTACCAGCACGCGGTGCTCGGGGTCTCCGGCATGAACTACGGCAACGTGCTCGTCCAGCGGAGCACCGACTTCTCGCCGTTCGGGAAGCTCCTGGCAGCGAGCTACACCGACACGTCGATGACGTCGGTGATCCTCGATCTCATGCAGCAACTGTGGGATCGCGGCGATCCGGACGGCTACGCCCAGCACATGACGACCCATCCCTACGCGGACACGCCGTCACATACGGTGCTGATGGAGATCGCCTATGGCGACCATCAGGTGAGCCAGTACGCCGCGGCGGTCGAGGCGCGGACGATTGGGGCGGCGGCACACCAGCCGGCGCTCGATCCGAGCCGCGCTCGGGACAAGAACCTGCTGTACGGGATCCCGGCGATCGCCCATTACCCGTTCACCGGGTCGGCGATCGTCCTGTGGGACGGCGGGCCCGGTCAGGTGCAGCCGCCGCCGTTCGGGAACATCGCGCCGGTGAACTCAACGACGAATCAGGATCCGCACGAGTTCCCGCGGTCAACGGTCGCCAACCGGACGCAGAAGTCCGACTTCCTCGCTCCGAACGGCGCGGTGGTCGACGTGTGTGGCGGCAAGCCGTGCCACACCGACTCCTACGTGCCGTAGGCACTCGCTGACGTAAATGGATCGCGCCCGCGTCACCGGAACTGTTCGATGACGCGGGTCGCGGTCGTCGGTCACGTCGAATGGGTCGACTTCGTCGAGGTCGATCGCTTTCCGCGGCCGGGGACGGTCGTGCACGCGCCCGGATCGTTCGCTCGCGCCGGCGGCGGGGGCGGCGTGGTCGCCGGGGTGCTCGCCGACGATGACGACCTCGAGGTCGAGTTCTTCGTCGCGCTCGGCCGGGATGCCGCGGGAGAGGCGACGGTGGCACAGCTGACCGAGCGCGGGGCGCGGCTGCACGTTGCGTGGCGGGACACCCCGACGCGGCGCGCGGTGACGCTGCTCGAGGGTGATGGTGAGCGGACGATCATCACGATCGGCGAGCGGCTTGAGCCCTTCGGGGACGATGCCTTGCCGTGGGAGCGGCTCGCCGACTGTGCCGGCGTGTACGTGACCGCGGGAGATACCGGGGCGCTGTCCCGGTGCAGCGAGGCGGGCGTCGTGGTCGCGTCCCCGCGGGCGCGGACATCGCTGGAATCCCCCGGACCGACGATCGACGCGATCGTCTTCAGCGAGCACGATCCGGACGAGAGCGCGTGGGCGGAGCGGACCGCGTCACGGGCACGGCTGCTCGTGGCGACGGAGGGGGCCGAAGGCGGTCGCTGGTGGGGTGAGTCCACCGGGCGGTGGGCAGCGGTGCCGCTGTCCGGACCGCCGCTCGACGCCTACGGATGCGGTGACTCGTTCGCCGGCGGGTTCATGGTCGGGCTGGCGCGGGGTCAGTCGGTGGCGGAGGCGGCGGCGTTCGGTGCGGAGCTGGGAGCGCGCGCGCTCGTCAAGCGCGGCGCCCCGTGAGGCCGTGAGGGTTGATTTCCACGGCCGCATGCATGAATCCGGCCTGGGCTCCGGACGGTCTCATGTGGCCGCGTCAAGCGGGAACGGAATCGTCCGTTCCGCGCTCTCGGTACGATGGCAACCCCATGCCCGCCGCTCGCCAACCGTCACCGCTGTCCGGCCGCCGCGCCGAGGCGGCGCGTAACGACGAGAAGATCCTCGCAGCCGCCCGGGAGGTGTTCATCGCCGACCCGACAGCGCCGATCACGGCCGTCGCCAAGCACGCTGGGGTCGGGATCAGCGCGTTGTACTCGCGGTACGGGAGCAAGGAGGAGCTCCTGCGGACGCTGTGCCACAACGGACTCGCGGTGTTCGTGGCCGAGACCGAGGCGGCGCTCGCGGACCAGCGCGGGGACTGGGACGCGTTCACGCACTTCATGCAGCGGCTCGTCGACGCGGACACGAGTTCGATGACCCTCGCCCTTGCCGGCACGTTCACCCCGACCGAGGAGATGTTCGCGCTCGCCGAACGGGCGAATGCGCTGCTCGTCACCTTCTTCGAGCGCGTCCGGCACACCCTGCGCCCCGGCGTCGAGGTCCACGACCTGTCGCTCGTGTTCGAGCTCGTGGCGGCGATCAAGGTGCGCGACCGGGAGCGCACACACGCGCTCCGGCGCCGGTACCTGACCGTGATCCTCGACGGCCTTCGCAGCGGCGCCGGCAACGGGGGCGTCCTGCCTCAGCCTGCGCCGACGTGGTCCGAGCTGAACGAGCGTTGGGTCGCATGAACCGCCCCGGATCGCGGCCCGGGTCGCGGCCACGGGTCGCGCTCGCCACGTGCGCCGAGCTGCCGAAGCTCGACGCCGACGAGCCCGCGCTCGCCGAGGCACTCGGTGAGCTCGGCGTCGACGCCGCGCCGGCCGTGTGGGATGACGAGAGCATCGACTGGTCCGGCTACGACCTCGTCGTCGTCCGCGCGACCTGGGACTACACGCTCAAGCGCGAGGCGTTTCTGGAGTGGGCCGGCCGCGTCCCGCGGATTCTCAATCCGCCGGACGTCCTGAGCTGGAACACCGATAAGCGCTATCTCCTCGAGCTGCCGCACGCCGTCGAGACGGCGTTCATCGCTCCGGGCGAGACCTGGCGCCCCGAGCCCGACGACGAATTTGTCGTCAAGCCGAGCGTGGCCGCCGGCTCGCATGATGCCGCTCGATACGCCCCCGAGGACGCCGAGCGCGCCCACGAGCACGTCGTGGCGCTGCTGTCGGCCGGTCAGACCGTGATGGTGCAGCCGTATCTGGACGCGGTGGATCACCACGGGGAGACCGCGCTCATCTACTTCGACGGCGTCTACTCGCACGCGATCCGCAAGGGGCCGATGCTCCGCCCCGGCCACGGACCGTCGAACGCCCTGTTCGTCGAAGAGGAGATCGAGCCGCGAACGCCTTCCCACGCCGAGCGCGCGATCGCGGAAGAGATCCTCGACGCGCTGCCCTGGCGCCGCACCGACCTGCTCTACGCCCGGGTCGACGTGATCCAGGGCTCCGACGGCGCGCCCCGGCTGGTCGAGCTCGAGCTCACCGAGCCATCGCTGTTCTTCACCCACGCGCCCGGATCGGCCAAGCGGCTCGCCGAGTGCATCGTCGGCCGCCTGGTCTGGTTAGCCGCCCAGGACCACGCTCAGCGGGCCGAGCCGGTCCATCAGCCCGGCGACCCGCGCCCGCTCGGCGATCACCTCGCGCTCGACGGGATCCATCGCGGCCACCGGATCGGCGAGCCGCTCCGCCACCCGGGCGAGGTCGGCGTCCTGGAGCGAGTCCGCGATGATCAGCACCGGCTCCCAGAGGTCGTACTCGAGCACGGCGGTCGCGATCTCCTGCACCGCGTCATCGTCGAGCTCGAGCGCGCTGACGAGGCCGGCGACGCGTTCGCGGCCCGCGTCCGGGAGCAACGTGACGAGCGGGAGCAGCTCCGCCCACATGTTCTGAGTGCGTGCGGCGTCGAGCAGCGCGCCGAGGGTGCTTCCCGCATCCCAGGCGGACGCTCGCTCCACGAGCTCGCGGCGCTGGGTGAGCGCCAGATGCCCGAGCAGGTCGAGCACCTCCGGCCACAGGTCCGCGTTGGCGGCGGCCTCGATGATCCCGTCGAGTCGCTCGCTCGGCAGCACGCCCACGAGATCCTCCAGACTGTCCTTCGATTCGAGCACGAACGCGACCCGGAGCAGGGCGGTGTCGTCCATCACGCCGACGGCGGACACGATCGCGTCGCTGCTGAGATGGCCGACGAACCTGCCCATGGTCACGTATTCCCCGCGGCCGATCAGCTCGCGGGTGATCGCCGCGATCTGCTCGGGCGGGATCCGGCCGATGACCTCGCTCGCCCGGCGGGGGTCGAGCTCGATCGCGACGTCGGCGAGGAACCCGATCGGCAGCCGCGAGGTCATCTCGACCGCGCGGCCTGGGTCGAGCAGCCCCGCCACGCGCGCCGAGAGCACCGGGCCGAACACCTTCTCGCCGAGCGTGGCGACCAACGCCACCGGCAGCAGCCGGCTCGCGGCGGCGAGCCGCGACAGGGCCGGGCCATGGGCGGTGAAGAGGACGTCGGTGACCTGCTCGCGCAGCAGCCTGATCTCGGCCGACGGCATCCCTTCCAGGTACGCGAATCCATCCGCCTGGCGACCCAGCAGCCGGGAGAGTTTGAGGATTTCGGCCCGGGCCTCGAGCGTCTCGCTCATCGGCTCAGCCCAGCGCCTTTCGGATCGGAATCCGCAGCAGGCGCGGAATGTGGCTCAGCGCCTGATCGCCCGCCGCCTGGAGCTCCGCCGCCTGGCGGCGGCGCGCGTCGCGGATCGCCTCCGCCAGGTCACCTAGGTGACGGTCATCGAGGTCCTGCAGCGCGCCCGGAACGGGTCCCTGCAGTTGCGCCTCCAGCGCCTGAATTCCCTTGGTTGCCACAGCTGACCTCGTTGTGATCCCGCCGGCGCGATGGCTCGCACGGCAATGGACCCAAAAGAAAGCTATCGCGAGCAGCGGCTATCCGGCACTGATGGCGCGCAGGAACGGCAGAAGGTGATCGAAGAACACGTTGTGCGGATATGCGCCATTGGGGTCGTTGTGGGCGTAGGTGCTGGCGCGGTTGATGAGGATCACGTTGCGTGACGGGATGTGCGATTGCTTGGCGAGTTGCCGGACGGCGTCAATCACGAAGTGCCGCCCGAGCGACGTCGCAAAGGCGTACATCCGCAGGCGTTTGGGGAGCGCGCGCCCAAACGTTGAATGAACGTTCAATACGGCCTGGGCGGGATTCGCGATGCCGTTGCCGACCGCGCCGGTGTCATCGGTCAGCCGCTGGGGGAAGTACCACTCGCTGCCGTCGACGCTCTGTATTCCCGGGGTCGCAAACATCGTCGCGAAGCGCTTGATCGGCGTCAGCGCGCCGGTGCCGTCCCAGCCGTGAACCGGGCCGGCGGCCGCAATGCCGCGCCCGAGATGAGCCTGGGATGCCGCCAGACCCTGCTGGAGTGGGGTTCTCGTGGGCGGTCGCGTTGAGCGCAAATCCGAACTGCCCGAGGTTCGTGACCGGGACAGAGGGCTTCAACCCATCCGGCAGGAGCGAGAACGCCTGGCCCGTGGACGGGCTGTTGGGATCGATGAGCGCTCCCTCGGACCCGGTCATGACGAACAGGCCGGCGAACGGCGAGGGGATGCTGCCGAACGTGAGCCACGGCGTGGCCTTCGGTGCGTTGAGGTCGTGCAGCGCGGTTCGCGCCTGGGCTGCCGTCTCCGTCCGGAAGCTCGAGCCGTCGATGAACACGAGCCCGGCGAGGTCACGAGCACCCGGATGCCCGCCGAAGTTCCACGTCGCGTAGGCCGCGACGACCGACCCGCCGAGCGAGTGACCGCCGAGCACGACCTGGCCGCCGAGCCGGCGCGCGGCCGCGATCACGCGGTGGAGGTCCTGCACGGCGACGTTCATGCCCCACCCCTTGGCGAAGCTGAACGCCGCGGGGTCCGGGATGACCATGTGCTTCGTGATCGACGGGTTCGTCAGATACCCGAGGTAGTAGTTGAACAGCGCGCTTCCCGCCGACCTTGCCCTGCTTGGCGAGGTTGAGCTCGGACTGGTCCTCGACGAGGTTCTCGCGCCGCTCGACCGACCACACCTGCCAGCCGTGGGTCTTGGCCGCGATCCACTGGGCGAGCGGGACAAAGTAGCCGCCACCGGCCGAGGTGCCGGGCTCGAGCACGAGGACGTTCTTGGCCCGCTTCGGCCCGACCTTGATGACGCCGACGCGGTTGTACTTGGCGGGCGTGCCAGGGGCCGAAAATCCGGGCATCCACTGGACGCTCAGGGCAGCGGCAGAACTCGCCGACACCGCGAGCGCAAAGCACGACACGACCGCAACTCCGAGCAGTCTGATCCTCGTCACCGTCACTCCTCCTTCAGGGCCGATCCGGTACGACACCATACCTCCGGTACGCTGGGCGGGTGCGAGCACTCGTCGCTTCCGCCGGTCAGCCAGGCGTCGAGATCGCCGACGTCCCGGACCCCCGGCCGGCGCCCGATCAGGCCCTCGTCGAGGTCAGAGCGATCAGCCTCAACCGGGGCGAGGTCATGCGGCTCGAGCGGAGCGAGCCGGGGGCCGTGTGGGGATGGGATCTCGCGGGCGTCGTCGCCGAGCCGGCGGCCGACGGGAGCGGTCCCCAGGCGGGGGCGCGCGTCGTCGGGCTGATGCTGCGCGGCGCGTGGGCGCAACGGGCAGCGGTCAAGACCGAATGGCTCGCCGAGTTGCCGGACACGGTGACGTTTGAGCAGGCCGCGACGCTGCCGGTCGCCGGTCTGACCGCGCTGCGGGCGCTCGAGCTCGGCGGGTTCGTGCTCGGCAAGCGCGTGGCCGTTACCGGCGCGAGCGGCGGCGTCGGGCGGTTCGCGATCCAGCTCGCCAAGGTCGCGGGCGCCCATGTGACGGCGGTCGCGCGGCGAACCGAGGGCCTGGCCGAGCTCGGCGCCGATGAGCTGCAGACAGAGCTTGAGACCGAGGGCCCGACGTTTGAGGTCATCGTCGACGCGGTCGGCGGGCCGGTGCTCGGCGCGGCGCTCCAGCGGGTCGCGCCGCACGGAACCGTCGTCAGCTTCGCCGCGACGACGACCGAGCCGGTCTCCTATCCGACGCGGTCGCTGTTCGGCCGGGCGCACGGCGCCACGCTCCACGGCCTGTACATCTTCGACGAGCTTGAGCACACGCGCACGGGGAGCGCCGACCTGCGGCGCCTCGCCGATCTGATCGCGGCCGGCCGGCTCGATCCTCAGATCGCGATCACGGCCTCGTGGAGCGACGCGGCGACCGCGATCGAGGCGCTGCTCGACCGGCGCGTCAACGGCAAGGCCGTCCTGACACTCGATTGACGGTTGGGTCGATGGGCCTCAGTGGGGCTATGGCACCACTGAGGCCCATCGGTCCGGGTTGGATCAGGCTCGCACGGCGGCTGCACTGATGTTGCGCCTTGATTAGGAGGAGTAGGCTGCTGGGCCGGGAAGCCCAATGCCGCGCTAGGTTTCGCGCGGGACCACAACGTCGCAGGAGGAGGAATGCAGTTGAGGAGGCACAGCAGGTCGTTGTGCACGACCCTTCTTGCGCTCGCATCAGTAGTCGCGCTGAGCGCGTGCGGAGGCTCGTCATCAAGCGTCGTCGTCGTCGTCAGGAGGCGGCGGCGGCAGCAGCACCACCAGTGGTGGTTCGTCTGGGGGCACCATCACAGTCGTCGCGGGCACGGCCCCCGACTCGCTTGATCCTGGCTTTGGGTACACGACGCAGGCCGCCGAGGCGGACTGGCTCGCGTACACCGGGCTGACGGCGTACGCCCACGCGAGCGGCCAGGCCGGCGGTCAGGTGATCCCGGGTCTGGCGACCGCGCTGCCGACCGTCAGCGACGGCGGCAAGACGTACACCGCGACCCTGCGCAAGGGTCTCGTGTTCTCGAACGGCAAGCCGGTCAAGGCGAGCGACTTCACGTACACGATCGAGCGCTCGCTGAAGCTCCCGTGGGGCGGCTCCGGCCAGTTCTACGGCGGCACGATCGTCGGCGCCAAGGAGTACGCGGCCGGCAAGTCAAAGACGATCTCCGGCATCACGACGGATGACGCGACCGGAAAGATCACGATCCATCTGATCGCGCCGTACGGAGCGTTCGACAACGTTCTGGCGTTCCCGTCCTCGGGCCTCGTCCCGACCGGCACGCCGATGAAGAACCTGCCGAACAACCCGCCGCCGGGCGTCGGGCCGTACATGATCACGAACGTCGTGCCGAACGCGTCGTTCCAGCTGGTCAAGAACCCGCACTGGGCGTCGGAGGCGATCCCGGGCATCCCGAACGGCTTCTCCAACATCAACGTGAAGATCTCGTCGAACGTCTCGTCGAACGCGCTGTCGGTGCTTCAGAACACCGCCGACGTGTTCGACTATGCCGACACGATCCCCGGCAGCCTGCTGCCGCAGATCAACGTCGCAGGCCAAGGACCGGTACTCGAAGAAGGTCATGAACTCGACCTACTACATCTTCCTGAACACCAAGACCAAGCCGTTCTCGAGCCAGCTGGCGCGGGAGGCCGTCATCACCGGTCTTGACCAGAACGCCATGAGCCGACTCGGCTCGGGCACGCTGATCCCCGGCTGCTTCTTCCTGCCGCCGAACATGGTCGGTCACCCGACCGGCGCGTGCCCGTACGGCGATCCGAAGAGCGGCGGCAACATCGCCAAGGCCAAGCAGCTCGTCCAGCAGTCCGGGATGGCCGGCACGCCGGTCACCGTCTGGAGCGAGACGCGCTCGCCGCGCCAGCAGTGGATGACGTACTACACGCAGTTCCTGAACCAGATCGGCTTCAAGGCGACCCAGAAGGTCATCGCCGACGCGACGTACTTCACGACGATCGGCAACCTGAAGCTCAACCCGCAGACGGGCTTCGCCGACTGGAACCAGGACTTCCCGAACCCGATCGACTTCTACCTGTTGCTGCAGGGGTCAGCGATCCAGCCGACGAACAACCAGAACTTCGGCCAGGTCAAGGATCCGCACATCGACAGCACGTCGAACAAGCTCGGGGCGACGCCGACGAGCCAGCTGAACTCGATCGCCGAGCCAGTGGCAGGCGCTCGACCAGTACGTCGCCCAGAAGGCATACGTCGCCGTCTTCGGCTACCAGACCTTCCCCGCATTCACCTCAAGTCGGATCGACTTGAGCAAGGCCATCTTCCATGGCCTGTACGGGTGGGACTTCAGCAGTTTGACGACGAAGTAGGAACTGACTCGCGAGTATGGGCTGGGACGGCTACGCTGTCCCAGCCCGACCCGCTACTGATGGCGACTACTTCCGCTCCAGGCACAGAGTTCTCGTCCGGCCTCGAGGCCCCCCTCGACGTCGACGGCGAGCAGCTGCCCGAGGGCCTCGGGCCGTGGCGGCTCGCGTGGCGCCGGCTGCGGCGCAACAAGGTGGCGCTGTTCTTCGGCGCCCTCTTCCTCGTGATCCTCGCGCTGTGCCTGCTCGCGCCGGTCTACTCGCATGACGTCGCCCACATCGGGCTCGCCGATCAGAACATCGACAAGCCGATTCTGATCGCCGGGAAGAAGACGTATGTCGTCGATCCGACCGGGATCCCGATCGGCCCGACGTGGCACAGCAAGTACTTCCTCGGCGCCGACTCGACCGGCCGCGACGTCGCGGTCCGGCTCCTCTACGGCGGGCGCAACTCGCTCGAGGTCGGCGCGATCGCGACGGTCATCACGATGATCCTGGCGCTCATCCTGGGGATCGTCGGCGGCTACTTCCGCGGCCTCGCCGACTCGGCGATCGGGGTGTTCCTCGACTCGATCTGGGCGTATCCCGCGGTGCTGCTCGGGATCGCGCTCGGGGCGACGCTCGCCGTCTCGGGCATCCACATCTGGTTCATCAGCATCAACGGCAACGCGCTGTACGTACCAGCGTTCGTCGTCGGGATCGTCTACATCCCGTACGTGGCGAAACCGGTGCGCGGGCAGGTGCTGACGCTGCGAGAACGGGAGTTCGTCGATGCGGCCCGCCAGCAGGGCCTCAGCCACACGCGGATCATGTTCACCGAGATCATGCCGAACCTCGCGTCGACGATCGTCGTGTTCGTGCCGCTGATCCTGGCCAACGCGATCCTGCTCGAGGCTGCTTTGTCTTTCCTTGGCGCGGGTATCAAACCGCCGAACCCGTCGTGGGGGACGATGATCTCCGACGGCGTCGCGACGATCCCGGCCGCGTTCCACAACGTGCTTGTGCCGGGGATCATGCTCGTGCTGACGGTCATGTCAATCAACATCTTCGGCGACGGCCTGCGTGACGCCCTTGACCCGCGCTCGAAGGTGAGAATCGCTCACTGATGGCCCGCTTCATCGTCCGCCGACTCATCGCGATGATCCTCGTGATGTTCATCGTCTCGGTGCTGACGTTCGTGATGCTCGTCAAGATCCCGGGCGGCGATCCCGGTCAGCGGCTCGCCGGGCGGAGCGCGACCCAGGCCGAGGTCCAGCAGATCGAGGCGAAGTACGGCTTCAACAAGCCGATCTACGAGCAGTACGCCAACACGATGAAGAACATCTTCACCGGGGAGGCGTACTCGTACACGCAGGGCTTCAACGTGCTCGACGAGATCAAACAGGGCCTGCCGGCGACGTTGTCGCTCGCGATCGGAGCGGGGATCTTCTGGCTGCTGGCGTCGATCGTCGTGGGGACGTTGGCGGCAGTCAAGGCGGGCAAATTCGTGGACCGACTGCTGACCGTGCTGTCGATGGCCGGCGTGTCGTTCCCACCGTTCTTCTTCGGCGCGGTCCTGCTCTATTTCCTCGGCTACAAGGCGGGCATCTTCCCGCTCGGCGGCTACGTGAAGTTCACCGACGACCCGTGGCAGTGGTTCACGCACCTGATCCTGCCGTGGTTCACGCTGTCGGTGCTGTTCATCGGCTTCTACTCACGCGTGCTGCGCTCGACGATTCTCGACACGATCAACGAGGACTACGTCCGCACCGCCCACGCCAAGGGGCTGTCCGATCGCCAGGTGCTGTTCCGGCACGTCCTGCGCAACAGCCTGATCCCGATCATCTCGCTGTGGGGTCTCGACATGGCCCAGGTGATCGGCGGCGGGGCGATCCTCACCGAGACCGTGTTCAACCTGCACGGCGTCGGGCAGCTCGCCGCCGACTCGATCGGCAAGCTCGACATCATCCCGCTGCTCGCGATCGTGCTGCTCACGGCGTTCTTCGTCGTGTTCCTCAACGCGGTGATTGACGTCCTCTACGCCTACCTCGACCCGCGGATCCGGCTCACGTGAGCGCGGAGGCGCAGCACCTGCTGAAGGTCGATGACCTTCGCGTGTCGTTCGCGACCGAGGGCGGCATCGTCCAGGCCGTCGACGGCGTCTCGTTCTCGATCGACCGTGGCGAGGTCGTGGCGATCGTCGGTGAGTCCGGCTCCGGCAAGTCGGTGACCGCGATGACGTTGATGGGGTTGACCCGCGGTCCCAACGCCAGGATCGAAGGCCAGGCGATGCTTGAGGACGTTGAGCTGCTCGGTGCCTCGGCCGATCAGCTGCAGAAGATCCGCGGCGGCGAGATCGCGATGGTGTTCCAGGACCCGATGAGCTCGCTTGATCCCGTGTACCGGATCGGGCATCAGATCGTCGAGCAGATCCGGGTCCACGACCACGACATCACCAAGGCCCAGGCGCTCGACCGGGCGGTTGAGCTGATGGAGCGCGTCGGCATCCCGCGCGCTCGCGAGCGGCTGCGCTCCTACCCGCACGAGTTCTCCGGCGGCATGCGCCAGCGCGTGATGATCGCGATGGCGCTGTCCTGCTCGCCGAAGCTGCTGATCGCCGACGAGCCGACGACGGCGCTTGACGTGACGATCCAGGCGCAGATCCTGGAGGAGCTGCGCCAACTCCGCGCCGAAACCGACGCCGGGATCATCCTCGTCACCCACGACCTCGGCGTCGTTGCCGACATCGCGGACCGGATCGTCGTCATGTACTCCGGGCGCGTCGTCGAGCAGGGCACGCTCGACGAGATCTTCTACGACCCCCAGCACCCCTACACATGGGGCCTGCTCGGATCGATCACGCGGGTCGACCGCGACCGCTCCACGCGGCTGCCGGCCATCGCCGGGCTGCCGCCGTCGCTGCTGCGCCCGCCGGAGGGCTGTCACTTCCGTCCCCGTTGCCCGCACCGCTTCGACAAGTGCACGGAGGTGCCGGAGCTGAGCGCACGACTTCCAGACAACGCCGAGCATCTCGACCGGTGCTGGCTCGATCTCGAGGAGAAGCGCCGCCGGCGGGTCGTCGGCGACCAGATCGGCCTGGCGGCACCCGAGACGGTGGCGTCCTCATGAGTGCCACCGACGCCACCAACGGCGCCGTCGCAGACGAGCACCGTCGACGGCAACCTGCTTGACGTCGAGCACCTGCGGATCCTGTTTCCGATCAAGTCAGGGCTGATCATCGACCGGACCGTCGGTCACGTCCACGCCGTCGACGACGTCTCGTTCGAGCTCCGCAAGGGGGAGACGCTCGGGATCGTCGGGGAGTCCGGTTGCGGTAAGACGACATTGATCCGCGCACTCGTCCGGCTGATCGACGCGACGAGCGGCGCCATCAAGTTCCGCGGCCAGGACATCACGGGCGCGAGCCGCAAGGAGCTTGAACCGATCCGTCGCGAGATGCAGATGGTCTTCCAGGACCCGCAGGCGTCGCTCAACCCGCGCAAGCGCGTGCTCCAGATCCTCGCGACGCCGCTCAAGCTGCGTGGCGTGCCGCACAAGCAGATCGAAGACGAGACCCGCAGTCTGCTCGATCGCGTCGGGCTGCACCCGGAGCACATCAACCGTTATCCGCACGAGTTCTCCGGCGGCCAGCGCCAGCGAATCGGGATCGCTCGGGCGCTGGCGATGAATCCCCAGCTGATCCTGCTCGACGAGCCGGTCTCTGCCCTTGACGTATCGATTCAGGCGCAGGTGATCAACCTGCTCGACGATCTTCAGGACGACCTCGATCTGTCGTACGTGTTCGTCGCGCACGACCTGAGCGTCGTCCGACACGTCTCAGACCGGATCGTGGTCATGTACCTCGGCAAGCTGATGGAGATCTCGCCCGCCGAGGAGCTCTATGACAAGCCGATCCACCCGTACACGTCGGCCCTGCTCGGCGCGATTCCGATCCCGGACCCGCACGAGAACCGGGCCCGGACCCGGCCACTCGTCTCCGGTGAGCCGCCGAACCCGATCCGCCCCCCGTCGGGCTGCCGGTTCCACACGCGCTGCCCGGCCGCGACGGATATCTGCAAGCGGGTCGAGCCGCAGCTGACCGAGTACGCGGGCGGCCACCTGGCGGCGTGTCACCACCCGCAGAACGTGACCGCGGAGGAGATCGCCGCGGCCAGCCGCTCCGTGGCGAGCCCGAACAGCTCCGGCGAGGAGATCCCCGGCGTCGAGCAGCCCGCCCCTCAGGCGGCGGAATAACGCGTAAGGCCTCGTAAGGCCAAACACGCACCGTTCTCCCGATGTAAGGCATCGGTTCTCAGTTCATTCTGAGATCACCGAGAAACACGTCATCAAGGGAGACGCCCGATGAATTCCAACCTCGACTATGCACTTGCCGGCGCCCGAGTCTCAGAGCTCCAGCGCCATGGCCACGACGGCCACGACGGAGAACCATGGATCGCTCTCGAACCGGATCCGGCGCCGCCGTGAGGCCGCCCGGCGGGCCCGCGCCCGGCGCTCGTCCCCCAAGCGGCTCCGCGCCGCCTAGGACCTTCACCGGGCACAAGTAACGTTGATCACCGCAGGAAATACGGGGTGGCCCTCGGCTGCACTCTCCGGCGATACTTCGTCGATGCGCGCGCGGCTGACCAGCAGCCATCTCGTCGGGCGGGTCGGGGAGCTGGCGGAACTCGAGCTTGCCTGGCAGGAGGCGACGAAACGGCGTCCCGGGGTCGTGCTCCTCGGCGGGGAGTCCGGCGTCGGCAAGACCCGCCTCGTCACCGAATTTGAAGGCCGGCTGGGCGGCGAGGACGCGCTGGTCCTCCGCGGTGAAGCGGTCGAGCAGGGCGACACCGAGCTTCCCTACGCACCGCTGCTCGGCGCGCTCCGGCCCCTCGTCCGAGAGCGTCATCCCTCCCTAACCAGTCTCACCGCCGGAAGCCGAGCCCAGCTGGCAGCGCTGCTCCCGTCGCTGGACGACGGCGGCACGCGCGGCGGCACCCGCACGGTTGTCGGCGGCGACGGGGTTGGGCAGCTCCGCCTGTTCGAGGCGCTGCTCGAGCTGCTCGACTGCCTGAGCGACACCCAGCCCGTCGCGCTCATCCTGGAGGACCTGCACTGGGCTGACCGCTCGACGCGGACGTTCGTCACGTTCCTGGCGCGCAGCCTCCGACAGGAGCGGCTCATGATTCTGCTCACCTTCCGGAGCGACGAGCTGCACCGCCGCCACCCGCTCCGTCCGCTGCTCGCCGAGCTCGAGCGGCTCGAGCGGGTTCGGCGGGTCGACCTCGCGCCGTTCGACCGCCCCGAGCTCACCGAGGCGCTCGCGGACATCCTCGGCGACGCGCCGAGCGAGGGGCTCGTCGAGCGGCTGTTCGCCCGCAGCGAGGGGAACCCGCTCTACACCGAGGAGCTGCTCGCAGCCGGGCTCGACGGGCGCGGCGCGGCGCCGCAGAGCCTGCGCGACGCGTTCATGCTGCGGATCGAGCGGCTGCCGGCCGATGCCCAGCGAGCGGCCCGCGCGATCGCGGTCGGGCGGCGCGTCGATGAGGCGACGATCGCCGCCGTCACCGGGATTGAGCATGGGCGACTCCACGAGGCCCTGCGGGAGGCGGTTGCCGAGCAGGTGCTCGTTGCCAGTGACGACGGCGCGCTGTTCTTCCGTCACGCGCTGCTGCGCGAGGCGGTCTACGACGACCTGCTGCCCGGCGAGCGGGTCGATCTGCACCTTGCGCTCGCGCGGGCGTTTGAGCAGCGTGACGTGGCCGACGGGGATGCGACCGTTGACACCGCAGGCGCGATCGCCGGGCATTACGCGGCGGCGGGAGACCAGCCGGCCGCGCTGCGGGCGTTCGTGCGCGCGTCGCGGGCGGCGCGCCGCTCGCTCGCCTTCGGCGAGGCCGCCGATCTCGCCGAGCGGGCCCTCGAACTGTGGCCGCGGGTGTCCGACGCCGAGGAGCTGGCCGGGATGGACCGTCCGGACCTCCTCACGCACGCCGCCGCGGCGCAGACCCAGGTTGGTGACTACAACCGCAGTGCGGTGCTGCTTGAATCCGCGCTCGCCGAGATCGATCCGGACAGCGACCCGTATCGCTACTCGTGGATCCTCGCGCGGCTCGCTCGTACGTTGTGGGCGCTCAACCGCGGGCTCGAGGGTGTGGCCACCGCCGAGCGCGCGCTGGCGATGCTCCCTGACGGCGCCGAGCCGAGCCACGAGCGCGCGATGCTCCTCGGCTGGCTTGCCCGCACCCGGGCGTTGCGCGGCCGCTACCGGGATGCGACGCGTGCCGGCGAGAGGGCGCTTGAGGAGGCGGTCGCCGCCGGCGACACCGTCGCCGAGGGCGAGGTCCTCAACACGCTTGGGATGGCGCAACTCGCGCTCGGCGAGTTCGAGGAGGGCGTCGCGAGCCTGCGGCAGGCGATTGCGATCGCCGAGCGCAACGAGGACGCCGACGGCATCACGTATGCGTACGCCAACCTCGCCGACATGCTCAACCTGCGCGGGCGCAGCACCGATGCGCTCGAGGTGGGCCGCGAGGGGCTGGCGAAGACCCCGCGCCGGCTCAAACGGGCCTACGAATGGATGTCCCTGACGATCTCGGAGATCGCGTTTGAGCTCGGCGACTGGGAGACGGCTCGGTCGTGTCTGGTCCCGTCACGCAGCCAGATGCTCGGGACGCAGCTGATCTTCTGCCTGCTGCGGGATGCCGATCTCGCGCTCGGCGTCGGCGACGAGGAGCTCGCCGAGCGCCGGCTGGCCGATGCCGGGCCGCTGGTGGCCGTCAGCTCGGAGCCGCAATGGATCGGGGTGCTCGGGTCGATGCTCGGTGAGCTCCGGCGGCGACGGCGTGAGCTGCCGGCGGCGCGCCAGGCGGTCGCCGAGGCACTCGACCGGCTCGAGCTGTGCACCGACGACGTGATGCGGATCGCTCGTGTCACGGCGATCGGCCTGAAGATCGAGGCTGACGTCGCACAGCGCGCCCGGGACCTCCACGAGAAGGACCAGGAGCGCGATGCGATCGCCCGGGCGCGGATCCACATGCAGCGCCTCACCGCGGCCGCCCAGGAGGGGGGGCCGGTCGAGCGGGGGTGGCGGGACATGGGCGCGGCGGAATTTGCGCGCGCACGTGGGCGGAACGATCCGAAGCTGTGGTTGAAGGCGGCCGCCAGCTGGGCGGCGATTGGGCGTCCGTACCCGAGCGCGATGGCGCACTGGCGGGCCGCGGAGGCCTACGTCGAGGCCGGCGATCGTGCCGCGGCGGCCGACGAGGTCCGGCAGACGCTCGAGAGCGCCCGCGCCCTCGGCGCGAAGTGGATGATCGGCGAGACGACCGCACTGGCCGAGCGCGCCCGGCTCGAGATCGCGGCTCCGAACGGCGCGGCGGCAGCCGGCGACGGATCACTGGAGCCGTCCGACGGACGCGCCGATGACGATCCGTTCGGGCTCACGCCACGCGAGCGCCAGGTGCTCGCGCTGATCGCCGAGGGCGCGACCAACCGGCAGATCGGCGCCGCCCTCTACATGGCCGAGAAGACGGCGAGCGTCCACGTGTCCCGGATCCTCGCGAAGCTTGGCGTGCGCTCTCGTACCCAGGCGGCGGCCGTCGCCCACCGCCAGCACCTCGCCTGAGGCAGACGGAGACCGTACTACCGAGCGCCGGTCGCGTGATCGTGCGTGAGCACGCCGCGGGCGGCGGCGAGCAGGCGAGCGTCCAGCTCCTCCCGCGCGATCGGCTTGGTCAGGAAGTCGTCAGCACCCGCTCCGCCGTCGCTGCGCGCCAGCCCGAGGTCGCCGAGCGCCGTCAGCATCACGAAGTAGGTGTGGGGGGCGTCCGACTCGGAGCGGATCAGCCGACATAGCTCGTGGCCGTCGATTCCCGGCAGCCGCGCGTCACACAGGACGATGTCGGGCAACTCGCGCCGGAAGGTCTCGAGCGCCTCGTTCCCCGACGTGACGGTCACGCATTGGTGGCCCGCCGCCTCGACCGAGCGCCAGAGCAGGAAGCGAGAGGCGGCGTCGTCGTCGGCCACGAGGACGCGCAGACGACGCGGCGCGGCGGCGGCGGTCGGGATCCGGCCGCCGTCAGCGACCTGCCCAAAGACCTCGTCGAACACCCGGACGACGTCGGGGTCGAACTGGGTGCCCGCCGCGCCCCGGAGCTGGGCGAGCGCCTCCTCGACGGTGAGCGCCGCTCGGTAGGGGCGCGCCGAGGTCATGTCCTGGAAGGCGGTGCACACGAACACGATGCGCGAGCCGACCGGGATCTGCCCGCCGCTCAGGCCGTCGGGGTAGCCGCGGCCGTCCCAGCGCTCGTGGCTCGATCGCACGAGCCGGCCGACCTCGGCCATCGCGAAGTTCGCCGACAGGAGTCGCTCGCCGACGATCGTGTGAAGACGGATGAAGTCCCACTCGGCGGCGCTCAGCTCATGCTCCTGGCGGAGGATCTCGCCAGGGAGCGCCATGTTGCCGATGTCACGGAGGTGCGCCGCGGCTGCGAGGTCGTCGAGCCGATCGGCCGCCAGCCCCATGCGCTGGCCGACATCGGACGCGAGCTCGGCGACGTCGAACCGTGATGCTGGACTCCGGGTCACCTCGATCGCGTCATCGGGAGGCGCCACGTCGGGATCGCGGCGCCCCGCCTTGCGCTGGCTCTGGGCCCGGTGGTCGGCGACCTTGAGCGCCTCGCTGACGGTCGTCGTCGGTCCTGGCAACACGACCTCGCCGAATCGCGAGCGGATGACGAACCCCTCGCCGGTCTCAAGCAGGGCGTCGGCGACGGCGGCCCGGACATCAAGCGTGTCCTCGTCGGTTCCCAGTGCGAGCAGCGCAAATTCGCCACCTCGCATCCGGTACACCGTCGCGTTCCCGTGGACGGCGGCCCGCAGCTTGTCGGTCAGCCACACGAGCATCGTGTCGCCGCACGCCCGGCCGTAGGCCTCGTTGTAGCTCTTGAACCCGTCGAGGAGATGGAGGGAGAACACCGCGTCGTCGCCATCCGCAAGCACCTCGGCGAGGTCGAGCGCGAGGCGGTCAGCGTTCGGCAGCGTCGTCAGCGGATCGACGAGGGACTGCTCCTCGGCGGCCGCGATCGCTTTGGTGACGCCGACGATGCCGACCCCGGCGAGCACGAACATCAAGCCAAGCACGGTGCCGCCGAGCAGGAGCACGACCCAGGCGCCCGCGCCGTCGAGCACCGCGAGCGCGGTCGACATAACCGCGATCAGCAGGACGCCAAGGCCCAGGGAGGCTGCACCAAAGGTCCGCTCAGAGAAGCGCATATGACCAAAGTCGGCGGAAATCCCGGTGATCCTGAGGGCGTCTGGCCGAATCGGCCATCGGTAGTCCGACTGGATGCGCGCTGGATGTCTAGTCTGCGGCGCGATTGGACGAACCTGTGACTGAACCGCAGCTCCTCCTCGCCACGCCGCCCGCCGAGTCACCGGCACGCAGCCGGCCGCCGGATCGCGCCCCGCTCCGCGTCGGCGCCGTCCAGCAGCGCTGGCACGCGGATCCCGACACGCACGAGGCGGCGCTCGCGGCCGGAATCCGTCTCGCCGCTGAGCATGGAGCTCGGATCGTGTGCCTCCAGGAGCTCACGTTGTCTCCGTACTTCGCGATCACACCGGACGGGCCAGGAGCCGTCGACGGTGCCCATCCGGAGGACCTGGCAACCGGCCGGACGTTCGCGTTCGCGGCCCGGCTCGCCACCGAGACCGAGGTGTACGTCCACGCGTCGTTGTTCGAGCGTGACGAGCAGAGTGAGGACGGCCTTGGGTACAACACCGCGATCGTCGTCGCCCCGGACGGACGGCTCGTCTCCCGCACCCGCAAGCTCCACATTCCGGTGACCTCGGGATACCACGAGGATCGGTACTTCCGGCCGGGCCCGGCGGACGCTGATCCGTTCCCGCTGGCGGAGTTGCAGACCGCGGACGGCGTCGCGCGCCTCGGCTGCCCGACGTGCTGGGATCAGTGGTTCCCGGAACTCGCCCGGGCGTACTCGCTCGCCGGCGCCGAGATCATCGTCTACCCAACCGCGATCGGCTCCGAGCCTGACCATCCGGGCTTCGACACCGAGCCTCTGTGGCAGAAGGTGATCACCGGCAACGGCATCGCCAACGGCACGTTCATGGTTGCCGTCAACCGGATCGGGGTCGAGGGCCCGCTCACGTTCTACGGCTCGAGCTTCATCTCCGATCCGTACGGGCGGGTTCTCGTCCAAGCGTCTCGAGACGAACCGGCGGTCCTCGTCGCCGATCTTGACCTCGACCAGCGGCGTGACTGGCTCGAGCTGTTTCCGTTCCTGACGACGCGGCGCCCCGACGCCTACGCGCGCCTGTCGCATCCGCACACCGTCTACGTCGACTGACAGGCCATCTCAGCGGCCGTCGGACGGTTCGCCTCAGCGGGGCAGACCTGCCATAAAGATCTCACGGCTTGCATCTCCTGTTGCGCTATTCCAAGATGGCGAAATGGGAGATCGGGACGAGCCGCTCGGCGGCCGGGCCGAGGCCGAGCTGCGACGGCTCGCGTACCGCGACGAGCTCACCGAGCTACCAAACCGCATCGCGATGGCCGACCGCATCGAGGCGGCCGTCGCCCGCAGTCGTCGGGAGGCGTCGTGCAGTGCGCTCGTGTTCGTCGACGTCGACGGAATGGGCCGCGTCAACGCGACGCTCGGGCATGCGGCGGGCGATGAGCTGCTCCGGCTGATCGCCGCCCGGCTCGGGGACCACGTCGGCATGCACGTGACCGTCGGCCGCCACGGCGGCGACGAGTTCCTGCTGCTGCTCGACGACCTTCCCGGCGATCCGGCCGCGGCGCTTGCCGCCGTGCACGAGTTCGGTGCCCGCGTCGCGTCGTCGTTCCGACGACCGTTCACGGTCGAGCGCTCGACGTTCGAGATCAGCGGATCCGCCGGGGCGAGCGTGTTCGGAGTCGACGCCAATTCGCATCACGCGCTGTTCGAGCACGCCGACGAGGCGCTGTTCAACGCCAAGCGCCGGGGTGGCGGTCGGCTCGTGATCTTCGATCGGCCGGTGCAGCACTCGCTGCTCGAGCTCGAGGCCACCCAGCGCGCTCGGAGCGGGCTCGCCCGCGGCGAATTTGAGCTCTTCTACCAGCCCGTCGTCGACATCGCCGGCGGGCATAGCCTCGCGGGGCTCGAGGCGCTCCTGCGCTGGCGTGATCCCGACCGCGGTCTGCTCGCTCCGGAGGCGTTCCTCCCGTTCCTCGAGGAGGCACCGCTCGTCGAGGAGCTCGGGGAGTGGGTGTTCTCAGAGCTCTGCCGGCAGCTCGCCGAGTGGGACGGCCGCGGATTCTCGCCGCGAATCAGTTTCAACGTCCCGGCCCGGCAGCTGCGCAGCCCCACCTTCGCCGAGTTCGCGATCGCGACCGCCGAGCGGCACGGGATCGATCTCGCCTGCGTCTCCGCCGAGATCACCGAGACGAGCCCGATCTCGCTTGATGAGGTGCTGCCGACGCTCGCGCGACTCCGCGAGGCCGGATTCTCGCTGTCGCTCGACGATTTCGGCACCGGCTACAGCTCGCTGTCGCGGTTGCGCACGCTCCCGTTCTCCGTGCTGAAGATCGACCGCAGCTTCCTCGCCGGCGTTCCGGGCGATGCCGTCGCCGAGGAGCTGTTGCGCGGGATCATCGCGCTCGGCGCGACGCTCGGCCTCGATGTGATCGTCGAGGGCGTGGAGACGAGCGAACAGGAACGCGAGCTGCTCCGGCTCGGGGCGCGGGTCGCGCAGGGCTACCACCTGGGCACTCCGGCGCCGGCCGTCGAGATCGAGGCGCGGTGGGGTTCCGGTGCCGCGCTGGTGGCGGCGCGGCGCCGGCGCCTATCCTCGCTGCCGGTCAAAGCCGGTCGTCGCGGGCAGCGCGTAGAACACCGCCACGCCAGCGGTAATCCCGAGCGTCAGATACGGCGAGACAAACGCGACCGCCGTGGCGACGAAGTACGGGAGGACACCCGTGATGTTCCGCGTGAGCAGCTCCCGCCGGCGCTGGTCGGACAGCTCGGGCTGGAGCAGGTGCGCCTTTGAGATGAGGATGTGCCGGTTGAGCACGACGAATAGCACCCCCATCACGAGGAGCGCGCCGGCGTACACCGCCGCGGCGAGGTGCTCACCGCGAGCCTCCCGGAGGTAGGTCGCGAACAGCGAGGTCGCGAACGGGAGGACGCAGATGCTCATCAGCAGCAGGAGGTTGAGCACGAGGATCGCGTGGTCGACCTCACGCAGGCGTGCGATCGCCGCGTGGTGATTGATCCAGATGATCCCGATGGTGAGGAACGAGATCGCGTACGCGGCATAGCTCGGCCACATGTGGGCAAGCTGATGGCCGAGGTTGCCGCTCCCCGGGTCCGGGACGTGGAGATCAAGCACGAGCAGCGTGATGGCGACAGCGAGCACGCCGTCGGAGAACGCCTCGAGTCGACCCTTGCTCATCTGCCCACCTCGCGGACCCCGATCACCACCGGGTGACCGTACCAGCGGCCGCAGCGTCTGCGGCCGCGGCCCCTGCGGCCGTCTAGTACGTTGCGCAGGTGCAGCGCGTGCGTCGCGTGATGGGAAGGATCCGAGAGCTGCTCGCGCACCCGCGCGCGCCGCTCGTCGCGCTGCTCATCATCCTCGCTCTGTCGTTGCTGGCGCGGGTCCTGTTCATCGGCCGCCCGTGCGGCACGCCGTGCCGGACCGGTCAGGATCACGCGCTCATTTTTGACGAGGCCTACTACGTCAACGCGGCCCGGGTGATCGCGGGCATCCACCCGCCGTCCGGCGCGACCTACGCCGATGCGCCGCTGCGCAAGGACCCGAACGCCGAGCATCCTCAGCTCGCGAAGCTGATCATGGCCGGCGGGATCAAGCTGTTCGGCGACAACCCGTGGGGGTGGCGCATCGGCAGCGTGATCTTCGGGCTGATCGCCATCGTCGCCATGTACATGCTCGTCCGTGCGGCCGGCGGAAGCCCATGGCTGGCTGTCGGGGGGGCCGGGGTGATGGCGATTGACAACCTGATGCTCGTTCACGGTCGGATCGCCACGCTCGACATCTACTCGGTGTCGCTGATGGTCCTCGCCGCCGCCTTCTACCTGCGCAAACAGTCGCTGATCGCCGGGATCGTGCTCGGGATCGCCGCCTGCATGAAGCTGCCGGGGCTGTTCCTCGTGCCCGCGCTCGTCGTGTTCGAGCTGATCCGCCTGGCGTGGGCGTGGCACGGGCCCGAGGGTCGCCGCGCCGCCGTGCTCGCGCGCGTGATCCCGCTCGCGGTCACGACCGGGGTCGCGCTCGTGACGCTCGTGCTCGGGGTCTGGTTGCTCGATCTCATCGTGCCCGCCTACGACCCGGGGACGCACACGACCTACGCCGGCAGCCCGTTCACGCACATCGGGCACATGCTCTCCTACGCCGAGCGGCTGAAGGCGGTTCCGAACGCCACCGGGATCAGCTCGACGCCGTGGCAGTGGCTGCTGAACGAGAAACCGATCCCATACTCCCGGGTCGCCGTCAACTCGCTCTCCGGCGGCAAGATCGTCGCCAGCCGCGCCGTGTTCGACGCGCGCGGAGAGATCAACCCGTTCATCATCTTCCTGGCGATCCCGGCGCTGTTCGCGGCGATCGCCGGTGCCTGGCACGAGCGGGACACGCTCGCTGCGATCGGCGTCGCGTGGTGTGTCGGGACGTTCGTGCCGCTGGCGGTTCAGGCGCAGATTCTGGGCCGCATTTCGTACCTCTACTACATGCTGATCGTGCTGCCCGGCATCTACCTAATCGTCGTCCGGATGTTCTCGCCGTCACGGATTCCTCGGGCGGCGACGATCGGCTGGGTCGTCGCGCTCGTCTATAGCTTTATTGACCTGTATCCGGTGCGAAGCATCAGCGGGCACTGATTGCAGCGCGCCCCGCCGTTGGGTTACGCTGCGCTCGATGGCCGGGTCGGAGACCGCCTTCGAGAGGATCGCCCAGGCGTTTGTTGACGGCTACAACGCACGGGATCCCGAGGCGTGGGCCGCGATTTTTCATCCCGACGGCGAGTACTGCCCGACGGTCCTCGTCGGCTCCCGTTCGCTCTATGTCGGACGGGACGAGATCCGTCAGTACATCCGCGAGCTACGGGAAAGTGACCGGGGTCAACAGGCGACATGGACGGAGGTCCGTCCGTGCTCCGAGACCCTGTTCGTGATGTGCGGCGAGGTGCTCGTCGACGGCGACGTCATCACCGAGGCAACGGTGATCTTCGAACTCAAGGACGGCCTCATCATCCGCGGCAAGGCGTACCTGACCGACGACGCGACACTCGAGCGACTCGGGCTGTTGCCGGCATCTCTCAGCACCGAGTAGCCACCCGCGGGACGAGCGCCGTGCAGCCCGCGAGGGTGAGCGCGTCGAACACGTCGGCCTGGTGGGTCGCGTCGCGGCAGACACACACGACCCCCCCACCGGAACCGGCGTAGTTAGCGCCCGCACCCGCCGCCCGGGCGAGCTCGATCATGGCGACGTGGCGGGGATCGAGCTCCAGCATGGCGGCGCGCGCATCGAAGCTCCCGTCCGCACACCGCGCGAGTTCGTCGCGGTCGCCGGCCAGGAGTGCGCGACGCGCTCGCCGGGCGAGGCGGGCGAGCTTCCCGAGCGCCGCGTGCACCCGGGGCTCGCCCCGTGCGTACCGCTCGCGCAGGTCGCCGTGGACGATCCCGGAGTCGTCCCCCTGCGCGTCCTGCCAGGCGATCACGAGCGGCGGCAGCAGGCTCGGCGGGAGCGGCTCGAACCGGTGAGGCGAGCCGAAGTCCATGAACGTGACGCCGCCGTACACCTGGGCGATCCGGTCCTGGAGGCCGGCGGCGATTCCGAGCTCCTCGGTCTCGACCTCGAGCGCGAGCCGAGCGAGTGCGTCCGGCGCGAGGGCGATGGCATGACTCGCGCACAGGGCGCGGAGCACGGCGATCACGATCGCGCTCGAGCCGGCGAGGCCGACCGAGCGGGGTATGTTCGTGCCCCAGCGGATCTCGCTGGCGGACACCGGCGCACCGGTCACCCGCTGCAGACGCATCACGGCGGCGCTGACGAGGTCCGCGCCGGGCGTCACCCGCGGCGTCGTCGCCGGGGCGACCCGCGCCCACGCGGCGCGATTCTCGAACGCGACCGCAAGCACCGCGCCCCCGTAGCCATCCGACGGGTTGCCGGCGAGCGCAGCGCGCGCCGGCACGGTGGCGACCGCGCCGTCAGGCGCGGTCATGCAGAAGCCCGGCTGCGTGAGCGCGCAACGCGTCGCCGAACCGCGGATCCCGCAGCGCGTACTCGATGAAGGCGGTGCAGTACCCCTCGATCGACCCGATGTCGTGACGTCGCTCCCCCGGGGCGAGCGGGACGCCGAGCACCCGCTCCCCCCGTTCAAGCGCGATCCGCAGCGCATCGGCGACCTGCACTTCACCCGAGGCGTCCGGCGCCGTATCCCGCAGCGCGGCAAAGATCGGCGCTCCGACGACGTACCGGCTCATGACCGCAAAACGGCTGCCGGTCGTCTCGGCGGTGGGCTTCTCGAGCACGTCGCGGACCTCGAACGGATCGGTACCTGCGGTGTCGGTCGCCGGGACCACGATCCCGTACCGGCTCACGAGCGCATCGGTGACGGGCGCCACCGCGACGACGGCTGCGGCTCCGCTCTGCTCAAACGCGTCGATCAACCGGGGCACGATCGCGCGGCGGATAGACGGGGGCGACTCGACGATCGCATCCCCGAGCGCGACGACGACACCGCCCCCGCCAGCCGCGAGCCCCTCGCCGTAGCGGAGCGCATCACCGAGTCCGGCGGCGTGCGCCTGGCGGGTGTACAGGATCCGCAGCCCGGTCCGCGGATCGATCAGGGGGCCCGTCTCGAGTTCGGGATCGGCGTCGAAGTGGTCCTCGATCGCTCGCTTGCGGCGCCCGGTGACGAACAACACGCGCGAGACGCCGGCCCGCACGAGTTCCTCGACGACGTACTGCACGACCGGCTTATCGACGATCGGCAGCATCTCCTTTGGCTGCGACCGGGTGGCCGGCAGCAGGCGCGTGCCGAGGCCCGCGACGGGGACCAGCGCGTCGGTGATCGCCACGCGCGGATGCTACGCGACGTGACGGGCGCCGCCGACTCGCCGCTCGTGCAGCGTCCGGCGGTAGCCCGCAGCGAGGCGCTCGAGTGACGCCTCCCACGTGCGGCCGTGGACTGCGGCGAGGGCAGCGCGCCGGAGCCGCTCGGCCAGCAGCGGCGAGGACACGAGTGAGATGAGCTTGTCGGCGAGCGCGTCGGCCTCGGGAGCGGCGAGCAGCCCGGTCTGTCCGTGTTCGATCAGCGAGGCCGGCCCGCCGGCCTTTACGGCGACGACTGGGAGCCCGCTCGCCTGGGCCTCGAGCAGCACCTGGCCGAACGTGTCGGTCTGGCTCGCGAACAGGAACGCGTCGGCGCTCGCATAGGCGCGCGCGAGCTCCGTGCCTCCGAGCCAGCCGAGGAATGTGGCGTGGTCGCCGAGCCGCTCCCGGAGCGCCTCCTCCTCCGGGCCGCCACCGGCCAGCACGAGATGCAGCCGAGGATCGCGCCACCGGGCGGCGAGGAACGCGTCGGCGAGCAGTTCGACGCCCTTCTCCTTGGTGAGGCGGCCGGCGTACAGGACGTTGATCGAGTCCTCGGGCAGCAGGTCCGGGGTCCGGAGCGCGGGATCGAACCGCGCCAGATCAACGCCGCGATCCCAGCGGCCGACGTGATCGGCGTCGATTCCCAGCGCGCGGAGCCGATCGTCGCTCGCCGGGCTGGGCGAGAGGACGATGTCGCAGGCGCCGTAGAACGTCCCGAGCGCCATCGCCGCGAGCGCCTCGAGGTGCGCCATGCCGGTCCGCAGGCCGGCGTACGCCGCGAGTTCGGTGTGGTAGCTGCCGAGTACCGGCAACTCGAGCACCCGCGCGAGCAACCACGCGCCGATGCCGGCCGGACCCGGCGAGCACAGGTGGATGACGTCGTAGCGGCCCTCGGCGAGCGCATCCACGATCGCCGGCAGGCTCGGGACGCCGACCTTCAGGCCCGGGTAGAACGGGATGTCGACCTCGGCGACGGCGCTCAACCGGCGATCGACGTCAGCGTCGGTGCCGATCACCTCAACGTCGAAGCCGGGCACGCCGCGCTCCCGGATCTGCTGGATCGTGTGGGTGACGCCGTGCATGCCGCCGAGTCCGTCGGCGACCAGGGCCACGCGCGGCCGGTCGCCGTCGCTCCGCGTCAGCTTCAGCTTTTCGCGACCCAGAAACGCCGAGGCGGCGGCGTACGGGATCGCGGGGATGCACGCGTCGAACAGCCCGAGTGCGGCGCCGTGCACGTCAAGCGGCTCATCAACGGCGGGGTCGGCCATCCGGACCACGTCATCGACGACCCCGGCGAGCCTCCGCTCGTGTATGCGGCGGGCGCGCCGGTAGAGGTCGGGATGGCTGAGCTCGCCGTCCTGGAGCAGGGTCAGCAGGTTGCGCTCGTCGACGCCGAGGTCCATCGCGTCGAGCCAGGCGCGGAGCAGTGCGAGCGCATCCTCGGGCCCGAGGTCGGCGCCGACGCCGCCGCTGCGGACATCGCCCTCGCGCATGACGCGCTCGGTGATCTTGAGCACGGCGCCAGGATCCGGCCGGCCGGGCGTCGTTCCGTCGCCGAGGGACCGGATCGCGAGCGCCATCGCGGCGTGCGTCCACTTGGGTGCGCTGCCCTGGGCGCCGTGGGCGGACGCCCGGCCGGCGCGGACGTGGGCGAGAAACTCTTCGGGCGTCGCCGCTCGCGGGGTCTCCGTGAACGTGCGCCCGATGTCGACGCCGGCATGATCGTCCGATCCGCCGATCGCCGTGCCCCCGTGGGTCTCGATGTAGACGAAGGCGGGGAGGTTCAACTCCTTGGCTCGCGAGCCGTTCCGGGTCTCCCAGATCGGGAACAGCTGCGCGAGCCGGCGACGATGCCGCGCGGTCAATGGCGCCTCGACGGCGTAGAACGGGTGGGCCAGCGCCGACGTGATGTCGTTCTCGTGCAGGTACTCCGCGCACGCCTCGACGTCGTCGTTGTGAGCCTGCAGCCATTCGTGATCCTCGGGCGTGATCCCGTAGCAGAGGACGTGCACGGCCTGCGCTTCACCCTTGAACCAGACCGTCAGCTCCTCGGAGATGAATGTGTCCGGAAGGTGCTGGAGCGACAGGGCTCCGGCGATCGTGTCGTGGTCGGTGATCGTGACGAAGTCCATCTCGCGCCGCTTGGCGAGTTCGTAGACCTCTTCGGGCGTGGTGGCGCATTCGGGCAAGTGCAGGCTGCGCTGGATGCCGAGCTTCGAAAGCTCGGAGGCCGTCGAGTGGACGTGCAGATCGGCGCGAGTCGTGTCGTTCATAGTCAGGAGAATCGCCCTGCAAATGACCGACTCCGTGAAGAAGGCGCTGTCGTCTTGTGACCATTCAGTAAACGGGGGGATGTGTGCGCCCTCAGTCGGAGAAAGTGTCGAGGGTGCCGACGAGCGTCACGACAAGTGCTGAGCTGCTGCTTCTCACGCGGGGAGCGATCCGCGTCGAGATCACGCTGCGCCCGTTCTCATTCACGGTGCGGCGGCGGGGTCGCCGGCTGCTGCGCGCCGCAGGGGTGTGGGTCGCCGACGGCGCTGTCCACGACACGTTCGTGCAGTTCACCGAGGGCGTCATCGCTCATGAAGACCTGTCCGCGGTCGAGCGGGCACGGCGGGCGGACGTCGTCGCGCGCGAGGACGATGACGGCGTCGTGCTGGGACTGGTGATGGACGGTGGCCGGGCAGCGCGCCTGCGGATTGGCCTACCGGCCGACGATCGGGTGTCGCTGTCGTTGCTGGCTGACGGACAGCCGCTGCGGCTCGGGGTTGACTGGGACCGCCGTTCCGAGGAGCGGTTCGCCGGCCTCGGGGCCCGCCACTGCACCCAGTTCGATCAGGCCGGGCGCTCGGTCCAACTCGGCGCCGATCGCCGCTACACCGGACCTGACTGCCCCCCTGACATGCTCGCCGCCGGTGGCATCCCCCAGGGCGACTGCGCGCCGACGCCATGGCTGCTCTCAAGCCGCGGTTACGGCGCCTGGGTGAAGACGTTCGCCAACGGGACGCGGTTCGAACTTGCGGGTGAGCGCACGGCGGTCTCGACGCGGGCGATCGCCGGGCCGCTGGAGATCGAGCTGCTGTGCGCACCGACACCGGCGGCGCGGCTGCGTCAATTCTGCCGGCTCACCGGCTTTCCCGAGGTTCTGCCCGAGTGGGGCTACGGCTTCTGGAAGAGCCGGGACGTCCACGAGCACCAGGACGACGTGCTTGATGACTTCCACGGGTTTCGCCGCAACGCGATTCCGCTCGACGCGATTGTGATCGACTCGCCGTGGGCGACGCAGTACAACACGTGGGAGTTCAACCCGCACCAGTTCCCCGACGCGCCGGGGATGGTGCGGATGATGCGCGCGGACGGGGTCCGGACCGTCGTGTGGTGCACGCCGTGGGTCAACCTCGACTCGCGGGACGGGCAGATCCCGCCGCAGCCCGAATCGGAGCGGCTGCATCGTGAGCCCGCCCCGACGTATGCGCCTGCGGCGGCCGCCGGGCACTTCGTCAGGGATCCGAGCGGCGAGCCGTTCGTGCGGCAGTGGTGGATGGGCATCGGATCACCGGTCGATTTCACGAGCGCCGACGCCGAGGCGTGGTGGCGCGAGTCCGTCAAGCGCGTGCTGGCGCTCGGGGTCGAGGGCATCAAGGCCGATGATGGGGACGGCTACTACATCCCTGACGACGCCCGCCTGTCCGACGGCCGGGCGGGTGCCGAGGCGGCATGGGACCTCGGCGGCTTGCACCGCCTCGCGGTGCGGCGCGCGCTTGAGGAGATCCATCCGGGGTCCGGCGTTCTGTTCGGGCGCAGTGGGTGGACTGGCCAGCACGCCGTCGGACACACGTGGGGCGGAGATCAGGCATCGGACTTCTGGTCGCTGCGGGTGCTCGTCGTCGCGACCCTGTCGGCCGCGGTGAGCGGGTTCTCGAACTGGTCGCACGACGTCGGCGGGTATCTCGGACACCGGCTCGTCGAGCGCTGCCCGCCGGAGCTCCTCGTCCGGTGGCTGCAGTTCGGTTGCTTCACGCCGCTGATGCAGGCGCATGCCCGGATGCCGCAGGAGCCCTGGAACTACGGCGAGCGCGTGCTCGACCTGTATCGCGGCTATGCGCTGCTCCACGAGATGCTCGTGCCCTACGTCCGCGCCGCCGCCGCGACCGCGGCCCGTACGGGGCTGCCGATCATCCGGCCGCTCTGCCTGATCGACCCCGCCGACCCGCGAGGGTGGTCGATCACCGACGCCTACGGGTACGGGCCAGCGCTGTGGGTGGCGCCGGTGCTTGACGACGGCGCCCGCGAGCGCGAGGTCGCGCTGCCGCGAGGCGACTGGATCGAGACGTGGTCGGGGCGACTCGTCCGGGGCGGCGAGGCCGATGTCGTCGTCGACGCGCCACTCGAGCGCGTCCCAGTCTGGGTGCGCGCCGGCTCGATCATCGTGACCTACCCGGCGGAGCACGTCGCGCGGGGGCTCGGCGACGTGCCGGAGTCCGACCGGCCGATCGTGGCGACGCTGTGGGGCGTGCCGCGGTTGGGCCGGGCCACGGCCCAGCTCGCCGACGGGACCCGAGTGAGCTGGCACGACGGTGAGTGGTCGGTCTCGCCCTCCCGGACCGGCGAGGTCACGTTTAGGACGGTCGCGGGCTGACGACGGCGGTGCGGGGAGGCGCGTGCTCGGTCAGACCGATCCGCTCGTGCAGCCGCCGCAGCGGCGCCGGCGCCCACCAGTTCCACTTGCCGAGAAGCGCCATCAGCGACGGGACGAGCAGGGCGCGGATGATCGATGCGTCGATCAGCACCGCGAGCGCCGACCCGAGCCCGAGCTCCTTGATGAACACGAGCTGGGATGTGGCGAACGCGCCGATCGCGACGGCGAACAGCAACGCGGCGGCAGTGATGATCCGGCCCGTCCGCTCGAGGCCGATCGCGACCGCATCCGAGTCGGCCGCCCCGTTGTCCCTCGCCTCCTTGATCCGGGAGAGGAGAAACACGCCGTAGTCGGTCGCGAGGCCGAACGCGACCGCGGCGAGGAAGATCGGCTGGGTGGCGTCGAGCGCGCCCTGGCTCTCGTAGCCGAGCAGGCCTTGGAGGTTGCCGTCCTGGAAGATGAGGACGAGGATCCCGAACACGGCGCTCAGGCTCAGCGCGTTCATGATCACGGCCTTGACCGGTAGCACCACCGAGCCGGTGAACAGGAACAGAACGATCAGGGTCGCGGCGACGATCACGCTGAGGACCGCGGGCAGGTGAGCCTTCAGGCTGTGCTCGAGGTCGACGTAGGCCGCCGTCTGGCCGGCGACGCCGAGATAGAACGGCGGACCCAGGGCGCGGACGTCATGGAGCAGCTGCTGGCTCGCATTGCTCAGGGGCGGCTGGGTCGGCGCGACGCTGATCAGCGACGTGGTCGCTGAGGCCGGCTGAGCCGGGGAGACGGCCGACACGTTGGGAAGTTGCTGCAGCTCGGTGCGGAGCGCCTGCACCCGTGGCGTGGCGGCGGGCGCGCCGACGACGACCTCGAGCGGCTGGGTCCGATTCGGCGGGAAGCTCTGCGTGAGAGCATCGTCGACCTGGCGTGCGCTCGCCGAGTGCGGGAGGACGTTCGCGTTGACGGTGACGAACTTGATCCCAAAGAACGGGAGCCCGAGCACGATCAAGAGCGTGGCGCTGGCCGCCGCGATCGGGCCCGGCCGCCGCATCACGAACTGTGAGAGCCGGTACCACGCGCCGCTTTCCGCAGGCCGGGCGTCGCGGTCGGCGGCGCGCTGCAACCGCTTCGGCGCGAGCGCATTGACGCGCGGCCCGAGCACCGCGAGCAGCGCGGGGAGCACGAGCAGGGCAAGCGTTGCCGCAAGCAGCGCGACGATCGCGCCGGCGATCCCCATCGAGTACAGGAACCGTTGCGGGAAGATCGCGAGCGAAGCGATCGCCACCGCGACCGTGGTCGAGCTGAACAGGATCGTGCGCCCGGAGGTCTGGAGCGTGCGGCGGAGCGCTTGGCGGCCGAAGCCCGACTGGGCGGCCTCCTCGCGATACCGGGAGACCATGAACAGGCTGTAGTCGATCGCCAGCCCGAGCCCGAGCCCGGTGACGAGGTTGAGCGCGAACACGGAGATGTCGACGACGTTCGCCACGATCCGCAGCACGAGGAACGTGGTCACGATCGCCAGCCCGCCGAGCAGCGGCGGGAGCAGCGCCGCGACGAGCGAGCGGAAGAACAGCAGCGAGAGCAGGAAGATGAACGGGAAGGCGAGCAGCTCCGCGTGTGCGAGGTCGTTGCCGACCTGAGTGTTCGCCTGCGCGTTGGCGATGGCTCCGCCACCGAGGGTCACGTCGGGCTGGCCGGCGAACCGGCGCTCGAGATTCTGCGCGACGTCCTTCAGGCGCTGATCGGACAGCGGCTTGAAGTACGCAAGGACGTAGGTCTGCCGGCGGTCGGTCGAGACCATCGCCGGGTTCGGGGTGGTGAGGATGCTGACGACGTTGGCCACCGTCGGTTCGGTCTGAAGCTGGCGGCTGACCTGTGCGATGCGGCGTTGCGTCGCCGGGCTCGTCACGGTGCCGTCGTGGGCAGTGATGAGCGCGACGACGCCGGCGTCGAGCTGGCGCCCGGCCGCGGCCTGGAAGCGGTTCGTCGCCTGGACGGACTGGGTTGCGGGGTCGCTCGCGCCGTACGGGCTGAGGTGCTTGGCGACCCCGGCGCCGAAGACTCCACAGACTGCGACCCCGATCACGGCGACAATCAGGACGCGGCGTCCGTGCGCGTGAAGGAAATCAGCGAGTCTGGTCAGCATTGGGGGCTCCTCCATATTCCGGGTCTGCCGCGAGCCGGCGCTCCGCCTGCTCGCACCAATCGATGAACCACTCGGTGAACCCGATCCCGAGCTCAAGCGTCATCCGCGGACCGAGCGGTCCCTGGTTCGCGTGTGACTCGATCGCCTTGAGCTGCGCGAGCTTCAGCTCGTGGCGCTCACGCATTCGGCGGATGTTCTCGATCCGTCGCTCCGGCAACGCGTCCGAGAAGAACAACTTGAGCATGCCCTCGTCGCGCAGCTCGTACAGCGGCACCTCGGTCGAACACAACCAGCTGTCGAGGGCCGCGCGGCCAGCCTCGGTCAGCTCGTAGACCGTGCGCGGCCGGCCACCGGTCGGCTCATCGTGGCCGATGATCAGACCGGCGTCCTGCAGGCGTCTGAGCTCCGGATAGATCTGCCCGTAGCTCGCCGCCCAGAAGTGGCGGGTCGATTTGTCGACGAACTGCTTGATGTCGTAGCCGGTGGACTTGCCGAGCGACAGCATCCCGAGGATGACGCGGCCAGTGGGAGTGGTCTCCGGGGTGGCGGGCGACATATAGCTTGAAGATATATCGTGCACGATATATCTGTCAACGCTGCCGTTCGATTGACGGCCGAGACCGGCACGATCTCCCACGCGATGTCCCGCCTGGAGACGCACGGGATTCCGAGCCGCTCAGCGCGGCACGATCGTCCCGCAGGCGGTGATCGGCTGCAATCCGTGGGCGATCGAGCCGATCAGGCTCGGACGGAGCCGGGCGGGCGCCTTGCCCTCCCAGGCGTCCTCGAGCAGCGAGCGCAGCAGCGGCGCTTGCGCGGCGCTCAGCGTGACCCGGACGGCGGCGAGGCGCTTGCCCCACCACACTTCCGCACAGATATCCGGGTGGGCCTCGACTGCGGTCAGGATCCCGGGCTCGTCGAGCATCACGTTCATGTGGTCGGCATCCCACAGCGTCGCGAAGATCTTGCCGGCGACCCGGAAGGACGGACGGCCGTGGTGGTCCTGCTCGGTCGCCTCGGGGAGCGACAGAGCGAGTTGGCGGGCGGATTCACGGTCAAGCATCGACCGGTCGATTATCCTCGCCGACCGTGCACTTTTCCGAGCTGACCGCGCCCGAGCAGCGGGTCCTTGGCTGCCTGATCGAGAAGCGCTGGACGACGCCGGATCAGTACCCGCTGTCGCTCAATGCGCTGCGCCTCGCCTGCAACCAGTCGACGAACCGCGATCCGGTCACCAACTACGACGAGCACACGGTCCGCGAGGCGGCTCAGCGCCTATTCAAGTACGGGCTCGCCCGGCTGGCGAGCGGACACTCGAGCCGGGCGATCAAGTTCCGCCATCTCGCGGAGGAGGCCCTCGGGCTCGGCCGCGAGGAACTAGCCGTACTCGCGGTGCTGCTGCTCCGGGGCCCGCAGACGCCGGGTGAGCTGAAGGCGCGGACCGAGCGGATGGCGCCGCTTGGCTCACTCGAGCATGTGGACGCGGTCCTGAACACGCTGATCGAGCGGGGCTATGCCCGGCGGATCGATCGCCGGCCTGGCCAGAAGGAGGATCGCTTCGAGCAGCTGCTCGGCGGGTCGGGCGATGGCGAGCCCGCCGTGGTCCCGGCGCCGATGAGCAGTGCCACCCCGGCACCTGTCGCGACCCCGGCACCTGTCGCCACCCCGGCACCTGTCGGCCACCCCGACGCCTGCGGCCACCCCGACGCCCGCGGCCACCGACGCCCGCGGCCACCCCGACGCCCGCGGCCACCCCGGCACCGGCGCCGGCGGCCACGCCGACACCCGCGCCGCCCGCCTCCGACAACCACGCCCTCGAGGCCCGCGTCACCGCGCTCGAGGCCGAGGTGGCCTCGCTCAAGGCCGAGCTCGAGGACCTGCTGTCCTGACCGCGCTCAGGTCGGCAGCGCGAGCCCGACGAGGTACGTCGCCCCGCCGACGATCACGCCGGCGAGCGTCATCTCGAGTCCGGCTGACCACCAGCTTCGCAGCGTCACGAGCGACTTGGCGGCGCCGACGAGGAAGTGCGCCAGAAGCGACACAACGGCGGCGGCGATGATCGCCGCGGTCCCCGTCGTGATCATGAACGGGATCACCGGAACGATGGCGCCGAGGCCGGTGGAGATCCCGGCGGCCAGGGCCGCCTCGGTGGCGTTGCTCCCGCCCTCTGGCGAGGCGCCGAACTCCTCGGCCGAGAGCGCTTGCAGCATCGCGTCGGGATGCTGGGACATGCGCTCGGCGAGCTCATCGGCGGTCCGCTCGTCGATCCCCTTGAGCTGGTAGAAGAGCGAGAGTTCCTCCTTCTCCTCCTCGGGGTGCTCGGCGATCTCCTGGCGCTCGCGTTCGATGTTCGCCGCCGCAACCTCGTTCTCCGAGCGCTCGGCGAGGAACGCGCCGGTCGCCATCGAGAGGGCGGACGCGATCGCTCCGGCGAGTCCGGCGGTCAGCACGGCGCTGGAGCCGCTCGTCGCGCCCGACACGCCGGCGACGATGCCGAACACGGCCGCGAGCCCGTCGTTGGCGCCGTAGATCGCGCCCGAGATCCAGCCTCCGCCGGTCCGGTGCCACCGTTCGCGGCCAAGAATCCGGTCAAGCCTGGCCTGAGCCCCTGGGATGGCGAGCGGCGCCGAGGGAGACGGCGCCGCGCCCGAGCCAACGGCGCCGGCGCTGCCGTCCCGCGCCGACCCCGAGCGGATCTCCTGCACGGCCATCGAGTGCGAGCGCTCCTCCTTGCGGATTGAGCGCAGCAGCTGGTCGGTGACCTCATCGCCGGTCGAGCGCTTGTACAGATCGTCGACCTCTTCGTCCTCGGCGGCCTCGCGCGCGGCGAGCAGGCGATCGACCGGAGCGATCCGTGCCTGGAGGCGCAGCCACAGCGGGACCCGGACGCTCGCCGGGTCCGGGATCTCGATTCCGAGCTCGTGCATGCGTGCCTCGAGCCGCCGCCGGTGCCCGCTCTCGGCCTCGGCCATGCGGCGCAGGATGTCCGCCTCCCGCTCCGGCATCCGCTGGGCGATGAGCTCGTACACGGCGCCCGCCAGGATCTCTCCGCGCCACGCTGTGAGCAGGCGCTCGCGGGCGTCGGACGCAGCGGTGGTGGAGGTGGCCACGAGCACGAGGCTACCCGCTGCGCTCGCTAGCCTGATCGATCGTGCGCGATCTCAAGAGGCTTCTCATCTGCCTTGTGCTCGGTGCCGCGATCGGCCTCGCCGGGTGCGGCAGCAGCGCGAGTACGAGCACGACGACCCACGGCCGGAAGCTGACGCCCGGCGGCGGCAAAGGCGCCACGCACCCCCCGGTGGCGCATCGATCGGTGCCGGTCCTCATCCCGCCCGCCGGGGCGCCCCCGCGCACGGTGCACGTCCCGGTGCTCACCTATCACCGGGTTGCTCCGCTGTCCGCGGTCGGAATCACCGACCTCAAGGTCGAGCCCTCGACGTTCGTTGCCGAACTCGCGGCGCTGAAGGCCCACGGATACCACACGATTCACCAGTGGCAGCTGTTCGACGCCCTCTACAAGGGCGACGCGCTGCCCGCCAAACCGGTGATCATCTCCGTCGACGACGGCTACGTCGACGACGTCCGGACGATCCTTCCAGCGCTCGAGCGCTTCCACATGGTGGGCACGTTCTTCGTGATCACCGGTCGGATGACCGAGCCGGGCTTCCTCTCCGCCGATCAGATCCGTCAGCTCGACGAGGCCGGGATGGACGTCGGCGATCACACCGCGCATCACGTCGACCTGCGGCTGCTGACCGCGAGCCAGCTGCACACCGAGATCGCCGGCTCGCGGCACGTGCTCGAGCGGGTGCTCGGCCACCCCGTGTACGTCTTCGCCTACCCCTTTGGGGCGTTCAACGATGCGGTGCTGAGCGCGCTGAAATCGGCCGGGTTCACGATGGCCTACACGACCGCCGGCGGTACGACCGAGAGCAGCAGTGAGCCGCTGACGATGCCGCGGATCCACGTCGGCCGCGCCGAGACGCCGGATGGCGTGCTCGGGCTTGCCGGCGGCGCGTGATGGCCGACGGCGCCGACGTCGCCTTCACCGACGCCCGAGTCGACGATGGACCGGGCGGGGCGCTCGCCCAGGCGATGCGCGACGAGATTGCCGAGATGTACGACGGGCTCGAGCTTGACGGGGACTCGATGCCGCGCGCGGGCCACAACGAGCTCAGCCCACCCGGAGGCGGCTTCCTCGTCGGCTGGGTTGACGGCGAGCCGGTGTGTTGCGGCGGCGTCAAGCGCCTCGACGAGGCGACGTGCGAGATCAAGAAGATGTACGTCGTCCCGCCGCACCGCGGCCAGGGCGTGGCGCGCATCCTGCTGCGCGCGCTCGAGCAGCAGGCCCGGGACCTCGGCTACACGATCGCCCGCCTCGACACCGGCCCCAAGCAGGGCAACGCCCGCGGCCTCTACGAGTCCGAGGGGTACAACGAGATTCCGGACTTCAACGGGAACCCAGTCGCCGTCTTCTGGGGCGAGAAGCCGCTCGCGCGGTAGCGGCCGGCCCTGACGGCCGGTGCTAGTGGGCCCCACCGACTACGGGTGCAGGAACAGCTCGAGCGCGAGGGTGTGAAACTCGGCCGCCGCGGGCGGTTGACGGCGATCCTCGCGCCATGCCAGCGTGATGTCACGGGTCAGCGAGGGCTCGGTGAGTGGCACGACGGCAACGTCGGCGCCGGGATCCTCGGCATCCGAGCGGGGAAGGATCGCGACGCCCATCCCCCGCTCGACGAGCCGGCGTATGCGGCGGCTCTCGTTGGACTCGAGCATGACCTGGGGCGTAAAACCCGCCTGCTCGCCGGCGGCCATCAGCAGCTCCCGCAGTCGTGATCCCTCCCGGAAGCTGATGAACTGCTCGTGCGTCAGCTCGCTCATGCGCAGCTCGGCGTTGTCCGCGAGCCGGTGCCCGCGGGGCAAGACGACGACAAGCTCTTCGGAGACGAGCTGCTCCAGCCCGAGGCCTCGGCGCTCGATCCTGTCGGTCACCGACAGGAACGCGAGGTCGAGTTCGTCGACTCGGAGCAGGTCGGCAAGCTCCTCGCTCGAGTATTCGCGGACGGTGAGCTCCACCTCGGGGTGGCGGTCGTGGAACACCGCGAGCGCGAGCGAGATGTCGACCGGCCCCATGGTGTGCATCACGCCGAGCGTCACCCGGCCGCGCTGGACCCCCCGGACCGACTCGAGCTCCGCCTCGGCGGCCTCGACTTCTGCGAGGGCTCGCCGCGCGCGTGCGACGAGCAGCAGGCCGGCGTCGGTCATCGTCGCGCGGCGCGTGCTCCGGTCGACAAGCTCGAGACCAACCTCCTCCTCGAGCCGGCGGATCTGCTGCGACATCGCCGGCTGCGCGATGTGCTCGCGTTCTGCCGCTCGGGTGAAATTCCGCTCCTCAGCGAGCGCGACGAGGTACCGGAGTTGCCGCAGTTCCATAAGTACAGCTTATAAATCCGCCACGAAACTCGTATTGGACTTCTACTGCGGTTATGTCGATCATGGTCGTGCAGCACCTCTCTCCTCCCTCGAGCGCGCCCCGCAGATCCGGCCTCATATCTCCGCCGGGTTCGGGGCGCTCTCACTTTAAGTCGGCCCTAGAAGGATCCCGATCTCGGAGTTGTCGCCGACGAGGAACCGGTAGGCCCGCGGCTGGTGCTGGTCTCGCCCGATGTGCACGTTGCGCCCGAGCAGCGAAGATTCCATTCGCCCGGCGAGGTCACGCACCGAGGACCCGGTGAGCAGGATCGAGTGCTCGACCTCGGCGTTCTCGATCACGCAGCCGTCTCCGATCGCGGTGTAGGGCCCGATGTAGCAGTCGCTCAGGCGAGCGTCGGCGCCGATCACGGCCGGGCCGCGCACGGCGGAGCGCACGAGGCGAGCGCCCGGCTCGATCACGACGCGCCCGTCGACCTTGGAGTCGATCAGCTCTCCTTCGACGCGGTGATCGATCGTCTCCAGCACCAGCCGGTTCGCCGCGAGCATGTCGTCGAGCCGGCCGGTGTCCTTCCACCAGCCCTTGACGATGTGCGGCTCGACACGGAGCCCCGCATCGACGAGCTGCTGGATCGCGTCGGTGATCTCGAGCTCACCGCGGCCCGAGGGGCGGATCGCCCGCGCCGCGTCGTGGATCGCAGGGGTGAACATGTAGACGCCGACGAGGGCCAGGTCGGTCTGCGGCTCGGGCGGTTTCTCGACAAGCCGGACGACGACCTCGTCACGCAATTCGGCGACGCCGAAGTTCTCCGGATCCGGGACCTGCGTCAGGAGGATGAGCGCGTCGGGCGTGCCGCTGCGGAAGGCGGTGACGAGATCCCGGATTCCGCCCTGGAGCAGGTTGTCACCGAGGTACATGACGAACGCCGAGTCCCCCAGGTACGGCTCCGCGGTGAGGACCGCGTGAGCGAGCCCGAGCGGCGCGTCCTGCTCGATGTAGGTGATCCGAACGCCGAACCGCGACCCGTCACCGGCCGCCTCGCGGATCTCCCCGCCGGTCTCCGGGGCGATGATGATCCCGACCTCGGTGATTCCGGCCGCGGCCATCGCCTCGATGCCGTAGAACAGAACCGGCTTGTTGGCGACGGGCACGAGCTGCTTGGCGCTCGTGTGGGTGATCGGACGCAGCCGGGTCCCTTTTCCGCCAGAGAGGATCAGCCCCTTTAGGTCATCCATCGCCGCCGGAGGGTAGCCGGATAGTGTTCAGTAGGTCCCGCCGAGCTTGCGGTGATCCCAGCTCGCGATGCGTTCGGCGACGAACTGGAGCGCGACGCGCTTGGCCGCCTGGGCCCGGACGACCTCCAGAAACTCGGGCCCCGTCTGGCCCGCGCCATAGCGGCCGAACAGCTCGGCTCCGAACTCGGCGACGAACTCGGTGTCGCGGTGAATCGTCGTCCGTGCCTCGACCATGACGCCGCGGAGGTCCTGGTACTCCTCGCCGTCCTCGACCTGGAGCGTCGCGCGCGGGTCACGCTCGAGATTGCGGACCTTCTGTGATTTCGCGTACGTCCACGCCCACATGTCCTCGCCGCGGACGACATACCAGAGCGGCATCAGGTGCGGCCAGGAGCGGGGGCCGTTCGTGGCGCAGATGACGATGCGTTGCTCATCGAGAAACGCCGCGATTTCCGCCGGGGTCAGCGCGATCTGGTCCCGGCGGCTCATGCGCTATCCGGCGGCGCCGACGCCGACGGAGATCGCCTGCGCGTCGGCGCGGACCGCCTCCCGGGCGTCTTCAGGCTCGAGCACGACGGCGTCGCCGGCCTCCTTGAGGACCTCACGCGTCAGCCAGTCGGTGCCCGCGAACCCGAGCTCGACGACGAGCGAGCCGTCCTCGAAGTTCGGCGAGGACGGTCCGCTCCTCCCGAGCCCATCGGGCCCGTTCAGGCGAGATCCACACGCGGGCGCGTCGCGAGGCCGGCACCTCTCCGGTGCGGGGCCAGCCGTCGACGTCGGCGGCCGGGTCGACGTCGGGGCGGGGCTCGAACGTCTCGTCACTCACGTGCGCGGACTTGATGCGGTCAAGCCGGAAGTGGCGGACATCGCCCCGCGAGGGGTCGTAGCAGGCCAGATACCAGCCCTCCCGCCCGTTGATGAGCGCGTAGGGCTCGACTTCGCGAGTGGTGAACTCGTCCTCGTTCTCCTTGTAGTACTCGAACGAGAGCAGTCGCCGGGTGGCGATCGCGCGTGAGGCGACGGCGGCGATCTCGGCGTCGTCGCCGCCGGGGGCCGCGACCTGAAGTCCCTCGTGAGCCGGGTCCTCGCCGAGCGCGGCGACGACCTTGTCCCGCACGGAGGCGAGCGAGCCCTCAGGGATGTGCTCCCCGATCAGGTCGATCGCGGCGATGAGGGCCTTCGCCTCGACGGGGAGCAGGCGGGCGGGACGGGCGAACGAGTCGCCGTACGGCTCGGGGTCGACCTCGATCGTGCCGTCCGCGAGGATCTCGGCATACAGGACGTATGTGCCGGCGCCGAAGTTGACGACGTTGAGCACCGAGATGTCCTCCCGGAGCTCCTGCTCAGAGACGTTCAGCTCGGTCATCAGGTGTGCGGCGCCAAGCTGGCGCTGGGCGCGACCGGCGTCGATGAGGATGCTCGCGAGCGTGACGAGGCGGGCGAACCGCTCGGGCCGAATGGCGGCGTCCGGCTGATGGCCGTTGCCCTCGGGCTCGCCGAGCTCAGCCGCGGTGGCGGCGTCGGCGCTCGGAGCGGCGGCGCGGGCGGCCGCGATCTCCGGCTCGCCGGTGTGGCGCTCGATGAGAAGCCCGACCCGCTCGTGGAGTTCCTCGACGAGCTCGGGCGGGCCGGCAATCCGTGCGTGCTCGCCCAGGCCGAGCACCCAGGCGATCAGCTGGCGGGCGTTTGCGTAGGGGGTGACAAACACCCGGTCGCCCTCATCCTCGCCCGGGCGCATCTCGCCGTAGCGGCCGAAATGGCGCTCGATCTGCCAGGCGATGCGGGAGCTGATCCACACCTCGGCGCTGCCGAGCGGGTCCCCGAACTGCCAGTCGATCCGGTTGGCGTACGCCCGCGGGTCGAACTCGGCGGGGCGCTGGAAGTCGTGCTCGGCCTTGGTGGCGTAGCCGATCTTGCCGCGGATGCGGGACAGCCGGAAGACCCGGATCGCGTCGCGCTCGTGGGAGCGCCCGACGACGTAGAACTGACCGCCCTGGAACAGCAGCTGGTACGGGTCGACCTTGCGGCCCCCGAGCTCATCCCGCTCCATCGTGTAGTAGTCGAACACGATCGTCTTCCGGCGGAAGATGGCGGTCTCGATCTTGGCGAGACGCTGCGAGACCTCGTGGCCGCCGGCCGCGCCGGTGATCCCGAGCGCGACGGTGCGCTGCTCGGGGGAGCTGAGCGGGCTGGGACGACCCCAGGAGATCTGCTGGAGCGCGAGTCGCAGCGGTTCGGCGTAGGCAAATTCCCCATCGAGCAGCTGGAGCGCGGTGCGGAGCGCCGCGAGCTCGGCGTCGCTGAACTCGATCGGCGGCAGGTGGAAGTTCTCAGGCGGGAGCGAGTAGTTCTCCTGCTCGACGAGTCCGTCCGCCGGCTTCTCCACGGACAGCACGATCCCGAGCGCCTCGAGCTCGGAGCGATCGGCGTAGAACCGCCGCGCGAACGCGTCCTCGTTCATCACGCTGTACCCCTCGACGTCGCGCCTGATCTCAGGCGCCGTGACGGGCCGGCGCTCCGCCATCAGATACGAGATCAGCGACAGCTGCCGGATGAGTTTCTCAGTGTCCTTTGCCACGTAACCCAAGGGTAGTTGGGCGCCGAGCGACGGGCACTGGACGTCACGAAGACGGCACGCAATTTGCGCAGATTTGGAGCGAAACGCGCCTGCTCAGGCTGCCCGGCGCTCAGCGTCGGGCGCAGGCACCGTCCGGGCGGCGAAATAGGCCCCGGTGCCGATGCCTTTGTCGTACGACGACCATTGCTCCCCGCCCAGCAGTGCCCGCTCCACCCGATCGAAGCTGCCAAGGCGGCCACCGAGGTTGTCGATCATGTGCACGAGCGTGGCCTCACGCGTGCACGGGACGACCGGGCTGCCGTGCTCGAGGCTGCCGTGGTGGCTGAGGATGATGTGGAGCAATGCCCGTTCGAGCTCTGGGGGGAAGCCGTCCAGGCACTCGATCAGCCGGCGCACGCGGTAGTAGCCGAGCGGGATCTCCCCGTACAGCCGGCCGGCGTCGGACATCGCGATCGCGCCGTCACTCACCTCATAGGCCTCGAGCTTGCCGATGTCGTGGAGCAGCGCCCCGGTAACGGCGATGTCCCGGTCAATGCCGGGGAACGTCGCGGAGATCGCGCCGACGGCCTGGGCCACGGTCAGGGAGTGCTCGAGCAGGCCGTGCGCGTAGGCCTGGTGGTAGTGCTTGGCCGCGGGCGCGACACGGAAAAGTGTCCAGCTGGCCGTGCCCTCGCCGAAGACCAGCGTGAGCAAGCGCACCAGGTGCGCGTTCTGAACGGTCGCGATCAGCTCCCGCAGGTCGGCCTCCATCTGCTCGGCTGCGCGAACCGGGCCGTCGGGTGCGTCAGTTGAATCCATCTGCAAATTCCCGAACTTTCACCGTGCCGCGAAGATAGAGAGCGGGGCGGACGGCAGTAGAGTGCGGGTCACGATGAACCGCACTGCAATCGTCACCGGAGGGACCGGCGGGCTCGGCGCCGCCGTTGTCGAGCGGCTGCTCGCGGACGGCTGGCGAGTCGTGGTCCCGTGGATCGTCGAGCGAGAGCTCGAGCGGCTGCCCGCGCGTGACGGGCTCGAGCTCGTCCAGGGCGACCTGTCCGACCCCGACGCGGTCGCCGGTGTCGTCGCTCGGGCGAGCAGCGAGGACGCGGCGCCGCTGCGCGGACTGGCGAACCTCGTCGGTGGCTTTGCCATGGGGGGCAAGGTCCACGAGACGCCGATCGACGAGTTCGAGGCCCAGTTCCGCGTCAACCTCCGACCGACGTACCTGATGACCCAGGCCGTCCTGCGTGAGATGCTCGGCCGCGGCGGCGGCGCGATCGTGTGTGTTGGCACGCGGGCCGCGGTCCAGCCGTTCCCAGGTGCGGCCGGGTACATCGTCTCCAAGGCCGCGGTGACGGCCTTCGTCCAGGCGGTGGCGGTGGAGTACAAGAACGATGGAATCCGTTGCAACGCGATCCTGCCGAGCACGATCGACACCCCGGCCAACCGCGCATCGATGCCGAACGCCGACCACGAGAAGTGGGTCAAGCCGGCCGAGATCGCCGGGGTCGTCGCGTACCTGCTCTCGGCTGATGCGGCGCCGACGAGCGGTGCCGCGATCCCGGTCTACGGCCGGGCCTGAGCCGGGCGCGGGCGCGGAGCGTCTCGCGGCGCTCGCCGGGCGGGCGAGCTTGAAAGTCAGGATCGACGGGTAAGATCGACCTCACTTATGGAGCGTAAGTGGTGGACGCTGATCGTCGTCTGCGTCGGAACGTTCATGTTGCTGCTCGACATCACGATCGTGAATGTCGCGCTGCCGACGATCGCCTCCGACCTGCACGCGAGCTTCTCCGAGATCCAGTGGGTGATTGACGCCTACGCGCTGACGCTCGCCTCGGTCCTGTTAACGGCGGGCACGCTCGCCGATCTGCTCGGCCGCCGGCTGATGTTCGCGATCGGGCTCGGCCTGTTCTCGTTTGCGTCGTTGCTGTGCGCCCTGTCGCCGAGCGCCACATTCCTGATCTTCGCCCGCGCCTTCCAGGGGATCGGCGGCGCGATCATGTTCGCGACCTCGCTCGCGCTGCTCGCGCAGGTGTTCCGTGGGCGCGAGCTCGGCACCGCGTTCGGCGCGTGGGGTGCGACGATCGCCGCCTCTGCCGCCGTCGGCCCGCTGCTCGGCGGCTTCCTCACCGAGGATTTTGGCTGGTCCTCGATCTTCTACATCAATGTCCCGGTGGGGATCGCCGCGCTGGTGCTGACGCTCGCCAAGATCGACGAGTCCCGTGATCCGACAGGCCGCCGGATCGACTGGATCGGCACCGTCACGTTCACCGGCGCCCTGTTCCTGCTCGTGTTCGCGATCGTCCGTGGGAATTCAGAGGGATGGGGAAGCGCGATGATCATCGGCCTCTTCACGGGAGCCGTCGTGCTGCTGATCGCGTTCCTCATCTCGCAGTTCGTGCAGGACAACGCGATGTTCGATGTCTCGCTGTTCCGCAAGCCGACGTTCAGTGGCGCATCGATCGCGGCGTTCACCGTCTCCTCGGCGATGTTCGCGATGTTCCTCTACCTCGTGCTGTACCTCCAGACGATCCTTGGCTTCTCTCCGCTCCAGACCGGCCTGAGATTCCTGCCGTTCACCGTGGTCTCGTTCTTCGTCGCCGCCGCGTCGGGCAACCTGTCGGCGAAGATCCCCGCCCGGGTCCTGCTCGCGGGTGGCCTGCTGCTCACTGGCGTCGGCCTGCTGCTGATGCGCGGCCTCACCGTCGACTCGGGATGGACGGCACTGCTGGCGGGCTTCATCGTCTCCGGGGCGGGCGTCGGACTCATCAATCCGGCGCTCGCGTCGACCGCGATCGGCGTCGTGCCGCCGCAACGCAGCGGGATGGCGTCCGGCATCAACAGCACGTTCCGTCAGGTCGGGATCGCGACGGGAATCGCCGTGCTCGGCGCGATCTTCGAGAGCGGGCTGGCGACGAAGCTCGCGCCCGGGCTCGCCGGGACGCCCGCCGCCGGTCAGGCCACCGCGATCTCGCACGCCGTCGCCGCGGGCGGCGCCGGCCAGGTCCTCGCCGCCGTCCCCGCCGGCCAGCGCGCCCAAGCCACGGCAGCGATCCACAGCGCGTACGCCGCGACGATGAACGACATCTTGCTCGTCGCCGCGATCGTGGCGCTCGTCGGGGCGGTGCTGTCGCTCGCGCTCGTGCGCGCCAGGGACTTCGTCACCTACGGATCTCCCGAACGCGAGCCGGAACCGGCGACGGCCGCGGCGGGATAGCGGAGTTGCCGGGGGCCGAGATGATCCAGCCGCTGTTCGAGCACCGTCTCAACCTCGCCGGCTACGAGACCCGGGTACTCGAGCTCGAGGGCGACGGCCCTCCGATCGTCATGTTCCACGGCTACGCCGACAGCGCCGACACGTGGCGTCACGCGCTTGCGCTACTTGCGCGGCGGGGCCGCCGTGCGGTCGCCGTCGACCTGCCGGGGTTCGGCACCGCCGATCCTCTGCTCGGCGACCCGATCCTCCCGCAACTCGACACGTTCGCCGCGGCGGCGGTGCGGTACGCCGCCGGCCGCCCGGCGACGCCCGCGCTCGTGGTCGGAAACTCCCTCGGTGGGTGCGTTTCGCTCCGCCTCGCCGAGCGCCACGGGTCGCGGCTCGACGGGGTGATCGCGGTGGCCCCGGCGGGTCTCGAGATGTCCCGGCTGCTGCACATCGTTCAGCGTGATCCAGTGCTCAAGTCGCTGCTCGCCGTCCCGGCGCCGGTGCCGGGCCTCGTCCTCCGTGCCGCCGTCGCGCGACTGTACGCCCAGCTCGCGTTTGCGACACCCCGCCGCGTGAAGCCGGAGGTGGTGGCCACCTTCACCTGGCATCACCGCGAGCGGGCCAAGGTGGCGAGCTACCTCGACATCGCCCGCCGGCTCATCCCCGAGCTGCGCTCGCCGTATGAGCTCGGCCGGATCGATACGCGGGTGCTGCTCGTGTGGGGCGACAAGGATCGGCTCGTGTTCCACCGCGGCGCCGAGCGCGTGCTCGATGTCGTTCCGGACTCGCGCCTGGAGCTGCTCAGCGGGATCGGGCACTGCCCGCAGGTCGAGGCGCCCGATCGGTTGACGGAGTTGCTGCTCGAGTTCTCGTCGGGGGCGGCGGGGGCGTCGGGGGCGGCGGGGGCGGCGGGGGCGGCGGGGCGTCGTCAGCAGCGTCGCGCCGGGGCTCGGGGACCGCGGCTTAGCGGTCAGAGCCCGGCTGGGTGCCGGACGACGAACGTGCTCAGGTCCGGCTCGTTCGCCGGCCGGTTCGACCACCGACTGCCCGTCTGCGCGAGGGCAACGGTGTCGAAACGCAGCCCGGCGATGTACATGAACGTGTGCCCGTTGTTGGCAAACACGGTGATCCATTTGCCCGGACCCGGCTTGCCCCAGCTCATCAGCTCGCCGGAGGTCATCGTCGTGTTGAGGATTCCGGCCGCGGCGAACACGAAACTGATCGAGCCCGAGCAGTCGTAGCCCGTGTCGATGTAGCGCCCGTGGCCGCCACCCCAGACGTACGGCAGGTGGGCGATCTCGTTCCCCGCGTTGACGATCGCCTGGACCTGGGCCGGAGCGTCGACGGGACTCACGGCGAGGCCGTCCCTGGTCAGCGCTGCCCGGGTCGAATTGGCGTTGAGGCCGCTGGCGGCGAGCTCGCGGCGGATCTCGGCGTCCGAGACCGGCTGGGCGAGCTGACCTGACTGCGGGCCGACGCTGACTCCGGCCGGGGCGCCCGAACTCGAGGAGCCCTGTGAGGCGGAGCCGCCTCCGGCGCCGGCGATCGGCTCGACGACCTGGGGATGGGCATGCAGCGCCGGCGTGCTCGGCGGAGCCGAGCGCTGGGTGTTGGCGTCCGGGTTCGAGCCCTGCTGCTGCCCGCACCCCGCGATCAGCCCGGTCGCGACGGCGCACGTGACGATGGCCTTCATCCGCACGTGCACCAGTATGCCGCGCCGGCTTGCCCGGCACGCCACCTCTACGTCGTCAGACGTCGAAGTGGCCGCTGTACAGGGCGAACACCGCGCCCTGCGGATCCTGCAACACGCTGATTCGGCCTGGACCGACAGCCATCGGCTCGACGATCGTCGCGCCTCCGAGCTCCCCGGCCCGGGCGGTCGAGGCCTCGAGGTCGTCGGAGCCGAAGTACACGAGCCAGTACGGCGGCTCGCTCTCCATCCGCGGGCGGACACCGCCGTTGCTGCGACCGCCCTCTGTGTTGATGACCAGGTAGGGCATCTCGCCCTCCATCGGCTCGAACGTCCAGCCGAACAGTCCGCCGTAGAACGCCGACGAGCCGTCTAAGTCCGCGGTCGCAAGCTCATTCCAGGACAGCGCCCCGGGCGCGTTGACGAGTCCGGCGCCGATCATCGTCTTCGGCTCCCACACCATCACGAACGCGTTCTGGGGATCCTGGATCACGCCCATCCGGCCGACGTCGAGCACGTCGAACGCGGGCGCATGGATCGCGGCGCCGAGCTCCCGCGCCCGCTCGAGCGTTCCGTCGGCGCTCTCCACGGTCACGTACGAGTTCCACAACGGGGGCACGCCGGCGTCCCGTTGCGCCTGCAGGCTGTGGCGAGATCGCGGCGACCGGCTGGCCGGCGACCATCATCATCGAGTAGACGATCCCGTCGCCGACGGGGTTGTCCTGGGCCTCCCATCCGAACAAGCCGGAGTAGAAGCTCTTGGCCGCCTCCTGATCCGTCGTCGTCAGGTCCGTCCAGGAGAACGTGCCGGGTGGGTATGCAGTTCGCTGCGGCATACGCTCGACCCTACCACCGGCCGGACGGGCCGTTGCGAAGGGGTCGTGACCGGCGGGCATAGACTGACCGCCATGCCCGATTACACGATCAAGAACCTCAAGGAATTGGACGATGTCGCGGCCGACCGGCCGGGCGATGTCGAGGCGCGCTTCGGCCGCAACCATCTTGACTCCGAACACCTCGGCGTCTCGTTCTTCCGGTACGGACCCGGCTTCCGCTCACCCATCGGCCACCGACACCGCGAGCAGGAGGAGGCGTACGTCGTCGTCTCCGGCTCCGGCCGGATCCGGCTCGACGACGAGGTCATCGAGCTGGGCCAGTGGGATGTCGTCCGCGTCGCGCCGGCGGTTGTCCGCGCGTTCGAGGGTGGTCCGGATGGGATCGAGGTGATCGCCATCGGGTCGGATCGGCCGGAGGGTGGCGACGGCGAGATGGTCCAGGACTTCTGGGCGGCTGACTGAGGTCGGCTTCCGCGGCCTGGGCGTGTGACGAAACGGCGCGCCCGGGCCGATTTTGCATCGAACGAGGGGGAGTGGGACGCCGATTCCGAGTGCGTGCAGCGCTCCTTCGGGCTCCGCAACCGTGGCCGCCTGGCGTGTGCGGGCCGGACCGGGAAAACTTCCCGTTGCAGGACGCCCTGTCGGTGGATCGCGGGACTTGTCCCGCTCTGGACGGGAGAAGTTGCCGGTCTGCCGGCCGAGCCTCGCGCATCGGGACTTGTTCGCCGATCCGGCACGCCGCCCCGGCATGACGAGCCCGGGGTCAGACCGCGCGCGACGTCCGGTCGGCGGTCGACCGCCCGCGACGCCGGTCGGGGTGCCGAACAGCATGAGGGGTTCCGGAAACATCGCTCCGGTTGAAGCGGAATCGGTCAACGCCCGCCGAATGGACTAGACGGTCTAGTTCTGCCGGGATGGGCCGGCGAGCCCAGGCGGTGGGGTCTGCATGGTCGGGCCGCGGGCCGGCGGGTGGTGTCAGCGGCCAGTCCGCGTTCGTCTTCGTTGCCAAACGGCTCTGACGCCGGCCGGTCCTGCGGCGGGACAGCGGACGGGGCGTCGAGACGCGCGGCGCCGCGCCCGCGGCTACGAGCGGGCGATCGACGCTGGATCGACGTTCGTCAGCCGGGTCATGGTGACGCTCGCCTCCAGCTCGGCCGTGGCGGCGCCACGGTAGACGCCCTTGATCGGGGGGACGTCGGGGTAGTGGCGGCCATGGCCGATCTTGACGTGGCTCTCGCCGGCGAGGCCGCGGTTGGTCGGGTCGGCGCCGACCCAGATCGGCTCGCCGCCGCCGGGGACCGGGAGCAGCGCCTCGATCCAGGCGTGGGTGTCGACCTCGACGGACTCCTCGCCGCCGCCGGAGGGCGCCGCGAACAGGTAGCCGGACACGTACCGGGCGGCGATCCCCAGGTGCCGGAAGACGCACAGCCCGAGGTGAACGAAGTCCTGGCACACGCCGGCTCCGGCCTCGAGCAGGTCGGCGACGGTGGAGTCGACGTAGGTCGCCCCCTTGCGGTACTCGAACCGGTCGGGGATCAGTTCGGAGACGAGCAGCAGCGCGCCCAGCGGGGTCGATGCCGCGCGCGCCGTTGCCAGCATCTCCTCAAGCGCCGGATGGGCGGCCGCGTCATCGGTCTGGAGCAGGAACTCGCCTCCGGCCTCGCGGTAGCCGGGGTCGCGCAGGGCCTCCCAGGTCGCCTGGGGCGGCTCCGGGATCGGCTTGGTGGTGACGCGTGCCCGGACGTCGATCGCCAGTGACGTGTGGGGCCGGGAGATCTCGAACTCCACGACCTCGGTCCCGAAGTAGTCGGTGTGGCGATGGAGGCGGACCTCCGGGGTGAGGCGGACGTTGAACTCGTCGCAGCGCTGACGGCCGTTGCCCATCGGCTTGACGCGGAGCGCGTTCAGGTTGTCGACGACCTCGGCGTCGTAGGCGTATTTCGTCAGATAGCGGATGGCGTAGTTCATGACTTCTACCGGCATCATGCCGCCCCCTATAGATGGATCGCGGCCAGGGCGGCGATCGCGAAGTAACGCTCGTCAACATCTCGATCGACAAGCTCGAGCTCATCCTGTACCCGGGCGAGCATCTCGTTGAACGTGGCCGCCGAGTCCGGACTGCGGCGCTGGAGCTCGAGGTCGGCGATCAGCCGCCCGAGCCGGAGCACCGGCGGGGAGGAGCGCGGCTGGGCGTCGGCGGCCGACAGGGCATCGTGGAGCGCCCCGATCGAGGAGGCGACGGAGCCGGGGTAGGCGACCTCATAGAGCAGGAACCGGGCGACCGAGCGCAGGCTCGGCGAGCGGCGGGCGGCGCGCCGGTAGGCCTGAAAGCCACCGGTGGCGTGGAGCAGGGCGAGCGCTTCGCCCTCGTAGCCGGTGTCGGCGCCCTCCTCGTCGAGCAGGTCCTCGCCGAGCGCGACCCGCAGCATCCGCAGGACCATGTCGGCCTCCTCGATGTGGCCGCCGGCCTCGAGGAACGCGCGGCCCTCGTCCCGGAGCATCGTTCGGTCAACGAGTCCCCAGAACAGTGCGCAGCGCTCCTTGACCTCCTGATAGAGCGAGTACGGGCCGGTGGCCAGCGCCTGCTGGAGGTCGTACCGGCTCAGCGACAAGAAGAACGAGTTGAGCGCCTCCCACATCTCGGTCGAGACGACGTCACGCAGCCGCCCGCCGCGCTCGCGGGCACGGGCCACGCACGAGACGATCGAGGCGGGGCTCTCGGTCTCCAGCGTCAGCAGCCGGGCGACATCGACGCGCGCGAGGCCGGCTCCGACCTCGACCTCGGCGAGCGCCTCGTCGACCGGTGGATCGGGGAGCCGGGAGTCGCTCTCCTCGCCGTGGACGGGCGCCTTGGCACCGATGATCGCGATCACGCCCTCCCAACTGAGCGCGATCCCGCGTTCCCCCGGCATGCCCGCCACATCGGCGTGAAACGCGCCATCGAGCATGCGCGCGGTGTGCTCGGCGCGCGTCAGGTCACGACCGAGCCAGAACAGCTCCTGGGCGATCCGGGCGAGCATCACTGCTGCTGTTGCTGGGCCTGCTCGTGCCAGCCGCCGTAACGGACGTCGGGGAGCCGTGGCGGGCGGTGCGTGGGCAGCGTGCCGGGCGCGAGATCCGTGGAGCTCTCGTCGTCGAGCACCCAGGTGTCCTTCGAGCCGCCGCCCTGGGAGGAGTTGACGATCATCGACCCCTCGTCCAGCGCGACGCGCGTCAGTCCCCCGGGGACGATCCGGATCTCGTCGCCGAACACGGCGAACGGCCGCAGGTCGACGTGTCGTGCCGCGAGATGACCGTCGCCGGTGTGGGTCGGGACGGTCGAGAGGTGCACGAGCTCCTGGGCGATGAAGCGGTCGGGCTGGGCCTCGATCAGCCGGGCCTGGGCCTCGCGCTCCTCGGCGCTCGCCTGGGGACCGATGAACACGCCCTTGCCGCCTGACTCCGACGTCGGCTTGATGACGAGCTCGTCGAGGCGGCCGAGCACCTCGCGGCGGGCCGCGTCGTCGTCGAGCAGGTACGTCGGGACGTTCTCCAGGATCGGTTCCTCGCCGAGGTAGAACCGGATCATCTCCGGCACGTAGTGATAGATCGCCTTGTCGTCGGCGACGCCGGTGCCGATCGCGTTGGCGATCGCGACCGTGCCGGCACGGTACGCGCGGACGAGCCCGGGTACGCCGAGAAGCGAATCGGCGCGGAACTCGAGCGGGTCGATGAACGCGTCATCGAGGCGCCGGTAGATCGTGTGCACCCGCTGCAGACCGGCCGTCGTGCGCATGTAACAGACGGCATCGCGGACGACGAGGTCCGATGCCTCGACGAGCTCGACGCCCATCTGCCGAGCCAGGAACGCGTGCTCGAAGTACGCCGCGTTCATCGAGCCCGGCGTCCACACGACGATGTTCGTCGTCCCGTCGCCGGAGGGGGCGACGGCGCGGAGCGCCTCGAGCAGCAGCGACGGGTAGTCGTCGACCGGGCGCACCCGGTGGCCGGCGAACAGCTCGGGCATCAGCCGGGTCATCGCCACCCGGTTCTCGAGCACGTACGAGATCCCGGACGGGGTCCGGACGTTGTCCTCAAGCACCCGCCAGCGACCGCTTCCGTCCCGCACGAGGTCGCACCCCGACACGTGGCAGTAGACGCCTCCCGGCGCACGTACTCCGTGGACCGGCCGGGCAAAGCTCGGCCGGCTGACGATCAGCGACCACGGCACGATTCCGGCACGGACGATCTCGTGGGCGTGGTAGACGTCGTCGACGAACGCGTTCAGGGCGCGAATGCGCTGGGCGAGCCCCCGCTTGATCGTCGTCCACTCGGCGGCGGTGAGGATCCGCGGCACGAGATCGAGCGGCCACGCCCGGTCACGACGCTCCCCGTCGGACCCAGCGATCTCGAACGTGATCCCCTGCTGCATGAAGATCGTGTCGCGCCGGCGCCCGGCGGCATCGAGGGCCTCCGATCCGAGGCGCTCGAGCGTGGCCAACAGCGAGGCGGCGTGCGGGTGCGGCGCGCCGTCCGGGCCGAACACCTCGTCGCAGCAACCGGGCGGAATCCGGTATCCGCTCACGAGCTCGAGGGTGGTCATCCGGCGGGTATACAAGTTGGCCCAACACCCTGCCATATCCACATGGCCAATGCGTTCGGCGGCGTGGGACCGGAGCCGTCTGTCTACCCTTGGGACCGATGCGGGTACTGATTACCGGAGCGACTGGCATGCTCGGTCGCGACGTCATCAAGGCGGCGGCCGCCGCCGGCCACGATGTCGTCGCCCTCGGCCGAGCGGAGCTCGACATCACCGATCGCGACGCCACGATCGCCGCGATCGGCGCCGCCGCTCCCGACTGCGTGATCAACTGCGCGGCGTTCACGGACGTCGACGGCGCGGAGCAGCAGGGCGGGCCCGCGCGGGCCGTCAACGGCGACGGTGCCGGTCACGTCGCCGCCGCGGCCGCGGCCGCCGGGGCGTGGGTCCTGCAGGTCTCAACCGATTACGTGTTCGACGGCGAGAAGCGCTCCCCGTACATCGAGTCGGACCCGGCCGCACCGCGGTCCGAGTACGGCCGCTCAAAGCTTGCCGGGGAGGAGGCCGTGACCGCGGCGGCTCCCCGCGCGCACACGATCGTCCGGAGCTCCTGGCTGTTCGGCGCCCACGGACGCTCGTTCCCGGGGACGATCCTGCGGCTCGCGGGCGAGCGTGACCAGCTGACCGTCGTCGACGACCAGGTCGGCTGCCCGACGTTCACCGGGCATCTCGCGGTGGCGCTCGTCGCGTTGGCCGAACGCCGCCCGCTCGGGATCGTCCACCTCGCGGCCGCGGGCCAATGCAGCTGGTACGAATTCGCCCAGGAGATCGTCAACCGGTCCGGGCAGTCGTGTGCCGTGGTGCCCGGGACGACCGCCGAGCTCGGGCGTCCCGCCCCGCGTCCCGCCTACAGCGTGCTCGGCAGCGAACGCGGCGGCGAGCTACCCCGGCTCGCCGATTGGCGTGAGGGGCTCGACGCGTTCATGGACCTGGTGGTGGTGTCATGAGGCTGCTCGTCTGCGGCGGCGCCGGGTTCATCGGCTCGACGTTCGTCCATCTCCGTCTGCGCGACCACGGCGACGAGGTCACGGTGCTTGACAAGCTCACGTACGCCGGCCGCAAGGAGAACTTGCATGACGTGATCGATGAGGTGCGCTTCGTGCATGGCGCGATCGAGGACCCGGCTGCCGTCGCCGAGGCGATCGCCGGCGCCGACGCGATCGTCAATTTTGCTGCCGAGACCCACGTCGATCGATCGATCTCCGGTCCGGAGGCGTTCATCGTCACGAATATGCAGGGCACCCATGTGCTGCTCGAGGCGGCGCGCGAGCGCGGCCAGCGGTATGTGCAGGTGTCGACCGACGAGGTGTACGGCTCGATCGAGGAGGGCTCGTTCACCGAGTCCTCCCCGCTGGCGCCGTCGTCGCCGTACAGCGCGACGAAGACCGGCGCCGATCTGCTCGTGGCCAGCTATTTCCATACGTACGGCCTGGAGACGGTGATCTGCCGCGGTTCGAACAACTATGGGCCCTACCAGTATCCGGAGAAGCTGATTCCGCTGATGATCCTCAACGCGCTCGCCGGCGACCACCTCCCGGTGTACGGGGATGGGCGCAACGTCCGCAACTGGCTGTTCGTCGAGGACTTCGGTCGGGGGATCGGGCACGTGCTGGCGCACGGCGCGCCCGGCGAGGCCTACAACTGCGGCGGTCCGGACGAGTGCGAGAACATCGAGGTGGTCAAGCGCATCCTGTCGCTCACCGGTGCCGATGAGTCGCTGATCGAATACGTCACCGATCGTCCCGGACACGACCGCCGCTACTCGCTGTCCTCGGACAAGCTGCGCGGCCTCGGCTGGGAGCCGCAGGTTCGGTTCGCCGAGGGGCTCGAGCGGACGGTCAACTGGTATCGCGACAACGCGTGGTGGTGGGAGCCGATCCGGTCTGGGGCCTACCGGGAGTACTACGAGCGGCATTACGGCCGCGCGCTGAAGAGCTGAGGCGGATGGGAACCGACGCCCCCGCGGCACGAGGACGTCACGCACCGCCACCCGAGGTGCGCCTGCCGCTCCAGCGTGAGCGCCTGCTCCGCGCCGCCGCCGCCGAGTTCGCGGAGCGTGGCTACGCGAGTGCGAGCTCGGAGTCGATCAGCCGGCGGGCCGGCATGTCAAAGGCGACCTTCTACGAGCACTTTCAGAACAAGGAGGACTGCATCCTGGCGCTGTTCGACACGGGCGCCGCGGTTGTCGGACAGGCGATGTCCGAGGCAGCCCGGCGCGTCGGGCGCGCCGATGCGACGCAGCGAATGCGCGCGGGCACGCGGGCCTTCCTCACAACGCTCGTCGAGCACCCTGAATACGCCCAGACATTGCTCGTCGAGATCATCGCTGCCGGCCCGGCCGCCGCCCAGCGCCGCGACCAGATCCTCCAGCAGTTCGCCGAGCTGCTCGAGCGTGAGAACGCCGCGGCTGCGTCCCGCGGACTGATCGCGAAGTTCGCCTCGCCACACGATGCGTTCGCGATCGTCGGCGCGGTCACCGAGCTGATCTCGCGTCAGGTCCGCCTCGGCGTGCCGGAGGACGTGGTCGAGCTCGCGCCGGTGATCGACCGGCTCCTCAGCGGCGTGCTGACGTCCGCCGCCGAGGACTCGTGAGCGCGCTCGAGTCGCTCGAGCAGGAGATCGTCGAGTGTCGCCGCTGCCCGCGGCTCGTGCAGTGGCGCGAGGAGGTCGCTCGCGTCAAGCGGGCCGCGTTCGCCGACGAGGAGTACTGGGGTCGCCCGCTGCCCGGCTTCGGGGATCCGGGCGCACGGGTGTGCGTGCTCGGGCTCGCGCCGGCGGCGCACGGCGGTAACCGGACGGGGCGGATCTTCACCGGCGATCGCTCGGGCGACTGGCTGTTCGCGGCGCTGTGGCGCGCCGGGTTCGCGAACCAGCCGCAGTCGGTCACCCGGGACGACGGGCTCCGGCTGACCGACTGCTTCGTCACCGCCGCGGTCCGCTGCGCCCCGCCGGCGAACCGGCCGACGCCGGCCGAGCGCGACACCTGCCTCCCGTACGTCGCCCGGGAATTTGAGCTGCTGCCCAACGTCGGCGCGATCGTGTGCCTCGGCGGCTTCGCCTGGGACGCCGCGCTCCGGGTCCTGGGGCCGGCGCCCCGACCGCGCCCGAAGTTCACCCACGGCGCCGAGGCGAAGGTCGGGTCATACACGCTCATCGGCTGCTACCACGTCAGCCAACAGAACACGTTCACCGGCCGCCTGACCGAGCCGATGCTCGACGCGACCTTCGCCCGCGCGAAGAAGGTTGTCGATGGTGGATGAGCCGAGACGGCCGACGCTGACGGCGCTCCACCTCGGCGACCCAGCGGATCGGTGGGAGGCGCTGGGGTTCACGGTCGTCGACGACACGATCGAGCTCGCCGGGCTGCGGCTCGTCCTCGGCGCGGCCCAGCCGGGCATCAGCCGCTGGTCGCTCGCCGGGATCGAGCCGATCACCGACATCGACGGCCTCCCGACGACCGTCGTCGCACGGCCCGAGCCGGCGCCGACACGCCACCCGAACGGCGCGACTCAGCTCGACCACGTCGTCATCACGACGCCCGACTTCGATCGGACCGCCACGGCGCTGGAGATGCACGGGATGCCGCTCCGCCGGATTCGCGAGGTGGGGGACCTCGCCGCCCCGAGCGGCTTTCGGCAGGGCTTCCGGCGCCTCGGCCCGGGGATCCTGGAGCTCGTCGAGGCCAAGCAGATGCCGCCCGGCCCGGCCGCCTTCTGGGGGCTCGTCGTCGTCCTCCCCGACCTCGGCTGGCTAGCCAGCCATCTCGGGAGCGGCGTGGTGGGGGAGCCGAAGCCGGCGGTTCAGCCGGGCCGCCAGATCGTGACGCTGAAGCGCGCCGCCGGGCTCGGTCAGCCAGTCGCGTTCATGACGCCGGACCCGGCGTGAGCCGCGCCCGACCTGTCCGCCGGCGCGAACCTTCATGATCCGGTTCCGGCGTCCGGAACTGAATCAGGATTCATCGTCTCGGGGATCCGCGATCTAGGGCCAGAACCGCCCTAAATCGGCGCTACGCTGGACGCACGTCCGTGCCTGCGCTTGATCACTTCAGCCCCACGACGCGCCGGTGGTTCGCCGACGCGTTCGCCGCGCCGACGCCCGCCCAGGAGCAGGCGTGGCCGGCGATCGCCTCTGGAGAGCACGTCCTGATCAGCGCCCCGACGGGGTCCGGCAAGACGCTCGCCGCGTTCCTCTACGGGATCGACCGGCTCGCGACCGAGTCCCGGGAGGCGGAGCAGAAGATCCGGCTCGTCTACGTCTCGCCGCTGAAGGCACTCTCCTACGACATCGACCGCAACCTGCGCGTGCCGCTGCGCGGGATCGGGGCCGAGATCTCGGTCGCCGTCCGCACCGGCGACACGCCGCAGAAGGAACGCCAGGCGATGCTCCGCGAGCCGCCGGACATCCTCATCACGACGCCCGAGTCGCTGTACCTGATGCTGACCGGCCGGGCACAGGAGCTGTTCGCCGGGACGCAGTGGTGCATCATCGACGAGATCCACGCCGTCGCCTCGACGAAGCGCGGCGCCCACCTCGCCCTGACGCTCGAGCGCCTCAGCGCCGCCGCCGGGAGCGAGGTCCAGCGGATCGGTCTGAGCGCGACCCAGAACCCGCTCGAGGAGGTCGGCCGGTTCATGGTCGGCCCAAAGCGGACCTGCCGGATCGTCGACACCGGGGTGCGCAAGCAGCTCGACCTCCGGATCCACGTCCCGGTCGAGTCGATGGTCGAGCCTGATGACGGGGTGGGCGGGAATCAAATCGAGCTCGACCCGCTCGCCGGCGGGGAGGCGACCCGCCGCTCGATCTGGCCCGCGATCTACCCCGAGCTGCTCAAGCTGATCGAGGCGCACCGCTCGACGATCCTGTTCGTCAACAGCCGGCGCGCGGCCGAGCGGCTCGCGCTCCGGCTCAACGACCTCGCGGAGAAGGAGATCGCCCGCGCCCACCACGGCAGCCTCGCGAGAGAGGAGCGGCTCGTCGTCGAGGAGATGCTGAAAGCCGGCGAGCTCCCCTGCCTCGTCGCGACCTCGAGCCTCGAGCTCGGCATCGACATGGGCGCCGTCGACCTCGTCATCCAGGTCGAGTCGCCGAAGTCGGTCGCCCGTGGCCTGCAGCGGATCGGCCGCGCCGGGCACTCCGTCGGCGACATCAGCCGCGGACGGATCTTCCCCAAGTTCCGCGCCGACCTGCTCGAGTGCGCGGTCGTCGCCAAGCGGATGCGCGACGGCGAGATCGAGACGACAGTCGTCCCCCGCAACGCGCTTGACGTCCTCGCCCAGCAGATCGTCGCCATCGCCGCCGCGGCACCCGAGGATCAGCCGGTTGCGGTCGACGATCTCGAGCAGCTCGTCACCCGCACGTACAGCTACGCCGAGCTCAGCCGCAAGCAGCTCGAGAACGTGCTCGACATGCTTGACGGCCGCTACCCGTCCTCCGAGTTCTCCGAGCTGCGACCCCGGATCATCTGGGACCGGATCACGGGGACGATCAAGGCGCGGCCGGGCGCCCGCCAGCTCGCGGTGACGAACGCGGGGACGATTCCCGACCGCGGGCTCTACTCGGTGACCCTGCCCGACGGACGGCGCGTCGGCGAGCTCGACGAGGAGATGGTCTACGAGGCTCGCCCGGGCCAGACGTTCCTGCTCGGCGCCTCGACCTGGCGGATCGAGGAGATCGGGCGCGACCGGGTGATCGTCACGCCGGCGCCCGGCCTCCCGGGCGCGGTCCCGTTCTGGAAGGGCGACAGCGTCGGACGCCCGCGCGAGCTCGGTGAGGCGATCGGCGCGTTTGCCCGGACGGCGGTGTCCGAGACGCCGGAGCAGCTCCAGGCGGAGTACGACCTCGATCCGCTCGCCGCCAAGAACCTGCTCGACTTCCTCACCGAGCAGCAGGAGGCGACGCGCGTGATCCCGTCCGATCAGGCGATCGTGATCGAGCGCTTCCGGGACGAGATCGGCGACTGGCGGCTGTGCATCCTCAGTCCGTTCGGCGGCCGGGTCCACGCCGCCTGGGGGCTCGCGCTGTCCGCCCGGATCCGCGACGAGCTCGACCTCGAGGCGGACGCGATCTGGTCCGACGACGGGATCATCGTCCACCTCCCCGATGCCGAAGAGCCGCCCGGAGCCGAGCTCGCGCTGATCGATCCCGACGAGCTCGAGGACCGGGTCGTCAGCGAGCTGTCCTCCAGCGCGCTGTTCGGCGCCCGCTTCCGGGAGAACGCGGGCCGGGCGCTGCTCATCCCTCGCGCCCGCCCCGGCAAGCGCACCCCGCTGTGGCAGCAGCGGCTGAAATCACAGTCGCTGCTCGAGGTGGCGAAGAAGTACGGGGAGTTCCCGATCATCCTCGAGACCTACCGCGAGTGCCTGCGCGATGTGCTCGACGTGCCCGGTCTCACCGAGCTGCTGACCAAGCTCCATCGCCGGGAGATCACGATGGTCGAGGTCGAGACGCCGACCGCCTCGCCGTTCGCCTCGAGCCTGCTGTTCGACTACGTCGCCACCTACATGTACGAAGGCGACACGCCGAACGCCGAGCGGCGCGCGGCGGCCCTGTCGCTTGACCGGGAGCTGCTCCGTGAGCTGCTCGGCCAGGAGGAGCTGCGCGACCTGATCGATCCGGGCGCGCTCGAGGACGTCGAGGCCGACCTCCAGTTCCGCTCCGAGCACCGCCAGGCGACGAGCAAGGACACGCTCCACGACATCCTGCGCGGCGTCGGCGACCTCACGCTCGAGGAGGTGCGCGACCGCGTCCTTCCCGGCCTCGACGCCGATCGGATGCTCCAGGAGCTCGTTCGAGAACGGCGGGCGATCAAGGTTCGCCGCGCCTCCCAGGAACGCTTCATCGACGCTGCCGATGCCGGGCTCTACCGCGACGCGCTCGGCGTCGCGCCCCCCGGCGGGCTGCCGGCGGCGTTCCTGGAGGACGTTCCCGACGCGCTCTCCCGCCTCGCGCGGCGCTACGCGCAGACGCACGGACCATTCACCACGAATGAGTTGCGAGCCCGCTACGGCGTCGACCCGACCGCCGCGCTGAGCGAACTCGAGCGGGCCGGCGAGCTCGTCCGTGGCGAGCTGCGGCCCGGTGGCAGCGAACGCGAGTGGTGCCATCCCGAGGTGCTCCGGCGCCTGCGCCGTGCGTCGCTCGCCGTGCTCCGCAAGGAGATCGAGCCCGCCGACCAGCGCGCGCTCGCCCGCTTCCTGCCCGCCTGGCAGGGCGTCGACCGCAGCCCCGCGTCGGGCGCCGGCATCGACCGGCTGCGGGAGAAGCTCGTCGCGCTGCAGGGACTCGCGCTCCCGGCCGAGACGTGGGAGCGGGACGTGCTTCCGCGCCGCGTCGGGGCGTACTCGCCGGCATGGATGGACCAGCTATGCGCGAGCGGGGAGGTCGTGTGGATCGGCGCCGGCGCGCTCGGGCGGAACTCCGGGCGGGTCGCGCTCTATTTCCGTGAGGACCTCGCGATACTGGCCCCGCCCACCCCGCCCTCGTCCAAGGGCACGCCGCCGGATTCCGACGCGCACGCGCTCGTCCGGGAGCGGCTCGCGCGCGGCGCCTGCTTCTTCACCGACCTGCTCGTCGACGTCGAGCTCGCACCCGAGGCGCTCCAGGAGGCGCTGTGGGATCTCGTTTGGGCCGGCGAGGCGACGAACGACGCGTTCGCGCCCCTGCGTGCCCCGCGGCTCACGCTCGCACGGGCCCAGCGCGAGCGCGCGCGGACCTCGGCGCGGCGCAGCGGTCGGTTCACGGCGTCCCGGCGGCGGGGCATGGGCGCCTCGGCGCAGGTCCAGGGGCGCTGGTCGCTGACCGCGCCGCTGTTTGCGGACGGCGTCGATCCGGTCGCCCGGCGGCGCGCGATCGGGGAGCTGCTGCTCGAGCGCTACGGCATCCTCACCCGCGAGCAGGTGCTCGCCGAGGGCATCCCCGGCGGCTTCTCCGGGATCTACTCCGAGCTCTCCCAGCTCGAGACACTCGGGACGGCGCGGCGCGGCTACTTCGTCGAGGGGCTCGGCGGCGCTCAGTTCGCGCTGCCCGGCGCCGTCGAGCGGCTACGCGCGATCGGCGACCGAGACGATCCCCCGCTCGTGCTTGCCGCCATCGACCCGGCGCAGCCGTACGGCGCCGCCCTGCCGTGGCCGGCGCGGGGCGAGGGCGAGGCGCGCCGACCGGCCCGGACACCCGGTGCCTACGTCGTGCTCGCGGGCGGCGAACCGATCGTTTACCTCGAGCGCGGCGGCAAGGCGTTGCAGACGCTCGTCGGGCCCGGTGACGCCCGGCTCGAGCCGGCGATGGCGGCGCTCGTGGAGTACGTGCACAGCGGTGCCATCAAGCGGCTGGCGCTCGAGAAGGTCGATGGCGAGGCGGCGATGGGATCGCGGTTCGCGCCGATGCTCGCGCGGCTCGGGTTCCAGGAGGGACCGCGGCGGCTGACCCTGAGCGCCTGAGGTGCTGAGTGCCTGAGGGCGACACGATCGCGTGGCATGCGAACCGGATCCGGCCCGTGCTGGAGGGTCGCGTCCCGGACGAGATCCGCACGCCGCAGCCCCGCCACGGCCGTGACCGCTGGCCGGAGCGTCTCGGTGAGCGGGTCCTCACGCGGGTCGACACGCACGGCAAGCACCTGTTCCTGCGCTTCGACGGCGGGCTGACGCTCCACTCGCATCTGCGGATGACCGGTTCGTGGGGGGTGTACCGCCCGGGCCGGAGGTGGGGTCGCTCGCCGCGGCGGGCCTGGCTCGTCCTGCGTGCCGGTGACGTGGAGGTCGTGCAGTTCGACGGGCCCGTGCTCGAGCTGATGACCGACGGGCGCACGCGGTTTGACCAGCAGCTCGCCGGCCTCGGGCCCGACGTGCTCGCGGAGACATTCGACCGCGACCGGTTCCTCGCCCGGCTGCGCGGCGATGACCCGACGCGGCCGATCGGCGAGGCGCTCCTCGATCAGCGCACCGTCGCCGGGATCGGGAACATGTGGAAGGCCGAGGGTTGCTGGGAGGCCCAGGTCGACCCGTGGCGGGTCACGCGGTCGGTCTCCGATGAGGAGGCGATCGCGATCGTCCAGGGGATGCGCCCGCGGATGCAGCTCTCGGCGACTGACGGTCCGCGCTCGATCGTCCACCAGGTCTACGGCAAGCGTGGCCAGCCCTGCCCACGCTGCGGCACGCCGATCCGCGCGCGCGGGCAGGGCGATGACAACCGGAGCACCTACTGGTGCCCCGGCTGCCAGGGGTGATCCCGCCTACATCACGTCTCAGTTGAGCGTCATCTTCGGGTCGCCGTAGGAGTCGGTGCCGGTCCCGGACAGCGCGCACGTCCCTCCGCGGGGCGCGCCGCCGTTGTACGCCTGGCGGATGCAGCTGCGCAGCGCGAGCTGCGCGAGGTAGTCCGGATGCAGGTCCTCCTGGATGTAGTAGTCGCTGCCGGCGGTCGTGACCGTCCTGATGCCCTGGAACCACTCGATGTGATCGAGCGCGCCCGGAGCGCTCCACGACGAATACGCGGTGTGGTCGACGCGGTCGACCGTGTTCTCGCACAGCCGGCGTCCGTTGAACGCCGCGCGGAGCTCGAGCGTTTTCAGGTTTGGCAGGCTCGCCTGGGCGGCGGCGTTCATCACCGAGTTGTCGATCGTCGGCAGCAGCGTGGCGTTGGCGTAGTTGGCGTCCGCGTTCCAGAAGCCGCAGCCACCCGTCGTCTGCCGGGTGAAGCCGGACTGCGAGTAGCGGAAGCCCGAGGAGTTCGGGATCGGCGACGGGTAGTCCTGGACGAGGATCGAGAACTGGGAGCTCGAGTAGCCGGCGTTCCGCATCGCCGTGTTGACGTTGAGGATCGCGTTCTTGATCGCGGCGGTCTTCGCCGACACGCTCGAGGCGGTCATCTCGCTCGTCACCGTGCTGTCGTCGTTGCAGTAGTTCGGCCACCACGACGGGGAGTCGAGGAAGTCGGCGACGCAGTCGGTGACGATCCCGGCGAAGTTGTAGTCGTTGCCGCCGATCGAGATCGTCACGAGCGTGACGTTGTGCGTCGCCGCATACGCCTGGAGCAGTTTCGCCTGACCCTGGTGCCCGTTGCCATCGTCGTAGAAGTCGAGTCCCGGCTTGAAGTCGCTGCCGCTCGAGTACGGCTGGGTTGCCGTCGCCGCGCCTGAGCAGGCGAGGTCCTTGCCCTGCGTGCCGACGGCGATCACCGTCTCGTTTGACTTCGAGCGGTGGCAGCCGTGGATCGTCTCGGCGGTGCCGCTGGCGTTGTCGTAGTAGGCGGTCGATCCGAGTGCGTCGACGTAGCTCTCCGAGCTCGCGTTGCCGGCCCACCGGCCAGCCTCGCCGGAGATATACGAGTCACCGACCGAGACGACCGTCGGTGTGCCCGAGCCCGGCCCGTCGGCGCGGGCGATCGGGGCGGCGATCGCGCCTCCGATCACGACGACAGCAGCCGCCAGCGTGCGGGCGCGCCGCGCCCTTGAATGAACGTTCAATCTAGGACTCCTCCCAGGTCAGGCGGGGCGGCCCGACGCCACCCCTGCGATGGCGGGACGAACCTATTGCCGCGACGATCCGAAATCAAGACCGCCGTCACTACGCTGTTCGCATGACGTCAGGATCAGTGCGTCGCGTCGGGCACAAGGGCGCGGACCTCATCGCGCCCGGCAACACGACCGCGAGTTTCGACGCGGCGCTCGCCGCGGGCGTCGACATGATCGAGTTCGACGTACTGCCTGCGCCGCCGACGGAGTGGCGGACGGTGAGCGTGCGCGCCGCCGAGCGGCGGTCGTGGGAGGAGGCCACGCTCCTGCTCGCCCACGACTGGGGTGACGCATCGCGCCGCGAGCCGCATACGCTCCGCGACGGCCTCGCGCATCTCGCCGCCGCCGCGTTCGCCGAGATCGAGCTCGACGTCGATCTCAAGCTGCCCGGCTACGAGCTCCAAGTCCTCGCCGCGCTGCGGGAGTTCGGGATGATCGATCGCACGCTCATCTCGAGCCAGTACCGCTCGAGCCTGGCGCTCATCCGGGCGACCGAGCCGCGGGTCCGGCTCGGGTGGTCGGTCCCGAAGCTGCGCCGCGACCCGTTTCGCTCCCGCGCGGCACTGCTTCCCGTAATGGCGGCGCTCCAGCTCGCCCGCAACGTGCTCCCGGTCCGGGCGGCCGGCGCGATCCGGGCCGGCGCGGTCGATGCGCTGATGGCCCACTGGCGGCTCGTCACCCCGCGCCTGGTCCGGAGTGTCCGCGCCGCCGGCGGCGAGCTCTACGTGTGGACCGTGGATGATCTGGAGCGGATCCGGGCGCTCGAGCGGATCGGCGTCACCGGCGTGATCACAAACGACCCGCGGCTGTTCGGATCGCCCGCGGGGCCGACCACCCCGGTCAGCTGATGTCGCACTTGCCGGCGCTGAAGTGCGCCGGGTCGCCCTGGTCGGCGTCGGGATGATCGGTCGACGTCCGACGGACGGTGTGCCCGACCGAGCGGCTCTTCAGCCGCCATTCGAACCGGACGGTCCCGGCAAGCGTCCCGGCGTGCGGAGAGAACTGGAACGAGATGCCGCCCTGGTGCACGCCCTTTCGCTCGGTGCCCAGGGAGATCGTCTGCTGGGTCGAGGGCAGCGACTTGTACCGCTTGTCCGCGTCTGACCAGTAGCTCAGCTCGACCTCCATCGTCAGCAGCGAGTTGAAGCCGAGCGCCGGCATCTGCCCCCGGATCCCGACGACGTTCGGGTGGTGCTTGGTGTTGCAGATGTTGACCGTGGCCCACAGGTTGCGCGATCGTTCCACCCGGGCCACGGCGGTCGAGATCTGAGAGCGGCTCGGTCCGGCCCTCCGATGGCGGGAGCCGGACGCGACGGCGGGCGCCGCGGCTGCGAGGGCGACGCTCGCGACGGCGCAAACGACGCGGGGGACGGTTAGGCGAGTGCGCATCTTGGGTGCAAGATACCGAGCGTGTGATGGATCCCCTGCACGTGCGTAGTGAGGGTGTGATCGAAAGTGTGACCGGGACCGATACGGCATGGCAACGGTTCGAGGCGTTGTACCGAACGAGCCGGGACGATGTCTACGCGTACGCGTTCACGCTCCTGCGTGAGCGCGCCGCCGCGGAGGACGTCACGGCGCTCGCGTTCGAGCGCGCCTACCGGCGCCGGCGGACGTTTGACCGCCGCCGCGGAGAGGAGCGTGCGTGGCTGTTCGGGATCGCGCGCAACGCCGCGCTTGACGAGCTGCGTCGCCGTCGGCGGATGGCGGCGCTGATCACCGATCCCGCCGATGGCGACGATCGTGTGCTTGACATGGGTGATGACGAGGTCGAGGGGGCGCTGCGCCGGACGCTCGTGCGGGACGCCCTCGCGGAGCTGCCGGGGCGAGACCGTGAGGTGATCGCGCTCAAGTTCCATGCCGGCCTCTCGAACGCCGAGCTCGCGCGGGTGCTCGGGATCAGCGAATCGAACGCCGGCACGCTGCTGCACCGCGCGATGAACAAGCTGAGAAAGGCATGCAATGCGACCGCCTGACGACGACAGGACCGATCCTGAGATGGAGGCCGAGTTCGCCGAGCTGGCCGTGCTGCTCGCCGCCGAGCGCCCGGACCCCGACCCGGAGTTCATCCGCGTGCTTGACGCGCGGGTGGAGCGCCGGTTCGCCTCAGAGACGGGGAACGCGCCGCGCCGCCGCCTGCGCCTCACCTGGCAGTCGGGCGCCGGTTCACTCGCCGCCGCAGTCGCGGCGGTCGTCGCGGTCGTCGTGATCGGCACCGGCGGCGGGGGTGGTGGGTCGCCGTCCCTGCTGTCCGTACCGAGCCGGACGACGGCAGGGCCGAGCACGGCGAGCACGGCGAGCACGGCGAGCGCGGCGAGCGGCTCGGGCGGCGCGAGCGGCTCGGGCGGCGCGAGCAGCTCCGGCGCCGCGGGCAGTGCATCCGAGCAAAGCTCCGGCGCCGTGCGCGCCGCGGCAGGGGCGGCCGCCGCCCCGACACCGCCGGGCAACGGCCGCAAGATCATCCAGTCGGCTCAGCTCACGCTGACCGCGGCACCGGCGAAGGTCGAGACCGTGGCCCAGGAGGTGTTCGACGTCGTCGGTCGCGAGAGCGGAGTCGTCCGCAGCTCAAACGTCACCGCGACAGGCGGGCTCGACAGCTCGGCCGAGTTTGAGCTGAGCGTCCCATCCTCGTCGCTGGCCGACACGATGACCGCGCTCTCCCGGCTGCACGACGCGAACGTCGCCTCGCGGACGGACTCGACGACCGACGTCAATGACCGCTACGTCAGCCTGACCCGGCAGCTCGCCGACGCCCGGGCGCTCCGGACCGGGCTGCTCGGGCAGCTCGCCCATGCCGCCACGCAGACGGAGATCGATTCGCTCCACGCCCGCATCCATGAGGCAGAGGCCTCGATCGCAAGTCTCGAGAGTCGCCTGCGCAGCCTGAGCCGGGCGGTCAGCATGAGCCGGATCACGCTGACGATCAACGCCGCCGCCACGCCGGCAGGACACAGCGGGGGCTCGTCGTTCACGCTCAGCAAGGCCGCCCACGACGCCGGACGGGTGCTGACCGTCGCCGCCGGCGTGGCGCTCATCACGCTCGCCGTGCTCGTGCCGGTGGCGCTCCTCGCGGGGATCGCCGCGTGGGTCGCGGTCACGGTTCGGCAGCGTCGCCGCGAGCGCTCGCTCGACGTCGCCTGAGAGCGATCCGCGGAAACCACTGACGGCGAATCACGTGCGACTGCGGATGCTTGTCACCCGGGGCGGGGTTACAACTCCTTCACACAGGAAATAGCCCCACAGGCTCAGGCAGACTTAGCTGGGCAAGGGCCGGACGCGGACCACGGCACCACACGTACTCTTGATGATCGGTGCGTCGGGAAGTTTCCCACCCTTGCCCAGCGGTCATTTAAGGGGCTCTTCCATGCGCTCAGGTGTAGGAGAGAGTGCTCTGAGCGGTCAGTGGTTTCTCCCGCGGGTGTGTGCGGACGCTCGCGGATGTGGTCCCGACGGCGAGGGTCGATCGTATGTCCAACGATGCCTAGTCCCTCCCTCATCGATGGAACCTCTCGTCATGTCGTGGTCGCCGGTGGCGGCTTCGCCGCGCTCGAGACGATGCTCGCGCTCCGCGCCGCGTTCGGCGACGGGGTCACCCTCAGCCTCGTCTCGGCCGAGCCTGAACTGATCTTCCGCCCGACGGCGACCGTCGAGGCGTTCGCCGGCGCGCCGCCGCTGGTCTACGACCTGCGCTCGATCGCCGAGGATCTCGGCGCGACGTACCACGGTGCCCGGCTCGAGTCGGTGGCGACGAGCGCGCACTACGTCCGGTTGTCCTCCGGAAGCCGGATCGGCTACGACGCGCTCGTGGTCGCGGTCGGCGCGCGTCCGGTGGCGAACATCGCGGGTGCTCTCACATTCCGCGATCAGCGTGACGTTCCGCTCTTCCGCCACGTCCTCACCGGGCTTGATTCAGGCAAGCTCCGCCGGCTCGTGTTCGCGCTGCCGGCCGGTCACACGTGGGCGCTCCCGGTCTACGAGCTGGCGCTGCTCAGCCGGGCGCGGATCTCCGAGCGGGGCCTCCATACCGAGGTGACGATCGTCAGCCCGGAGCCGACGCCGCTCGCGGTCTTCGGCGAGCAGCCGTCCTCGCTCGTCGCGCAGCTGCTCGCGGCTCGGGACGTCCGCTTCGTCGGCAATTCGGTCCCCCGGGCCGTGCTCCGCGACGGAACGCTCCAGCTGCTCTCGGGCAACGAGGTCGCGGCGGACAAGGTGGTCGCCGCCCCGCAGCTCCGCGGGCGCTGGATGACGGGCATCCCGGCCGACTGGTGGGGCTTCATCGAGGTCGACGGTGACGGTCGGGTCGCCGGCATTCCCGATGTCTACGCGGCCGGCGACATCACCAACTTCCCCGTCAAGCAGGCCGGGCTCGCCACCCAGCACGGCGATCTCGTCGCCGACGCGATCGCTCGTCAGTTCGGCATCGCGCCGCCGGAGCGGCGCTCCCAGCGGCTGCTCCAGGCGCGCCTCGTCGGGGCGCCCGATCCGATCTATCTGCGGGCGGAGCTCGACGCCTCCGGGCGCGCGACACTGGCGACGCTGGCGCGGGTCGCGACCGAGGACGAGTCCGCGCAACCGAAGGTGTTCTCCCATCTCCTCTCCCCGTATCTCGCCGAACACGCGGGGTTTGTGGCGCACTCACACACCGGGCAGGGCGATCTGGCGGCGGTCCGGACGCGCTCGGCGCACTGATCGGGTCAGGGTTGTCAGGCCGTGATGTGGTTATCTCTGGCCCGTGGCGGCGACCAGTGAGGACACGATTGCGCTGCTCGGACGCGTGCCGGCGTTCTCGGCGCTGGGGCAGGAGGATCTTGCCCGCGTGGCCGAGGTCGCGGTGCCGCGGACGTTTGCCGCGGGCGAGGTCGTGTTCCGGGAGGGCGACCTCAGCCACACGTGCTACATCGTGCGACTCGGCCATGCTCGGGCCATCCGCGAGCACGCTGACGGGCGGTCGATCACGCTCGCGAACTTCGGCCCCGGTGACATCTTTGGGGAGCTCGCCATGTTCGACGACGAGAGTCGCTCGGCAACCGTCGAGACGCTCGAGCCAACCGAGGTCATCGCGATTCTCGGAGGCGACATGCGGCGGCTGCTCAGTGAGCACCCGGACATCGCGGTGAAGCTGCTCGCGGCCCTCGGCCGGCGTCTGCGGGAAACGAACGAGCGCCTCGCGCGGCAGTCGTTTCAGACGGTGCAGAGCCGCGTCGCGGCGGTGCTTGCGCAGCTCGTCGGCGCCGCCCGCTCGGAGGGCGCTGGAGACGGTGATGTGCTGATCACCTCGACGCAGGCTGACCTGGCCCAGCTCGCCGGGTCATCACGGGAATCGGCGAGTCGCTTTCTCGCCGTGCTCGAGCGGGCGGGAATCATTACTCAAGGTAGGGGGAAGCTAGTCGTCCATGACGCCGCCGCACTGGAGCGATACGTCTACTGACAGGCCATCTCAGACCTCCGCGTGCGGGGGTGTCCTGAGATGACCTCCAAGCGGGAGAAGGTCGAGTTCTCGGCGGGCGGCGTCGTCGTGCGCGACGACGGCGAGGTGATCGTGATCGTGCCCGTCAAGCGCGACTCCGCCGGCAACCGCGTCCTGGGTCTGCCGAAGGGGCATCCGGACGGAGACGAGACGCCGGAGGCGGCGGCCATGCGTGAGGTCCGGGAGGAGACCGGCGTCAGCGCCGAGATCGTCGCCGAGCTCGGAGACGTCCGCTACACGTACGAGCGGCGCGGCCGGCGCGTCCAGAAGGAGGTTCGGTTCTTCCTGTTCCGCTACCAGTCCGGCGACGTCGCCGACCACGATCACGAGATCGAGGACGCCCGCTGGATGCCGCTCGAAGCGGCCGCCGACGCCCTGTCCTACGAGGGCGAGCGGGAGATCGTGCGCCACGCGCTGTCGAGATTGCGGGCGGATGTGTAGGCTGGGCGCGTGCGAGTCCTTAATTTCTATTCCTCGGTGTTTGCCGATCAGCTCCGCCGCGGCCGCAAGACAGCGACGATCCGCCTCGGAGACAAGTCGCACAAGTACCGCAAGAACGACTGCGTGCTGGTCACGATCGGCTACCAGCACTCTCCGCGCGAGAAGATCTTCTACGCCGTCATCGACCAGGTCGAGGTCAAGCGCGTCAAGGACCTGTCGCCCCGCGACATCGAGCACGACAACCCCGAGTTCCGTCGCGTCGATGAGATGGTCCACTTCCTGGAGCAGATCTACGGCCGTTCCGTCGGCATGGACGACACCGTGACCGTCGTGCGCTTCTCGCAGATCATCGAGAACCCGCCGGAGATGCGGGATCGGATCCACGGGCTCGGCGGGGCGCGCAACTAGCGCTGTCGTTGGGTCGCGGGTGCCGCGGGTGCGGGGGTGCGCCCGGGGCGGTTCCTCAGGATCGGCGGAAAGGCGCATCGAAGGGGAGGTCGGCCGCGGCTCGGTGCGGTGATCGGCGCGTGACGCTGGCCGGTCTGTGCCGGCGATCTGGCGTCGCTGACGCGATCGGCTCGCGATCTGCCGTGCGTTTCGCGTCCGAGGGCTTCGCGTCGGCACCCGACCGCTTCCATGCGTTCCGGCGCCTCCGAGCTCCCACCGGATCCACGCCGAGCCCGGCAGCCCACCCCTCCTCGTTGCGCCTTTTCGCTGGACCATCGCCAGACGCAGCGGACTCACCCCGTCGCGGCCGACCCAGCCCATCCCGACCGCGCTTGGCACTCTCCCTAAAGGAGTGCCAAATTTGTCTTGAACTCCCGCAGCCACGAGCTATAGTCGTTGCCGTTGGCACTCTGCCCCCACGAGTGCCAAGCACTGCAGTACCACCATTACCCCATTCGGAGGTTTCAACAGATGAATCTCAAGCCCCTTGGCGATCGGTTGATCGTGCGGGCAATTGAGGCGGAGGAGACCACGGCAAGTGGCATCGTCCTGCCCGACACGGCCAAGGAGAAGCCCCAGAAGGGCAAGGTGCTTGCCGTTGGCGAGGGCAAGCTCAACGAGGACACCGGCAAGCGGACTCCGCTCGACGTCGCCGAGGGCGACGAGGTCCTCTACAGCAAGTACGGCGGGACCGAGATCGTCGTCGACGGCGAGGATCTGCTCGTGCTCCGTGAGTCCGACGTGCTGGCCAAGGTCCAGTCGTAGGCGTAATCCCTAGGAGAACCAGAGACACATGGCACATAAGGAACTGAAGTACGACGCGGAGGCACGCAAGGCGCTCGAGCAGGGCGTCGATGCGGTCGCAAACGCCGTCAAGGTCACGCTTGGTCCGAAGGGCCGCTACGTCGTCCTTGACAAGAAGTTCGGCGCTCCGACGATCACGAACGACGGCGTCACCATCGCCCGCGAGATCGAGGTCGAGGACGTCTTCCAGAACCAGGGCGCCCAGCTCGTCCGCGAGGTCGCCACGGCGACCAACGACGTCGCCGGTGACGGCACGACGACGGCGACGGTGCTCGCTCAGGCGATCGTCCGCCAGGGTCTGAAGAACGTCGCCGCAGGCGCCAACCCGCTGGCGCTCAAGCGCGGCATCGAGAAGGCTGTCGACCAGGTCGTCAAGAACATCGAGAAGCAGGCGACGGAGATCTCCGGCAAGGACCAGATCGCGCGTGTCGCGACGATCTCGGCCGGCGACGACGAGATCGGCGACGTCATCGCCGACGCGATCGACAAGGTCGGCAAGGACGGCGTGGTCAACGTCGAGGAGGGCCAGACGTTCGGCATGGACCTCGAGTTCACCGAGGGCATGCAGTTCGACAAGGGCTACATCTCGCCGTACATGGTCACCGACCAGGATCGGATGGAGGCTGTCCTCGAGGACCCGTACATCCTGATCGCGAACTCGAAGATCGGCTCCGTCCGGGACATCCTGCCCGTGCTCGAGCAGGTCATCCAGTCCGGCAAGCCGCTGCTGATCATCGCCGAGGACGTCGAGGGCGAGTCCCTCGCGACGCTCGTCGTCAACAAGCTCCGTGGCACGTTCACGGGCGTGTCGGTCAAGGCGCCGGGCTTCGGCGATCGCCGTAAGCGCATGCTCGAGGACATCGCGATCCTCACCGGCGGCGAGGTGATCACCGAGGAGATGGGTCTCAAGCTCGAGAACACCCAGATCTCGCAGCTCGGTCGCGCCCGCCGCGTCGTCGTCGCGAAGGACACGACGACGATCGTCGACGGCAATGGCGATCCCGAGGGGATCAAGGGCCGGATCAACCAGATCAAGAACGAGATCGAGAACACCGACTCGGACTTCGACCGTGAGAAGCTCCAGGAGCGCCTCGCGAAGCTGTCCGGCGGCGTTGCTGTGGTCAAGGTCGGCGCTGCCACCGAGACCGAGATGAAGGAGAAGAAGCACCGCGTCGAGGACGCGCTCCAGGCCACCCGGGCGGCCCTCGAGGAGGGCATCGTCCCCGGCGGCGGTGTCGCCCTGCTTGTCGCCCAGAAGGCCCTCGACATCGAAGCGATCACCGACGCAGACGAGCAGACGGGCGCGAAGATCGTGCACCGCGCGCTCGAGGAGCCGCTCCGTCAGATCGCGGACAACGCTGGCCTCGAGGGCTCGGTCGTCGTCAACGACGTCCGCCGCGCCAAGAAGGGCGAGGGCCTCGACGCCGCGAGCGGCGAGATCGTCGACCTCGTCAAGGAGGGGATCATCGACCCGGCGATGGTGACGCGTTCCGCGCTGCAGAACGCCGCCTCGATCGCGAAGAACATCCTCACCACCGAGGCGATCGTCGCCGAGGTTCCTGAGAAGGACGGCGGCGGCGGCGGCGGCGGTGGCATGCCCGACATGTCGGGGATGATGTAAGCCGCGAAGTAACCTTCTCGCCAACAGGCGAGTGCTGTGAAATCGAGGGCCCGGCGCAAGCCGGGCCTTCGTCGTTGCTAGGCGGCGATCAGCTCGCGCCCGACGACCCGGTGGTACGCGTCCCGGATGACGAGTTGGCAGGGCTGGCGATCGGCCGCGAGCAGGTAGGCGACCCACTGCGCGTCGTCGAGGGTCTGACAAGAGACGGGGCCATGCTCATCAGGCACCACGACCTGCCAGTCGCCGCGGCGAGTGCGCTCGACACTGATCGTCGTTGAGTTGGGCTCAGACATGATCAGAGCATTGCCGACCGATGCGTACCCGGCATCCGCGTTCATCCGCGGTTCGCGGTCCGGGAAAATCCGCAAATGTGGGCGGGCGGGGCGCATGCGCCCCGCCCCCGGCGGCGCATGCGCCGCCGGCGGGACCGCGCATGCGCGGTCCCGTTCCCCGTGCTCGATCAGTCCCGGCCGCCCCCGTGGCAGCGGGCGCTGCCGGTGTCGCTGTACGTGCCGGTGCCCGGGCTCGGTGCCCCCGCGTGCACCCCGCGTGGTTGAGGGCGAGATCGTGCTTGAGCCATGCGGTCTCGCCCGCAAACCAGGTGCCGTTGGCGTTGCAGCCTCCCGGCTGGGTCGCGCACTCGATGTTGAGCGAGATGATGTGCCAACCGCCGAGGTTGTAGGAGTACCAGCCGTCCCCCACGCCGCTGGTCGAGTCGAAGTGACCGGCCTGGCCGTCGGCGAGCGGCGTTGGCTGGCTTGACTCGCCGGGACCGAAGTTGACCGTCGGCGAGGGCTGCCCGGTGGCCGGATTGGTCTGGTACCCGTTGTAGTAGTCGAAGTAGCCGTAGCCGGTCAGCCGTCTCGCCGTGGGACGGTCGTGCGGCGCGACGCGAGCCGGTAGAACTGCGTGATGACGTCCTGCGCGGAGCCGGCCGCTGATGCAGCCGAACGACTGTTGAGGACGCGCCATAGGTCGTGGTCGAGACCGCCCGGTGAAGTCCTGTAGGACGACCGACCTGATACGCTCAGCGGTCGCCGAGTACCGACCGACGAGCGACGCTCTCGGCGAGACGCCTCGATCGATCGCCGTCGCAGCCTGCGGGCCAGCGGGTGGGCTGCAGACGTACGCTCGACTTCTCGCGCTCAACCGGGGCTGCTCGGCGTTGGACGACGTGTCGCCGAACGCGTCGGCGAGCACGGCGGCGCGATCGTGGCCGGCATCCAGCTGAAGTCCTGATAGTCGGCGAACAAGGCCAGCCTTCGGGCGGCGACATCGGTGCCCGTGATCGACGCCATTGCCAGGCATCCGGCCTGACGCCTGGCCGGATGCGGACTCGCCTGCGCGCGAGTCGACGGGTCAGGTGCTTCATCGATCCTCCTGTCGTTGGGTCGGGCGACCGTATGGCGGGAGGGTCAGCTCAGAGGTGGCGAACCGGAGGCCGCGCTGTGACCGGGTTGGAACCGGCGGCGGCTGCGTTTCAACCAACGCGTGCGCACACACGAACCCGTTAACGGGCGCGAGGGGCCTGCCGCCACTCGGCGACAGACCCCTCCGCTGGGGGGAGAGCTCGCTCGGGCTAGTAGAGCGCCTGAGTTCCCTTCGTGCCATCGGTGTACTTCCAGCCGATGGTCTTGCCGGAGATCAGGTGAAGCGAGCTGCCGACGAGGTCGGTGTGGTCATCGGAAAACTGGTCTGCGGGGTGTCCCGCCCGATCGGTGCCCTGGACGATCGTGAAGCTGGAGTCGCTGCCGGGCTCAGGGGTGATCGCCCACGCGGCGGCGCCGTCGCTCAGGACGACGATCTTGTTGATCGTCTCGTTGAGCTCGCCGGGGTACCAGCGGCTGTTGATGAAGCGGTCCGAGGCGCGCATCACGGTGACGATCGAGTGCGGCAGGACGGTGGAGTCGGTGGGGTCACTCGAGCTCCAGCCGACCCACTTGCCGCCGACCGCGAACCTGTCAGAGGAGGGGGAGGCGTTCTGCAGGAGCGTCGTCCGACCCGAGCCCTTGTAGCAGGCGTAGGCGCTGCCGTTCTTGCCGTAGACCCGAACCTGGCTGTCCTGGGTGATCGTGTGCGAGCCATGCGGCTGGCACTTGACGCTGGCCTGGGCGAGGGCGGCCGGGCCGAGCGAGGCGGCGAACGTGGCGGCGGCGGCGAGGGCGAGGCGGGTGGTCTTGCGGATCATCTGACGGCTCCTGATTCGGTCCATTGGGCTGATGGGTGCAGTGTCGGGTGTGGGCGACGGCGCTCCCAGGGACCCAAGGGGTGGAGTGAGCTCACCCCCTCGGTGGGGCCCACTAGCACTACGCTTTGTGGCTCCATGGCCTCCATCCGCGATCCCTACGACGTCCTCGGCGTGAGCCGTGGCGCCAGCGACGCCGAGATCCGCAGCGCCTACCGCAAGCTCGTCAAGCTCCATCACCCGGACCACAACGGTGGCTCGGAGGAGTCCGAGCAGCGCTTCGAGGAGGTGCAGGACGCGTACGCGCGGATCGTCGAGCTGCGCAAGGGCGGTGGGAGCAGGACGTCCTCGGCGCGGGGGTCCTCGGCGCGGGGGTCCTCGGCTCGGGGTTCTTCGCAGCGGCCGTCCTCGACACGGTCGTCCTCGACGCGCTCGTCCTCGACGCGTTCGTCCTCGAGCCCGCCGCCTCCGTCCGACCCGAATCTGGATGCGCGGATGGCCGACCTCGAGCGGGAGCTCCAGGAGGCCAACGAGGCGAAGGAGCGCGCCCGGCGCGCCGCGCGGGAGGCCGCGCGAGCCGGCGCCGACCCTGAGGACCTGCGCCAGCGCTTCCGCCGCGCGACCGACGAGGAGCTCGGCTACGTGACGACCGACGACACCTTTTCCAAGATCCTCTCCGATGCGCGCGAGGGACTCTCGGGACGCCTGTCAGATGCGCGCGACCATCCGGTGGCCAAACGCGCCGAGACCCTTATCGACGAGCTCGAGGAGCTGATCTCGAAGGGGTTGGGCGGGCGCCGGGACGAGTAGCGCGCTGGCGCCCGCGCTATCGAATCTCGAGGCCGCTGGCTCGCGGCTCCTCCTCGTATGCCGCCTCGTGCATCGCAGGGCGACGTACTCTGCGTCGACCGTTCCCGGCGTGATTGCCGTCCGCATCTGTGAGCGCCGTGTTGCTCGGCGATTCGGTCGAGGGCTCTCCGATCGTGACCTGATTGCGACCGGATTGCTTGGATGCATAGAGGCCGGCATCGGCAATCTGCATCATCTGCTCGAGGCTGTCGGCGGCGGCCGAGTCGGTGACGCCGAAGCTCGCGGTGAACCGCGGGTGATCGCCCGTGTGTGCGGCAGCGAGCATCTCGCGAATCCGATTGAGCACCTTGATCGCCTGGTGACGGTCGAGGTCGATCAGGGCGAGCGCGAACTCCTCGCCTCCCCAGCGAGCGAGGAGATCATCTTCACGGAGTGCCTGTTCTGCTACCTGCGCGAACAGCCGGAGCGCGCGATCGCCTGCCTCGTGGCCGTAGGTGTCGTTGACTTTCTTGAACTGATCGAGGTCGGCAACTGCGAGCGCGAACGTGCCACCGCGGATGAGCAGGTCTCGAACCCGGACATGAAGTGGCCCTCCATGTTGCGAGAACAGGACGTAGCGCCCTGGCGCCAGATGCAGCTTCAGGTACTCCGTGGCGCCGGGCTGCCGAGGCTCGACCGAGGCGACGCTCCGAGTTGTGGATTGCCTCTTCGTCAACGGTTAGAACCGTCCGAGCGAAGCGGCAGGTCTCCGAAGCCGTACGTGCGGTCGTAGGAACCTCGTGGCAGTCGCCCGCGGTGCACGGGCGCGATGATCAGCTCATGCTGGTCCGGCCCGTTGTTATGGATCCGCAGTACGAAGTCAGCCGCGCTCACGTGCGCAGTCGTGGCCGAGATGTGAAAGTCGCGTTCGCTGATCCCGATGAGCGTTCCCGTCGGGGAGGCGTTCGCCGAGCTGCCGATTCCGATGAACGCGACCGCGGCAGCCAGACACGCTAGTAATGCGCACATCGCGAAGACCCGCCAGCGAAGCCCGCGGTTCAGGCTCATGGACGGGATATCGGCGCGACAGCCCTGCGGTTGAGCGCCGGCGGACGTTTATCTACGACGAGCGCAGCGCGCGGCGCGTGGTCGTGAGCGCGCGCTTGGTGAGCGCGGCGTAGACCGACTGCGTCTCGCGCGCGTTCTCTGACCAGTCGAAGCGCAGAACGTGCTCACGGGCCTCGGCGACGAGCTGCGCGCGGACGGCGTCGTCGGTGAGGACCTGGGCGAGGATCGCCTCGAGTGCGTCCGAGTCGCGCGAGGCGAAACGCAGCCCGACGGTGCCATCGCCGGGGACGACCTCACGCAAGCCGCCGGTGTCGGCGACGACGCATAGGCACCCGGAGGCCATCGCCTCCAGCGCGACAAGCCCGAACGGCTCGTAGATCGACGGGACGATGCAGAGGTCGGCGACCCGATAGAGCGAGTGGAGCATGTCGTCGCCCACCCAGCCGAGGAACGTGCCGTACTTCGTCAAGCCGAGGCGGCGGGCCTGGACCTTGAGCTCGGCCTCGGCGGTGCCCGTGCCGGCGACGACGAACCGGACGTTGCCGAGCCGCTTGGCGAGCGGCGCGAGGGCGTCGAGCGCGAGGTGGAAGCCCTTCTCGTAGACGAGCCGGCCGACGAGCAGGACGAGCCGTTCGTCGGGCTGTGCGTAGCGGGTCCGGAGGCCGTCAAGATCATCGGCGACCGGCTCGAGGTCGCAGGGGTCGATCCCGTTCTGGATGACCTCGACGTGGCTCGTCGGCACGCCGAACACCGTGCAGACGTGGCTGCGCATGTATCGCGAGCAGGTGATCACCCGGTCGGCACGGCGGACCATGGTCCGCTCGGCGGCGTGGATGTGCGACTGCGGATGCTTGTGGACCCAACCCTGATGGCGACCGAACTCGGTGGCGTGGACCGTGACCACCCACGGTGCGCCGGCGTGCCGCGCGATGTCCTCGGCGGCGCCGGCGACAAGCCAATCGTGCGAGTGAACGATGTCGAAGCCGTACCGGTCGGCGAGCTCGACGCCGCGCTCGGTCATGTCGGCATTCATCGCGTCGACCCAGCGGACGAACGCGCTCACGTCCATGGGGAACTGGGGCTCGACGACGCGGTGGACGATGACCCCGTGGCGCTCCTCCTGCCGGGGGAGACGACCGCCGCCGCGGGTCAGGACATGGACTTCGACGCCATCCGCGACGAGATGCTCCGAGAGCTTGCGCACGGCTCGCGCAAGGCCGCCCTCGATCACGGGCGGATACTCCCAGGAGATCAACAGCGCACGCATCTGCCCTCGGGCACCCTACCGGTTTCAGGGGTAAACCGGGCCGGACGGTCCGGTCTCGGTGAGCGCCTCGGCGACGAGTGCGTGGGCCGCGCTCGTCGCGTCACCTGGGGTCCAGCCAACGGTCACGGTCCCGATCCTCATGATGAGATCGGTGATCTCGTTCCCGAGCGCGACGAGTGTGCGGTTGCTCGGCGTGCGCTCTCCGGAGAGATGCGCGACGAGCAGTTTCGAGTCGCTGCGGGCGTCGATCCGGTCGACCCCGAGCTCGAACGCACGCTGCAGACCGGCGAGCAGCGCGCGGTATTCCGCGACGGCAGCGCTGACGGGGCCGATCGCCTCCCCGTGCGAGGCCAACGGCGATCCGTCGGCGGCCACCAGCACGTAGCCGATCGCCGCCGCGTGTGGATGCTGACGCGCGCCCCCGTCGACGGTCAGCGCGGCAAAGCCGGGACGCGCCGTATCGGAGGTCCAGCGTGGCGGCTGCGCGTTGGCCTTGGCGAGGGCCCGCCGCTCGGCGTCGCTGTTCGCCCGTCCGGCCCGCCGCGGCCGGCGCCGGCTCGAGCTGCCCCGGATGGTGTCGTCCCAGCCCACGGCGTGAGCCTATGTCACGCGGCAGAGGGCGTCGACGGCAGCTGGGCATCGTCCCGATCGGACCGGGACGATCCCCGATCCGCGCTGGAGCGCTCGGGGGATGCTGTCCCGATGCGGGCGCGGTCCGGGTCGGATTTGCAATCGAAGGCGGGGTCGGGCCGCCGCGCGGCTTCCGTTCGTGAATACGGCGCTGAGGCCGCGGTCTTCGTTCGGAGTGCCCAAACCCGTCCCCGATCGGGAAAACTTCCCGATGCGTGAGGCTCGGCGCGGAGAGTGGGCACTTGTCCCGCTCGGATCGGGAAAAGTCACCGATTCACCGTCCAGGGGCTCTCCGGTGGGGTGTTCCCGGTGGTCCCGGTCTCGTCTGCGGTCCGGTCCGCGAAACGCGCCGGAATAACGCGCCAGAGTCCCGCGACGGTCGGAGCGCCCGCGGCACCGGCGGTGAAGGTGTGGCGTTTGCGCTCAACCCCTCGGGAGTCAAACGCCAGAGTTCGCGTCTCGGCGCTATGAGGCGGGGCCGACCGCGACCAGCCCCAGCGTGACCGGCTCGGGATCGGATCCGGCCGACCCTCCCGTCACGTCGATCCGGATCTCGACGAGGCCGCGTTCGTCGGGGTCGGCGATGAACGTCACGCCCGGTGGCGGCCCGCCCAGGATCGACGTCCACAGCGCCTCGACCGCGTCGGGATCGGCGACCGCGACCACCGCCCCGCTGAGTGACCGGTCACCCACTTTGCGGCGCTCCCAGTCGGGGCCGCCCCACCGCCACGAGGCCGCTGGCGAGGGCTGGCTCAGCGACACGATCGCGCCATGCATGTCGGCGGGATGGAGGTGGACCTCGTCGATCTCGTCGAGCGTGATTTCGAACACCTCGCGCACCCCGCGCTCGGACGCCCGTGCCCGCGCTGCCGCCACATCCGGGACCTGGAACATGAGCATGTAACCGCAGTCGCCGCCTCGCCGCTCGATCAGCCGCCCGGCCGAGGTCCCGTCGCGGACCGGCGAGACGACCTCCAGGAACGTGTCGCCGAGCGCGAACACGGCGTTGCGCAGGCCGAAGTAGCCGACGCCCTCGTCGGCGAACGGCTCACCGAGCGAGAACGACGAGCGCAGCGCTCCCGCGACGGCATCAAGATCGGCGGCGGCGACCACGGCCTGGCGCAGCCGGACCGCGGCCGCGCCGCGCCCGCGCCAGCGCCAGCGCCCGCGCCGCGCCCGCGCCCGCGCCCGCGCCAGCGCCACCCGCATCGTCAGACACGTTCGAAGACGGCGATTCCCCGGTCATCGAGCAGCGAGCCTAACGGCAGGCGCCCCTCCAATGGGCGCTCCTCGCCGGAGAGAACGTCACGCCACACTCCGCCCGGCCCCTCCAGCGACGCGTCGCGGAGCGCCGAACTGAAGTCCCGCACGGCGACTGCGACCAGCACGTCGCCGCCGCGCAGGAATGCGCACGCACCCGGCCCGACCTCAAGCGGTTCATAGGACCCTGAGAACGGCTCCGGCCGGCGGGCGCGCAGCCCGAGCAGCCGCAGCGTGAGAAACAGCTTGATCGATTCACCGTCCGGGGCGCCGCCGCCCATCAGGCGGCGCAGCGTCGCCTCCGACCACTCCCAGTCGACGGGGCGCCGGTTGTCCGGGTCGACGAGCGCGCGGACCGGTAGCTCGTGGCCCTGGTAGATGTCGGGGACGCCGGGAACGGTCAGCTTGAGCACGTGCTGCCGCAGAGCAAAGCGGCCGCCCAGGTCCGCCAGGCGCGCGACGAACGGTTCAAAGACATCCAGGAACGGGCGATGCGTGTAGAGAGAGCGGCAGAAGTCCCGCACGGCGCCCTCCCATGCGTGGTTCTGATCGATCCAGGTCGTGTTCCGCTTCGCCTCGCGCAGCGCCTTCTCCATATAGGCGTCGATCCGCTCGGACTCGATCGGCCACGCGCCGGCGAGCGTTTGGAAGATGAAGTAGCGCTCGACATCATCCGGAGCGCCGAGCGGCGAGCGCAGCGACTCGGTCGCCGCGAACCAGTCGGCGACGGCGGCGCGCCACGCATCCGGCATCGCGGTGATCGCGCTGATCCGCGCGCGCACCTCGCCGGAGCGCTTGGCGTCGTGGGTCTGCGTCGTCAGCAGGCTCAGCGGGAACCGCCGCGCCCGCTCGGCGCTGGCCTCGTGGAACGCGTCGACCGTGATCCCGAACCGTGACGGATCACCGCCGACGTCGTTCGAGCGCGAGCAGTCGCCCGTAGCGGTAGAAGGCGGTGTCCTCGACGCCCTTGGCCATGATCGCGGGCGTCGTCTGCTGGAAGCGGGTGACGAACTCGGCCGGACCGGGTTCCTCGAGCAGCAGCCGAGCGCGGACGCCAGGATCGACGCCGGCGAGCGCCTCCCGGTCGGCGTCCTCGACCCGGCCCGACCACGGCTCGATGTACGTCCGGTAGATCGGCAGCGACGCGAGGGCCCGGCCGAGCGTGTCGAGGTCCTCCCAGTCGCCGGCGCGGCCGAGACGTTCGACGTCCTGCCAGAACGGGCCGTGCACCTGCTCGAGCTTCGCCTCGTGCGCGTAGTCGCCGAACGGGCGCGGGTCACCGGACACCGACCCCCAGAGCGACGTCAGCGCGTCCTCGGCGTTCGGGTCGACGAACACGGCACACACGTCGTTGAGGAACCCGTAGCCGACGGTGCCGCTGATCGGCCAGTCGCGGAGCTCCTCGGGCGGGTGGGACGGAGTCAGGATCTTTTCGATCCACACCCGCTCGACGCCGGCCTCGCGCAGCCGCGTCAGGTAGCCCGCCGGGTCAGCGAGGCCGTCCGGATGATCGATCCGCAGGCCCTCGATCAGCCCCTCGCGCACGAGCGAGATCACGAGCGAATGGGTTTCGGAGAACACCTCGGGGTCTTCTTGGCGGACCCCGGCAAGGTCGCCGATGTCAAAGAAGCGACGGTAGATCCCGGTCTCCGGCTCGACGTCGAAGAACTTCATCCGCAGCGTCTCGTCCGCCCAGTACCGGTTCGCGTCATCGACGCCCATGTGGTTGGGGACCATGTCGAGGACAATCGACAGCCCGGCGTCGTGCACATCCGTGGCCAGGCGCTCGAACTCCGCCCGCCCGCCGAGATCATCCGACAGCCGCTTGGGGTCGATCACGTCATAGCCGTGCATCGAGCCCTCCCGGGCCTGCAATGACGGCGACAGATAGAGGTGGGAGATCCCGAGGTCGCGCAGGTAGGGGACGAGCGCACGCGCCGCCGCGAATCCGAACTGCGGCGTCAGCTGCAGCCGGTATGTGGCGCGTAACTCGGTACTCACGTCACACGTTTGAGGATGAGCATCGAACGGGCGATCAGTTCGACCTTGCTGCGCGCCCCGTACGGGGTGCTGCCCGGCTGCGCCGTCGGATCGGCGGTCGAGATCTCCAGCTCCCACTGGGCGCCGAACCGTCGCTGCGGGAGCGTGAACGTGCGGTCCTCCCATAACCCGTTGAACAGGAGCAGGAACGAGTCGTCCTCGATGTCCTCACCGTGCGGGCCGGGCGTCGGGATCTCCTTGCCGTTGAGGAACATCCCGAGCACGGGCTCGCCGCTCTGCCAGTTCCGCTGGGTCATCTTGCGCCCGTCGGTCCGGAACCACCACACGTCCGGCAGGCTCGAGCCCCGGACCTCCTCGCCGCGGAGGAACGCCTCGCGCCGGAGCACGGGGTGTTCACGCCGCAGCCGGATGAGCCGCCGGGTGAAGTCGAGCAGTTCGCTCGACAGCTCGTTGTCTGTCCACGCGTACCAGGAGATCTCGTTGTCCTGGCACCAGCCGTTGTTGTTGCCGAACTGGGTGCGGCCACGCTCATCGCCGCCGAGGAGCATCGGCGTCCCCTGGGAGACGAGCAGCGTCGTCAGGAAGTTCCGCTGCTGGCGGGCCCGGAGCGCGAGGATCTCGGGGTCCTCGGCCTCGCCCTCGGCGCCGCAGTTCCACGACCGGTTGTCGTCGGTGCCGTCGCGGTTGTCCTCGAGGTTCGCCTCGTTGTGCTTGTCGTTGTAGGAGACGAGATCGCGGAGCGTGAACCCGTCGTGGGCGGTGATGAAGTTGATCGAGGCGAACGGCTCGCGGCCGTCGTCCTTGTACAGGTCCGAGGAGCCGGAGAGGCGGTTGGCGAATTCCCCGGGATTCGTGTAGCCGCGCCAGAAGTCGCGCATCGAGTCCCGGTACATCCCGTTCCATTCCGACCACAGCACCGGGAAGTTCCCGACCTGGTAGCCGCCGGGCCCAACGTCCCAGGGCTCGGCGATGAGCTTGACCTGCGAGAGCAGCGGATCCTGGTGGATGATGTCGAAGAACGCCGACAGGCGGTCGACGTCATAGAACTCGCGGGCGAGCGCCGAGGCGAGGTCAAAGCGGAACCCGTCGACGTGACACTCGGCCACCCAGTAGCGCAGCGAGTCCATGATCAGCCTCAGGACGCCGGGCTGGACCGGGTTGAGCGAGTTCCCGGTGCCGGTGAAGTCCATGTAGTGCCGCGGGTCATCGGGGACGAGGCGGTAGTACGAAGCGTTGTCGATGCCCTTGAACGAGAGCATCGGTCCGAGGTGGTTGCCCTCGGCGGTGTGGTTGTAGACGACGTCCAGGATCACCTCGATGCCGGCCCGGTGCAGCGCCTTGACCATGCCCTTGAACTCGCGCACCTGCTCGCCGCGGCACCCGGTGGCGGCGTAATCGCAATTCGGGGCGAAGTACCCGATCGTGCTGTAGCCCCAGTAGTTGCGCAGACCGCGCTCGTTCAGGAACGACTCGTCGGAGATGTGATGGACGGGGAGGAGCTCGACCGCCGTGACGCCGAGGTCCTTCAGGTAGGCGATCGCCGCGTCCGATGCGAGCCCGGCGTAGGTGCCGCGGAGGTCATCGCGGACCTCGGGGTGCTTCATCGTGAAGCCCTTGACGTGGGTCTCGTAGATGATCGTGTCGGCGAACGGGATCCGCGGCGGACGGTCGCCCTCCCAGAAGAACGCGTCGTCGATCACGACCGATTTCGGAATCGCGACCGCGTCGTCCTCGTCGTCGATCTCGAGGTCGGCGTCATCGTTGCCAACGCTCGGTACGTAGGGCAGGACGTTGGCCTCGGTCGCCCAGTCGACGGTGCCGTCGATCGCCTTGGCGTAGGGGTCGATGAGCAGCTTGGCCGGGTTGAAGCGATGGCCCTCGTGCGGAGCGTACGGACCGTGCACGCGGTAGCCGTAGCGCTGGCCAGGTCCGACGTCCGGCAGGTAGCAGTGCCAGTTCTGCGCCCGCCGCTCGGTCATCTCGATGCTCGTCTCGTTGTCCTCGTCGTCGAACAGGCACAGCTCGACCCACTCGGCGTGCTCGGAGAACACGGAGAAGTTCGTGCCGCCGCCGTCCCACATCGCGCCCAGGGGATACGGCTGTCCGGGCCAGACCTCGCTCATCGGACGAGCACTCCTGAGAGCGGTGGGAGCAGGATCTCCTCGTCCCTCAGCTGCACGGCATCGTGTGTTGCGATCAGCACGCTGACTCCCTCGCAGGGCAACCTCGTGCCCTGCGCGGCGAAGTTGCAAACGACCTCATAGACGCCGCGGCGAAACCGGAGCCACCGCGACGTTTCATCGAACGCGATCGTATCCGCATCGCCGTGCGGCAGTTCCCGGCGGACCTGGAGCAGACCCGCGTATAGGCGCGCGAGTTCCGGGTCACGTTCGCGCGTGAGCTTTGACGCCTGAAACGTCGCCACCGCCTGCGGGTCGGGGATCTCGTTGGTGAACGACGCGAACGTGGCGAACTCCTGGCGGCGCCCGTCCCGGGTGGCGTCGGCGATCTCCTTGTCGATGTGGTCGGAGAAGAACTGGAACGGCGCCGGCTCTCCGTACTCCTCGCCCATGAACAGCATCGGCGTGAACGGTGAGAGCAGCGTGATCAGGGCCGCGAGCGGACGCGCCGGCGGCGGCATCCGGTCGCCGAACGCCCGGTTGCCGACCTGGTCGTGGTCCTGGGAGAAGACGATGAAGCGCTCCGGTGGCACGTCCTCGGCCGGAGCGCCGAAACGCCGCCGGCGGAATGACGAGTAGACGCCGTCGTGAATGTGCGGGCGGTGCAGCGCCTTGGCGAGATCGGCGACGTGGCCGAACTCGGCGTAGTAGCCGTCGCGCTCGTCGGTGACGAGCGTGCGCACAGCGTGGTGGAAGTCGTCCGCCCAGGCGGCGTCGCAGCCCCAGCCACCCACGGACGGCGGGCGCATCACGCGGGGGTCGTTCATGCCGGACTCCGCGATCACGAGCGCATCGGCGCGGACCCCGTGGACCCGTCGTGCGACAGCGGCGACGATGTGCTCGGGACTCGAGTCGAAGATCGCGTGGATCGCGTCAAGCCGCAGGCCATCGATGCCGAAGTCGCGGATCCAGCCGGTGGCGCTCTGGAGCACCCACTCGCGCACCGGGTCGCAGTCGGCGTCGTCGTAGTTGATCGCGCGGCCCCACGGCGTGCCGTACCGTCTCGGTGAAATACGGGCCAAACGCCTCGAGCGCGGTGACGCCGGACGCGCCGACGTGGTTGTAGACGACGTCGAGGATCACGGCGAGGCCGGCCTCGTGCGCCGCCGCGACGAGTGCGGCCAATCCGTCCGGGCCGCCATACGACGACTGCGCGGCCGACAGATAGACACCGTCATACCCCCAGCCACGCGCACCCGGGAACTCGGCGACGGGCATGATCTCGATTGCGCGCACCCCGAGCGAGGCGAGCTCGGCCAGGTAAGGGATCGCGCCGGCGAACGTCCCCTCCGGACTGAACGTGCCGATGTGCAGTTCGTACACGACGAGGTCACGGAGTGGGGGCGGGATGAACGGCGCCGGTGCGGCGTCTGGGATCCACACGCGCGACGGCCCGCGCAGCCCCGCGGGCTGCCAGCGGGAGGCGGGATCGGGGAGCGGCGCGCCGCCGTCGAGCACGAATGCGTAGTCATCGCCGGTCGACGCCGGCACGTCCGCGACGAACACGCCGAGGCCGGCGGGCGCCATCTGCACGTCGCGGCCGCCGAGGCGCAGCACGACCGTCTCCGCGCGCGGTGCCCACACGCGGAACCCGCCCGGCCCTGCGCCGAGCGGCTCTTCCCAGGGAAGCTCTGTCACTCGGGCACGAACCAGACAGCCGCGAGGGGCGGGAGCGTCACCTCGGCTGACACCGGCTGACCGTGCCAGGGGATCGGGTCGGGGATGACGGCCCCGAGGTTGCCGACGTCGCTGCCGCCATAGAACGTGGAGTCGGTGTTGATCGCCTCGCGCCAGCGGGTGGCCCGGGGCAGCCCGAGGCGGTACTTCTCGCGGGGAACCGGGGACAGGTTGGCGGCGAACACGACGACGCGCTCGCCATCCCGGGACTGGCGCGCGAACGCGACGACGTTGGCGTCCGCGTCGTTCGGCTCGATCCACCAGAAGCCCGACGGGTCTGAGTCGACCTGCCACAGCGCCGGCTCGTCGCGGTAGAGGCGGTTGAGGTCGCGGACGAGCGCCTGAATACCGCTGTGCTCCGGACGCTCGAGCAGGTGCCAGTCAAGCGAGCGCTCGGCGCTCCACTCCTGCTCCTGCGCGAACTCGCTGCCCATGAACAGCAGCTTCTTGCCGGGATGCGCCCACATATACGCGTACAGGGCGCGCAGGTTGGCGAACTTCTGCCAGCGGTCGCCGGGCATCTTCGAGATCAGCGAGCCCTTGCCGTGCACCACCTCGTCGTGCGACAGCGGGAGGATGAAGTTCTCGCTGAACGCGTACATGAGGCTGAACGTCAGCTCGTGATGGTGGTAGCGGCGGTAGATCGGGTCCTGCTGGAAGTACGCGAGGGTGTCGTGCATCCAGCCCATGTTCCACTTGAAGCCGAAGCCGAGGCCGCCGAGATACGTCGGGCGGGAGACGCCCGGCCATGCCGTCGACTCCTCGGCGGCGGACATGATCCCCGGCTCGCGCCCGTACATGACCTCGTTGAGCTGCTTGAGGAACGCGACCGCGTCAAGGTCCTCGCGCCCGCCGAATTGGTTCGGGATCCACTCCCCTTCGTTGCGCGAGTAGTCGAGGTAGAGCATCGAGGCGACGGCGTCGACCCGGATCCCGTCGGTGTGGTACTCGCGCAGCCAGTAGAGCGCGCTTGCGATCAGGAAGTTGCGGACCTCGTGGCGGCCGAAGTTGAACACGAGCGTGCCCCAGTCCGGGTGCGCGCCGCGCCGCGGGTCAGCGTGCTCATAGAGCGCGGTTCCGTCGAAGTGGGCGAGCCCGAATTCGTCCCGCGGGAAATGCGCCGGGACCCAGTCGAGGATCACGCCGACGCCGTTCGCGTGCATGCGGTCGACGAATGCGCGCAACTCGTCGGGTGATCCGAACCGCGGCGTGGGGGCGAAGAACCCAGTCACCTGATAACCCCACGAGCCGCTGAACGGGTGGTGCATGACCGGCAGCAGCTCGATATGGGTGAAGCCCATGTCTTTCGTGTACGCCGACAGCTCGTCGGCGAGCTCGAGGTAGGTGAGCGAGCGGTTGTCCTCCAGCGAGTTCAGGCGCCAGGATCCGAGATGGACCTCGTAGATCGAGACCGGATCGCACAGCGCGTTGGCCTCCGCACGGGAGGTCAGCCAGTTGCGATCGTCCTGGCTCCAGCGGTAGCGCGAGCGGGTGACCACCGACGCCGTTTTCGGCGGCTGCTCAGCCTCCTGCGCGTACGGGTCGGCCTTGAGCAGCAGGTCACGGCTCGCGGTGAGGATCTCGTACTTGTACCGGGTCCCGGGCTCGATCCCCGGGAGGAACAGCTCCCAGATGCCGGACGAGCCGAGCGACCGCATCGCGTGCAGCCGGCCGTCCCACGAGTTGAAGTCCCCGACGACGCTGACCGCCCGAGCCGACGGTGCCCACACCGCAAACCCGACGCCGGTCACCGTCTGTGCGCCGATCTCCATTTCCCGGATGTGCGAGCCGAGCAGGTCATAGACGTGCTCGTGGCGGCCCTCGCCGATCAGGTGGAGGTCAAGCTCGCCAAGCGTCGGGATAAACGCGTAGGGATCATCGAGCCGGAAGCTCCCGGCGGGCCCGTAGTCGACCTCGAGCTCGTAGTGCGCCGGCAACTCGACGCCGTCGGCAACCCCCTCGAACACGCCGCCAGGGTGAATCCGCTCGAGCTCGACCGAGAGGCCGTCATCGAAGTGCGCCGTAACCGTGACGGCGGACGGACGCAATGCGCGCACGACGACGCCGCCGTCCTGGGGATGCGCCCCGAGCACGGTGTGCGGGTCGGAGTGCTCACGCCGGACGAGCTGATCGAGCTCTTTGGTGGCGACGGTCGTCATTCGGATTCGAGCAGCCGTCGGATCCCGGCCACGGGAATCCCTACCCAATCGGGCCGGTTGTCAAGCTCGTACTGGAGCTCGTAGATCGCCTTCTCGAGCTCGTAGATCAACAGCAGGTTCGCGATTGCGGCCTCACCCGGCGGCATCAGCGCCGAGTCAACGTGTTCGAAGTACGCATTGAGGAACCGCTCACGCGCCCGAATCTCGAAGTTCTCCGGCGCCTGATGGCCGCGGAGGATCGGAATCGCCGACGTCGTGTAGGCGAACGAGCGCAGCATGCTCGCGATGTCGCGCAGCGGCGAGCGCTTGGCGCGGCGCTGCGTCAGCGCCCGGGCGGGCTCCCCTTCGAAGTCGATGATCACCCAACCGCCCGGGGTGTGGAGGGTCTGGCCGAGGTGATAGTCGCCGTGGGTGCGGATCACGCGGCCACCGACGCCGATCTGGGAGCGGGCCGCGAGGCGCTCACGCACGTCCTGACCGCGGCCGATGATCGGCGCGACCCGTTCGTCGTCGGGGAGCCGAACGAAGATCCGCTCGATGTCCTCGTCGACCGTGGCGGTCAGCAGCGACAGCGCCTCGTTACTCGGCTCTTCCGGGGAGAACGCCGGGTCACCGGCGTCGGAGGCGAGGATGTTGTGGAGCTCGGCGGTCACCCGTCCGAGATCGGAGAGCTGGTCGAGGAACCACTCCGGGTCGTGTTCGATCTTGTCGAGCGCGAGCTCCCAGCCGCCGACCGCGTCCGGGAGGAACTGCTGGGCGACGCCCAGCGTCGCCGCGAGCGGGGCGCCGTCGTAGTCGTACCAGCCGTGCAACGGCGCGATGTTCGGGAACTCGCGTTCGGTGAGGAAGCGGAGGACCTCAAGCTCGGGGTTGATGCCCGGTTCGAGCTTGCGGAACACCTTGAGCACGAGTTGGTCGTCAATCACGATCGACGAGTTCGACTGCTCGACGCCCATCGCGCGCACCGTCGAGTCCTCGGTGACCGACGCGAGGCCATCGGCCCGATGGAAGCTGAAGCGTCCCTCGGAAGCCTGGATCTCGTCCTCGGTGTCCATTCGCAGCACGAGCTCGAGCAGACGGACCGGCTCGGCGAGCGCGTCGTACGCGGTCCAGTCCTTCGTCCGGGCGATCGGGTCGTTGACATCGACCTTGGTGCGGATCAGTGACAGCGGCAGCTGGTAGAGCTCATGCGTGCCGGTCGCGAAGCGCGTCTGGACGAGCGCGAGAAACAGGAACGGGGCGTCGCGAAGCGTGACCCCCTCGACGATCTCGATCCCGGACACGTGGCGGGACTTCGAGGCGTACCACCGCTGCTGCTGCACCCATTCGCCGCAGACTCTCCTCGTCGAGAAATTCGCGGACCTCGTCCGCGGGGATTTGCACAGGCTCACGCATCACGCTCACTCTGTCCTTCCTCGACCAGCTCGAACCAGTAGAAGCCGCGCGGTGCCAGGGTCAGCAGGTACGGCAGCTCGCCGATCCGGGGGAATCGGGAGCGCCCGAACAGCTCGACCGGGTAGCGGCCTTTGTACTCGCGCAGATCGAGCTCCACGGCCTGCGCAGAACGAGCGACGTTGTGGACGCACAGCACGAGATCATCCTCGAACCGGCGTATGTGGGCGAAGATCCGCGGGTTCGACGGCTCGATCGGCTCGTAGGTACCGAACCCGAATACGGGGTGCTCCTTGCGCAGCGCGATGAAGCGATGCATCCACCGCAAGAGGGACGTCGCGGTGCGCAGCTGCGCTTCGACATTGACGGCCTGATAGCCGTAGACCGGGTCCATCAGCGGCGGCGCGTACAGCTGGGCGAAGTCGGCGCGGGAGAAGCCACCGTTGCGGTCGCTCGTCCACTGCATCGGTGTCCGGACGCCGTCACGGTCGCCGAGGAACACGTTGTCGCCCATCGCGATTTCGTCCCCGTAGTAGAGAACGGGCGACCCGGGCAGCGAGAACAGGATCGCGGTCAGCAGCTCGATGTCGTCGCGGCCGTTGTCGAGCAACGGAGCGAGCCGACGGCGGATCCCGAGGTTGAGCTTCATCCGCGGGTCCTTGGCGTACTCCGCGTACATGTAGTCACGCTCCTCGTCGGTCACCATCTCGAGCGTCAGCTCGTCGTGGTTGCGGAGGAACAGTCCCCACTGGCAGCTGTCCGGTATCTCCGGCGTGTTGGCGAGGATCTCGTAGATCGGTGCTGCCTCCTCGCGGCGGACGGCCATGAACATCCGCGGCATGACCGGGAAATGGAAGGCCATCTGGCACTCGTCGCCGTCGCCGAAGTACTGCACGACGTCCGCCGGCCACTGGTTCGCCTCGGCGAGCAGGACGCGGTCGGGGTAATTCTGCTCGATCTCCTTGCGGACGCGCTTGAGGTAGGCGTGCGTCTCAGCGAGGTTCTCGCAGTTCGTCCCCTCACGCTCATACAGGTAGGGCACGGCGTCGAGACGGAACCCGTCGAGCCCGAGGTCGAGCCAGAACCGCAGGACGTCCAGCATCGCGTCCCGAACCTCGGGGTTCTCGTAGTTGAGGTCGGGCTGGTGGGAGAAGAAGCGGTGCCAGTAGTAGGCGCCGGCGACGGGGTCCCAGGTCCAGTTCGAGGACTCGGTGTCGATGAAGATGACCCGGGCGTCCTGATAGCGGTCGTTCCGATCGGACCACACGTACCAGTCGCGCTTGGGTGAGTCCGGGCTCGAGCGGGATTCCTGGAACCACGAGTGCTCCGAGGAGGTGTGGTTCATGACGAGGTCGGCGATCACCCGGATCCGCCGGGCGTGCGCGGCGTCGATCAACTGGCGGACGTCCTCGACGGTGCCGTAGTCAGGGTGAACCTGAGTGAAGTCGGCGATGTCGTAGCCGCCGTCGCGCAGGGGGGAGCGGTAGAAGGGCAGCAGCCAGATGCAGTCGATCCCGAGCCACTGCAGGTAGTCGAGCTTCTCGGTCAGCCCGCGCACGTCGCCCGAACCGTCACCGTTGGCGTCGAAGAACCCACGCAGGTGGATCTCGTAGAACACGGCGCTCTTGAACCACAGCGGCTCCGCCTCGAACCACTGGCGGGTCTGCGCCTTGGCGTCTGTCGACGGGTCCTGCGGCGGCCGCTCGAGGCGCGCCGCCGCGCGCTCGGAGGTGATCAGATGGGTGAGTGTGGGCGGGCCGACAGAGCTCATGGGCTTACGAGACTAATGTGCCCCTGCCGAACACCCGGCTCCAACCGGACATAGTTCGGCCCGATGCGCCACTGGAAGCGCTCGCCGGAGAGCAGATCCTCGACCGTGAACACGGGCGGCAACCCGAGGTGCGCCGGGACCGTGGTCAGCCCCTCCTGCACGTCGTACGGATCGAGATTGACGATGCAGATGACCGTGTTCGTGCCCGTCTGCTTGGCGTAGGCGATGAGCGCGTCATTCGCGGTCTCGAGGAACGTGATGTTTGCGAGTGATTGGAGCGCCTGATTGGAGCGACGGATCTCATTGACCCGGCGGATGAGCGGCAGCAACGGGCCCTCGAGCCGTCGTGCCTTCAGCTCGTACTTCTCGGAGTCGAGGTACTCCTCGGAGCCCTCGCGGACGGCGACGTGCTCGAGCGCCTCGTAGCCGGAGTAGATCCCGTAGCTCGGCGAGAGCGTCGCGGCGAGGATCAGCCGGGCCTCGAACGCGCCCCGGCCCCCGTGCTGGAGGTAGGCGTGGAGGATGTCCGGGGTGTTGGCGAAGAAGTTCGGGCGGAAGTACTCCTGCTCGCCGGAGTAGGCGAGCTCGGAGACGTACTCGGTCAGCTCGTGGCGTGAGATCTTCCATGTGTAGTACGTGTAGGACTGACTGAAGCCGATCTTGGCCAGGTGGCGCATCACCGCCCGGCGAGTGAACGCCTCGGCGAGGAACACGACGCTCCGATCACGGGCATGGACCTCGCGGATCAGCCACTCCCAGAACGCGAACGGCTTCGTGTGCGGGTTGTCGACCCGGAACACCTTGACGCCGCAATCGACCCAGTGGAGCACGACGTCCAGCAGAGCCGCCCACAGCGCCCGCCAGTCCGGGGTGTCCCAGTTGACGTTGTAGATGTCCTGGTAGCGCTTGGGCGGGTTCTCGGCGTATTTCAGCGTGCCGTCGGGGCGGCGGTGAAACCACTCCGGGTGCTCGGTCAGCCACGGATGGTCGGCGGAGCACTGAATCGCGAAGTCGAGAGCGATGTCGAGATTGTGGGCGCGGGCCGCCGCAGTCAGGCTGCGGAGGTCCTCCTCGGTGCCGAGTTCGGGATGGATCGCGTCGTGCCCGCCGGTCTCATCGCCGATCGCCCACGGCGACCCGGGATCGCCGGGCGCAGCGGTGAGCGCGTTGTTGGCGCCCTTGCGGTTGGTGTGCCCGATCGGGTGGATCGGCGGCAGGTAGATGACGTCAAAGCCGAGGTCGGCGAGCCGTGGGAGTTGCCGCTCGACGCCGGCCAGCCCTCCCCAGGACCGGGGGAACATCTCGTACCAGGCGCCGAACGCGGCCCGCGGCCGGTCGACCTCGATCGCGATCGGCGGATCGATGTACACCGCCCCGCGGCGCTCCTGATTGCGCTCCACGGTCTCAAACAGCTCAGGCCCGAGCGCGACGTCGTGCTTGGCGTTCTCCGGGACGGCGGGATCCTCGAGCGTCAGCAGGGCGTGCTCGATCAGCGCGCGCTCCCCCGGATCGGCGGTGGCCTTCGCCGTCGCCCGGAGCAGCAGCACGCCCTCGGACATCTCACCGGCGAGGTCGTGCTGGCCGCCCGCGAGCTTGCGCTCGAGTTCGTCTCGCCAGGTTCCGAAGCCGTCGGTCCAGGCCTCGATCGTGTACTCCCACCGGCCGACCTGAGAGACCTTGAACTCGCCGCCCCAGCGGTTGCCCCCGATCTGCTCGTCGACCCGGTGCAGCGGCGCCTCCCGCCAGCGCTCCTCGCGGGGACCGCGGTAGCGGATGACGGCACGCAGCAGCTCGTGGCCGTCCCGGAACACATCGGCCTCGACGTGGATCCGGTCCCCGTCGACGCGCTTGGTCGGGTGGCGTCCGCCGTCGACCGCTGGGGTCGGGTACTGGACGACGATGCGGGCCGGTGGGCGTTTCAGCGACTGCAGCGAGGCATCGGTCTCGGGTTGAGTGTGGGTTTGGGCAGCAGAGGGCACACCCGGAAGGTATCCAGACCGCTGGGTCAGGTAAACAGCGGTTCGTGATGATCGTGTGACGGAGTTTCCACGGACATGTGGCATTCAGATGCATTTGACCTCCCTCCCGGGCGGCCGCCTTGGCCCGGAGGCGTATCGGTTCGCTGACTGGCTGGCCGCCGCCGGACAGTCCTGGTGGCAGGTCCTACCGCTCGGCCCGCCCGACCGCTACCGCTCGCCGTACAAGTCGAAATCGGCGTTTGCGGCCTGGCCAGGGTTCCTGTCGGCGCCCGAGGCGCCGGTGTCGACCGACGAGGTCGATGCGTTCGTCGCGCGCAACGCGTTCTGGATCGAGGACTGGGGCCGGCTCGCCGGCGGTCGCCGCGCGATCGAGGACCAGGTTCGCTTCGACACCGAATGGGCCGCCTTGCGGCGATATTGCGAGGAGCGGGGGATCCGGTTGTTCGGCGACGTCGCGATCTACGTGGCGCCGGGGAGCGTCGATCACCGCGCTCACCCGGAGCTGTTCCAGGACGGGTTCGTCGCGGGTGCCCCGCCGGACGCATTTTCCGATGACGGTCAGTTGTGGGGCAACCCGCTGTATGACTGGCCGGCGCTGCGCCGACGCGGCTATCGGTGGTGGGTCGAGCGGGCGCGGCGGACCCTGGAGCTGTTCGACGTCGCCCGGATCGATCACTTCCGGGGGTTTGTCGCGTACTGGTCGGTGGCTGCGGGTTCTCAGACGGCCGTCGACGGGCGCTGGGTCCGCGGCCCGGGGCGGGCGGTGTTCGACGCGATCGCCGCCGGACTCGACGGCGCGTTGCCGTTCGTCGCCGAGGATCTCGGCGTGATCACGCCTCCGGTCGATCGCCTGCGGGACGCGCTCGGCCTGCCCGGGATGGTCGTGCTCCAGTTCGGCTTTGAGCCCGACGTCCCGGGGAGCGTGCATCGGCTGGCGAACCACCTCTCGCACCGGTTCGTCTACACCGGCACCCACGACCACGACACCGCGCGGGGCTGGTGGGAGGGTCTGGACTCGGCGCGGCGGGAACTCGTGCGCGCCGATCTGCGCGCGTTCGGGCTCGGCGATTCGATGCTCGGCGCTCGAGCGCGAGCCGTGGTGGGCGCTGATCCGGCTCGCGCTGTTCTCGCCGGGGTGCGTCGCGATGATGCAGATGCAGGATGTCCTCGGGCTCGGCTCCGAGGCGCGGATGAACAACCCGGGGCGCCAGGGCGGCCAGTGGCGCTGGCAGATGGAGTCCGATGCCTTGACGCCGGCGCTGGCGCGGCGGTTGCGGGATGCGACGGCGGAGGCCGGCCGGCTGCTGGGGTAGACGCCGCAGTGGAGCGCTTGGGGCGTTAGTCCACGCCAGTGGTAGCGAAGGCCCCACGCGCTCCCGGCCTATCCGGACGCACCTTGATCCAGGCGGAGCTGACCGCGGTTTTCGTCGCCCGGTAGGCGTACGTCGCATCCGACCGCAACCGCTGCCACCGCGTGGTCTCGTACCGGATCAAAGACGCAGGATCGACCCGCACCGTCATTCCGTCCGCCGCCAGCACCCGCAGCGCCCGCTCAGCAATCGCGATCTGGCCGAACGCGGTCGGGTGGACGCGGTCGACCATCACCTGGTTGCGGGCGCCGAAGTCGGTCAGATCGACGACGAGCGCACCCACGTCCGCCGCGACCCGCTCGACGATCGCGTTGAGCTCCGGCACCTTCGCCCCGGCCCGCGGCCGCCCCAGGTCAAGCGGCGCCGTCGCGGTGAGCACCCGCTCGCACCGCGCCACGACGAACGCCAGCGCCTCCCGGTAATCCCGCTCAAACCGCACCGGATCCCAGTCGAGCGACCGCACGTCGTTGACCCCGATGTACAGGCATCCGAGGTCGTAGCGCCCGCCCGGCGTCGCCCGCTCCTCGAACGCCGGAATCTGCTCGGCGAGCACGTCATGCACGTGCGCTCCGTCGACCGCATAGGCGCTGTACGGGAGCCCCGTCGCACGCGCCACCCAGAGCGCCCACGACTGCAGCGCCACGCCCCATTGCAGCTCCCCACCGCCGTTTGTGATCGAGTCGCCGAACGCCAGGACGCCGAGTGCGGTAGAGCCCAAGAGCGCGAGGGTACTGCCCTGCTAGATAATCGTGTCCGTGGAACCCTCAACAGCCACGGCCTTCGATGGCCGCCAAGACCTCGAGCGCTCGGCCGCGGAGCTCGCCGCGCGCCTGCCGGACCCGCTCGCCCCGCTCGCCCGTCTCGCCTACAACTATCACTGGTCCTGGCAGCCCGGTGGCTCGGAGCTGTTCGAGGCGATCAGCCCGGGGCGGTTCGGGATCTCCAACAAGAACCCGGTCCGGGTGCTCCTGGAAGCGTCCCGCCCCGAGCTGCAGCGCGCCTCCGAGGATCAGGGCCTGCTGGAACGGGGCCAGGGGCTGCTCGCCGCGCTCGACGCGGACCTCGCCCGGTCACCCGAGTCGGGTGGCGTCATCGATCCCGCCCGTCCGGTCGCGTTCCTGTGCGCCGAGTACGGCATCCACGTCTCGCTCCCGATCTACTCGGGCGGTCTCGGCGCGCTCGCCGGCGACCTCGTCAAGGAGGCCTCCGACCAGGCGGTCCCGCTCGTCGCCGTCGGGCTGCTCTACCGCAAGGGCTACTTCCGCCAGCGGATCGATGCGGGCGGTTGGCAGCACGAGTACTGGCTCGACACCGATCCGGATCGGCTGCCGATGGCACTTGTCACCGGGGCCGACGGCCAACCGATCAGCATCACGATCCCGATCTATGAGGCGACCGTCACCGCTCACATCTGGCGCGCCGACATCGGGCGTGTCCCGCTGTACCTGCTCGATACCGACACGCCGGCGAACGCACCGTTTGAACGGTGGATCACCGGGCGGCTGTACGTCGCCGACCCGGAGACGCGACTCGCCCAGTACGTCCTGCTCGGGATCGGCGGCATCCGGGCACTGCGCGCCATGGGGATCGAGCCCGGCGTCGTCCACCTCAACGAGGGCCACGGCGCATTTGCCCCGCTCCAGCTGGCCGCGCCCGATCTTCAGAAGGGCACGTCGTTCGACCGGGCGATCACGGCCGCGAGTCAGCGAACGATCTTCACGACGCACACCCCGGTGCCCGCAGGGAACGACTCCTACCCGGACGATCTGGTCGCACGGGCAGTCGGCCGCGTCGCCGACGATCTCGACGTCGACATCGACGAGCTGATCTCGCTCGGACGCACCGATCCGGCCGACGAGGAGGCCGAGGTCGGCGTGACACAGGCGGCGCTGCGCATGAGCCGCGCGGCGAACGCGGTCAGCCGTCGCCATGGCGAGGTCGCACGCGAGATGTGGAACGAGCTGTGGCCCGACCGTCCCGTCAACGACGTCCCGATCACCCATGTCACGAACGGGGTCCATGTCCCGACGTGGATCGGCCCGGAGATCCGCGGGCTGCTTGACCGGCATCTCGGCGACGGCTGGATTCGGCGGGCCGCCGACCCCGCAACCTGGGCACCCGTCGATGAGATCCCGGACGAGGAGCTGTGGGCGGCGCGCACTCGTCAGCGCGCCGCGCTGATCTGGTATGCACGCGAGCGCAGCGCCGCCGAGCGGCTCGGCCGCAACGACACGCGAGAGTACGTCGAGGCTGCCGCGCGGGCGTTCGATCCCGAGGTGCTGACGATCGGTTTTGCCCGGCGTGTCGCGACCTACAAGCGGCTCGAGCTCCTGACCCGCGATCCGGTGTGGACGCTGTCGATCCTCAGCGGCAAGCGCCCGGTGCAGGTCATTCTCGGTGGTAAGGCACACCCTCGCGATGACGACGCCAAGCGGACGCTGCGCCACGTGTTCGAACTCAAGAAGTCTCCGGTCGTGGGGCAGCGGGTCGTGTTCCTGGACGACTACGACCTGGATTCCGCCAAGTGGCTGGTGCGTGGCTGCGACGTGTGGCTCAACCTCCCGCGCCCGCCGCTCGAGGCCAGCGGGACGAGCGGCATGAAGTCGGTGATCAACGGTGGCCTGCAGCTCTCGGTGCTCGACGGATGGTGGGCCGAGGCCTGCGAGCACGGGGTCAACGGTTGGGGCCTGCCCGGCGACGTTGATCCGGACGAGGACGCGCAGGACGATCGGACCGCCGAGGCGCTCCACAAGGTCATCGATGAGGTCCTCCGGCCGTTCTACGACCGCGATGCGCGCGGCCTGCCGACTCGCTGGCTCGCCCTGGTGCGAGCCTCGTTGCGCACGCTCGGACCCCGGTTTGCGGCAACCCGGATGCTCGAGGAATACGTGGACGGGCCATACCGCGGGGCGTAACCTCAGGGAAGGATTCAGCCCGGGGCGGAGTCTAATGAGACGGAAAGTTATGTCTGCACACGCCGACAGTCCGGAAATCAAGGCGCAGGACCTGCGCGACCTGTCAGCGCTCGCGGACGGATCGATCGATCCCACCCGCCGGGACGCGGTCGAGGCGCGGATCGCAGCCTCGCCCGAGCTGAGCGCGCTTTACGCCCGCGAGGCCCGCATTGTCGACGTCATTCACAGCGCCCGCGCGTCCGACCGGGCTCCCGACGCGCCTCCGGGCCCGGATCGCCGCCCAGCGGCCGACGCGCACCGTTGCCGCCCGCCGCCGCCTTGGCTACGGCGGGGGCCTGGCGGCGGCTCTCGCCGTCGCCGTGCTCGCGATCGTGCTCGCGCTCCCGGGCGGAACCCCTGGCGCCCCGTCGCTGAGCGACGCCGCGGGGCTCGCCGTCCGCGGCGCGGCAATGCCGGCCCCGGCGGCCGACCCGGATCAGCCCGGCAAGCTTCAGACGCTTTTCCAGGGCATCTATTTCCCGGACTGGAGCAGCCAGTTCCACTGGCGCGCCAGCGGTCAGCGCACCGACACGATCAACGGTCGCACAGCGATCACCGTCTACTACGACTGGAAGGGACACCGGCTCGCCTACACGATCGTCGGTGCTCCGACGCTGAAGACGCCGTCCGCCCAGGTCCGAACCTTGAAGGGCGTCAAACTGCACACGCTCACGATCGGCGGTCGGGTCGTCGTCACCTGGACCGAGGACAACCACACGTGTCTGCTCTCCGGGGTTGGAGTCCCGGCGGAGAAGCTGCAGAAGCTCGCCGCGTGGGAGGGCTCCGCGGCGTAGGTCTTAGCGTCGCGAGTTTGACTCGGGACACTAGGAGTTCCCCGGCGCGTTCTCCGGCACGAGCGTCCGCGCGACGCGTTGGCGCGCGCGGTGCAGCCGGGTCGTGATCGTCGCTTCCCGGACCTTCAGCGCCTGCGCCGCCTCCCGGTAGGACAGCCCGACGACGTCGATCGCGATCAACGCGTCGCGGAAGTCCTCGGGCAACTCGGAGATCGCCGCGTACAGCTCGGAGGACTCCAGCCGCGCCTCGGGCTGCGCCGCGGAGCGGTCCTCGATGAGGTCAAGCTCATCCGGCAGCGCGGTCGTCTGCGGTCGGCGCGCGGCCGTCCGGCGCTGGGAGAAGAACGTATTGCGCAGCACGCGGAGCAGATAGCCGAGGTCATCCTCGGAGCGGAGGATCCGCGGCTTGCGCAGCACGCGGGCAAACGTCTCCTGGACGAGGTCCTCCGCCTCCTCCCGTGACCCACAGAGGCCCCAGGCGGCGCGATACAGCCGATCGATGTGATCGCCGAGCGCCGCCGGATCAAGTTGACGTTCGGGTGACATGAGGGTGGCGCCCGGAGCATACGGCCGGGCGCCCACCCGGCCCAGCGACTCTCGCCCGGATCAGTCCTCCAGCTCGGAAAGTGGACGTGGGGCCGGACCGACGTACTTTGCGGTCGGGCGGATGAGCCGACCCTCACGCTTCTGCTCCATGATGTGCGCCGACCAGCCGGCGGTCCGGGCGCAGGTGAACATCGGCGTGAACAGCTCCGGCGGCACCTGGGCGAAGTCGAGGACGACCGCCGACCAGAACTCGACGTTCGTCGCGAGCACGCGATCCGGACGCCGGGCCTGGAGCTCGGCGAGCGCTGCCTGCTCGAGCGCCTCCGCGACTTCGACCCGGGGCGCGCCCAGTTGCTTCGCAGTGCGGCGCAGCACGCGGGCCCGCGGATCCTCGGCGCGATAGACGCGGTGACCGAAGCCCATCAGCCGCTCGCCACGGTCGAGCATGTCCTTGACGTAGCGGTCGGCATCGCCCATCGCGTCGACGTCGTCGAGCATCTTCAACACGCGGGAGGGCGCGCCTCCGTGGAGCGGACCGGACAGCGCACCGACCGCGGCGCTCAGCGCGGCGGCGACGTCGGCGCCGGTCGAGGCGACGACGCGGGCGGTGAACGTGGACGCGTTCATCCCATGCTCGGCGGCCGAGATCCAGTACGCGTCGATCGCCTGGACGTGCTGGGGGTCGGCCTCGCCGCGCCAGCGGATGAGGAACCGCTCCGCGATCCGGGTCGCCTTATCGACCTCCCGCTGCGGGACGGGCGGCTGACCGATGCCGCGCGCCGACTGGGCGACGAACGACAGCGCCATCACCGACGCGCGGGCGAGATTGTCCCGGGCCTCCTCGTCGGAGATGTCGATCAGCTGCCCGAAGCCCCACTGCGGGGCGAGCATCGCGAGCGCCGACTGCACGTCGACGCGTGGGTCGCCGGATCGGCTGGCGAGCGGGTGCGGTTCGGCCGGGGGCATGCCCGGCAGCAGCCTGCCGTCGACGAGCAGGCCCCACACCTGCCCGAACGGGACATTGCCGACGAGCTCCTCGATATCGACGCCGCGGTATCGCAGGGCGCCGCCCTCACGATCGGGCTCGGCAATCTCGGTGGCGAAGGCTACGACTCCTTCGAGCCCCGACTGTACTTCGGCGGTTGCAGACATTCTCGTGGTCTCCTGAGGCGTAAAGGTCGGTCCACAGGCTAGCTCGCGCGTGCTCGAGGCGTGGTCGCGTAGCCTTGCGGTCGTGTCCGAGCTCATGTTCCGATCGGCGCTCGAGCTCGCCGAGCTCGTCCGATCCGGAGAGATCACCGCGACCGAGCTCGTCTCCGACTGCCTCGCGCGGATTGACGCACTCGAGCCGACGATCGGTGCGTTCACGCACGTCGCTCACGACGCGGCGCTCGCCGCTGCGGCGGAGGTCGGCCCTGGCGACGAGCGGCCGTTCGCCGGCGTTCCGATCGCGATCAAGGACAACCGGCCGGTCGCCGGGATGCCGGTCACGATGTGCAGCGACCTGTTCGGCGACTTCGTCGCCCATCACGACGCATTCCTCATCCGCCGGCTGCGCGACGCCGGGTTCGTGTTCGTCGGCAAGACGAAGCTGCCGGAGATGGGGATCCTCCCGACGACCGAGCCGCGACGGTTCGGCCCGACCCACAACCCATGGGCGCTCGACCGGACCCCCGGCGGCTCGAGCGGCGGGTCGGCCGCGGCGGTCGCCGCCGGCATGGTCCCGATCGCCCACGGCAACGACGGCGGCGGCTCGATCCGCATCCCCGCCGCCTGCTGCGGGCTTGTCGGGCTGAAGGCGGCCCGCGGGCGGATCTCGGTCGGGCCTGACGGCGGGCAGAGCTTTCTCACGATCGACGGCGTGCTGACCCGCACGGTCGCCGAGACGGCCGCCGTGCTTGACGTGATGGCCGGCTACGAGCTGGGCGATGCCACCTGGGCGCCGGAGCCGGACGAACCGTTCGCGGCCGCGGCAACGCGTGACCCGGGGCAGCTCCGGATCGGCGTCGCGCTCAACCCGGCCCTCGATGGCGCCCAGCTTGACCCCGTCTGCGAGGCGGCGGCGCGGGACGCGGCGGCGCTGCTCGAGTCGCTCGGCCACCGGGTCGAGGAGGTCAGCCCGCCGTGGTCGGGCCTCGATCTGCTCCCGGATTTCACCCGGGCGTTCGGTCCGCAGATCTCCCAGACGACGCAGATCGCGGGGCGGATCGCCGGCCGCGAGCCGTCCGTTGACGACGTCGAGCCACTGACGTGGGCGATCTGGGAGAGCTCGCGCGAGCACGACACGCTCAGCCTGCTCAGCGCGCAGACACGGCTCGAGCATGTCTCCCGGCGGATCGTCACCTACCTCGCCGACTACGACGTCGTGATCACGCCGACACTCGCCATGCGCCCGGTCAAGATCGGGGAGATCCATGGCCTCGGTCCGGATCCCTGGGGCCACTATCGCCGCAGTGGCTCGTTCACGCCGTACACCGCGATCGTCAACTGCACGGGCCTGCCGGCGCTCACGCTCCCGCTCTACCACGGCGAGGACGGACTGCCGACCGGCGTGCAGCTGATCGGGCCGCCGGTCCGCGAGGACGTGATCCTGTCGCTCGCGACTCAGCTCGAAGGCGCGCTCCCGTGGCGCGGGCGGCGTCCCGCCCTGGCGACGGTCTGAAAGGGATTTCCGGACGACGAACGGGCCGGGTCGGGGCTCGGGGCGGTTATCCGACGGAGTAAACGACCGACTGCGTGGTCCGCAGCCCGTCCCTGGACCGGGCGACCACGGTGAACCGGTGGCGGCCGGCCCGCGAGGTATTGATCCGCTTGCCGCGCCGAGCCGTGCCACGGCAGGACGCGATCCCGGGGCCGCCGAGGCCGTCGGCACAGCCGTACCGAGCCGTCACGCGCTGCCCGACGCCGTAATGCGCGCCCGCCACCGGTGAGCCGATCGTCACCGACGGCGCCGCGGCCACGCGGAAGGCGATGCTGCCCAGCGTCTGCAATCCATCGGCGCTGATCGCCGTGACCGAGTAGGAGTGTCGCCCGAAGTGCGTCGTGTCGAGACGGCCATGGGACGCGCTGACCCCGTTGGAATCCGCACACGTGACGAGGCCCGGGCCGCCGGCGCCCTCGCGGCAACCGAACGCCGTGCTCACGCGCTGGCGGATCCGATAGGTCCGGCCCGAGCGGGGGACCGTGATCGAAACCGATGGCTTTGCGGCCACCCGGTAGCCGAGGGCCGTCTGCGACGTCTGGCCGTCGGAGCTCCGCGCGGTGACCGTGTACGTGTGCGCGCCGACGCTCGCGGTCGAGAGGCGACCGCCAGGCGACGCGCAGCCGCCGGAATCCGGCACGACGCGATCCCGGGGCCAAACGTGCTGTCGGCGCACGTGAACGCCGTGCCGACCACGGCTCCGAGCGCGTACGTGTGCGCCCCCGGCGTCGGCGAGCTGATCGTGGCGCTCGGCGCGGCGGGGGCGAAGACGGCGATCGCGCCGGTCGTCAGACTCGACGCGGCCAGCCAGCCGCCCTGGCCGAACACCACCGCCTGCGGCACGCTGCCCGTGCCGGTGGGCATCGGCGATCCGCTGACCTGGGTCAGCGAGCCGGTCTGGGCGACGGAGAACAACGAGAGCGAATCGTCTCCCTTGTTGGCGGTTGCGAGCAGGCGACCCGTCGCGCTGAACGCAACCGAGACCGGACTGGCTGCCGTCTGGCTGGTGCTGCCGACCGGGGTGAGGGCACCGGAGCCGGCGACGGTGTACATCGAGACCGAGCTGTCGGCATCGTTGGCGACTGCGAGCAGGCCGCCGCCCGGGCTGAAGGCGACCGCTGCGGGCTTCGTGCCGGTACCGATCGCCGGCAGGACTGCGGTCAGCGTCGCGTTGCCGGCGATGGTGTACATCTGCACGAGCGCCGTATCGAACAGCGTTACCGCGAGGAGTGTCCCGCTCGGATTGAACGCCAGCCCGCCGGCCTGGCCGGTGAGCGTCTTCGAATCCGTCGGGGTGAGGTCGGGCACGCTGTACACCTGGACAACCCCGGAAATCGTCCCCACCGCCAGCCTCGTCCCCGCCGAGTTGAAGGCAACTCCCTCGGGGACGCCACCGAGCGTCACCGCCTTGATCAACGTCAGCGCGCCACCGCTCGTCACCGAGTACAGCGCCACGTTGTTCGGGCCGCCCTCGCCGACGACGGCGAGGTACGACGTCGCCCCGGCATTGGCAAAGGCGACGGCGACCGGGTTGCCGATCTGGCCGTTCGCCACGGTCGTCAGGTCCGTCGCACCGAGGGCGGTCATCGTGCCGCTGCCCGGATCGACCTTGAACATCGTGACGGAGCTGCCGAAGAAGCTCGGGGTTGCGAGCAGTGTGCCGTTCGGGTTGAGCGCCGCAGTCCAGGCACTCGTGGAGGTTGACGACGCTGCGAACGGCGATCCGGTGATCGGCGTATACGCTGGGCCCGCGAGTGCCGGGGATGCGCCGACGGCGCAAAGCGCGCAGGCGATCATGAGCGCCCGCCAGGTCCGGACCGGCCTCATGATGCGCGCACGCCTCGGATCCGGATCGTGCGTGCGCTGCCGCCGTTCGGCGTGAACGTGACGGAGAGGGTCACGGACGACGGCAGCGTCGCCGGAGCGCTCAGTCGCAGACGGACGCCACCCGCCGAGCGCACCTTGACGTGCTTGTGCGCGAGCCGACCCCCGCGCGGAGCGGAGACGACGATGTCGATCGCGCCGGCCCCGGGTACGGTCGCCAGGAACGCCAACGCGCCGCCTCGCCCTCGGTTGACGTTCGTGACGGTGAAATGGTTGTCCGGTCGTGACGAGCCGGCCGCGCGGACGGTCAGCGCCAGCGACTGCGTCGCATCCGGCGGGATGCCGTTGGCGGCGTGCACCGTGAGCTGGTGGGTCCCGAGCGAGCGAGCCGTTGGCGTGCCGGAGATGATGGCGGTGCCCTCGGCGTTGTCGGGGACGGACTTCAGACCCGCCGGGAGGCCGCTCGAATGGGAGATCGACGGGACGGGGAACCCGGTCGCGACGATGAGCGCCGCACCAGGCCGCCCGACGACGAATGAGGCCGCCGCCGCGCTGACGATCGCGGGCGATTGCTCAACGGTCAGCACGAACGTCTGGGTCGCGTTCGGCGAGCGACCGTTGGCGGCGGTCAACGCCAGCTCATACACCCCACCGGTGTCGGCGCCCGGCGTGCCCGAGAGCGTCGCCGAGCCACTGCGGTCGCCCAGCAGGGTGATGCCGGCGGGCAGGGTGCCGGCGAACGTGATCCGCGGCCCGGGACCTCCGGGCGCGGTGATGAGAAAGGAACCGGGCTGGCCCACGCGGAACGTAGCCGCGGCTGCACTGGTGAACTGCGGGGCGGCGAGCGTCTGGTTGGCGGTGCCGATGCCGATCTGGTTGGGGCTCAGCGCCTCGGCGGAGCTCGTCGTGAGCGCGGCCATGTCGAACGACGCGACGATTGGCACGGCAAACGCGGTTCCGACGACGAGCCGACGCACGAGGTCACGGCGACTGATCTCCAGGCGGGAGAGGACCTCGTCGTCAAGCGGGTCGTAGTCCATCGCGTCGGTGCGCCAGCATATTCGAGTTGCCTGCGCCCGACCACCCACTTCATCGCGCCGACGAGGATCCGAGTGTCCTCGTTCTGACACCAGTCAAGAACGCGGCCGGGCACCTCCCCACGTACTTTGAGCTGCTCGCGCGGCTCGACTACCCGGCTGCGCGTCTGAGCGTCGGTGTCCTCGAGGGCGACTCGGTCGACGGCACCCTCCAGCTGCTGGAGGCGCGACTCGAGTCGCTGCGCGCCCAGTTCCGCAACGTCACGCTCGCCAAATGGGATGCCCACTTTCAACTGCCGCCGGGGTCGCCTCGGTGGGCGGAGCCGTTCCAGCTTCCGCGCCGGGTCGTCCTCGCACGTGCGCGGAACCGTCTCCTCAGCGCAGCACTGCGCGACGAGCAGTGGGTGCTGTGGCTCGACGTCGATCTCGTCGATTACCCCCGTGACGTTCTGCGGCGGTTGCTGGCGACGGGCAAACGGATCGTGACCCCGCACTGCGTCACGCGCCCCGGCGGCCCGACGTTTGACTGGTGCGCGTGGCGTGAGAAGGGAACCGTCCGCATGGATCAGCTCCGCGAGGGTCCCGAGCTCGTGCGCCTCGATGGCGTCGGCGGGACGATGCTCCTCGTCGATGCCGACCTGCACCGCGAGGGGCTGATCTTCCCGCCGTACCTCTACGGCCGGCGGAGCCCGTTCGCGCGGGACCCGAGCCCGTACGACCCGCATGGAGTCGGAGAGGTCGAAACCGAGGGCTTGGCGCTCATGGCGAAGGACATGGGGCAGGAATGCTGGGGGATGCCGGACCTCGAGATCGTGCATCGCAACGAATGACCGCCGCCGGGGACCGTCCCGCCGCCGTCCTCATCACGCCGGCGATGCCGTCGGATGGCGGCAACGGACTCGCGATGCGGGCCGGGTTATTACACGCCGGCCTGGCGCGGAGCTGCGATGTGACGGTGCAGGTCGCGCCGGCGTTTGGTGTCCCGGGTGACCCGGCAGCCGACATGATCGGGCGTCTGCAGCTCCCCGGCGGTGTCGAGCGTGCGCAGGCACTGCATCCGCTGCCATCGCTCGCCCGTACCGCGAGCGCGGACGCCGCGCGGCAGACCGCCGAGCTCGCGGCCGGCGCGGCTCTCGTGCTCGTGCTGCGCGAGTACCTGCTGCCGCTGCTCGACGTACTGCTCGCGCAGCCAAGGCGGCCGCGTCTCGTCCTCGACGTCGACGATGTCGAGTCGGTCACCCAGCGGCAGCTCGGCGAGCGTGCGGAGGCCGAACGCTTTGCGCGGCTCGAGGCCCACTACCTCCCGCTCATGGATGCTGTGACGACCTGCTCGCGCGAGGACGCCACCCTGCTTGGCGCGACGACGGTCATCCCGAACGCGATCCGGATGCCGACACTCGACGGCGCGGCGCGCGACCCCGACCACGATCTCCTCTTCGTCGGCAACCTCTCGTATGCGCCCAACGTCGAGGCTGCGCGCTGGCTCTGCCACGAGATGGTGCCGCTCCTCGGCGACGACGTACGCGTGGCGATCGTCGGCAGCCATCCGACCGCCGAGGTCCACGCGCTCGCCACGGATGCGCGGGTGACGCTCGCGCCCGATGTCCCCGACGTCACCCCGTGGTACGCGCGCTCCTCGGTCGCGGTCGTTCCGGTGCGGCGGGGCGGGGGCAGCCGCATCAAGCTGATCGAGGCGCTCGCGCATCGGCGGCCGGTCGTGTCGACGACGGTTGGTGCCGCCGGGATGCCGTGGTCGGACGCCGAGAGCCCCGTCGTGGTCGCCGACACAACGGAGGCGTTTGCGCGGGCATGCCGCGAGCTGCTCGGTGACCCGGCACGGGCGCGCGACCTCGGCGCGCGCGGGTCGGCGCTCGTCCGGGAGCGGGCGAGCATCGAGGCGGTCGCCCCACAGATCGACCGGCTCGTTCGATCTATGGTTCGCCCGTGAGCGCCACCCACCCGCGGCGCGCCGAGGGCATCGAGGTCGTTCCGAGCGCGGACGGCTACGTCGTGTACCACCCGGCCCGTGACCGCGTCCACTACCTCAACCACACCGCTGCGCTCGTCCTCGAGTTCGCCACCGGCGAGAACAGCGACGCGGAGATCACGCGGATGCTGCAGGTCGCTTACGAGCTGCCGAAGCCCCCGACCAGCGAGGTGCGGGAGTGCCTCGAGCAACTGCGCGACGAGGGGTTGGTCAGCGAGGCGTGACGCGACCGCTGCTCAGCGCCGCGCTGATCGTCCGTGACGAGGCGCACCACCTCGAGGAGTGCCTCGCCTCCCTAGAGGGGGTCGCTGACGAGATCGTGGTCGTCGACACCGGGTCGATCGATGGCTCGGTCGCGATCGCGCGCGGCCACGGAGCGATCGTGCTCGAGCAGCCGTGGACGGGCAGCTTCTCGGTGGCGCGGAACGCCGGCTTGGAGCGGGCGCGCGGCGAATGGATCCTGTACCTCGATGCCGACGAGCGGGTCCGTCCGATCGCCCGCGATCGTCTCTGCGGGCGGCTGCATGGGGCGCGGGAGACGGCGTTGCGGATTCTGCTGCGGCCGTTCGTGCACGCGACGCCGTACTTCGAATACCGCCTGTGGCGCAACGATCCGCGCATCCGGTTCCGCGGGGTGATGCATGAGCGCGTGATCGAGGCGGTTCACGCGGTCGCGGCCGCGGACGGCCGCCGGATCGCCGATTGGCCGGAGCTCGAACTCGATCACATCGGCTACGAGGGCGATCAGACGAGCAAGCACCGGCGCAACCTCCCGCTCCTGGAGGCGCAGCTCGAGCTCGAGCCGGCCAACGTCTACAACTGGCGGCACCTCGGCCAGGTCCTGGCGGGGCTCGATCGCGCGGCGGAGGCCGAGACGGCGCTGCTGCGGGCGGTCGCGATCGCGCGGGAGCAAGACCCACCGACCGTCGAAGGCAGTCTTGCCTGGGGAGACCTCGTCCGCTTCCGGCATGATCGCGGAGGCGACGTGGAACCGCTCCTCGAGGAGGGACGCCGGCGCTGGCCGGATCAGTGGCTGCTCGTCTGGATCGACGGCCATGTGCAGCTTGATGCGGGGCGCCTCGATCTCGCTGAGGAACGCTTCCGTCGCTTGCTCTCGGTTGATCGCGCGGGCCTCCCGGCGAGCGGGGTCGCCTACGACGAGCGGATCTTCAGCGTGTTCTCGCTCGAGTCGCTCGGACTCGTCCTGTTCCGGCAGGGACGCTACGCCGAGGCCGCGGCTGTCTACGCCGAGGCGGAGCGCCTCGACGGGGAGCATCTCGGCTACCGCGCCAAGCGGATGCTGGCGGAGGCCCGCGCCGCAGGCGTGACGTGAGCGATCAGCCGACGCCGAGCACGGCGCGCATCGGCTTCGGGACGACCCCGAGCGACTCAGCGTCGGCGGTCCCTTGGCGCGAGATCATCGGGATCTCCATCAGCTCGGCCTCGTCCCAGGTCGCGAACGCCGCCGGTCCGGTGAGCAGCTCGACGAGCTCGAGCGAGCGCCGCGTCAGCGATGCCGGGATCCCAACGATCGGGCGGCGGCGGTGAAACGAGCTGAGCACGATCTCGACGACTTGGCGGTGGGTCAGGGTCTCCGGCCCCGCGAGCTCGTAGCGACGGCCGTCGGCCTCGGCCGCCTGCGCCCCGCCGGGGAGGGCACCCATCACGCAGTCGGCGACGTCCTCCGCCCAGATCGGCTGAAACGGTGTGCGGCCGCGGCCGGGGATCGGCACCACCGGCAGCAGCGACATCCGTTGGAGCAGCCGCAGATACGGATCGCCGGGGGAGTAGATGATCGACGGGGCGAAGATCGTGTGGGTGAGGCCGGACTCGACGAGCGCCCGCTCGGCGACCGCCTTCGCCTGCAGCAGCCGGGCGCGGCTCCGGGTCGAGGCGCCGAGCGCCGAGAAGAACACGAACCGCCGCACCCCGGCGTTCTCGGCGGCCCGCACGAGCCGCCACGTGGCGACGCCCGCGAGCTCCTCGATCGAGCCGCCCGGCTGGTCGCGCACGACCGAGGCGAGGTGAACGACGGTGTCGACGCCGCGGAGCGCGTGGCGGAAGGAGAGGTGGTCGGAGAGGTCGCCGAGGGCGATCTGAACCCGGACCCGCTCGGCCCCGAGCCGCCGCGGGTCACGGACGAGGCAGCGGACCGGCACGCCGGCAGCGATGAGCCTCCGCAGCAGCGGTCGTCCGACGTTTCCGGTGGCGCCGGTGAGCAGCAGCACGGGGCAGGAGGCTAGTGGGCCGCACCGGCGGGCGCACGAGAGTTACACGTCCGTAAAATGCGCCGCTCCGCCCCGCCACCGAAAAACGAGACAGGAAGATCCAAGACTTATGGCCTACGTGATCGCCGAGCCTTGCATCGGCACGAAGGACAACTCGTGCGTCGAGGTCTGCCCGGTCGACTGCATCCATCCGACACCGGACGAGCCCAACTACGACGACGTCGAGATGCTCTACATCGATCCGGAGGAGTGCATCGACTGCGACGCGTGCGTCGAGGCCTGCCCAGTCGATGCCTGCTTCGCCGAGGACCAGCTCCCGGAGGAGTGGACGAAGTACGCGCAGATCAACACCGACTACTACGCGAACCGGAAGTAGTCAGGTGTGACGGCCGGGCCGCATGCGGCCCGGCGGCGGTGGGTGCATGCACCCACCGGCGGGTGCGCGCATGCGCGCACCCGAACAGCCTCTCAGGCCATCGGAAGTGACATCCCGACCGGCTTCGGCGCCGCTGCCGGCGACGGCGCCTGCATGACCGGCAGCTCGATCGGCGACAGCGCGATCAGCCCGCGGGCGGCCTGACGGATCGCCTGGGCGGCCGGGTCGTCGGGGTCGGAGAACACCAGTGGGGTGCCAGCGTCCGACTGCTCGCGGAGCGGCATCGTCAGCGGCACCTTCCCGAGCAGGGGGACGTCGAGTTCCTCGGCGAGTCGCTGGCCGCCGCCCTCGCCGAAGATCTGGAAACGCTCGCCCGTCGGCGTCACGAACCCGGACATGTTCTCGATCACGCCCGCGATCTCGAGCTTGAGCTTTGTCGCCATCTCGGCCGAGCGGCGCGCGACCTTCTGAGCGACCGGCTGCGGCGTGGTGACGAGGAGGAACTTCGCCTGCGGGAGCAGCTGGGCGAGCGTCATCGAGACGTCGCCGGTACCGGGCGGCAGGTCGATCAGCAGGTAGTCAAGCTCGCCCCACTCGACGTCCTCGAGGAACTGCTGGAGCGCCTTGTGGAGCATCGGACCGCGCCACACGACCGCGGCGTCCTCCTCGACGAAGAACCCGATCGACATCACCTCGATGCCATCGTGCGCGGTGAGCGGGATGAGTTTGCGCTGCGCGTTGACCTGCGGACGCTCGGCGCCGAGGCCGAACATCCGTGGCTGGGAGTACCCCCACACGTCCGCGTCGAGCACCCCGACGCGCTTGCCGTCGGCGACGAGCGCGGCGGCCAGGTTCGCGGTCACGCTGGACTTGCCGACCCCGCCCTTGCCGGAGCCGACGCAGATGACGTTCGCCACGGCGGCGAGCGCGCCTTCGGGCAGCGTCCCGCGGCCGAGCTTGCGGCCAAGGTTCTGCTTCTCCTGATCGGAGAGCACGTCGAAGCTGACGTTCACGCCGGTGACGCCATCGAGCCCGCGCACAGCGGAGGCGACCCCGTCCTGGAAGTGGCTGCGAATCGGGCAGCCCGGCGTGGTGAGCGAGACCATCACGTCGACGACGCCGTTCTCGTGCACGTCGATCGAGCGGACCATCTCGAGCTCGACGATGTCCCGGCGGAGCTCGGGGTCGATCACGGCGCGCAGGGCATCAAGTACTTGGTCTCTTGTAGGCATACGTCGATTGTGACAGACGCCTGGGTGCCATCGGGACGGCTGTCCGGCGGGCAATTAAGGACCGACGGGGCGCCACTTGCGTGACGCCCCGGCGGTTGAGGGAGGAGAGGGTGCTGCGATCGCCGGCGAGGTATGGGCCGGCGAACCTGTCCCGCGATCCGGCCTCTCCGTGCCGGGGCGGGGTAAGCCTGATGGGGCGCTCGGTTACCCGAGGCGCTCCTGCGCCGTGGAAACGATGTCCTGCGCGCGCTTGCTGACGACCGAGGACTGCTTCTCGAAGTCCTTGCGGACCGCGCGGACCTCGCGCTCGAGACGACGGCGGTTCTGCTTCACCGTCCGCTCGACGCGGGAGCGGCGCTGACGAAGCTCCCGCTCGACGCGGGTGCGGGTCTTGCGCACCTGGCGCTCGAACCGGTTGCGCGCCGTGGCGCCGCGGCGCTCGTAGCGCTTGAGCTCACGCTCAAGGCTTGAGCGGGTGCGGTACTTCGTCGCGAGACCCTTGACGGTCGAGACGAGGTTCTCTTGGGCGAGGATGGTGGCGCCGACGGGGACGAGGACCGCCCGCTCGGCGAGGTCTTGGATCTGCTCGACCTGCGTTTTGGGCTGGGTCGAAGTCGTCGTCGCGGCCTTGCGCGCAGTTGACCCGGCCGGCTTCCGAGCCGACGTGCTCTTGCGGGTCGTGGCGGAGCTAGGTCCGCTGGGGGTGCTGCTGCTAGTCGTAGCCATTGGTTGCTTCGCTCCCGTAGGAATCAGGATATTAGTACTAAGTTCTTTGCGGGGCCCGATTATGACCGAACATGTGTTTGTAAACCGCTAGCCGGGCTTCGTTACAGTCCTGGGAAGTGCCGTGATCGGAACCCAGACCCATTACGCCCGGAGCGGCGATGCGAGCATCGCCTATCAGGTCGTGGGTGAGGGCCCGATGGACCTCGTGCTGATCAACGGCCCGGCTTCCCATCTCGAGCTGGTGTGGGAGGAGCCGTCGACGGCGCGCTGCCTCGAGCGGCTGGCGACCTACTCCCGGCTCGTGCTGTTCGATCGACGTGGCACCGGTCTCTCTGACCCCGTCTCACGACCCCCGACGCTCGAGCAGCAGATGGACGACCTCGCGGCTGTGCTCGACGTGGTCGGCATCGAGCAGACGGCCCTGTGGGGTGCGAGCGATCTCGGGCTCTCGGCGCTGTTTGCGGCGACATATCCGGAACGGGTGACGGCGCTCGTGCTCTCGTCGGTCGCGCCCCAGGGTGGGGCGACGCTGAGACCGGAGATCCATGAGCAGATGCTCGACGCGATCGAGAATCACTGGGGCGAGGGGACCCTGCTGGAGATCTACGCCCCGAGCCAGGTGGGGAACGCGAGCTTTACCGCCTGGTGGGGCCGGATGCAGCGCTCGTCCGTGAGCCCGGGGATGGCCCGCCAGCTCATCGACATGGTCGCGCAGACCGATCTGCGCTCCGTGCTGCCGACGATCCAGGCGCCGACGCTCGTCACCCACCAGTCCGGCGATCGCTACATCCCGGTCGAGATCGGGCGCGAGGTCGCGTCACTCATCCCGGGGGCGCGATTCATCGAGTATCCGGGAGAGGACACCTACGCGTGGGTGGCGTTCCCCGGAATCGACGACGTCGAGGAATTCCTGACCGGACGCCGTGGCCCCTCCGAGATCGATCGGGTGCTCGCGACGGTCATGTTCACCGACATCGTCGGCTCGACCAATCGCGCCTCGGCGCTCGGCGACGGCAACTGGCGGCGCCTGCTTGACGAACACAACACGCTCGTACGCCACGAGCTCGAGCGGTGGCGAGGCACGGAGGTCAAGACGATCGGCGACGGCTTTCTCGCCACGTTCGACGGACCGGCGCGGGCGGTGCAGTGCGCGGCGAGCATCGTCGACGCGGTCCGCGTGCTCGGCCTCGAGATCAGGGCTGGGCTGCACACCGGCGAGTGCGAGCTCGTCGGGCGGGACGTCGCCGGGATCGCAGTGCACATCGGCGCCCGCGTGATGGCGAACGCCGGTCCGGGCGAGGTGCTCGCGTCGAGCACGGTCAAAGATCTCGTCGTCGGCTCGGGACTCCGGTTCGACGACCGCGGCATGCACACGCTGCGCGGCGTGCCGGACGAATGGCACCTCTACGCGCTTGAGCGGTGAGCCGGCGAACGGCTCGATCCGTCTTCCCAGCCGGTCCGTCGAAGCCACGCCCGCGGGTCCTCGATCTCGGCGAGCGTCGGCAGCGCCTCAGGGCTTGAGAATACGTAGGAGAGGGCCTCGGGGCCGGCGGCCTCGACGATCGCATCACAGAAGATCTTGCCCCGCTCGTACTGCTTGAGCTTCATCTCGAGCCCGAGCAGACGGGCAACGAGGCGATTGAGTCCCGACTGCGACTTGCGCCGACGGTCGATCGCGGCGCGGAGCTTCGGCAGCGAGGGCAGCAGGTCCGGGGCAACGGCATCCATCACATGCTCAGCGTGCCCCTCGATCACCGCCATCACCGCCTGGACACGGTCGAGCGTCTCCCGTTCCGCCTTGCTGGTGACGATCGAGATGAGATCGCCCTCGCGGAGGGCTCCAAGGACCCGTTTGATCTCATCGCCGCTCGGCAGGCGCAGCTTGCGCGGCGCGTCGATCCGGACCTCGGCCTGCTTGAGCAGGTCGCGCACGAGACCGGCGACATGCGGATGCAGCCACGGCACACCGGCGAACTGCACGGCGTGGGTCACTTCGTGGAGCGTCACCCAGGTCATGAACTCGTTCTCGTCGGCGCCGAAGGCGTCGACCGCCTGTCCGAGATTCGGGAGGACGAACAGCAGCCGCGGCGGGCGGTCCTCGACGGCCTCGTCGAGGAGCACGAGCTCGTACTGGCCGAGCACCCGCTGCCCGAGATACCCGACGACGACTCCGACCTCGGTCGAGAGCACGAAGCCGACCCCGATCTGAATGGCCGGCCTCAGCGGGCCGAGACCGGTGTTCGCCCGCTCGAGGACCGGGTCGAGCAGCAGGCGCATCGAGGCGATGTTGCTCGCGACCCATTCGCGGCGGCTGATCCCCTCCGGGGGCGGGATCGGCCGGGCCGGTTTCAGGCCCGTATAGGCAACGACTCGCTTCTCCGCCTCAGCGGCGAGCTGGGGCAGATCGGCGTCCGGCGCCCGCGCCTCCCCCGTCCCAGCGACGAACGTGGCGATCCGCTCGGCGATGACCCAGTCGATCATGCGGCGATTGCCTCGAGCTGTCCGAGCGTCTCGGGGGTGCGCGCAGCGCAGACGTGCGAGGTCGGCTCGGCGTTCAGCGGCGCGCCGAGCGGGTCGTCGTGGGCCGGGAAGCTCACGTGGCCGCCCGCCTCGCGGACGATCAGCTGCCCGGCCGCCGAGTCGACCCCGCGGGCGCGACGGAGCGAGACCATCCCGTCGAACCGGGCGGCGGCCACCTGGCACAGCGAGGACGCGATCGTGCCGAGCGCGCGCAGGCGATAGGCGGTGGTCTGAAGCGAGTCAATCGACGCCGCGACCCAGCGCGGGTCGGCGGACTCGATTCCGAGCACCTCGAGTCGGCCATCGCGGCTGCGCCGCTCGCCGAGGGTGGGGTCGAGGCGGGTCCCGTTCAGGTGGGCGCCGCCGCCACGGCGCGCCCACCATTCTTCCTGGGGCCCGAAGTCGTACACGAAGGCGAACACGACGTCCGCCATCGTGTCCCCGTCGGCGACCGCGATCGAGAGCGCGTGGTGGGGAAGGCCGCGCTTGGCGTTGAGCGAGCCGTCGATCGGGTCGATGATGACGCGGACGCTCGGGTCGCCGTAGTCGATCTCCCCGCGCTCCTCGGAGAGCGCGACGAAGCGGTAGCCGTCGGCGCTCAGGCGATCAAGCTGGGCGAACACGACCGACTCGGCGGACGCATCGATGACGAGCGTGCGGTCGCCGCCGCTCCCCCGTGAGCCGGTCTCCTCGGCCCGCTCGGCGATGCTCGGCCGCGCCGCGAGCACGTCGGTGAGCCCGTCCACGGCGCCACGGCAGGCGGTGAGCCAATCGGCATCGAGGGCGGAGCGAGTGGACGTCATCTCACACCTATGCTGTCAGACGTGTCTGAGGAGCCTTCCACCCCATGCAGTGAGGCCGTCAGCCACGCCGGTGGGCCGCAGCTCATCCTCGGGTGCGCGGGGAGCGGGAAGACGAGCTTGATCGAAGAGCGGTTCTGCCGGCTGGTCGATGACGGCGAGCGGCCCGAGCGCGTACTCGTCCTCGCTCCTTCGGCGGGACGCGCCGATGCCATCCGGGTGCGGCTCGAGGCCCGGCTGGAGCGGGGTTACGAGGCGCTGCACGTGCTGACCCCGGTGGGCCTCGCCGCATGGGTGCTCGGGATTGCCGCGGGGGCCGAGAGCGACCTTGACGCCACGACGCTGAGCGCCGGCGACCGGCTGGCGATGCTGATCGAGCGGATCGACGAGCTCTCGGTGCAGCACCACGACTTCGGGGGTCGCGTCAACGCTCTGTTCGGCGCGTTCGTGCGTCGGATCGACCGCTGCAAGGCGGAGCTGATCGACGCCGAGGCCTACGCCGAATGGGCCGCGCGACTCGGTGTCGCGGAGGGAGAGGCGGCCCTCGAGCAGGAGTTCGCGGAGGTGTATCGCGCCCACGAACGAATGCTCGCGGACGCGGGGGCCCGGGACGAGGGCGACCTCATGCGCGACGCGCTGCGCGCGGCCGCCGATCATCCCGCGATCGGCCGGCGCTTCAGCCATGTGCTCGTCGATGACGCCCAGGAACTCGAGCTCGTCGCGGGACGGCTCGTGTGCGCCGTCGCCGGCCCGTCGGCCGACGGGTTGACGGTCACCGCCGACGTCGCTGCGTCCCTGCGGCGGTTCCGCCGAGCGGGCGTCGCAGCGCTCGCTCCGTTCGAGGCGTTGCCGGGCCTCTCGGTGCGGCGCTTGGAGCGTTCCCTTCGTTGCCCGGTGCAGGTCGCGCGCGTTGCCGGGGCCCTGCTCGGCGCGCCGATGACGGGGTCATCGGCGGGGGGTGGGACGGTCACGTTCTGGCGGGCGACGAACGATCGCGCCCAGGCGCAGGCGGTGGCCGCGGAGATCGAGCGCCTGCTCGGACGTGAGGGCGTCGCCCCAGGCGAGGTCGCGGTGCTTGTCCCGGAGGTCTCGCGTGAGGGGCAGGCGGTGGCGGTCGCGCTTGAGGAGCGGGCCGTACCGCACCGGCTGATCGGGGAGGCGGCGTTCTTCCAGCGGGCAGAGATCCGCGACGTGCTCGCGTGGCTGCGCCTGCTCGCTGATCCCTCGGACGCCGCGGCGGTCGTCCGCGCGCTCGCCCGTCCGCCGATCGAGCTGCGGTCGGTCGACATCGCGCGCTGCACGCAGATCGCGCGCCGGCGCAAGCTCGACATGGTCGCCGCCCTCGCAGCGGCGACGGAAGCGCCCCAGGTCCCGCCCGAGGCGCGCGAGCGCATCCTGATGTTCCTCAAGCTCTATCGCTCCGGGGCGGCAGCGATCGACACGACCCGTCCGGACCTCTACGTGCACCGGCTGATCGATCGACTCGGGCTGCGCCGCCAGCAGCTGTTCGCCGCTCAGGCGGACGTCGTCGAGCGGCTGCGGGCGCTCGCCCGGTTCAGCGAGCTCGCGTCGGCCTACGTGCGGCGCAAGGCGCTCGCGACGCCGCGCGAGTTTGCGCGCTCGATCGCGGCGGTCGCCGACTTCGGCCTGCGTGAACAGGAGGAGCCGGTCGTGCGCGGCGCGGGCGCGGTCCAGGTGATCGGGCTCGATGGGGCCGGCGGGCTCGAGGCCTCGCACGTGTTCATGATCGGCCTGCACGGCGGGGTGAGCGTGGCCGGGGCGGAGCCGGTGCCGAACGCGCTGTTGCCCGACGCCGCGGTGGTGCCCCCCGACGACGAGGCGGGCCGGGAGCGAGGGTTGCGCCAGGCGCTGTACGTCGGGGTCACACGAGCGCGAGAGCGGGTCGTGCTGTGCTACCCGGCGTTTGGAGACCGCGGCGACGAGGTCCTTCCGCTCCCGCTCGTGGAGGCGGCGCGGTCGGCGCTCGGTCTCGCGTGGGAGGACAAGGAAGAGGAGCTGTTCGGTCCTGCGGAGACGCTCCACTCGACCTATCGGCTGCTCCGCGACGAGCTGCTCGAGGGCACGATGCGGACCGCCGGGCGGCTCGGGGAGCTGCGCTTCGACACCGACCTCGACATCTCGCATGCGGTCGTGCGGTATCTCGAGCTGTTGAAGGTTGCGGCTTTGATTGCCCGCCCCGAGGGTCAGAACGTCGCCGAGGCCCTGCGCGACGTCAACTCCCGGATCCTCCAGGCGGTCACCGCCGAGCAGCGAGAGATCTTCACCTCCTCGGCGCTCGACGACTACCTCCTCGACGCCGAGCGCGACGCCCGCCGGCGCGCGGTGGCGATCGCGGCGCGCGACGAGCCGTCGCTCGAGGCGTTTCTGCCGCGGCGCGGCGAGGGCGTCGTGCTCTCGGCGTCGGACATCGACACCTACCGGACATGCCCGCTGAAGTACAAGTTCGCGCGCGTGTTCCGGATCCCGCAGGAGCCGACGCTCCATCAGCGCTTCGGGATCGTCGTCCACCAGGTGCTCGAGCGCTTCCATTCCGGCGAGGATCCACCCGCAGGGCTGCCGCAGCTGCTGGGGCTGCTCGAAGCCTCGTGGCGGCGAGGCGGTTTCGGCGACTCCGAGGAGGAGCGCCAACTCCGGGGCAAGGCCGCGGCGGCGCTGACTCGCTACCACGAACGCTTTCAAACCGAGGAGTGCGAGCCGGTGTGGTTCGAGCGCCAGTTCACGTTCAAGCTCGGGCCGCATCTGCTGCGCGGCCGAGTCGACCGCGTCGACCTGTTGCCGAGCGGCGACTACGAGCTGATCGACTACAAGACCGGACGCCCCAAGACCGCCGCGCAGCTCGCCGACGATGTCCAGCTCTCGCTGTACGCGGTTGGCGCGCGCGAGGCCTGGAGTCTCGACGCCTCGCGCCAGGCGTACTACTACGTCCTCGACGACGAGAAGGTGAGCGTCCCGCTCGACGACGGCGACCGCTCCGACTGGATCACCGCGGTCGCGATGGAGGTTGCCGAGGGGATCCTCTCGCAGGGATTCGAGCCGACACCGTCATTCTCGGCCTGCTCGATCTGCGATTACCGGTTGGTGTGCCCGGCGGCGGAGCGCTGAGACGCGGTTTATGGCCCGGCGGGACCGCGACCCGGGCCCGGGGGCTCGTCGCCGCCGCGCTGGCGCAGGAAGCGCTGGAGGTCACGGGCGATCGTCTCGCCGGAGGGCAGCGGGCCGGGCTCATCGTCTTCCTCCTCGCCGGCCGCTTGCTCGAGTCGTTCGACGAACGCCTGCACGTCCGGGTCGCTCTGCACGGCGAGGTTGACCTGGCGCTCGTAGTCGGCGGCCGCTGATTCCAGATCGGACGCGTCGACCGCGACCCCGACGAGGCCCTCGAGCTTGCGCACCAGCGCGAGCGCGGCCTTCGGGTTGGGGGCGGCGGCGATGTAGTGGGGCACCGCCGCCCACAGGCTCGCCGACGGCAACCCGGCATCCATACAGGCGGCGTGGAGCACGCCGATGATCCCGGTCGGACCTTCATACGTCGAGGAGCTGAGACCGAGGCGGGCGACGAGCGCCGGATCGGAGGCGAAGCCGGTCACCGACACGGGCCGGGTGTGGGGGACGTCGGCGAGCAGCGCGCCGAGGGTGACGACGAGTTGCACCCCGATGGCCTCGGCGACGTCGACGATCAGCCGGCTGAATGTCCGCCACCGAAATGACGGCTCGCTCCCGGACAGCACGATCAGGTCCCGCGGGGCGCGCGGGATCCGGACCTCGTGGAGCTCGACATCCGGCCACACGATCTCACGCGTCTGCCCCTCGCTGAGGCGGATCTGCGGGCGGGTCGCTTGGAAGTCGTAGAACTCCTCGGGGTCGATCGAGGCGAACCGGCGACCACCGAGGGCCGTGCCGACAAACGTCGTGGCCGACGAGGCGGCGTCGGCAGCATCGTTCCAACCCTTGAAGGCGCAGATGAGTGCCGGGGCCCGAAGACCATCAGGGCGATAGTCCCATCGCAACGGCTGCATCCGGTTCACCGTACATCATGCGCACATGGCCTCGGGACAGACCGTCAGCGTGCTCCGCCCCGGCGAGGAGGTGCGGGGCGTCTTCGCGTGCGTGCGCAAGGATCGACTCACATCTCGAACCGGGTCGCCGTACCTGGCGCTGGAGTTGCGGGACCGTACGGGCACGATCAGTGCCCGCGCGTTTCGCGGGGCGGACCAGCTCGCGGCACTGTTCGAGCGCGGCGACCTCGTCTCCGTGCAGGGGCGAGTCGAGCGCTTCCGGGACGAGGTCGTCCTGGAGGTCGACGCGATCTCGCGCGCGGATGACGTCGACCCGGCGGCCTTCCTCCCCTCGACGTACCGGGACGTCGACGAGCTCGACGGGTTCCTCGAGCACCTCGCCGGCGAGGTGTACGACCAGGGGTATCGGTTGCTGCTGGACGCGCTCTTGAGCGACGGTGAGCTCCGCGCGGACTGGCGCCGGGCGCCGTGCACGCGGAGCGCGCACCACGCCTATCTCGGCGGGCTGCTCGAGCACACCGTCGCGGTGGCGACGCTGGCCCACGAGGTGAGCGCCCAGCATCCCCGGCTGAATTCCGACCTGCTGCTGACGGCCGCGATCGTCCACGACCTCGGCCGCACGCGTGAGTTCACCTACGGGGCCGAGATCGGTGTGACCGAAGAGGGCCGGCTGCTCGGGCACATGGTGCTCGGCGAGCGGCTCCTGTCCGGGTTCGTCCGCCGATCGGACGTGGCGCTCGACGCTGAGCGGGAGCTCGCGCTGCTCCACTGCGTCCTCTCGCATCACGGGCCGTCGTCGGCACCGGGCGGGCGGTTCGCCTCGGCGGAGGCACTCGCGCTCTTCCGGCTGAACGCACTCGATACCTCGGTCAAGGGCGCGCTTGAGGTGGGACTGGACGGCGGGGCGGGCGGCTCCGGCGCTCGCACCTCGTAGCATCACCGCCGGCGCGGCACGGGCCTGGTGGCCCATCCGGTCTTCAAAACCGGTAGGGCCGGGCAGCCCCCGGCTTGGAAGGTTCGATTCCTTCGCCGCGTCGTGGCTGGAAATGTCGGGTTATTGATGTTGTCAGGTGCGTACCGAGGGTGTGCCAAGTCTGAAGAATGTCCCCAATATGTCCCGAGGGGGGCGCCGCGCGCAGCAGTCCCCACCGCGCGATGTCTAAGCCTCGCTGGCGGACCGCGGACGCGGCCGGTTACCGCCACTGACTGACGAGCGCGCGTTACTCGACTTCGCCGCGAGATCGCGGACGATCAGCGTCGCCGCGGCCGGCGAGCCCTTGACGAATCCGAAGAACGGACCGAAGTCGCGGGTCGCCGAGTAACCGGTGATGTAGAGCCCATCGAGCGTGGTCTGGAAGTGCTCGTCGAGCATCGGAAAACCGTCCGCGAGTGCGACTGAATCGAGCACCCCGCGCAGGTACGGAACCTTGCTGAGGTCCACCGCATATCCACAAGCGAAGACGATGTAGTCGGCAGTGAGTGTCTCCGAACTCGATAGGACCACGCGCATGTCGTCGCCATCGTCGTCGGCGGTGACTTCGGTCACCTCGGTCCCCGGCCACTGCGTGACACGACTCGAATCGAGACGCGGCGGCAGCCAGTGCTCGAGCGTGAGCCGCCCCACTTCCCAGAAGCGCCGGGCGATCGCCTCCTGCTCGTCGCTGGGAAGGTTGCGCCAGTACCCGGGCCGGGCGAGGGTCCGTTCGACATGCTCGTCGACGAACTTCCAGCTCACTCGCTCAAAGCGCGGCACGTCATGCCGGTGGACGATGTCGATCCGTGCGGCCCCGTGCTCGCAGAGCAGAGCCGCCCATTCGTACGCGCTCTGCCGTCCGCCGACGATCACGACGCGCGCACCGGAGAGCTCACTCAGGTCGACCAGGTCACACGTGTGGGCCGACCGCGCCGTGGGAACGCCGGCTGCCCACGCCGGGAACTGCGTGTACTCGCGAATCCCGGGCGCGGCGACGACGAAGTCGGCGCGGACCGCTTCACCCGAGTCGAGCGTGGCTTCAAATCGAGCGCCAGGCTTGCAGAGCTCGACAACGAGTTCCTCGCGGACAGCCAGGCCCTTGCGAACTGTGAACCACTCCGTGTAGTCGAGAAAGACGCCGACCGGGATCGGATCGACGTCGTCCGGCTGGATACCCATCTCGGCCAGGTACGCCTCGAACGTGTCGATGCCGGCTCCGTCGAGGTGCCAGTCGGGCCCGGAGCGCAGGAACATATCGGCCGGCATGTGCTCGCGCCAGAAGGCCATCGGGCGGCCGACGATCGTCGTTTCGATGCCGCGATCACGAGCCAGGGCCGCCGTCGACAGCGCGTACGGACCGGCGCCGATCACCAACAGCTCAGTATCAACCACGCGCGCCCTTCCGTCTCAAGTGTTGCTACGCCTACCGCGGCCAACCTTACACTGGTGCTTAAGGCCTTCGACCCATGGCGCGCTCGGTCATCGTCTCCGCAGTCAGGACTCCCGTCGGCAAGTTCGGCTCGGCGCTGCGCGCTCGCTCGGCGGTCGAGCTCGGTGCCGTCGCGATCAACGAGGCCGTCGCGCGTGCCGGGGTCACTGCCAGCGAAATCGATCACGTGGTGATGGGGCACGTATTGCAGGCCGGCGCGGGTCAGGTGACCTCGAGGCAGGCGGCGATCGCCGCCGGGCTGCCGAAGGAGGTGCCGGCCATCACCCTCAACAACGTGTGCCTGTCGAGCTTGACGGCCATCGCGTATGCCGATCAACTGATCCGCCTCGGCGAGCTCGACACCGCGGTGGCGGGCGGCATGGAGTCGATGACACACGCGCCGTACGTGCTGCCGAAGGCGCGGTGGGGCGGCCGGATGGGCGACGCCGAGATCGTCGACGCGATGATCCACGACGGTCTGTGGTCCACCTTCACCGGCCAGCACATGGGCGAATCCTCGGACGAGGTCAACGCCGCGCTCGGCATCACCCGCGAGGAGCAGGACGCCTGGGCGGCTCGGTCACATCAGCGTGCTGGGGCCGCCCGACAGGCGCGACGTTCCGCCGAGGAGATCGTGGCTGTCGAGGCGGGGAACGGCCGCCGACCGCCAGACGTGGTCAGCGAGGATGAGGGCATCCGGCCGGAGACGACCGCGGCAGCGCTGTCCGAGCTTCCGCCGGCGTTCGGCAGTGACGGCACGATCACCGCAGGCAATGCCTCACAGCTGTCCGACGGGGCCGCCGCGCTGGTCGTGATGAGCAGCGACCGGGCAGCCGACCTCGGATTGAAGCCGCTGGCGGAAGTCGTCGCCAGCGGGATGTGCGCGGAGCGCTTCGCGTACCTGCACACGGTCCCCGCGATCGCGTTGCAGAAGGCGATGCGGAAAGTCGGACTGACGATCAGCGATCTCGGCCTGCTGGAGATCAACGAGGCGTTCGCCTCGGTGGCCATTCATGCGACGCGGATGCTCGGCGCGAGCGAGGAGATCGTGAACGTGAACGGCAACTCGGTGGCGCTCGGGCACGCGCTGGGATCGACGGGGGCGCGGATGGCGGTCACGCTCGTGCACGAGATGCGGCGTTCTGGTGTGGAGTACGGCGCGGCCACGCTCTGCGGTGGCGGCGGCCAGGGTTACGCGCTGATCTTCCGCGCGCGTTGACATCGTCCGGCGCTTCGCCCGGGACAGCAACTCGTGTGCCGTTCCCCTGATCCAAAGGCAATCCCTGAAGTGGATCTAGCCGGACTCGAACCGGCGACCTCCTGGGCTGGATCGAGCGCGGCGGTCTGCGGGTAGCGCGGGGCCGACCACCGTTTGCTTCGCCGAGGCGCCGTCCGGGATGATCGATCAATCCAGCTGTCGGACGCTCGCGCTCACAGCCCGCCCGACCGCGCCGGCTACTTGTCCTCGCGGACCTGAGTGTCGAGGCGCTCGTTGTAATCCTGGCTGCCCCAGCGGCGCGGGCCCACGGGTCCGGTGCCCGGGCGGCCACGGCCGACGAACCCTGCGAAGAACATCCTCTGGCGCCGCGGGCCGGAGGACGCGCGTCTTGGCGCCCCGAGCCGCTCGTTGTATCCAGAGAGCGTCCACCGGCGCGGCCACAGTCGCGACAACGCGTTGACCACTCGGGCCCGAAGTGACGTATCGGTAGGCGGTACAGACGTGCGCCCAAAATAACGCCTCGCCAACGGGCCTGCTTCCCTAACTCGATCGAATGGGCAGTCGCCAATGTCCGACCGGCGTCAGTCATCCTCGTCCTCGGCGGGTTGATATTCCCAGTCGACGCGGTCAAGGTCGGTCGACCTCACGATTCTGAGTTGCCCGTAGTCGAGGCGATGCTCCGTCGAGCCGAGACGTTCGATCGCAACGTTCAGCCGCCCCTCCGGCAGGGAGAACGCTGCCGCGGAAAACTGTGGGTCGACGTCGGTCTGCACGCCGTCATTGACATCGTCATCGACCATCACCCGGCACGGTCGCCAGCGCGCGTCATCGGCCGCCCATGCCGCCGCCTCAGCCGTCACCTCACGCACCCAACGATCCCAGTCGGCGCGTACGTAGCTCGCGTACGCGTCGGGATAACGAACCGCAGCGAGCCGATCGTGTACGACACCGGCGGGGCGCAGCGACTGAGCTTCAGAGAGCCCGCCGGCTACGGGCTCAGCCGGCGACTCAAGCAATTCGGTGATGATTTCAGCGGGCGGGTCGTCGCTGTGCTGCACGAACGAAGCACCGCCGCTCTCCTCACCGCCTTCCACCCAGCCCCCGTAAAGCTGGTGGATCCTGATGTGCGTAATCACTGGCGCCGCCACGAAGTACAACGCGGGGCAGAAGCGCACAACATGCACCCGCTCGCGCTCAGCGCTCCACGCAGCCCCTGACGTCGGTTCCGGATCCATGGGCGACAGTCTCCCATCCAGATCCGCCGCTGCCGATCGTCGATGAGACCCGGCGCGGCGACTGAACTCACGTGATCTGGTTCCGGACCCGGGAACCGCAATGCCCAAGTTCAGCTCCAACCTGCGGTGATGCTCGAACTCTGGCGTTCTACCGCCACCGCTCGGCGGTGAATCTCCATCGTTCGCCCGACATCCGTCGCTAATGCATCGGGCTACGCCCGGCTGCCCGTGCTCGATCACAGCGGCAGCGACCCCGAATGATGGCGTTTGAGTTCAACCCTTCTGAACTGGAACGCCAAACTTAGTCCGACGAGCGCCGCAAGAAGGAAAGTCTGGCGTTCTGCCGCCGCCCGCCGGCGGTGATTCACCAACCTTCGCGTCACAGCGTCGCGAATGCATTGGGCTAAACGCGAAAGCGGATCACGGGACGATTGGGAGGCTGCGTACTCTGATCCGGATTGGCTCGATGACGACAACGCTGGCGGCTTGCAGGTCCCGCGCAACGGCGTCGACGTTCGCCAGGAGCAACTCGGCCTGGCGTTGCGGCCGGCGCTCGGTGCCGTTGTCGGAAGAGAAGGACGGATGGCGCGTTAGCTCGTCGGGTCGCCAAGAGCGTGCCGAAGTCGGTGTCGGCGGAGACAACGATGCGGCCCTCGGCGTCGGCGCGGTCGAAGATTTCGCCGTCGCTGGCCGACTGGAGGTCGTACTCGGCGAACGTGAACGGCGGTGTGGCCGGCGTGTCGCAGCGCTTCGGCCACAGCAGGGGACAGCGCATTGTCGACCAGGAACTTCAACCAGCGGTCGAGAGGGGGAGCTCTCGCTCGCGGACGGCTTCGGCCGCGTACCTCAGCGCTTCTCGGATGTCCTCGGGCTCGAGGTCCGGGTAGGCGGCGAGGATCTCATCGGTGCTCATCCCGTCGGCGACCATGCCGACAACGGTCGCGACGGGGATCCGCAGCTCTCGGATGCACGGGACGCCGCCCATGTGGTCGGCGCGCACGGTGATCCGCGTGAACGTCATGAAGGTCACGCTACTCGCCGGTCCCGACCGCGCCAACCCAGCCTCAAAACGTCTCCCGACCCGTGTCCCGAGCGCAGCAATTCTGACCCGCCACGGCTTGCGCTAACTAGAAACAAGACGGGCCCTTCACGGTGTTTCCCCTGAAAAGGGGGATCTTCAAGACCGGTAGGGCCGGGCAGCCCCTGGCTTGGAAGGTTCGATTCCTTCGCCGCGTCGTGGCTGGAAATGCCGGGGCATTTCCGTGTCCCGGCTTCTCTGATAGGAACGGCTTTCAGCGCGACCGAAGGTGGAGATCGTCAACGAACGAAGGAACGGAGTGCCCGACCGAACAATCGAAGCAAACGGTGTCGAGCTCAGCACGGAGGCGTTCGGCGACCCTCAAGATCCCCCGATCCTTCTGATCATGGGCATCGGCGCGTCGATGCTGTGGTGGGAGGAGGGCTTCTGCCGGATGCTCGCCGACGGCGGGCGGTTCGTGATCCGCTACGACCACCGCGACACCGGCCGCTCGGTGACCTACGAGCCCGGGCGCCCCGAGTACACGGGCGCCGATCTCCTCGCCGACGCAGCACGCGTCCTCGACGCATATGCGCTCGCGGCCGCCCACATCGTTGGCGTCTCCGCGGGCGGGGCGTTCGCGCAGCTGCTCGCGCTCGACGCTGCGGATCGTGTCCTCTCGCTGACCCTGATCAGCACCACTCCCGCAGTGCCGATCAAGCGAGAGCTCCCGCCGCCGAGCGGGGAGTTCGGACGGTTCGTCTCGACGGCACGGGTGGACTGGTCGAACGCCGATTCGGTGATCGATTATCTGGTCGACTACACGCGGCTGCTCGCCGGCGGCGAGCGCCCGTTCGACGAAGACGCAGCTCGAGATCTCACGCGCCGCGAGGTCCGGCGTGCGCGCAACTTCGCGGCGCGACAAAACCACGACCGGATCCCGGACGACGGGCGCCAGCGCGCGCCGCTCTCATCGATAGCGGTGCCCACCCTCGTCATCCACGGCACCGCAGACCCGATGTTTCCCCCCGAGCACGGCGAAGCACTCGCGCACGAGATCCCCGGCGCCCATCTGCTGCGACTCGACGGTGCCGGCCACGGGGTCTACCGACAAGATTGGGAGACGATGGTCGGAGCGATCCTCGAGCGGACGGGCGTGGGCTCCTGGGTCGATCGCGTCTGACGCGGATCGCGGCCGGGTTTGACCGCCGCGCGTAGCGTCTCGCGCCAGCTCAACGCAACGGTGCGAACTCCGTCCTGAGTCGCCGCCGGTGGCGCTGATCGGTTCGTGGGAAGCGTCGGTGTGACAGATCGGAGCGAACTCAGCAACTACGAGACATGAGCACCGCAATAGCCACGGAGGTAAGCGTGCTAGCCACGGAGGTAAGCGTGCGGCGGCAGACCCTGCGCGGCGTCGCGCTTACCGAGTTCGAGGAGATCTACCGAAGCAACGTCGGATTGGTGACATCGTATTTCGCGCGCCGCTGCTCGGAGCCGCAGGAGGTGGCGGATCTAACCTCAGAGACGGTCCTGAGGGCGGCGGGTTCGTTCGGCGCGTTCGATCCCCGTCGTGGCAGCGCTCGCGCCTGGCTGTTCGGGATCGCGGCTCACGTCTGGGCCGGGCATTGCGCCCAGGTGGCGAACCGCCGGAGTGCGATGGTGCGGCTCGCAGGCCGTCGGGCGCTTGAGACCAGTGAGATCGAAGAGCTGGCCGCCAAGATCGACGCCCAGCAGGCAGGCCGGAGGTTGCTGGAGCGCTGCTCGATATTGAGCGCGAACGAGCGAGCGGCAATCGAGTTAGTTGACCTCGCCGAGCTGACGCCCAAGGAGGCCGCGGCCGCACTCGGCCTGTCACGGGGCGTGCTGCGGATGCGCCTGTCGCGGGCACGGGCGAAATTGAGAAAGGAGTACTGCGTCGATGAGTGAGTTCGAAGACAACCTGTGGCTCTCAGTCGTGCGCGAGCACGGCGACGCGCTGGCGTGCACCGGGCGAACGGTGTACAAGCACCGGAAGGCGCCCCGCCCCCAGCTGCTTGCCGGTGCGACCGTCGGTCTGGCCGCAATCGCGACCGCGGCGACGTTGCTGCTCGGCGCGTCGACCAGCTCGCCGGCGTTCGCGGTGAGCCGCAACCCCGACGGCACGGTCACGGTCAACCTGATCAAGCCGTCGGGGATCGCCGGCGCGAACAAAAGGCTCACCGAGATCGGCGTACGGGCACAGATCGCGGCTCCGGCGAAGCACCCGCCGAAGTTTGTCTGCCCGGGCGGAGCCGCGCCGACGATCACGTTCGACCCGGCCAGCATCCCCAAGCGCCAAGCTCTGGTGATCACCCCTGGCCAACCGAGCGCCGGCTACGCCGCCGCTCCCAAGGCCAACACCGGCAACAGCAACATTCGCAGCACAGGTAGCGGCGATACAGGCAGCGTCGCGATATCCGGTGGCGGCAACAACCACGTCGTTCGGATGCATTCGGGTGGCGGCAAGATCCGGATGCCGTCAAGTGGCGGGAGCAATCACGTGGTTCGGATGTACTGCCCGTGATCCGGATGCGGCCCGTGGGATACGTGCGGGTCTGACGAGCGCTTACGGTTCTTTGTTGGGCGGAGGTGACGGGCCGTGCCGGACCATTCCGGTCTGGCGCTCAACGCTCGCGATGCGCGCGGGCGGAACGCGGGGGCCGTCCGGCGGCGGCTGGAGCCACGGCCACTGCGCCAGCTCGCCCAGACCCCGGATCATGTCCTCGATCCCGGCCGGGGTCGACAGAACCAGCAGCCGGGCTGTGTCGGACTCGACGCGGAAGGTGTGGGGCGTGCCTGCGGGTGCGAACACCACATCGCTGACGCCGCAGCGGCGAGCCCTGGTCGTCACCCACGCCGGAGGCTCTGAGCCAGCGTCGGCGAGCTCCGGCTCGACGAGCCAGGCGGTTAGCTCCCCGTCCAGGATGTAGAACGTCTCGTCCTGCGGATGGGAGTGAAGCGGCGGGGCGGCCTCGTGGGGGAGGGTGATCTCCAGCAGCGCAAATCTCCCTCCGGTGCGGTGCCCGTCTAGCTTCACCCGCACGAGCGTGCCCAGGAACCAGAGGAGCTCGCCGCGTCCGAACACCACCTGTGGCTCGGCGACGCGCTTCTGCGACCGATCGGTGAGTGTCGAGCTCATACGTGCACCTCTGAGCGGAAGGCTTCCGGTCGCTGGTAGGTCGCTCCGGGGCGGGACGGCGTGAGGGTCCTCGCCATCGGCTGCACACCGAGCTCGTCGATCGTCTTCACGGTGTAGCTCATGCTGCCTCCTTCGTCGGTGGATGCTGGCAGCGTGGCGGCCCGGGCCTGACCGCGGATCGGCTCCCCTGCCTATCTTGGCCTGCGGACCGTCCCATCTTGCGAGAGCAGCCCGCGGCTGCGCGCCTGCTCAATCGCGGCGAGTCGCGTGGTGGCGCCGAGCTTGGACAGGATCGCCGAGACGTGGTGCGCGACGGTGCGTTCCGAAAGGTGCAACGCGGTGCCGATCGCTGGATTCGTCGCGCCCGTGGCGAGCTGCTCGAGAACCTCCTGCTCGCGGCGGGTGAGGCCGGCGGGATGCGCGAGGGTCGATCGTCTCGGACCGCGCATGGCGCGTGCGCCGCGGACCGCTCGCTCCCGAGCGAATGTGCGAACGGCGGCGCTTGCGCCCAGCTTGTGGAGCACGGCCTGGGCTTGGCGGGCGGCGGTGTCATCGCCGGGCAGCGCGGCCAGCGCCGACTCGTAGGGCGCCTCCAGCTCGCGCCAGGCTCGGATCGCTCCACGCCAGTCGCCTTCGAACTCGAGCTTGACGGCGTCCGGCGCGCCGGCTGGCGGCGCTAGCTCACGGCCGTGGCGTGCCGCCCACAACGCCAGCTCGCCGCCCCACCGCGCATACCGGCCGGTCGCCGGGGACGCGTGGGCGGCGTCCAGGTGCTCGAGCGCGGTGCGGCGGTCGCCGCGCAGCCACGCCGCCTCGACCAGGGCGCAGCGGAGCGTGGTGTGACGCGAGTCCTCGGCGACCTGTGGGATCTCGGACCGCGCCTGCTCCAGGATCCGCTCGGCACCAGGCTCGCCACGACGGGCAGCGATCAGCCCCTCCATGGCTCGGCCCAGGGGAGCCTCCGCGTGCCAGGTCACAACGCTGTAGGCGGCCATCGGAAGCGCATCGTCCCAGCGGCCGCGATCGAGCAGGCTCCGGGCGAGGTATCCCTCGATCACGTGACGGGGAATCCGCGCATCGAGCTCCTCCAATGACGCTCGCGCCTGACCGGTGTAGTGCTCCAGCACCTCGTGCTGGCGCAGGGTGGCGGCGATGAACAGCAGGTTGACGTAGCCTCGAATCGTTGGGAGTGCCAGCCCTGACGCCTGGGCGTCGCGAAGCGCATCCTTCAGCATCGGGATCGCTTCGGGTTGACCGTGGTGTCCGTGCGCCAGCCCTACGCTGATGGCGATATCGATCTGGACCTCCTCGAGCCCGGCAGCCGCAGCCAGCTCACGCGCTCGTGGTCCAGCGGTGATCGCCACCGCGGGGTCGAACGCCGAGGCCTCGATCCTGATATGCGTCGATTGCGCCCGCGCCTGCGCGGCCACGTCGGAGGTGGCCCAGAGCAACGCGATCGCTCGCTCCGAGGTGCGCCTCGCGTCCACCATGCGATCGAATGACCAAAGCGCCCAGGCCAGCGCTCCCAGCGCGCGTGCCTGCCGCAACGGATCACCGAGCCGCTCGGCGACGGCCAGCGCCTGCTCGGCACCCGATACCGCGTCCTCATAGCGGGTGCTGGTGAAGTTCGCCGCGCGCGAGTAGCGGATCAGCAGCTCGTAGCGCTCGGGATCGCCGAGATCCTCTCCCAACCGCAGCGCTCGCTGGGCTTGCAGCCGCGCCTGGAACGGCGCGCCGAGCCGCTCCGCCTCCACCGACGCGAGCGCGGCATAGCGGCAGGCCTCGTGGCGCAAGCCCGCCAGCTCCGCGTGATGGGCCAAGCGCGCGTTGTCGACCGCTCCGGCCTGATTGACCAGGGCCGACACCGCTCGCGCGTGAAGCTCCGACAGACGTGGCGGCGAGATCGAGGCCTCGATAGCCTCACGGATCAGCTCGTGCCGGAAGCCGAGCCTGGTCCCGTCGGCGACCAGCACACCACGCGCCAGCGCTTCCTCGACCGCTTCGGTGCTGCCTGGAACCACGGCGTCCAGCAGCGCGTAGTCGAAGCGCTGCCCGAGCACCGCCGCGGCGTCGACGACGTCACGCGCAGCCCGGCTCAAGCGACCAGCACGCGCGAGCGCAGCGTCGCGCACCGATGCCGGCAGCCGCTCCCCGGCGGCGACGGACTCCACCACCAGAAACGGGTTGCCGCCAGTGGCGCGGACCAGCCCGCCGACATCAAACCCGCTCGGGCCGGCTAGCTCCTGCACAGCCGCGTGCGAGAGCGGGTGCAGGCGAATACGCCGCACACCGGTAGCGTTGGCAAGGTCGCCGAGCAGCAGTCCCAGCTCCCGGTTGGCCGCCACCTCGTCGTCGCGGAACGTTGCGACGATCACAGCGGCCATCTGCGGCGCCCGTCGAACCAGCAGCCGCACCAGATCAAGCGTCAGCGGATCGGCCCAGTGAACGTCCTCGATGGCCGCCACGACCGGTGCCCGCTCGTCGAGCACGCTCGCCACCCGGCGAGCGAGCACCAACCGGTCGTCGCTGCCCAGGTCAATCAGGTCACCGCCTCCGGCCGCCTCCACAAGCTCGCGCAGCGGCGCGAGCGGCACCGGCACCGACAGCGGTTCGCACGCCCCGACAAGAAACGTCAACCGCTCGCCGGTGCGCTCTCTGAGCTCCCGCAGCAGCGAGCTCTTTCCAATCCCCGCCTCCCCGGCAACCAGCACGACGGACCCCCGGCCGGCGGCCGCGTGCTCGACCGCGTCGACAAGCACGCCCAACTCATCTTCACGCTCGAGCAGACGCACCACCGAGCACGATCGTAATACGCCCCGGGCGTTCCACGGCTGACTTCCGCCGATTCCCACGAGCAGGCGATCACGCTGCCTTCCCCAACGATCACGTTCTATGTCAGGACTGCGAAGACGCGCCACCGTAGATATGAACGGCGAGGCCGCCTATGTCGTCATGCGCGAGCAGCTCATCGCCAAGCGCCGCGCGGACCCAGCTGGGCTGCGCGATCGGTTGACCCGACGATGTCGGTAAAGAGGACGGTCGCCAGAACGCGGTCGCTGAGCACCGGTCGTCGTACACCGGTCAGGAACTGCTCGATCTCGTCCGCAGCCTGTGGCAGCGCGCTCTTCGGTGGTTTGTGCCCACTCATAGTCCGGCCCGCGAACGACGCGCGGTGTCGGCGTAATCAGCACGAGCGCGCGAACGAGGTCTGGATGCGACGCCGCGAAGAGCACCGCCAAGGCACAGCCCTCGGCAATCGAGATCATCGCCGGCGATCGTGCGATGGTCCCGCGGTCAGTCGATGGCGGGATTCTCGGCGGGCCGCTCGGCCGTTGGCGGCTTCGCGAGCCCAGCCAGCGCGCGGGCGGTCCGCTGCGCGGCGATCTGGAGGACGCGAAGCCGGTGCGTCCTGGGCTCGCGGGTGCCGGTCGAAAGCGCGGCCGCCTGCCGCGCCTCGGCGGCGGCACGAAGCCGGTCTTGCTGCTGCGCATTCATTGCGGCTAGGGTGAGATGCGAGTTCATGAAGTGCGCCCCTTCGATCTGTGCGGTCCGCCCGATGCGGCCAGCTGCGAACAACCTATGGGCGCCGCTCGCGGCGTTCCACGTCATTTGACTCACTCGTTTCTGGACTCGCTGGGAGACGACGAGCGGGACGCGCTGATCGTCGCGGGGCAGGTGCGCAAGTGGTCCAGGGGCGACGTGCTGATGCGCTCCGGCGATCGGGCCGACAGCGCGATCCTGATCCTCTCGGGCCTCGTGAAGATCCACAAGACCGCGGAGGCCTCCGAGGTCGTGCTCGCCCTGCGCGGTCCGGGTGACATCCTCGGCGAGATCACCGCCGTGCGCGATTCGGTGCGTGCGGCGAGCGTCGTCGCCCTCAAGCCCGTCTCGGGCGTCGTGATCTCTGTGTCCTCGTTACGCGCGTTCCTCGCCGAGCATCCACGAGCGGCCATCGCGTTCCTCGAGCTCGCACTCACGCGGCTGGCGAGCTCGGACACCCGTCGGATGGAGTTCGCGACGTCCGGCAGCCTCGCGCGCGTGACAAGCCGTCTGGTCGAGCTGGCCGAGCGCTTCGGCGTGCCGTGCGCCGGTGGCGAAGTCGAGGTGGCGCTACCGATCAACCAGGAGGAGCTGGCCTCGTGGAGCGCGTCCTCGCGTGAATCGACCGCCCGGGCGCTGCACACGCTGCGATCGCTCGGGCTGATCGAAACCGGACGGCTCAGCCTGCTGGTCCGGGATCTCGATGCGCTCCGGGGCCATGCGGCGCGGCTGTGAGCGCTGATCCGAAGCCTCAATCTCCGACGGGCATCACGCCTGCGGCCTCGACCATGAGGATCGTGGTCCGTCGGGGCGCGCGGGTGCGGTGAACCACACCTTTCGGGACACTGCAGGCTTGGTGCGGGCCGACGGTGATCGTGCCCGAGCCTTCGACGTCGACCAGGAGCTCTCCGTCGAGGACGAGGAAGAACTCGTCCTGGTCATCGTGCTGGTGCCAGTGGAAGTCGCCATCGATAACCCCGAGGCGGACCACGGCGTCGTTGACCGAGACGAGTGTCTCGTTGAACCACGGCTCGTGCGAAGCGGCCTCCGCCGGAATGTCGATCAGCTGCAGGTGGTCGAACACCTGGCCGTCTGCCAGTTCGATGTGGCGGACCCGCTCATCGAACTCGGACAGGACCGCTCGCGCCTCGGGCGCGACGACAGCGAGATCGACCTGCTCGCCCGCAAATGCCGCGATTGCTGCCATCGATTCCCAGCGTGTGACGACGACGATCTCGACATCATGCTCGTGCCGGATCCGCTCGAGCGTGGCGCCGCGGAACCCTTCGGTGCTCTCCAGCTCCGGCCGGACGGTGTGTTCGAAGTGCGCGACGTACGCGTCGGCCTGATCTGGTGCGCCGGCCCGGGCTGTCCAACGTCGCGCAATCATCCGAATAGTGTTTCACCTGCCTATCCGTCAGGCGTCGAGCGCCCGCGCGAGGTCGGCCCAGATGTCTTCGACGTCTTCGAGGCCGACGCTCAGGCGGAGCAGGCCGGCTGGGACGCGCTCGTGTTCCCACCGAGCGCGAGCTTCGAGCGTGGACGCGACGCCGCCGAGGCTGGTCGCGTTCTCGATCAGCCGCAGCGAGCGCTCCACCCGCGCGGCGCGGTCGCCGTCCGCGACGTCGAACGACAGAATCGGCCCGAACGCCTGGACGTAGCGCGCCGCGACCGCGTCGCCGAGCCCGGGGTAGCGAACACGCCTCACGGTGGGGTGATCGGCGAGCCGGCGAGCGATCTCGAGGGCGCTGGCGGACTGCCGCTCGACACGCACCGCCAATGTCTTGAGCCCGCGCATCAACAGCCAGGCCGGGTCAGGCGCCGCCACGATGCCCGAGGCGCTGCGAAACGTCCGCAGCCGCGCGGCCGCGTCCGGGCTCGCGCACGCCACCACACCGATCGATGCGTCGTGGTGACCAGCGAGGATCTTCGTCCCGCTGTGGAGCACGAAGTCCGCGCCGTGCTCCAGCGGGCGCAACAGCAGCGGGCTGAGCACCGTGTTGTCGACGAGTACGCGGCCGCCCGCGGCATGCGCCCGCTCGATCGCCGCGTCGAGATCCGGGAAGGTCAGCATCGGATTGGAGCACGGCTCAAGCCACACGAGATCCGCCTTCGGAGGCGGGCGAGTCTGGTCGAATGTCACCACCTCCAACCCCCAGCGGGCGAACTCTCCGCGCAACAAGCTCACGGTCCCGTAGTAGCCGCCCTCGGCCACCGCTACGGTCGCACCCGGTCCGAGCCACGCGAGCACAACGGCGGTCGCCGCGCCCATACCGGAGGGGAACAGCAACGCCGTCCCACCCTCGAGCTCCGAAAGCAGCCGCTCGGCCTCGACCCCAACCGGATGCGCAGCCCGCTGGTAGTAGAACGGCCCCGGCTGCGCATCCTCGAACGGATGGATCGTCGCGCGATCGACCCCTGGGAGCACCCCGCGAGCGAGCCACGTTTCCGGCTTCACGAGCGTGAAGATTAGTCACGCCACCTGGAAAGCTGGCTGCGTGTGTTCCTCAGCAAGCGCCCGGCCGACCTAGTGGCTGTCGAGCCGTTCATGGCGATGTTGCGGTCGTGTCAGGATTGCGCCATGTCACGTCCCAGCGCGAGCGAGCTACGCGAGGCGCTGCGGGCTGGCTTGGTGGAGCGCTTGGCGCCGGCTGGCTGGCGCCTGGTCGGCGAGGAGGGGGATAGGCGTGTCGCGCTGGTGTGCCCGGTGGCAGATGAGTTCGTGGCGACGATTGACGTTTGGCAAGCGACCAGCTCTCCGGACCGGCCGCCGGTGGTTGTCACCTTCATGCACGCCGGGGTGGGGTACGAGCCGCTGCGGCGTCTGGCGCCCTTGCTGGGCATGTTCGGCCTCGACGTGCAGGACGCGTGCGTCTGGCCGGAAGCCTTCGCCCAGGACGAGGACGAGGACGAGCACGATGACGATGACGACTGGGACGACGGCGGCGAAGACATCGAGGAGGCAGAGGAGCAGGACGAAGACGCCGAAGACGAAGACGACGAATGGCATGGCCGGGAGCTGCGGACGGTTGCTGAGGCGGACCAGCTCGCCGGCGAGCTCGCGGCAGTGGCGCTGGAGCGGGCGCTTCCATACGCGCTCGCCGTCGATGTCGAAGCTGTGGCGAGAGTCGCGAGCGGCATCTGCCGCGGTCGACGCCGTCAGACGGGACGGCGAAGGGAAGGATCGCTCACAGCAGCGGGCGATGCTTCAGCGCGAACTCGCCGAGCGCGGGGTCAGCGAGAGCCCGCTATGGATTGAGCAGAAGCTCGATCATCTGCACGACGGGCCCGCGGAGAAGCGAGAGCTGCTCATCGGGGGGCTGATCGGTGCTGGCAAGCTCGGGATCAAGGCGTTCACGGCGATCCGTGAGCGGCGTTCTCTGCCCGACCTGTCGGTGCCAGAGTGGCTCGAACCGCCGGCTCGCGCCGCGTGGCCGGTGCCGCGCCAGTACCGCGGCGCGCTGGGCCGAGGTGCAGATCCATGAGACGAGCCGTGAGTGGCTGGATGGCGTGTATCAGGCGATCCCGAGATTGTTCGGGAGCACCGCATTGCTGGAGACGTGGCTGACCTGGGACACCGACGACAACCGCTGCGTCGCGGTTCATATCGGCGAACGGCGGGTGGGCGCGCTCGACGAGGCGGCCACGGGTGCGTATCGCGACACGATGGACGCCGCCGGCGAACGCGACGAGTCGCCATACACCCAAGCCCGGCTCACACCCCGGCCAGGAGCCGGCAAGTACCTGCTTGAAGTGCAACTCCCTGCGTGACCGGCAGACGCTCCCGGGAGATAAGAAGCTAGAAAGTCGTCGTAGACTTCTATACTGCGGTCGTGGGCCAGCTCAACTTCCGACTTAGCGACGAAGACGAGAATCTGATGCGCGAACTGGCGGCAGATCGCGGCGTCGGTCTGACCGAACTCGTCCGCGGGTTGGTCACCCAAGCGAGATCCGAGCACGGCCTCACGCGCGCCGCCAAACGACAGTTCATCGCGGGGCTAACCGAGAAGTACGGCCCTCGCGAGCTTGAGGTCCAGGTGCAACCGATTCCAGTCAAGAAAGCTGTCGGCGTCGGCGCCGCGATTGTTACGACGCCGGGGAAGCGGACGTGGCTGCGACCCGATGAAATCACCGTGACCGCGACCCCAGACAGCGAGACTGGCCGGTTGCACATCTCCATCGGCGCGCCGGACAGCGACGCGCAGTTCTTTCTCGCTGACGTTGACGCGAGGCATGCGGCGGCGGTCCGCGTTCCGCTCGCCGATCTCCATCCTGATTCGGCCCGCTTGGTCCGGAGAAAGCGCCGCAAGACGACAGAAACCCGGTGAGCGTCTGGGACTGCTCACGATGTGACGGCAGCGGCGTCGTCCGTGAGGCGTGCGAGGAGGTCGTGGACGGCGGCGATGTCGCGGTGGGTGTACCCGAGCTGCTCGGCTGTGGTGAGGATCTCGTCGGCGACGCCGGCCGTCGGGAGTGGTGTCTTGTGCTCGGCGCCGGCCTCGCGGGCGAGGCGGATGTCCTTGTGCATCAGCCCGATGTCGAACCACGCCTCGTCGGGGGGGTCGAGCATGAGCGGGACGCGCAGCTTAAGCATCGGCGAGCCGATCGGGCTCTCGGCCATCACCTTGGCGGCGAGGTGGACGTCGAGCCCTTCGCGCTCGGCCAGCAGCAGCCCTTCTGAGAAGGCGAGCGTCTGTACCGCGAGGCTGATGTTGATCGCGAGCTTGAGCACGAGCCCCTGCCCGTTCTCGCCGATCCGAGTCGGCGTCCCCAGCACGCGGAGGACAGGCTCGATCCGGGCGTAGGCGTCTTGGTCGCCGCCGACCATGATCGTCAGCGTTCCGCTTTTGACCTGCGGAACGCTCCCGGAGACGGGTGTGTCGAGCATCTGCGCACCGCGTCCGTGCTCGCGTACGCGCTCGCTGAGCTCGCGGCTTGCGCGCGGGCTGATCGTGCTCAGGTCCGCCCAGAGCTTCCCCTCGTTCAGCCCCGCCACGATGCCGTCTGGACCGGAGGAGACCGACTCGACGATGTCGTCGTTGGGGAGGGAGGTCAGGATGACATCAGCCGACTCAGCGACCTCGCGCGGCGTGTCGGCCCAGCGAAGGCCCTGGTCGACGAGCCACTGGGCAGATGCGCGGTCGCGATCCTCGCCGTAGACGGTGTAGCCCGCGGCCAGGTACCGGGCGGCCATGTTGCCGCCCATGTTTCCGAGCCCGATGAATCCGATTGACTGCATGGCTACTGCTCTCCTTCGATCGTGGTGACGTCTTCTTCTGAGAGTTCGAGATTCGCGGCGTAGATCAGCGGGTCGACCTGCTCGGGCGAGCGGAACCCGACGATCGCGCCGTCCACCGCGGGGTTGCGAAGCGTCCAGGCGATGGCGACCGCTCCTGAGACGGTGTCGTGGCGGTCGGCCACGACACCGAGGCGCTCGACGAGGTCGAGGTTGCGCGAAAGCTGGGGCTCGCGGAAGCGCTCGTCGTGCTTGCGCCAGTCGTCATCGGGAAGCGCCGCGATCCGCTGTCGGGTCATCGCGCCGGCCAGCAGTCCCGAGCCCATCGGCGAGTACACGATCACACCGATCCCCTCGCGCTCTGCAAGGGGGAGGATCTCGCGCTCGACGTCGCGCTCGATCAGCGAGTACTGCGGCTGGAGCGTCTCCACCGGCGCGATCTGCTGGATCCGCCGCAACTCCTCGACGTCGAAGTTCGAGACGCCGATGTGGCGGACCAGTCCCTGCTCCTGGAGCTCGGCGAACGCAGACCAGCCCTCCTCGATGTCCTCATCGGGGATCGGCCAGTGGATTTGGTAGAGGTCGATCGCGTCGACCCCCAGCCGCTCGAGGCTGGCGTGCGCCTCGCGGAGGATCGAATCGCGCTTGAGGCTATGAACGACCCGGCGGCCCGGACCTTCGAGCAGCGATGCCTTGGTGAATACGTACGGCCGTTCAGCGACACCCTGCAGCGCCCGCCCGACAACCTCCTCGGAGCGACCGAAGCCGTACGCGGCGGCGGTGTCGATCCAGTTGACCCCGAGCTCGAGGGCGTGCTGGATCGCTGCAATTGACCGCTCGTCCTGCTGGGGTCCCCAGCCGAACTCCCAGCCTCCGCCGCCGATCGCCCACGCGCCGAACCCGACGCGGGTGATCTCGAGGCCGGTCTGGCCAAGCTGTGTGGTTTTCAGTTGCGTTGTCTGCATGGTGACTCCTTTCAGTGAGTGAGAGATACGGGATGTGCGGATGCCGGATGGCCACGACCGCCGAGGAGCGCGGGGGTCGCGGCGAAGATGCCGATTGCGAGCAGCCCGGAGAAGACGAGCAGGCTGACGCGCGTGGATGCGATCTGGGTGAGGGCCCCGAGGCCGATCACAGGACCGGCGAGTCCGATGTACGCGGCGAGGAAGAACCCTGCTATCGCCTCGGCGCGGCGCTCGGGCAGCGAGATCTCCGTCACGGTCTCGATCGCTCCCTTGAACATCAGCCCCGCTCCGACGCCGGCGACCAGATCACCGGCGAGGAAGATCCCGAAGCTCGGCGACGGAACCCACACGGCGAGCGTCAGTAGCCCAATGCCGACGAGTAACGCCGGGATAGCGGCGGCGAGAAGCTGATGCGGGGAACGCGAGCCGGTCAGCGTCTGCGCCAGCGCGGCGGTGCCGAACAGCGCGAATGAGACGGCGCCGGCAAGCGCATGGGAGGGCTCGTTCAATGTTTTGGCGAGAAAGCTCGGCGCGAGCGAGGTGATCAGCCCGAAGACTGCGAACGTGATTGCCACCGCGGTCCCCGCGGCAAAGAATCGGCCGCGAGACTGCGGCGGAACGGACACGCGCTGGGGACGGTAGCGCGGGCGAGGCGACGCGGCCATGCGCGTCTCGGGAGCGAGGGCGATCGCAACGAGCCCGATCAGCAGGGCGCCGACGAGCGCGAGGAACGGAACGGTGAGGGCGTGGCCGACCCACTGCGCGAGGGCACCCGCGATCAACCCTCCAAGGCCCAGTCCGCCGAGGTTTGCAGCGGTGCTGACGATCTGCGCTCGGTGACTGCCGGCCCCCGGGCGGCGCCTTGCTTCGAGCTCCGCCAGCCACACCGTCGCCGTCGCGGTCGCCGCACCGACGCCGAGGCCGCTCAAGACGCGGGCGACCAGCAGTCCCGGCAGCGCGGGCCACGCCACGAACACCAGTCCGGCGACCACGTTCAAAGCGATGGCCGGGACCAGCAGCCGGCGGCGACCGTACCCGTCTGAGAGGTGACCGGCGAGGACGAGGCTGACCGCGACGGCGACCGCATAGACGGCGAACGCGACCGTGATGGTCAGTGAAGAGAAACCGTCGCGACGGGCAAACAACGACCACAGCGGCGTCGGCACGGTGGTGAACGCCATCAGCCCTGTGAACGCGAACGCAACCGCCCAGAAGCCGAAGCCATAACGGATTCGGCCGGGATTGGGCTGAAGACCGGTGGAGATGGCGGACATCGGGCGCTTCCTTTCGGCGGCGTTCAAGGACACCCACAGCCTCTCGCTCCGTCGCCTCTGGGACCAGATGGGCAGTGCCCATCGTGGGGTGGGGGTAGCCGCTATTGGGAGGTGCGGACCAATGGTTGAGATGCGGCCACCCGACAGTGGACCATCCCCCAATCTTGAGAGCGCCCCGCTGCGAACGCGCGCGGGTTTGCCGCGAGGCCGAATGCATGAACCCGTCCGAGGCGACAGACACGATCTGCGCGTGTCACCCAACCCGCACGAGACCACACCAGCGCTCTGGCTGGAGTCCGGCCCGGAGAAATCGAAGGAGCCCGACGGGTTGCTGCTCGACGCGATCGCCGCGGGCACGCTCGATGATCATCTCGTCGCGATCGCCGACGCGGTCCACGCCCGTCGTGAGCTACTACGCACCGTCCGCGCCGCGAACGCGATCTCCCAGCTCTGCGTCGGCGATCACGTGCGCTTCAACCATCAGGTCAGACCGCGCTACCTCGAGTACGAGCACGGCGTGATCACCGAGATCGAGGATCGCTGTGTCGTGGTGCGCCTCTCGCGCCCGGTTGGCCGTTTCCGCAGCGGCGAGCTGCGCTGCCCACCGCTCGCACTTCAACGGCTCGACCGCGGCGAGGCGCAACCGGCTGCTTGACGTCGGAAAGGTTGGCACGGGACCTCGGCCTGCGCGAGGTAAAACGCCAGACTTGGTCCCATCGCCGGCGGGCTGAACTTGAGTGATCTGGTTCCGGCGTCCGGAACCAGATCACCTAAGTTCGTGATCGCACCCGGACCGGGCCGGCCTGGCGATCGCCGCTAGCGGGTGTGGAGGAACTGGACGACCGCGAGGACGCGCCGGTGGTCGTCGCTCGTCTCCGGGATGCGCAGCTTGATGAAGATGCTGTGGACGTGCTTTTCGACCGTCGACTCAGTGACCCACAGCTGCTTCGCGATGCCGGCGTTGGATCGCCCCTCGGCCATGAGCGCCAGAACTTCGCGCTCGCGCGCGGAAAGATCCTCGAGCGGATCCTCGGCGCGCCGAGCGGCGACCAGCTGCTGGATCAGGAACGGGTCGACGACCGCCGCGCCGTCGATGATCCGCCGGAGGGTCGCGATGAACTCGTCGACATCGGTAACGCGGCTCTTGAGGAGGTAGCCGCTGCGCTCGCCGCACGCCAACAGGTCGGTCGCCTGCTCGACCTCGGCGTGAGCGGAGAGGACGACGACCGCCGTCTCGGGCATCTCCGCGCGGATCGTGCGAGCGGCGTCGAGCCCCTCCGTCGTGTGCGTCGGCGGCATGCGGATGTCGAGGATCACGAGGTCTGGGCGGTGGCGATGCGCCAGCGCGAGCAGCGCGGACGCGTTGCCGGCCTGGTCGATGACGTCGAACCCCTCGTCGGCGAGCAGCCTCGCCAGCCCCTCGCGGAGGAGGACGTCGTCCTCGGCGATCAGGACACCGGGCACGTCGGCGGTCATGGGCGGATTATCGACGCTGGCGCCCGGACCGATCGTCAGTCAGCCGCATGCGGAAGACTGAGGCTAGCCACAACCCGATCGCGGGTCGCCGCTCGTAACGTTGTGCCACATGGCGATCCGATGCCTGATAGTCGATGACAACCCGCGGTTCGCACAGACCGCCCGCGAGGTGCTGCGGGAGGACGGGATCGACGTTGTGGCCGTCGCCTCCGGTAGCTACGACGCAGTGCGGCTCGCCCGTGAACTGCGACCGGATCTCGCGCTGGTGGATATCGACCTCGGCGGCGAGAGCGGGCTAGACGTCGCGTGTCGCCTGCGCGCGGGCGAGCCAAGCGTGCTCGCCGATGCGGTGATCCTCATCTCGACTCATGCGCGGGAGGAGTTTGCCGAGTTGATCGCGGCCAGTCCGGCCGTCGGCTTCATCGCCAAGGCGGAGCTGAGCGCCGATGCAATCGAGGCGCTCCTCAGCCGCCCCGCGTCGGAGCGGACCGAGTGATTTAGCCTCTGCCCGTGGGCGCGCGTGTCCGCAGCTGGAATGCGTATCCGATCGCCGCCGCTGCCGCGGCATTTGTCGCCGGCGCGGCCGTGTTCGCCGGGATGGCGGTGGCCGTGCCTCTGCGCGGGGAGACGGTACTCGTCGTTGTGTGGTGCGCGTTGTGCGCCAGCGGCGTCGGCGTCGCCGCGTGGCGACTGGGCCCTCAGTTCGGCGTCCCGCTAGCGCTGGCCGCCGCCTACGCGATCGATTCCTTCTACATCGCGCCGTATCGATCGTTCGACTCTCAGGACTGGGTGAACTACCCCGTGACCGCGATGTACATCGCGATCGGCGTCTTGGTCGGCGCGATCCTCGAGATGACCCGTCACCGTGCGGCGACTTCCGAGACCGCGCGCAGCAAGCTGGCTGAGGAGCAGGCGGCGCTGCGGCGCGTCGCCACGCTGATCGCCCAAGGTGGCCCGCCGCAGGAGGTGTTCGATGCGGTTGCTCGCGAGACGCGCGAGCTTGTCGGGGCTGACCGTGCGCGGATCGTTCGCCTCGAACCCGACGGTACCGCGACCCTGGTCGCCGGGACCGGCGCGGGCGACCGGCCACGCTCGCTCGGCCCGGTCGATCCCGGTCTCGCGACGGCGGAGGTGATGCGGACGAGGCAGACCGCTCGCATCGACGACTTCAGCGGAGTCCCGCGGGAGCCGGCGACGCGCTGGCTCGGAGCCCCGACGTCCTCCCCGTCGGCGGTCGCGAGCCCGGTGATCGTCGCCGGGGAGCTCTGGGGGACGATCGTCGCCCAGTCCCTGGACGGCCCGCTGCCTCAGCAGACCGAGCGGCGCATGGCCGAGTTCACCGAACTGCTCGCGCTCGCGATCGCCAACGTCTCAAACCGCGCCGAGCTGGCGGCCTCCCGGGCGCGCGTCGTCGTCGCCGGCGATCAAGCCCGGCGGCGCTTCGAGCGAAACCTGCACGACGGCGTCCAACAACGCCTCGTCTCCCTCGCGCTGCGACTGCGGAGGATCGAGCGACGCCTCCCCGGCGAGCAGCCCGAGCTCCAGGCGGCACTGTCGGAGACCGTGCAGGAGTTGAACGAGGCCAGCGACGAGGTGCGCGAGATCGCCCAGGGAATCCACCCCGCGATCCTGACTCAGGGTGGGCTGGGGCCCGCGCTTCGGACGCTGGCTTCTCGCTCCTCGGTGCCCGTCGAGGTGGTCGTGGAAAGCGAGGAGCGGCTGTCCGAGCCGGTCGAGGTGGCCGCCTACTACGTGGCTGCCGAAGCGTTGACCAACGCCGCCAAACACGCCGGCGCTTCGCGCGCCTGGGTGAGACTCGAGCGCCACGACGGTCTGGTACGTCTGCATGTCAGCGACGACGGCGTCGGCGGAGCCGACCCGTCGGCGGGCAGCGGTCTGATCGGGATTCGTGATCGGGTCGAGGCGCTCGGCGGTTCGCTCGCGGTCCGCAGTCCGCGCGGCGAGGGCACCGTGCTGGACGTCGCGCTGCCGTTCGCGGCCGCGACGGACACACCCGAAGCTTCCGGTTAGCCACCGAAGCCTCAGCGGCCTCATGGACGGAGCGCTCTCGACGCTCGCTCCGATCTTTGCGGTCGTGCTCGCGACACACCGCCCACTCACAGCGTTCTATACCGGCGTAGCAACCGCCCTCGGCGCCGGAGTCAGCATGGCGTTCTCCGAAGGCCTCTCCGACACCGGCGAGATGACCGGCCGCGGCAACCCGGTGATACGCGGCGCGATCACCGGGGGAGGGACGTTCCTCGGCGGCGTCTTCCACACGCTGCCATTCCTCATTCCCGGTTACCAAACCGCGATCGTCGCCGCGGTCGTGATCGTCGCCGCCGGTTAATGGTGTTGTCACGTGCGGCTCGGCGTGAGAATCTTCCGTTGTCGTGACGCGGATCGAGACGACTGGACGTAGGCGATGAGCCCGTCGGGGTCTCGCCCGCGCTCCTTCGAGTCGTTGCGGCGGCTGCCGCTGGTCGGTCGCGCGATGGACTGGGGCCTTGGTCCCAACGCTGCCTCGGAGCTGACGCGGCGGGCCGAGGCGAGGATCGGCGGGTTGAAGGTGACCGAGTCGGTGTGTCCGTTCTGCGCGGTGGGGTGCGGTCAGCTGGTGTACACCCGCGGTGGCGAGCTGGTCGACATCGAGGGCAATCCCCGCTCGCCGATCAACCAGGGGACGTTGTGCCCGAAGGGCGCCTCATCGCGCCAGCTGGTGCAGCAGCCAGGGCGGCTGACGAAGGTCAGGTACCGCCCACCGGGCGGCGCCGAGTTCGTGGAGCTGGAACTGGAAGGGCGATGGACATGATTGCCGATCGGGTGATCGCTGCGCGCGAGAGCGGCTGGCAGGACACCGACCGCCACGGTTGGCGCGTGGACCGCACGCTGGGGTTCGCCCACCTGGGCGGGGCGACGCTGGACAACGAGGAGAACTATCTGATCAAGAAGCTGTTCACCGCGATGGGAGCGATCCAGATCGAGAACCAGGCGCGGATATGACACAGCTCAACGGTCCCCGGTCTGGGGAGCTCGTTCGGGCGCGGCGGCGCCACTAACTTCCAGCAGGACCTTCAGAACTCCGACTGCATTGTGATCGCGGGCGGGAACATGGCCGAGGCGCACCCGGTTGGGTTCCGGTGGGTGATGAAGGCCAAGGAGCGGGGCGCGCGGGTCATTCATGTCGATCCGCGGTATGGCCGCACGAGCCAGATGGCGGACCTGTACGTACCGATCCGGGCGGGGACCGATGTCGCGTTTCTCGGCGGGCTCATCCGCCACGTGATCGAGACCGAGTCCTACTTCACGGAGTACGTCGTCAACTACACGAACGCGTGCGCGATCGTCGACGAGAGCTTCCGCGACACCGAGGACTTGGATGGAGTGTTCTCGGGCTACGACCCCGAGACCGGAACCTACAACCCGATCTCGTGGATGTATGGAGGCTGCCAGGTCAACTTCTCGGCTGGCCCCCATGAGCACGCGACGCAGGCGTTCAGCGAGCACACCGGCGCGGGGATGTTGGTGGACGGTCTCGAACACGACGAGACGCTCGAGCATCCGCGGTCCGTCTTTCAGATCCTGCGCCGGCACTTCGCGCGCTACACGCCGGAGATGGTGCAGCGCATCTGTGGGATCTCGCACGAGGAGTTCATGGCGGTGGCTGATGCGCTGATCGCCAACTCCGGGCGCGAGCGCACGAGCGCGTTCTGCTACGCGAACGGGTGGACGCAGCATTCCGAAGCTGTGCAGATGATCCGCAGCGCGGCGATTCTCCAGTTGCTGCTCGGCAACGTCGGCCGGCCTGGCGGCGGCATCATGGCGATGCGCGGGCACGCGTCGATCCAAGGGTCGACCGACATCCCGACCTTGTACGACCTGCTGCCCGGCTATCTGCACATGCCGAGGACTCGCGAGGGTCACCTGACGCTCAAGGAGTACATCGGCGCCGGCAAGGCGGATCGCGGCTGGTGGTCTCACTTCGACGCCTACATCGTCTCGCTGCTCAAGGCGTGGTTCGGCGAGGTCGCGACCGAGGAGAACGACTACGGCTTCGGCCGGCTGCCGAAGCTGACCGGCAACCACTCCCACTTCTCGACGATGCTCCGCGCCCTCGACGGCGGGGTGGAGGGCCTCTTCGTGATGGGGCAGAACCCGGCGGTCGGCTCTCAGCACTCGGGGCTTCAGCGCCGCGCGCTGGCCCGGCTGAAGTGGCTGGTCGTGCGTGATCTGGCCGAGATCGAGACCGCCACTTTCTGGCGCGACTCGCCGGAGGTGCAGTCGGGCGAGCTCCGCCCCGAGGCGATCGAGACCGAGGTGTTCCTGATGCCCGCCGCCTCGCACATCGAGAAGGAGGGCACGTTCACAAACACCCAGCGCCTGGTGCAGTTCCGGGACAAAGCGCTCCATCCGCCGGGTGACGCGCGCTCGGAGCTGTGGTTCATGCACCATCTGGCGCAGCGGATCAAGGCACGCTACGCCGGGTCCGACCGCGAGCGGGATTGGCCGATCGTGAACCTGAAGTGGGATTACCCGGAGTGCGGGGAGGTGCGCGAGCCCGACGTGGAGGCCGTGATCAAGGAGATCAACGGCTACGACGTCGCGTCGGGAACGCCGGTCGGCTCGTTCGACGAGCTGCGCAGCGACGGCTCGACCGCCTGCGGCTGCTGGATCTACTCCGGTATCTACAAAGATGGCGTCAATCAGGCGCGCCGGCGCCGTCCCGGTGACATCACGCGCTGAGGGCGGGATCGTCTCGCCGGAGTGGGCCTGGGCGTGGCCCGCGAACCGGCGGATCCTCTACAACCGCGCGAGCGCCGATCCGCAGGGCAGGCCGTGGTCTGAGCGCAAGCGCTACGTGTGGTGGGACGAGCAGCAGGGTCGCTGGGCGGGATGGGACGTCCCAGACTTTCCCGCCGACAAGCATCCGGACTATCGCCCCGCGCCGGACGCCCGCGGGATGGATGCCATCGCCGGCACGGACCCGTTCATCATGATGGGCGACGGCCGGGGCTGGCTGTACTCGCCCAGCGGTCTGCTCGACGGGCCCCTGCCCACCTTCTACGAGCCGCTCGAGTCGCCGATGCCCAACCTCCTCTACCCGAAGCTAAATGGCAACCCGGCCGCGGTCCGCTGGCACCGGCCCGAGAACCCGTACCACGCGGCCGGCGACCCGCGATATCCGTTGGTGGCGACGACCTTCCGGCTGACCGAGCATCACACGGCGGGCGGCATGAGCCGCACCGTGCCGTGGCTGGTGGAGCTGCAGCCTGAGATGTTCGCCGAGATCGATCCGCAGCTCGCTGCCGACCGCGGAATCGAGGACGGCGGGTGGATGACGATCGTCACCGAGCGGGCGGAGATCGAGGCGCGGGCCAAGGTCACCGACCGCATCCGGCCGCTGCGAATTGACGGGCGACCTGATTCACCAGATCGCGCTGCCGTGGCACTGGGGCTACAGCGGGCTCTCCCGCGGCGACACGGCCAACGAGCTTGTCGCCCTGTCCGGCGATCCGAACGTCTCGATCCAGGACGACAAGGCGTTCACCTGCGACGTGCGGGCCGGCCGCCGGCGGGGCCCGAGCACGGCGCGACTCGCGGGCGCGTCGCTGGCGGGGCATCACATCCGACCGAACGAGGACGACCCGCTGGCCGAGAACCCGCACGAGGCGAGCCGGTGAGCACCAGCGCCCCGGACACCGAGATCGCCATCCATCGCGCGGCCGCGCAGCGGATGGGCTTCTTCACGGACACCACGGTGTGCATCGGCTGCAAGGCCTGCGAGGTCGCCTGCAAGCAGTGGAACGACCTGCCTGCGGACGGCTCGCAGTCCGGCAAGGGCGTCTCCTACGACCACACAGGAGATCTCTCCGCGTCCACGTGGCGCCACGTCCGGTTCGTCGAGCTGTTCGAGCCCTCGCCGCAACTCAAGCAGGAGGCGCAGCGTGCGCTCGAAGCCGGCGCCGCGGACAAGCTGCCGGCGATCCCGGCCGCGGGCGCGATCGACCTCGTGGATGCGGCGCAGCCCGCGTCGGGCGTCGTCGATGTCGCTGACGCGGTGCGCAAGCTGGGCGAGTGGGTGTTCATGTCCGACGTCTGCCGGCACTGCACCAACGCGGGCTGTCTCGACGCCTGCCCCACCGGCGCCCTGATCCGCACCGAGCATCAGACGGTGGTACTGCAGCCGGACGTATGTAACGGTTGTGGCTACTGCGTGCCGGCGTGTCCGTTCGGCGTGGTCGACCGCGACCCCGAGGACGGGCGCGCCGGCAAGTGCACGCTCTGCTACGACCGTCTCGAGGACGGACTGGAGCCCGCCTGCGCGAAGTCCTGCCCGACCGACTCGATCCAGTTCGGGCCCCACGAGGAGCTGGTGGAGATCGCCTCTCGCCGGGTCGCCGAGCTGCATCGGCGCGGTATCGAGGGCGCCTACCTGTACGGAGCCGGCGACGAGCCCGGAGAGCAGCTGGCCGGCGGTCTGGGCGCGTTCTTCCTGTTGACCGAGCCGCCCGAGCGCTACGGACTGCCCGCACACGCGGACTCGCCGGTGCAGGAGAACGTGGTTCCGGCCACAGTGGCCGCGGTCGCCGCCGGTCTGCTCGCAAGCGCGGGCGCAGTCCTCGCGTTCGTCACGGCCGCACGCCGCGGCCGCAGGACACCTGGAAGAGGGACCTGGTGAGCAGCGAGCACCGCTGGGAGGAAACGCTCGATGACGCCGGCGAGGCGGCGGAGCTGTCTTCGAAGCACGAGCCTCCGGGCACCGCCCACGGGCGCGAGACCGAGTGGGTGGCAGACCACGACACCGAAACCCGCGACATCCACCCCGCGCTCGGCACCCGCGGCGGACCGGCGCCGTGGGCCACGGCCACGCCGGGGGCGCCGGTCGCGCTCGCGCGCGCTCACTTCGGCGACGCTCGGTGGTCGTTTCTCTACAAGGCGCGCGACACCCGTTATGCAGGCGCCCAGCCGGCTCCAGGGGAGGTCGCCGAGGCGAACCGGCGGATGCGCGGCGCGGCGGTGTCGGAGATCCACGGGCCGTTCATCCACGCACCCGTGTGGAGCTGGGAAGTGGCGAGCTACTTCTGGCTCGGCGGGATGGCATCGGGCTCGGCGTTCGTCGCGCTCGCGTGCGACGTTGCCGGCGACCACCGCTCCGCCGCGATCGCACGCAAGGTCGCGCTCGGCGCCGTCGCGCCCGCGCCCGCCCTGCTGATCGCCGATCTCGGCCGCCCCGAGCGATTCCTGAACATGATGAGGATCTTCAAGCCACGCTCGCCCATGAACACGGGCGCCTGGTGCCTGGTCGCATTCAGCGGCTCGAGCGCTCTCGCGGTCGGTTGTGACCTGGTCGGGCGACGAAAGGCCGCGCGCGCGCTGGGGGCCCTCACGTCGCTGTTCGGCAGCTATCTGGGCTCGTACACCGGCGTGCTGCTCGCCTGCACCGCGGTCCCCCTGTGGGCGCGCAGCCGCACGATCCTCGGGCCCGCGTTCGTCGCCACCGCGACCGCCACCGGCGCGGCCGCCACCCGGCTCGTGCTCGTAGCGTGCGGCCTACCGCACGGCCACCCGACCCGCAGGGCGCTCGGCACGATCGAGACCGCCTCGATGCTGACCGAGCTCTCCATCTCGGCGCTCGGCGAGCGGCGGCTGGGAACCGCCGCCGACGCGCTCGGCCGCGGGCGCGCCGGCCTCTACTTCCGCACCGCCAAGAGCCTCGTCGCGCTCGGCCTCTCGCTCCGGCTCGTCGCGCGTCGCACCGGCCCGCGTGAGCACGAACTCGCGAGCTTCATGTACCTCGCAGCTGGCCTGGCGTTCCGCTTCGCCTGGGTCTACGCCGGAAGAGCCTCCGCGACGGACGACGCGGCCGTGGCCGCGATGGGTCGCGACCGACGCGCGTGGGGCGAGGACCAGCAGCGGACGTGGCAAAGGCGCGCGCTGTCGACCCGGCGCTCCCCGCTGCCGCTGCCGGAGGGCGCGAGAAGAGCCTATGGCGAAGCCGTAAGGCGCACCAGCCTCGCAATCGAGCGGCGGCTACGGCGCTGACGAGACATCGCCACGAGCTCGACGTGGGAGGATGAGCCTCTCATGCTCGGCACGGCTCGTGACGGGATCGCGCCCCTTCTCGGTCGCGCACACGAAGAGGCGCTCTTGGCGTCGCTCTTGGACGAGGTCACGACACGTGGCCAAGCGCTCGTGCTCCGCGGCGAGCCGGGTATCGGGAAGTCGCGTCTGCTGTATGAGGCGGCGCGCAACGCTCGCGAGCGAGGCATGGCCGTGCTCACGGCCACCGGCGAGCAGTCCGAAGCGCATCTGCCTTTTGCCGGACTGCATCAGATGCTCCGCCCGGTACGGGAGCGTGTCGTCGATCTGCCTCCGATTCAGCGCGCGGCGCTTGACGCCGCGTTCGGACTCACGCACGAGGTTGCGCCTGAGCCATACCGGATCGCGATGGCCGCGCTGGATCTCGTCTCGGAGATTGCCGCCGATGTCCCGGTGCTCCTCATCGTCGATGACGCACATTGGCTCGACCGCCCGAGCGCGGACGTGCTGGCGTTCGTTGCTCGGCGAATCGAGTCCGACCCGGTTCTCCTGCTCGTAGCCACTCGGGACGGTTACGCGGGCGGGCTCGCGGACGCGGGGCTGCCCGAGCACAGGGTGACCGGCCTCGACGAGGCGACTTCATCGGCCTTGCTGGACGCAGCGGCCCCGGGCCTTCCGCCCACGAGGCGAAGCCGTGTGCTGGGTGAGGCCGCCGGCAATCCGCTGGCGCTCCTCGAGCTGCCGGGGGCGGGCGGTCCGGCCGCGGATGAACAACCCGTGCCGGGCGGCTTGCCGCTGACCGAGCGGCTCGAGCGCGCGTTCGCGGGTCGCGTGAATGATCTGCCGCGAACCACACGCCTGGCTCTGCTCGTGGCCGCGCTCAGCGACGGAGAAGCCGTCGGTGAGATCGTTGAGGCGGCGAGCGCGGTTACCGGGACTTGCGTCGATCTCGACGCATTTGAGCCGGCCGCGAGAGCGGCGCTCATCGACCTCGACGTCAACTCCATCCGTTTTCGGCACCCGCTGATTCGCTCTGCGGTCCGGCAGAGCGCCGGCGTGCAGGAGCGTCGCCGCGTCCATGAAACGCTGGCCGCGACGCTCGGCGCGGATCCCGACCGCCGCGTGTGGCACCGCGCCGCGCTGATGACCGGAACGCACGAGGCGCTTGCGGGCGAGCTCGAGGAGGCCGGGGTTCGCGCCCAGCGCCGAGGCGCGATCGACGTCGCCCTGACCGCGCTCGGGCGAGCGGTGCAGCTCAGCGCTCCGAGCCACCGCGCCGGACGCATGTTCGCCACTGCCGAGCTCGCGTTTGAGCGTGGGCGGCCGGACATCGCGGTCGCGATGCTGCGCGAGATCGAGCGCCTCGATCTCACCCCTGTGGAGGTTGCGCGAGCGCGCTGGGTCTGCGAGCTCCTGGATGCTCACGCGCTGGTTGACCATTCGCGGGTGGCTGATCTGATTGCGATCGCGGAGGAGGCGGGCGCGGCCGGCGATCGCGACCTGCACCACAACCTGCTCTGGATCGCCGCTGCGCGCACGTGGTGGGCGAGCCCCGGCCCGGACATTCGCCAGCTGGTTGTGGACGCTGCCGATCGTGTAGGACGACCCACCGCAGCGGATCCGCGGCTGGTCTCGATTCATGCGTACGCCCATCCGTACGCCAATGCGTCGAAGGTGGTCGGCTGCCTGCGCGAGGCAGCCGATAGTGGCGTGACCGGCGCGGAGGACGCCGGGTTCCTGGCCTCGGCCGGAATGGTGACGGGGGCCTTTCACGACAGCCTGAGGTTCTGTGCGATCGCGATCGACAGCGCCCGGGCAGAGGGACGTCTCGGTCGTCTGCCCCGCCTGCTGGCGACACAGGCAATCCTGGCCGTTCGCCTGCCCAACTGGGACATCGCGATCCCCGCCGCCGAGGAGGCCCGGCGGCTGGCGACCGAGCTTGGGCAGCCGATCTGGCTCGCGACCGCCGAGACGGCGGTGGCGATGATCGCGGCCCTCCGCGGCGACCCGGCGGCGACGGAGCGCGCGACAGCTCGCGCCGAGCAGCTCGCGCTGCCGCTCGGCGCCACCCACATCGTCGCGCTCGCCCAGTCCGGGCCGACGCTGTCGGCGCTGGCGAGCGGTCGCAATGCCGACGCATTGCGGCTCGCCGAGCGGCTGTTCGATCCCCGCGATCCGGCCCACCACCTGCATTTCGCCTGCATGGCCATCGGCGACCTCGCGGAGGCCGCGGCGCACGCCGACAGCTCCGACGCGGCGCGAGAGCGGCTGGCCGAGGTCGAGGCGATGGTGGGCAGCACCCCGGCCGAGTGGGTGGCAATCAACCTTCGCCACGCCCGGGCCGTGCTCGCCGACGACGAGCGCGAGGCCGCCGAGCGCTTCGCGGAGGCCCTCGACGCGGATCTCGAACGCTGGCCTTTCTGGCGTGGGCGCCTCCTGCTCGCCCACGGTCGATGGTTGCGCCGCCGCAGGCGCGTCACGGACTCCCGGGCACCACTGCGTGAGGCTCGGGCCATCTTCGACGCGATCGGGGCGTCAGGCTGGGGAGACCAGGCACGCCGCGAGCTGCGGGCGTCAGGCGAGCGCAGCCGGCGCCGTGTTCCCGAGGCCCGCGACGACCTCACCGCCCAGGAGCTTCAGATAGCCCAGCTCGCGGCCGAGGGCCTGTCGAATCGCGAGATCGGCCAGAGGCTGTTCTTGTCGCACCGCACGATCAGCACGCACCTGTACCGGGTATTTCCGAAGCTCGGGATCACGTCGCGGGCTGAGCTCGGCGCGGCGCTGGTGTCGGGCGCACAAACGCGTTAGTCGTACGTTGCCGAGGACGGACGTACGTATCGGAGGCCCTGAAAGCGTCGTCATCTGACGCACGATTTGGCGTCCGGCCGCAGCCAACATCGTGGCTGACCGATGTCGACCTCATCCCGAGGCCGACCGAACGAAGAGGAGGTCATCCATGACTGATGTGCGTAACGTCGTCCTTGTCCACGGTGGGTTCGTCGACGGATCCGGCTGGCAGGGCGTCTACGACGTGCTGACGGCGGACGGGTTCAACGTGACCGTCGTGCAGAACCAGACGCTGTCGCTCGAAAGCGACGTCGCAACCACCCACAACGCGCTCGACCTCCAGGACGGCCCGACGATCCTCGTCGGCCACTCCTATGGCGGAGCGGTGATCACCGAAGCCGGAACACACGACTCAGTCGCCGGCCTCGTCTACATCACCGCGTTCGCGCCCGACCAAGGCGAGTCGGTCAGCACGCTGATCGGCGGGTTCCCGACCGACGGACCTCAGCCCCCGATCCTGCCGCCCATCGACGGGTTCCTGTTCCTCGACCGCGAGAAGTTCGCCGAGTCGTTCGCCGCGGACGTCCCGGCGCGCGAGGCAGCATTCATGGCCGACTCGCAGGTCCCGTGGGGCCTCGAGGCGCTGAACGGCACGGTCAGCGACCCCGCCTGGCGCAGCAAGCCGAGCTCATACCTGATCGCAACCGACGACCGGATGATCCCGCCGCCGGCACAGCGAATGATGGCCGAGCGGGCCGGCGCGACGACCACCGACGTGCCCGGCAGCCACGCGATCTACGTCTCACAGCCAGGTACCGTCGCCAACCTGATCGCCCAGGCAGCACGGTCCCTCGTCACAGCCACGAACTCCGCGGGTTGACCTCACCCCGTCGGCCGGCAGGACGCCCAACGTCCTGCCGGCCGCGGAGCGATGAACGCGCCGTGCTACACGGTGAGCGCCGTGCGCAGCTCCGGGGGGATCTCCGCGATGCCGTCGGGCTCACTTGCGCGGCGTGCCGCAATCTCCGACCCATCTCGCGCTCGCTGGCTCGATGGCCGACAGGCCCGGCCGTTGCCGAGAATGACACCGTCGCTGCAGTGGGCCTCGACCGCTCCGTTGCCAAACTGCTGTTCGTAGAGACGCGCGTACACGCCACCGTCGGCGAGCAGTTCGTCGTGGGTTCCACGCTCGACGATGGTGCCGCGCTCGATCGCGAAGATCACGTCAGCATTGCGGATCGTCGATAGCCGATGGGCGATCGCGATCGTGGTGCGGCGTTGCATCAGCGCCTCCAGCGCTCGTTGCACGACGCGCTCACTCTCGGTGTCGAGCGCCGAGGTGGCCTCATCGAGGATCAGGATCGGCGGATCCTCCAGGATCACGCGGGCGATCGCGAGCCGCTGGCGCTCGCCGCCTGAGAACCGGTAGCCGCGTTCCCCGACCACCGTGTCGTATCCGTCCTCGAGGGCGAGGATGCGGTCATGAATGAAGGCGGCCTTCGCGGCGGCCACGACCTCCTCGTCGCTCGCGCCCGGGCGCCCGTAGCTGATGTTCTCGCGCACCGTGCCGCCGAACAGGTAGCTCTCCTGGGTGACGACGCCGACCGCGCCCGCGACCGTCGCGGAGGTCAGATCGCGCACGTCGTGACCGTCGATCTTCACGGCGCCGCGCTCGACGTCGTAGAGCCTCGGAACCAGGTAGGAGATCGTCGTCTTGCCCGCGCCGGATGGCCCGACGAGCGCCGCGAGCTGCCCCGGCGCGACGAGCATCGACACGTCCCGCAACGCCTCTTCCGGCGCCGTCGGGCCCCCGTCCTCGCCACCGCCGTAGCGGAACGACACGTGCTCCAGCGCCACTTCCCCCCGGATCTCACTCGGGGCCAGGCTGAGCGCGTGCTCCCGGTCGGTGATCCGGGGACGAAGGTCGATCAGCTCGAAGATCCGGCCGAACAGCGCCAGCGACGACTGTACGTCGACCGAGACCTGCAGCAGCTGGTTGATCGGCATCAGCAGCCGGCTCTGCAAGGTCGTGAACGCCACCAGCGTCCCCGCCGACAGGTCGCCGTGCGTGCCCTGCAGACCGGCCACCAGATACACGAGCGCCGGGCTGATCCCAAAGAACGCCTGGGTGACGGCGAAGAACGAGCGGCCGACCATCGCCTGACGGACCTGCAGCTCGGCCTGGTTCGCGTTCTCACGGCGGTAACGGTCGACCTCGTGCGCCTGTCGGCCGAACACCTTGGCCAACAGAATCCCCGACACCGACAACGTCTCCTGGGTGATCGACCCCATCGACGCAAGCGAAGCCTGTGCATCGCGCCGAGCTGCTCCGCCGCGCGCGGCCGACTCGACGGCTGAAGAGCACGAATACCGGCGTTACTGCCAGCGATATCGCCGTCAGCAGCGGCGAGAGCAGCAGCATCGCCACCACCGACGAGACCAGCGTGACGACGTTGCTCACGACCGACGACGCGGTCGAGGTGATCGTCGTCTGCACACCGCCGACGTCGTTGGCCAGCCGGGACTGAACCTCTCCGCTGCGGGTGGCCGTGTAGAACGCCAGCGACAGCTTCTCGAGGTGCTCGAACAGTCGGTCGCGCAGCTCCTGCAGCACCCGATTGCCCACGACCTCGGTCAGATACACCTGGACGATGTTCAGGACCCCGTTGATGATCGGGATCGCGATCAGCGCCGCCACCAGCGGGTACAGCGCGCTGAGATCGGGGCCAGGCTGAACGAACAGCGCCTTGTCGAACACTTGGCGGACCAGCAGCGCGCCGATCACGCTCAGCGCCGACGTCGTCAGGATGGTGAGGGTGATCAGCGCCAGCGCACCGCGATGGGGGCGAAACAGGCGCGCGATTCTGCGCCCGAGCCGCGGCGGCTCGGCTTGTGACACGGTCGCAATCATGGCGGCGAGCCTAGTCGGTGGGGCCCACTAGCCCACGACCCTGCGCGGCGAACCGCGAATCACCGCGCTCCACCCTGCATGGGAGAAGGCCGGTCATGCGGCGCGGTGCCGCCGGCAGCGAGTCGCATCAGCGGCGTGTCGAAGTCGATGTCGTCGACTGTCTGCTCGGCGCGGGTGGCGTTGCCGGCGAACTCGTGCTGGTAGCCGGACCACGCGCGGTCGGCGATTCGCTCCTCGATCCGCGCCTGGACGAGGACGGCGAGCTCGATTGCGGCGCGCTCGATTCGCTCGCCGAGCTCTGAGGCACCCCAGTCCTCGGGGGCCGCGAAGACGGACGTCGGCAGTGTGAGTGCGCGCATGTAGGCGAACAGCGGGCGCATCTGGTCGTCGACGACCAGCGCGTGGCGGCTGCTACCGGCGGTCGCGGCGAGCAGCACGGGCTTGGCGACCAGCAGGTCTTTGTCGAGGAGGTCGACGAAGGACTTGAACAGACCGCTCATCCCGGCCCTGTAGACCGGGGTTGACGCGATGACCGCATCGGCCGTCGCGAGGTTCTCGATGGCGGCCCGTAACTCCTCCGAGTACAGACCGGTGACCGTGGCCCTGGCGATGTCCACGGCGAGCGGGGCAAGCTCGAGGACGGCAGCCGAGGCAGCGATCTCCATGTCGCGCAGCACGTCGATGGTCCTTTGTCCGACCCGGTCGGCCAGCATCCTGGTCGAAGACGGGTCGCCGGTGCCCGCGCTGACCAGGACCAGCCGGCGCGGCGCGGTCTCGTTTTGCGCGCTGCCGGGCATCGGGATCACACGGCGACCGGATAATCGGCGGCGAGACCAGCGTCGCTGTCCTGATAGGGCGAGGTCCCGGTCAGGTTGTCGCCCCGGTTGGCGTTCGGCCGCGGCTGGCGCGGCTCGTCGCCGCCGTACTTGGCTTTGACGAGGCTGGTGTGCGTGGGCGCGTCCGGCACGCCCGGGGCGCGGCGGGCCTCCATCTCGCGCCGCAGCACCGGCACGACCTCGGTGCCGAGCAGCTCAACCTGCTCCAGCGCCTGCTCGAGCGGTAACCCCATCGCGTCGACGTTCCACAGCTGTCGCTGGTAGTCGCCGAAGGCCTCCTGGAAGGTCAGCGTCTTCTCGATCACCTCCTGCGGGCTGCCGACGCTCATCGGCGTGCCGTGCATGAAGTCCTCGAGCCGGTAGCTCTTGCCGTAGATCGGCGAGCCCTCGAAGTAGGGCCGGAACTTCCGTACCGCGTCCTGCGAGCGCTTGGCGATGAAGGCGTGCCCGCCGAGGCCGACAATCGCCTGCTCGGGCGTGCCGTGCCCGTAGTGCGCGAAGCGCTCCCGGTACAGGTTCACCAGCGGTCGGAAGTGGAAGTTCGGGGCCAGGATGTTGTTCGCGAAGTAGCCGTTGCCGTAGTAGGCAGCCTGCTCGGCGATCTCCGGCGTGCGGATCGCCCCATGCCAGACAAATGGAGGGACGTCGTCCAACGGGCGCGGGATCGAGGTAAAGCCCTGCAGCGGCGTCCGGAAGGTCCCCTCCCAATCGACCACGTCCTCGCGCCACAAGCGGTGCAGGAGGTTGTAGTTCTCGAGCGCGAGCTCGAGCCCGGTGCTGATGTCCCTGCCGAACCACGGGTACACCGGAGCGGTGTTGCCGCGGCCCAGCATCAGATCTACTCGTCCGCCCGCGACGTGCTGCAGCATCGCGTAGTCCTCGGCGATCTTGACGGGGTCATTGGTGGTCACGAGCGTCACCGCGGTGCTCAGGATGATCCGCTCGGTCAGCGCGGCCATGTGCGCCAGCAGAGTCGTCGGCGACGAGGAGAAGAACGGCGGGTTGTGATGCTCGCCGATCGCGAACACGTCGAGCCCGACCTCATCGGCGCGCTGGGCGATCTGGAGGATCGCCTGGATCCGCTCCGCCTCGCTCGGGGTGCGGCCCGTCACCGGGTTCCGGGTGATGTCGCTGACCGAGAATATTCCGAATTGCATCAACCACCAGCTTTCATTGTGTGCTCAACTATAGCCGGACGCACAACGCTCGCTGAGGGTGAGTCAGGCGCTTCCGATCGCAACGCCGATCGCGAGCACGATCGCCCCGCCGAGCGTGACGACGAGCAGCGAGGAGCGCAGCGTGACGTGCAGGAACTTGTGCCGTACCCACGCGATCGCGACGAGTTCGATCGCGACGACGATCCCCGCTACGACCAGCGCCTGATTGACGTTGGTGATGATGAAGGGCAGCGAGTGAAATACGCCGCCGAGCGCCGTTGCGGCGCCCGTGATCGTGCCACGGACGACGGCCGACCCTCGCCCAGTCTGCTCGCCCGTGTCAGACAGCGCCTCGGAGAGGCCCATGCTCACCCCGGCGCCGAGCGCGGTCGCGAGGCCGACGAGCAGTGCAGTTCTGGAGTTGCTCGAGACAGCCGCGGCGAAGATCGGCGCAAGCGTCGAAACCGTTCCGTCGATCATGCCGACGAGCGACGGCTGCACGACCTGCAGCACGAACTCGCTCTCTTCGCAGCCGCAGAGGCGACCGATCAGGCGTGTCAGCGCCGGCGGAAGGACGGAGCGGGCGGGCCGGGTGGGGGTTGGTGCTGTGCTCATTTCAGTCCTTCGATCTGACTTTGTGCTGTGTGATCGGCGCTGGCTCCGCTGAACGCCGATGCGCCTTGAAGCTGGAGCCCGCGCGCCCAGCGCGTTAGATGCGGTCGACGTGCCGGCGATAGACCGTGCGTCTACGTCGCGCGGTGACCCCGCCGAGACACTGGCCCGCGGTTGCCTTAGGGAGTTGTGGTGAATAGTCAACCCAAACTGCCCAAAGCCAACCCGCGCGCCCGCGCGGTCGAGAAGGCGCCGCGGGACACTTTTCATCGTCGCGTGGATCGTGCTCGCGCGGGTAAGGTCCACCACATCGCCTGGGCATCGAAGGACGCTGAGCATCCCCGCCGGCGTGCTCGCGTGGTCCAGACCGGCGCCGGCGTGACCGATGTGATCGACCGCGACTACTTCTATTCGATCTACGTTCCGCGCCATACCGGTCTGTGGGGCGCGCATAGCTGACACGTATCGACCCGCGCCCTGACGGGTCATACGCCACGTGAATCGGCGAGGAGCGCTCTCCGTCTAGCACGCAGAGCCACCGCCGTTCCAGCGGTGGCGTCAGCGGTTACACACACAACCTTCTTCTGGAGGAACTCGCAATGTTCGCTGCCCCGGGCGCTTGCCTGACGTCGCCGATTCGCTGTCTCGCGCAGCCGCGGAGCGCATCGCTCGCAACAGCTGGATGCTGCTTCTGAACGGCCTGCTGCTGTTCGTGGCTGGTGTACTCATCTTCACGATCGACTGGAGCACTCGCAGCCTCGCCACGTTCATCGGGGCGCTGTTCATCTTCGACGGCGTCTCCTTGGCCCTGACCTCCGGCATCGATGACCGGTCAGGCGCGTCAACGTCGTCACCGGCCTGCTGTCGGTCGCGGCCGGGCATCGCGATCGTCGTATGGCCGGCGCCAGGGCTCGTCGCCGTCGCGATCTTCCTCGGCGCTGGCTGATCGTGATGGGGACGATGACCATCTCCGGTTCCCTCGCTGCCCGGCGTTTCATGTCTGACTGGTGGCTGCTGCTCCTGATCGGACTGGTGGAAGTGCCGCTCGGAGTGCTCGCTCTCGCCGACCCGGGGGCAACCGGCTGCGCTCGTGACCGTCGGCGGGATCTGGGCAACGGTGATCGGGGTGATGCGCATCACGCTGGCGTTCGAGCTCAGACACCTGCCGGAGCTTGTCGACCGCGCCTCGGCGCAGCAGACCCGCAACGCCGGCACCGCTTGCCGCCAACGGGGCTTCCGGTCCCGCCAAGTCCGCCCGGACGGCCTCGCGCCAGCGGCCTCCTGATCAGCGGAGCGGCCGGCCGACGCGATATCGCGCCGATGAGCGTGGGCAGACGGGCACCCGGCGCGAGGGCATCGCCGCTCGTCTCAGGTCGCCGATCGGGCCCAGGCATTCGGCAGCGACGCGCCGTGCCGGCCGCGCCGCGGGGCACCTGCGCAGCATCGCCGTCGCTCTGGCGGCGAATGTCGTCGTCGCTGCGGCGAAGCTCGCCGCGGGTTGATCCGGCTCGAGCGCGCTCCTCGCCGAGGCTGTTCACTCGGCGGCGGACTCGATCAACGAGGTGTTGCTGTGGGCGTCGATGCGCCGCGGCGTTCGGCCCGCCGACGCCGAGCATCCGCTCGGTTACGGCGGTGCCCGGTTCTTGTGGGCTTTCCTCGCGGCAATCGCGTCGTTTGTGATCGGTGGCTGCGTGTCGATCGGCCTGGCGATCCACAGCCTCCTGGGCGGAGGGAACGTTGATCATTTCCTCATCGCTGGATCGTGCTGCGGTTGCCGCTTCGCCGACGGTCTGTCCTTGCTTCAAACCCTCCGACAGGCACGGCGCGAGGCGGCGCTGTGGAATACATCGACGCTCCGCTACCTGGGACACACCAGCGAGCCGACGCTGCGGCGCTCGCGGTCGAGGATGCCGCGGCGCTGGTCGGGGTTTCGATTGCCGCGCTGGGCCTGCTGGTGCACGAGCTGGGCGGGCCGAGCAGCAGCGACGCGATCGCTTCCCTGCTGATCGGCATCCTGCTCGCGATCACCGCGGTCGGTCTCGCTCGCCCGCTCGCCGACCTCCTGATCGGCCGCTCGTTGGCACCGGCACGACTCGAGAAGGCCCGCAGCATCATTGAGCAATCCCCGGCGATCGATCACGTGCTCAACTTGTATGCGCTCCACGCCGCGCCTCAGGAGGCGATCCGCACGGCTCGCGGTCACCTCGGCGAGCATTCGTACGAGCCGCTCTTGGACGATCTGGAAGCTGATCGGCTTGCCGAACTGCCGTCGCGTTCGGCAGTAGCTGAGCGCCGCGTCATAAGAGCCGACCGCGTGCCCGAGAGCGGCAAACGCTGACGTTAGCCGGGTCGATGCGAGGACTCTGCCGGTGTCCTTGAAGCTGTGCGCGCCGGGAAGCCGCGAATCGGAAGGGACGCGGACGCCGGACAGCTCGATCTCGGCCTGCCACACCGAGCGCACACTGCCCTTGCCTTCGATCACGCGCGCGTTGTACCCCGGGGTGCCATGCTCGACGAGAAACCCCTTGACTTGGCCGTCGTCCGTGTCGCGGGCCCACACGACGACCACGTCGGCGATCGAGCCGTTTCCGATCCACCGCTTGGCGCCGTCGATCACATAGTCCCCACCGTCGCGGCGGGCGGTTGTCTCGAGCGAGACCGAGTCGGAGCCATGGTCGGGCTCGGTCAGCGCGAATGCGCCAAGGCTCTCCATTCGGGCCATCGGCGGCAGCCACCGCTGCTTCTGCTCCTCACTGCCAAAGGTTGCGATCGAGCGCATCGCAAGCCCGGCCTGGACGCCGAGTAGTACACCGAGGCTCCCGTCGCCACGGCTGAGCTCCATCTGGATCAGGCCGGCGGCGATCGTGCTCATCTGGGGACAGCCGTATCCCTCGATCCCGTCGCCGACCAGTCCCAGCTCACCCAGTCGCCGAGCGAGCTCGAGTGGGAGCTCGGCCCGCTCCCAGTATCCCGGCATCACTGGGAGCACCTCGGCCTCCACGAACCCGCGTGTGCGGTCCAGATAATCGGTCTCCTGCTGCGTGAGTTCCGAGCGCACCAGGAAATAGTCGGTGCCGAGAGCCTTCCCGACATCGGTTGCGGATTCCAGGATGCTCATCTCGTGTTCAGCTCCTCACGCAACGGCGACGGAGGCTTGATCTCCCGACGCAGGATCTTGCCGGTGGGACCTTTCGGAAGCGATTCCTCGAACCACACAAGCCGGGGGTACTTGTACGCGGCGACCCTCGCCTTGACGAAGCTCTTGATCTCCTCGGCATCCGCTTGAGAGCCGGGCGTGAGCACCACTGCGGCGCCGACGTCCTCACCGAGCTCGTCGTGGGGCAGGCCCACCACGGCGGCCTCCATGACATCCGGGTGCTCATGGAGCACCTCCTCGATCTCGCGCGGGTAGATGTTGAAGCCGCCGCGGATGATCATCTCCTTCTTGCGGTCGACGATGAAGAAATAGCCGTCGTCGTCGATCCGGGCCAGGTCGCCGGTGTGAAACCAGCCCTCGGGGTCGATGGCATCCGCCGTCGCGCCCGGGTTGTTCCAGTACCCCTTCATGACATTGTGACCGCGGATCGTGATCTCTCCGACGCCATCGTGGACATCTGCGAGTCGCATCTCGACGCCTCTGACCGGAAGCCCGATCGAGCCGGGCTTGCGTTCGCGATCTCGCCTGCTGAACGCCGCGACTGGAGAGGTCTCCGACAGGCCGTAGCCCTCGAGCACCGTGCACTCGAACTTCTTCTCGAATGCGCGGAGCACCTCGACCGGCATCGCCGCGCCGCCGGACACGCACACCTGGAGCGACGAGGTGTCCGCCGATTCGGGGTGGTGGAGCATCGCCGCGTACATCGTCGGCACGCCCTCGAACACCGTGGCGCGATCGCGCTCGATGATCTCCAGCGCCGTGCCGGCATCGAACCGCGGGAGCAGCGACAGCGAGCCACCGACCGCCATCGTCGCGTTCAGCGCACACGTCTGGCCGAAGGCGTGGAACAGTGGCAGCGCACCGAGCGTGACGGCGTCCGAGCCGAGGTCAAAGAGCTCGAGTGCGACGGCCACGTTCTCCGTGAGGTTCCCATGGGTGAGCTCGGCGCCCTTGGGGTGTCCGGTGGTTCCGGAGGTGTAGAGGATCACGGCAGTGTCATCGTGGTTGCGGTCCGTCGTGCCGGCGAACTCGCGCTCCGCCAGCAGCGCGTCGAACGAGCCCGGCTCGACGACGATCACCTCGGCGTCGCCGGCCCCGGCCCTGGCCGCGTCCGCGAAGGTGTGCCAGGCGAACAGGAGGCGGGCGCCCGAGTCGGCCATGTAGTACGCGACCTCACGCTCCTTGAGCAGCATGTTCATCGGCACGATCGCGGCGCCTGCCCGCAGCGCGCCGTAGTAGCAGATCGGGAAATACATGACGTTCGGCAACATCACCCCCACGCGGTCGCCCGGTTGGACGTCGTGCTCGCGCAGCAGCCCCGCGACCAGTCCCGTCGCGCGCTCGAGGGCCGTGTACGACAGCGAGACGCCGTCCTGGCGGATCGCTGTGCGGTCGCCGTGCCGAGCCGCCGCCGTCGTCATCAGGTCGGACAGGTTCATGGCTTTTTCCCTCCGGTCACTGTCGTGGCCCTCCTCACTCTGGGACCCGCAACGCTACGAGAGCGCGCGAGGCGCCGCGATAGCGTCAATCGCCAGCCGGGTGCCCGCCGGTTGTATTCGGTCACCAGTCACCGCCCGCGTACTAGGCTCCCCGAATGGGATCGGAGGAGCGGATGCGAGAGCTCATCCTCAGGTTTACTGAGAACCCCGAGTGGCTGCCGTCCGTCTCGCAGGACATCACCGACGCGATCCACGCCGAGCTCGCTGACGTGAACGCTGATCCCGAGCTGCGCGCCAGCACGTACGCGAGCACTGACAGCGTCCTTCGGCTGATCGTCGACCTCTCGCGCACGGAACGTCCGCCCGACGTGGCGGTACCGCCACCAGCGGCGGTCGACTACGCGCGCGAGTTCGTGCGACGTGGCCTCCCGCTTGACTCGCTCCTGCGTGCCTACCACATCGGCCAGGCAACGTTCTTCCGCAGATGGTCGACAAAGGCGCGCGAGACGATCACCGACCCACGCGAACTGAGCGAAGCGGTCGAGCTTGGAGCGAACTGGACGTTCGACTACGTCGAGAAGCTCAGCGACGGACTCGTGCAGCGCTACGGCGAAGAGCGCGAGCGGTGGGTCCGGAGCGCAGCGGCGGTGCGCGCGCAGGTGATAGATGCTGTGCTCGCGGGCGAGCACATCGACCTCGAGCGGGCCAGCCGCCGACTTGGCTACGAGCTCCGCCGCAATCATCTTGCCTTTGCGATTTGGAGCGACGCCCCGCACGACCGAACCGACATCGCGTTGGCGATGATCGAGCGGGCCGCACTCCAGCTGGTGTCCTCGCTCGACATGGCCGCGCCGCTGCTGGTGCCCCGTGGCCGTCTGTGCCTGGCCGGATGGATCAGGTCGCGGGGCCATGACTCACACGGTCGATCTCGAGCGCGCGCACGTCGACGTTCAGTCGTTTCCGACCGTGCTCGCCGCATTCGGCTCGCCTGGGTCCGGCATCGCGGGCTTCGCCAGCAGCCATCGCGAGGCGTTTCACGCACGTCGCATCGCGCAGCTGACGCAGCAGCGCCCCGGGACAGTGACGCAATATGACGCGGTGGCGCTCGCGGCTCTGGCCAGTACGGACGTGGAACAGGCCCGAGAGTTCGTCACCGCTGAGCTTGGACAGCTGGTCGGAGACGATGACCAGTCCGTTCGTCTCAGCGCGACGCTCCGCGTCTATCTCGAGGAGAACATGAGTCCGTCGCGCGCTTCGCGGCGCCTCGGCGTTCACGAGCACACGATCACCAACCGAATCAGGGCGGCGCAGGAGGTCCTCCCGCACCCAATCGACCAGCGTGCGTGCGAGCTACAGGTCGCGCTGCGATTGATACGGCTGGCGCAGACCGAGTGAGGCTCCCTCGTCGCTACGGGTTCGTGACCTTGATCTCGTTCGTCACACCCGCGACGCCATACAGCCGCGAGACGTCGTCGTAGGCGGCGTCGCTCTGGAACTGGAAGCTGACGTCACCCCTCAGCGTGACCCAGCCGCCCCGCACCTTGACGTCGATGGAGTCCGAGGGTACCTCGGCATCCCAGATCAGATTCTGCAGCGCTGCGCCGCGGATCTCGTCATCCTCGCGGCGATCGGCCCCAAGCAGATTGACCTTCAGGTGGTTGATGACCTCGTAGACGCCCTCCACGCCCCGGGCATCGTGTTCTGCCGCGCGTCGCGCCGAGAAGCGCTCGACCGTGCCCCGCAGCGTCACGATGCCCCCGTCGCCCGCAACAGCGATCTCGGCCGAATCGGCGATGCGGGGGTCGTCCTCGAGCCGCGCGATCACGTCGTTCTCGAGTGGGCTGTTCTTGAACATGCATACTCCTTCCGGTGGGGTATGACTCGAGGCTGGCGTTTCTCTCGGGCCGCTCGCGAGAACGATCGAGGCGATCACCCATACGCCTGAGTTAGGGCTCGCGACTTGGTCGTCGGCCCTCGGGTAGCGCGAGCGCTATCGGCCGAGCAGGGAAGCGACCGAGCTGACGGTGATCGCAACGATGACGGTCCCGAACACGTATGAGGCCAGAGCGTGACGCAGAGCCTGACGACGCACGCGCTTGAGGGTGAGATCCGTGTCTGAGACTTGGAACGTCATCCCGATTGTCAGTGCGAGGTAGGCAAAGTCGAGATAGTCGGGGCGCTCGCCTTTGAAATCGACCCCTCCGTCTGGCGGCGTGTAGTAGAGCCTCGCGTAGCGAAGGGCGAAGACGGTGTGGACCGCCGACCAGGCAACCGCGACGCTCGCCAGCGAGAGTGCGGTCAGCAAGCCGCTGCCGGGCGCGTGCGTGTGGCTCGCCTGCGCGAGCGTAAACCCCACAGCGAGCAGACTGGCGGCGCCGGCGCCGAGGAGCACGGCTTCTGCCGCGGCTCGCGAGGCATCCTCCGCCCGGGCGAGCCGAGCCGTCTCGGCGGCGTCCGCGCCCGCGACGGTGATCCATACCCAGGCGACGAATACGAGCGCGGCGACGTCGGTCGCTCCGAGTGCGGCGACCGACCAGGAGGCTCCAACGGCTAGCGCGATGCCGGCGACGACAATTCCGCCGAGCATGCCGACGCGCACGCGCTTTGCGGCCAGGCCGGAGTGGTCCGGCGGGACAGTCTGTGGATCTGACTCAGGCGATTCGATCACCAACATCTTCGTGCCAGCGTCGGTCGTACTGCCGCCGATCGAGGGTCTGACTGTACGCAGGGCACAATGGCGCGCCTCGGACTTATGGCACCGATCCCGTGCGTCGACGCGTACGGCCGCGCGAGGCTTCGTCCACACGACTGGCAGCTAGAGGAGAGACATGCGCGAGAACACCACCGCCACCGCCGACGCAAACCCATCGCGCGTCCGGCGTAGCACTGACGCGGCACACGCTGGGCTGGACGTGATGCTGTCCGAGGCGGCCGCGGGCGGGCCACCTCGGTTCGTCGCCCCCGGCGCTGCGGTGAAAGTGGGCGTCGGGCTCGCGCGCCATCCCGGCCGCGTCGCTTCGCGAGCCGCAACGTTCACCCGCGAACTGCGGCAAATCGCCAGGGGCCGCTCGGACATCGCACCCGCAAGAGGCGACCGGCGCTTCACCGACCCGGCCTGGGGCTCGCAGTTGGCTGTTTCGCCGCCTCCTCCAGGGCTACCTCGCGGTGGGCGAAACGGTCGACGGCCTGATCTCCGACTCCGACGCCGACTGGCGCGCGGAGCGGCAGGCCCACCTGGCTGCGGCGAACGTGATCGACGCGCTTGCCCCCACGAACTTCCCGTGGTCGAACCCCGAGGTGATCAAGGAGACGATCAACACCGGCGGCGAGAACCTGGTCCGAGGTGCCCGACAGCTTGTCCCACGACATCGCCACTCCCCCACGGCTTCCCGCGACCGTCGACACGCGCAAGTTCGAAGTCGGCCGCAACCTCGCGATATCTCCAGGCTCCGTCGTGCTCCGCACCGACGTGTTCGAGCTGATCCAGTACAAGCCCTCGACCGAGGAGGTGCGAGAGGTTCCCCTCCTGTTCGTGCCGCCGACGATCAACAAGTACTACGTGCTCGATATCTCCCCCGGCCGCAGCATGATCGAGCACTATGTCGGCCAAGGGCAGCAGGTGTTTGCCATCTCGTGGCGCAACCCCGAACAGGCCCAGGGCCACTTCGACCTCGACACCTACGCGAACGCGGTCGCTCAGGCGCGCGACGCAGCCGCGTCGATCACCGAACAGACAAAGGTGCACCTGGCGGCCGCGTGCTCTGGCGGGATCGTCACGGCGGGCCTCCTCGGTCAGCTGGCGGCCAGCGGCGAGCTCGATGAGATGGCGAGCCTGACACTGATGGTGTGCGCACTCGACAATGACACCGAGGGCACAATCTCAGCTCTCGCGAGCCGTGACGTCGCTGCAGCTGCGGTCGCAGAGTCAGCGCGCAAGGGTTACCTCGACGGGCAAGCGCTCCAGGGCGTGTTCACGTGGTTGCGCCCGAACGACCTGGTGTGGAACTACGTCGTCAACAACTACCTTCTCGGAAAGGACCCGCCCGCGTTCGACATCCTCTTCTGGAACCAGGACACGGTGCGCCTGGCCGCAGGGCTCCATCGCGATTTCATCCACATCGGGCTCGAGAACTCGTTCGCGCGTCCCGGTGCGCTCGAGGTGCTCGGCCAGCCGGTCGATCTCCAGCAAGTTGACCTGGACACCTATTTCGTCGCCGGCCTCACCGATCACATCGTCCCGTGGGAGAGCGCGTACAACGGAGCGCGGCTGTTCGGGGGCGATCGGCGGTTCGTGCTATCGAGCAGCGGTCACATCCAATCGCTGGTGAATCCGCCTCCTGCACCGGGCGCCGAATCCCGCGCGAGCTATCGGGTGGCCGACGTGTTGCCAGAAACCTCGGAGGAGTTCTTCGCCCAGGCGCCGAGGCTGTCGGGGAGCTGGTGGTCGGACTGGGAGAGTTGGCTAGCGCAGCGCTCGGGCGAGCTGAAGCCAGCGCCGAAGACGCTGGGAAACCGCGCTCACAAGGCACAGGCGAAGGCTCCGGGAACGTATGTTCTCGCCAACTGAAAGCGAGGAGGCGGGACTCGAGAGCGATCTGCCGCCGCTGCCGACGGATCGCTGGTGGGGCGATCATCTCCGCGAGATCCGTTGGCAGCTCGAGCTCGGCAGGTTGCTCGTCGATCCCGCCTTTCGCGGACACGGGGTGGCTCGGGGCGATGGCCGGCCGGTGGTCCTCATGCCGGGCATGGGCGGCGGTGACCAAACGCTGCTGGTGCTCGCCGCGTGGCTGCGGCGAATCGGATACCGGCCCCACCTCTGCGGGTTCGTGGCCAACGTCAGCTGCTCTGACCGCGCCGTGGAGCGAGTCGAGCGTCGGCTCGAGGCAATTCACGCCCACGACGGCCGACGGGTTGCACTCATCGGCCACAGCCGCGGCGGCCACTACGCCCGGGCGCTGGCCCACAGACGTCCGGAGCTCGTCTCGCACGCGATCTCGATCGGCGCCGGATTGCGCGAGATGCTCGCGACCAGCTACCCCACCCAGGCAGCGGCCGGCGGCATTCGCGCAGTCCTACTGCACACCGGCCGTGCCAGATCGTCCCGGTGTCTGACCGAAGCGTGCGACTGTGCGTTCGCTCGCGACTTCGCCGGACCGTTTCCAGCGGATCGAGTGCGGCTGACGAGCATCTACTCAAAGGAAGACGGCGTCGTTCGCTGGCAGTCCGCGCTCGTCCAAGACGCGGACTGCATCGAGGTCACTGGCAGCCACGTCGGACTCGTCTTCAACCGCAAGACGTATCGCGCGATCGCCTCAACGCTCGCGGTGCCGGAGCTGCCGGTTGCTGCTCGCTCCGCGTTGCTGCCCTAACTCCGCGCTATACGGCGGGGGCCGAGAGTTCTCACGCGCTGCCGCCGGCAAGCCGACGCTTGAGTCCATACCCAACCCCCTGAAAGGAGCATTCATGCTCACAGACACACCGCTGGCGGATGGAGTCATCGCGAATCTCGACCTCGATCCGCGGATTCCGGACACGCTCGAGATCGCGGTGGCCGCCGATGACGGGATCGTCACCCTGCGAGGCACGGTCGAGAGCTTCAGCCAGCGTCGAGCCGCGGCCAAGGATGCCAAGCAGGTCGATGGCGTCTACGACGTCGACAACCAGCTCAAGGTCAGCCTGACCGGTGCCAATCGTCGCGAGGACGACGAGATCCGCGGTGCCGCCCTGCAGAGCCTCGTCTGGGACGTCGAGGTGCCCTCCGACTTCGTGGACGTCAAGGTCGACGACGGCTGGGTCACCCTGAAGGGCACCGTCAGCTACCAGTTCGAGAGCGATGCGGCCTACGACGATGTCGCCAGCATGTACGGCGTCCTCGGCGTGACCAACGAGATCATCGTCTCCAACCCGTGACGCGGCGGGCAGGCGTGGGGGGCCGAGACCACCCGCGCCTGCCCCGTTGCGTGTTCTGTTTCAGGCGGCGCACGTCGCCCGTGTGACTTGGACAGCGATTAGGCCGCAGCTGTCGCGTTGGAGCTGTCGGGCAGAACTCGCCAGAGTTCGCCGCGCGAGGTGATGCCGAGCTTGTTGAAGATCTTGCGCAGGTGGTATGCGACGGTGTGCTGGCTGATGAATAGCCGTGCGCCGATCTCGGCATTCGAGAGGCCGTCACGGGCGAGCCGCCCGATCTGTGCCTCCTGAGCTGTGAGTTCATCCCGGGTCTCGACGCTGCGTTTGCGGACACGCTCGCCGGTGGCCAGGAGCTCGCGCTCGGCCCGTCCGGCGAACGCCTCGATCCCCATCGCATTGAACATCTCGAGCGCCGTGCGCAGCTGTTCGCGAGCATCGAGCCGGCGACGTTCGCGCCGCAGCCATTCACCGTAGACGAGGTGGGCGCGGGCTAGGTCGACGCGTAGACGCGTGCGGCCGAGCCGTTCGATCGCCTCGCCGTACAGGGTCTCGGCGGCGGCGCCGGCGCTGACCAGCGCGCGCGCGCGGGCCTCGACGCCCAACGCCCAGTCGGTGCCGGCGGCGCGGGTCGTCTCGATGATCCGCTCGAGCGCGCCGCCCGTGACGTGAGGCTGTCCGGACCGGACGGCAGCCTCGATCAGCTCCGTCAGCGTCCAGATCGCCGGGCCCTCCTCGGCGTGGCGCTCGGGTTGCCCCACCGCGGTCATGGCCGCGTCGTAGCGGCCGAGCCCGATGTACAGAGTTCCACTCAGGAATTCGGTGATTGTCAGCGCGAGCCCCTCGCCACGCGCTTGGGCCTCGCTGACCGAAGTTTGGATCAGCTCCGAAAGCTCGGGCTCATTGCCGCGGAGAGCTGCGAGCGAGAGTGCACCGTAGGGGACGGGCGCGATCCCGGTCGCCTCGGTGGCCGCTCGCAGCTCCTCCTCGTACGCTGCGGCGCCGCCCAAGTCGCCAAAAAACGCGTACACACTGCTGCGATTGGTGAGGACAAACGGAAGTGCGGTCAGCGCCCCGGCCTCCCGGACGAGGTGGAGATGCCGAGTCGACAGGACCGTCCAGGCTTCGTCGTCCCAGAGATATAACGCGATCCAGCTTGCGAACCACAGCCAACGAGCATCCTCGGGCGCCAGCACCGTCTCTCGACCGAACGCAGCAAGCGCTTGCTTCAGGATCGGGGCGCCCGCCGCATACCCGTCGGTGAACCGGACCGCCAACCCCTGGAGGAGAAGGTCGGAGGGACCAGGCGCGTGCGGCGGCGGCGGGCAGCCAAGCGCAGCCTCGCTGATCTCCGTTACGCGGCCGCCACGGTCCAGCCGGCCCGCGAACATCGCAGCGGACAAAGCCTCGAGGTAGGTCGCCCGCGCGAGGCCGGGGTCGACGGCCTCGAGGTCGCGGGCGGCTGCCAGCAGAAGTGGCGGCGCGTCGCTACCGCGTCGCGCAGCGAACGCGATCTGGGCGCGCAACAGCTGCACGCGGCAGCGCTGTATGTCTTCGCCGGCGCCCGTCTCCGCGGTCGTGAGCTGGGCGAGCGCGTCGTCGAGCGCACCCGCCTCGAACGCAGCCTGCGCCGCCGCCAGCGCGCGCCATGTCCGCCGCGAGGGCTCGAGTGTCAGCATCGCGGCGCGCTCCAGAAAGGCGGCGGCGGCAGCCAGCCCGCCCCGCGCCTGAGCGCGGCCAGCCGCACGTTCAAGCTCGGCGGCAACGGCCTCGTCAGGGCCGGCCGTCGCTTCGGCCAGATGCCAAGCGCGCCGGTCGGGATCAAGCTGAGCGTCGGTCGCCTCGCCCAACGCCCGGTGAACCGCACGCCGCTGGTGCGGCGTCGCCGCCCGGTAGACCGCCGAGCGCACCAGCGGATGGCGAAACCGAACCCTGCCGTCGACCTCGAGGAGGCGCGCCGACTCCGCCGGGTACACCACGGCGTGCGCGATTCCCAGCCTCGCGGCCGCGCGCCACAACAGTCCCGGGTCGCCGGTCGGCTCCGCAGCGGCCACCAACAGCAGCTGCTGCGTGTCCTTCGGCAGCGCCTCGAGCCGATTGACGAAGCTCTCCTCGATCCGGCCCGACAGTGACCGCGCTCCCGGCAACCCGAACCC
>CAVZZH010000014.1:0-72838 GCA_963779695.1 uncultured Solirubrobacterales bacterium
GAGAAGATGCCGGTCGCCTGATGTGCCGGCGGCGGCCCATACATCCGCGCACGCTCCATCGCCTCGCCCAACACGTGCCCATCTCGCTGGGCGCCAACTCGGCCTCCATGACCTGCGCCGCGGTGCTCTCCGGCACATGCAGGCAGCCGAGCAGCAGATGGAACGGCTCGACCTCGCGATGCTCCAACAACGCGGCGGTTTCGATCGCCGCTCGCACCGCCCGCCGCGCCTGCGCGGTGTAGCGCTCGAACACCGGCGGGACGGGCCCCGGTTGCGGAGGGCTCCTGCGGTCCGCCACGCGCAGCAGATATGCCTTGAGCTGAGCATCACTGACCGGCGCGCGGCGGCTCCGGGACACGCTGTCGACCAACCCCTCGACATCCCCGATCCCGACGGCCTCGAGGATCCTGGCCGCGCGCCCGGCGCGGTCCTCGGCGACGGCGAGCAAGAGATGCTCGCTGCTCGGTCCCAACACGCCGCGCTGTGCCGCCACATCGACCGCCCGAACCAGCACCGCGTCCGTCGCCGCCGAGCGCGGCACCCGCCCCAGCACCAGCTCATCACCGATCCCACTCGCGCCCACGATCGCCGCGAACACGTCGCTCCCGGTGATTCCATGCCGCTCACACAGCGCACGAACGTTCCCATGCCGGGTGAGCGCCAAGAGCAGATGCTCAGGTTCAACGAGCGGCTGACCCAGCATCCGCGCCTCATCCTCGGCCAACAAGATCAGGTTGTACGCCTGATCGGTGAACGCCGCCAACACCACCCCATCGTCTCACGGAAGCTTCCGGGAAGCAGGTGGCCGTCGCGCGCTGGTCGCCGCTCAGAGTTCCGGCTTGGGAGGTTCGACTCCATCGCCGCGTCGTGGCGTGCGACGCGCTTCCCCACTTCCAATTTATACCGCACACAGGGCCTTCATGAAGCCCCGGGTCATGCCCCATAATCGCCCGCCGCACGCCAGGTCCTGCGGAACTGGAGCGGCGAAATGCGGGTGTCTTTCTCGACGTATCCGACGGGAGGGTGGTTATGACAGAGCATGCGGTAGTGATCGCTGGAGGAGGGCCGACGGGGATGATGCTGGCGGCCGAATTGGCGCTGGCGAACGTCGAGGTTGTGGTCGTCGAGCGGCGATCCGATCACGCGCTCGCCGGCTCGCGGGCCGGCGGAATCCACTCGCGCACGATCGAGGTGCTCGATCAGCGTGGCGTCGCTGATCGGTTCCTCGCCGAGGGTCGGGTGGCCCAGGTGGCGACCTTCGCCTCGACCGTGCTGGACATGAGCGACTTCCCGACACGTCATCCGTATTCGCTCGGGATCTGGCAGAACCAGGTCGAAGAGATCATGGCCGCATGGGTCGCCGAGCTGCCGGTCCAGATCCATTACGGACGTGAGGTGACGGGGTTCGCGCAGGACGGCACCGGCGTCAACGTCGAGCTCTCCGACGGCCAGTCGTTGCGGGCGGATTATCTCGTCGGATGCGACGGAGGACGCAGCGTCATCCGTCACACGGCCGGTATCGAGTTCGAGGGTTGGGATGCGACGAGGAGCAACCTGATCGCCGAGGCCGAGCTGACCGAGGAGCCGCCGCGGGGGATTCGACGCGACGCCAGGGGCGTCCACGGCCTGCACAGGCTGGAAGACGGAAAGACGGTGCGGGTGGTCGTGACCGAGCAGCAGCTCGGGCCGAGCAGCGAGCCCACCCTGCGCGACCTCAGCGACGCGCTCATCACGGTCTACGGCACGGACTTCGGGATCCACAGCCCCACGTGGATCTCCAGGTTCACCGATATGACACGGCAGGCCGTCGCCTACCGGGCCGGGCGTGTGTTACTGGCCGGCGACGCCGCCCACGTGCACTACCCGGCAGGGGGACAGGGCCTCAGCCTCGGCGTGCAGGACGCGGTCAACCTCGGCTGGAAGCTGGCCCAGGTGGTCAAAGGGACCTCCCCGGACAGCGTCCTTGACACGTACCGCGCCGAGCGCCATCCGGTGACGGCGCGCGCGCTTCGGTACACGATGGCGCAGGGCGTGCTCCAGCGCTCGGACGACCGCATGGACGCCCTGGCCGGCGTCGTGTCGGAGTTGGTGGCCATGGACGAGCCCCGCAAACAGCTCGCCGGCATGGTCTCCGGGCTGGACATCCACTACGACCTCGGCGAGGGACATCCGCTGCTCGGCCGCCGCATGCCCGATCTGGACCTCGTGACCGCCGAGGGACCGCTCCGCGTCTTCGAAGTGCTGCATGACGCCAAGCCGGTGCTGCTCAACCTCGGAGAGCCCCGCGGCATCGACATCAGTCGATGGGCGGATCGGGTCAAGCTGATCGACGCGTCCTATGACGGTGTGTGGGAGCTTCCGGTACTTGGCGCGGTCACCGCGCCCACTGCGGTGGTGATCCGCCCCGATGGATACGTGGCCTGGGTCGGAGACGGGACCGACCTCGGCCTCCGTGACGCACTCACGACCTGGTTCGGACCGCCCATGGCGGCATAACCGCCACATGCGCGGCGCACCGCCGCCGATCCCATGGGTTGCGTATGCCGCGGTCAGGGCACCAGCAGTGTCTTGCCGACCGTCGCGCGATCTTCGATGGCCTGATGGGCATCGCGGGCGTGCGCCAACGGAACCTGCTGTCCAATCACGGGGTGGAGTGTCCCTGCCGCCGCCATGGCCAACGCGCGAGCAGTGAGGGCGGCCATTTCTTCCCGAGTGGCGCCGGTGCCGCGGAGCTGAGCAATGCCGCGGTGCCTGAGCTCCTCCTCGCTGAGCGTGAAGAACGTCCCGGAAGCCATGCCGAAGGTGCACAGCCGCCCACCGCGACGGAGTAACCGTGCGGCGTCATGGCCGATCGAGCCGCCGACGCCGTCGAAGACAACGTCGACCGTGTTGCCATCCACGGCAGAGGCAACCTCATCGGCCCAGGAGCTACTTCGGTAGTCGACGACGACGTCGGCGCCGAGTGAGCGTGCGAGCTCGAGCTTGTGGTCGCCGCCGGCTGCCGCGACGACGAGCGCTCCGGCGTGCTTGGCGAGTTGCACCAACAATGATCCGACGCCGCCGCCGGCGGCTTCAACGAGCACCGTCGCTCCGGGTTCGATCGCAGCCTGGTCGAGCAACGCGAGCGCGGTACGGCCATCGGCCAGCAGCGCCGCCGCATCCGCCAGGGCGACGTCATCGGGGACCATGATGAGACCGTCCGCCGCGACCGAGACCGAGTGCGCGTACCCTCCGGTCCCCCCAGTGGTTGAGACCACGCGCGCGCCAAGCACCTCAGCGCTGAGCTCCGGACCGGCAGCCACGACGGTTCCCGCGACCCCGTTGCCCGGGATCGTGGGCAATTGCGGCAGCATCGAAACATGCGGAGCGCGCCCCGCCCGGATCTGCGTCTCGACAAAAGTCACGCTCGAGAACGAGATCTCGATCAGCACCTCGCCGGAGGCGCATTCCGGGTCCGCGACCTCGCGCAACACCAGCACCCGAGGCGGACCGAACTCCTCGATCACGATCGCATGCATTTGCCAGTCTCCGATCCGAACACCCGCGGGATCGTGTTCGACGGCTCCGCCAAACGCAATCGTCCAATGGTCCTAGGCCGCCCGACGTCCGCGCGAAGGAAATCTGCGCGCACTCCGTTGGACGCGTTACAGTCGCGCTGACGGCAGGCTGTTGACCGGGGAAGCGTGATCCGTGCGGCGAGCGTCCATCATTCTGGCGTGCGTAGGGTGCGTGTTGCTGGCGGGCGCTGCGGCATTGCCGGCCGTATCGGCGAGTCGGTCGAAGCCCAAGGTCGTGCACTTCAGAGTGATCATCGAGGGGACCTCGACCGCCGAGCGCACCTTCGACGTCTCTGGCAGAGATTCGCTCTGCGATATCAGGGCCCACGGCACCGTGACCGAGAAGGCGACCTACCTCCGTGGGCGGGGTGTGACGTTTGCGGTCAAGCGCACCGAGAAGGGCTGGTCATTCACACGTGCCTTCACCAGCACTGACATTACGACCGTGGTCTCGATCAAACGCACGGCGCACGGCCCGATAGAGATCAAGCCGACCTATCCCGCGTTTCCCACGTCAGTGAGCGTGTGCAAGACGTTGGAAGCCAAGCTGAAGAAGCAGCTGAAAGGCAAGACGGACATCGCCTACGCACACTGTCCCCAGAAGTGGGGAACACGCGAGGATTGGGGCTTCAAGTTCGAGGGCAATGCGTTCGCTTTGCGCAATCTCGGAAACGACAACCACGTTCCGACCGTCTCCGGAGACTGTGGATACACCACGTACACCGCCGGCTTGCTCGACCTGGCCCACCAGTTCCCCGACATCCCCAAGGTGGCGTTCGTCCCCAGCCCATTCCCCCCTGTCTGCACGGTCCGCCAGCCCTGCGCCGAGGATCTCCAGATGTGGGCCCACGGCCGTCCGGTTCTCGTCCGCATGACCTCCGACGACGTGACCGACCCGGAGCAGACGGTGGGGAACCCCCTGTTCGGCCTGAGCGGCCACGCCACGGACTCCGGTAGGACCGACGTCCTGCTGCGCTTCATCCGCCAACGCTGACGCGAGGCAGTGGCCGGATCGGCTACCGCGCGACGATCGTGAACCTGGCGGTTCGGCTGCGGGACGGCGTGCCCGCGGAATCGGTCGCACCGACGGTCAGGAGGTAGGTGCCGACCGTCAGCCGGTGGGTGCGAGACAGACGACCCTGGAAACGGATGTGGGTCACGCCGGCGCGAGCGTTCACACTCAGCTGCCCGGACGCGATCGACCGCGTGCAGCGCGGCCGCGAACGGTTGGATGGGCGTGGCGCGACGCAGCGCCCCCCGGCCTTTCGCCCGGCGGTCGTCCGGGCGAAGGTGAGCTTCACCTTGGCGGCCTTGCTCAGGCGGAACGAGATCGTCGTGCCGATCGGCGCTCGCTTCGCCGAGATCTGAGGGAGCCCGGAGCCGAGGCGCCAGCGAGACGGGCTGACGGCGAGCGAGGAGATCGTCGCGGGCGTGTCCCGGGCCACGGTGATCCGAACGGCAGCGATGTTCGAATCAGAGGTGCCGTCGTTCGCTTTGAACGTGAACTGATCCGTTCCGGAGAAGTTCTTCGACGGCGTGTAGACGATCGCGTTGCCGTTGATGCTCCCGAGACTGCCGTGTCGGGGCAGGCCGACAATCGACCGCGTGATCGGGTCGTTCTCAGGCGGTGGGTCGACGCAGCTCAGCGGGATCGTCGCCGGCGCGTTGAATCCCAGGGTCACCGTCTGGCCCTGACAGGTGGGCGACGGGTTCCGCGCCCACTCGGGGTTACCGTCGAAGCGGCCCGGCACGTTCGGCACCAGCGCAGACGCCGTGCCCGTGCCGTCGGCGTTGCTTGACCATCAGATCGCCGTTGCCAAAGATCCCCTGGACGTAGGCGATCTTCGTCCCGTCGGGCGACCACGCGCAGTTGTAGTCACCGAGGCCGCTGTTGGCGATCGTGGTGACGTTCGTGCCCGTGACCGTGGAGCGCATCACCTTCGCCGCGGGCTGCCGAACGGCGCCACGGGTGAAGCACAGACTCTGGCCGTCTGGCGAGATTGCGGGCTGGTAGTCGTCGGTGGTCCCCGTCACGACCGGCGTGGCGACGCCGCTGCCGTCGGCGGCCTGCTTGTAGATGTCGTCGTCGACCGGAGCGCCGGGCGCGACGACAAGGCTGTAGTAGATCGTCTTCGAATCGGCAGACCACACCGGCTTGCCGGCGTCACCCGTCCCCACGGGCTGAGTCAGAATCGTCTGCGACCCATCGGCGACGCTCTGGATCACGATCTGAGCCGGGTTCGTGCCGTCCTTGCTCTGGTAGGCGATCCGGGTTCCGTCAGGCGACCACGACGGACGATCGTCGACAACACCGGGAACCGGCGAGACGTCCGTGGGGTTGGTGGCACTCAGCGGCTGGGTCAGGTCAAGGATGTAGATGTCGAAGTCGCCGCCGGCGGGGCCCGCCGAATACACGAGCTTCGTGCGATCGGGGGACCAGCTGGCGTGCCGGTGCTGGATCGCGGCGTTCGCGGTCACCCGTACCGGTGTGGCACCCGCCCTCGCCGCGACCCAGAGCTGGGCATGATTGCTGTCAAACACGTTCAGCCCGTCGTCTCGTCCGCTCGTGAACACGATCTTGCCGTTCGGCCCACCGAGCACGGCACCGGCGCTCTGCGCGCCGGTCAGCGCCACCGCGACGGCCGCGACAGCAACCACTGTCCGCGCGCCAAGGTTCGCTCCGGGCGGCCATCGTCGCAGGCCGCGACGGGCTCGCTGAGTCTGGACGTGACCGGTTGAGGGATTGCGCATGGCAGCTCGTCGTTCCGAGCCACCCGACCCTACCCCATGTGACCAGCGGCAGCCACCGCTCGCGGTGCGCGCGGCGTCACAATGCACGCAATGCCGACTGCAGAGATCCCGTCTGCCCGCAAGCGCCACTCGCTCACGCTGTTCCAAGGTCTGCCGCGACATTACGACCGTATGGGCGCCGTGCTCAGTTTCGGCCAGGATCCGCGCTGGCGTCGCGCGCTCGTGCGTGCGATCGACCCACAGCCCGGCGAGCGGGTACTCGATGTCGCGACGGGCACCGGCATGGTGGCGGCGGCGCTGGCACGCCGCTCGGCGTGCGAGGTCGTTGGGCTCGACCAGAGCGAGGCGATGCTGGCCGAGGCCCGAGCGCGCGTGAGCGAGGACCCCACGCTCGGTCCGAGGGTCAGTCTGGTCCGTGGCGAGGCCGAGCGGCTTCCGTTCGCTGACGCCGAATTCGACGCGCTCACGTTCACCTATTTGCTGCGCTACGTCGACGACCGCGCGGCGACGATGCGCGAGCTCGCGCGCGTGGTGAAGCCCGGCGGTCGCATCGGGATGGTCGAGTTCGGCGTTCCGCGCCGGGCCAGGCTCCGTGCGCTGTGGCGCGTCCACACCCGCGTCGGGTTGCCACTGCTCGGCCGGCTCGTCTCTGAAGCGTGGCTCGAGGTCGGGCGGTTCCTGGGGCCGAACATAGAAGAGCTCTACGACGTCGAGCCGGACCTGGTCGGACTGTGGCGGCGAGCCGGAATTCACGATGTTCGCCTGCATCGAATGAGCTTCGGGGCGGGCATCGTGATGTCCGGTGTCAAGGATGGACACCGAGCGTCGTAAGCTCGACCGTCCCGCTTTCTACGCCCTCGCGAGTGGCGGCTGGCGCGATCTCGTCACGCTGCTTCATCCGCCGTACACGGCCTGGCATCTGAGCTACGTTGTCTTGGGCGCGGCCGTGGCGCCGACTCTCCACGTCGGCCGGCTCGTCGCAACGGTCGGCGCGTTCTTCCTGGCGGTCGGGGTGAGCGCCCACGCGCTCGACGAGCTTGCCGGACGCCCGCTCCAGACAACGCTGCGGCGCCGCACGCTCATCGGGCTTGGCGCCGCGGGGCTCGCCGGCGCGGTTGGTATCGGTGTCGCGGGCGCGATTGTCGTCTCGCCGCTGCTCGCGCCGCTTGTTCTGATCGGAGCCCTACTCGTGCTCGGATACAACCTCGAGCTCGTCGGCGGCCGACTCCACACCGACTTTTGGTTCGCGATCGCGTGGGGTGGCTTCCCGGCATTCACCGGCTACTTCGCGCAAACGCTCACGATCACTGCCACGGGCGTGCTGGTGGCCGCCGCCTGCTGTGTTCTGAGCGCCGCTCAGCGCCGGCTGAGCACGCCGGTGCGAGAACTACGGCGCCGCACGGTGGCGGTCGTCGGAGAACAGCAGCTCACTGACGGGACGACGGTGACGTTAACCAAAGCCAGCCTCGCCGCGCCGCTCGAAGGCGGCCTGTCCGCGCTCTGGATCGCCGTCGTCCTGCTCGCCGCCGGTCTGCTCGTCGGCAAGTTGTGAGCCGATTACGCGCGCGCCGTTGCAGCCGCTGTCTGGCCACGCTCCCAGATCGCGCTCAAGTCTCCCGGGCGGCGGCCGAGCACATGAAGTAGGTCACGTTATGACCAGCGCGTATCTTGCTCGGCAACCAATCCTGAACCTCGACCAGTCGGTCGCGGGTTATGAGCTCGTCTATCCGCGCCGCGAGGCGGACGCGGGACAGGTCGACGAGGCGCTGTCGGCCGCCCGTGTCGCGGTCAACGCGCTCAGCGAGATCGGGCTCGAGAACCTCGTAGGACAGAGCCGGGCGTGGATCAGCATCACCCCCGAGTTCCTGTCGCTGGATCTCGTCGGCAACCTCCCGCCCGATCGCGTCGTCCTCCAGCTCCGCGCCGGGGCGTTCAGTGATCAGCCCGCGCTGGACGTGATCGACGAACTGCGGACCGCCGGCTACCGGCTGGCGTTGGATCAGTTCTGTTATGTCCCGGGCCTCGAGCCTCTGGTCGAGCGCGTTGACTTCGTCAAGGTCGACATGGCGGCGCTCGGTGCCCGAGAGCTCGCCCACCAGTGCTTCGAGCTGAGACAGTTTGAGGTCACGGTCGTCGCCGACAAGGTGGAGACACCAGAGGACTTCAGGCTCGCCAAGTCGGCCGGCGCGCAGCTATTCCAGGGTTTCTTCTTCTGCCGCCCCCACCTGGTCGGTGCCCGCGCGATCCTTCCGAGCCGGATCGCACTCATGCAGCTCGCGGCCGCGCTCCAGGATCCGGCGATCCAGCTGTCCGACCTCGAGCGGCTGATCTCCGCCGACGTCGGGCTCAGCTACCGGCTGCTCAAGTACATCAACAGCGCGTACTTCGGGCTGCGCGGGCGGATCAGTTCGATCAAACAGGCGACCGCGCTGCTAGGAATCGCGAACCTCCGCCCGTGGGCGACCCTCACGACTCTGGCGGACCTCGGCGACAAGCCACGCGAGCTGTTCATCACCGCGCTGGTTCGCGCTCGTTTCTGCCAGGAGGCCGGCGACAGCAAGGACGGCTCCCCGCCGGAGCGGTTCACGCTCGGCCTCTTCTCGGTACTCGACGCGCTCACCGACATCTCGATGCACACCGCGCTGCAGAACCTGCCGCTGACCCCGTCGATGCGCGACGCGCTCATCCACCACACCGGCGCCGGGCGCCTGCTCGATTGCGTGATGGCGATCGAGCAGGGCGACTTCGAGCGCTCCGAAGCGATCGTCAGCGACGCCTCGATCAGCTATCTCGAAGCGCTCGCCTGGACCAACGACAAGGGCAAGCAGCTCATCGGCTGAACTCCTCGGCCGGGGGCGAGCCGGGTCTACCGATCGCCCGACCAGCGAAGGGCGCGGCGCCGCGCGCGGGGCAGCCGACTCACGACGAGGTCGTAAGAGTCCTCGACCATGTCGCGGATGGACGAGTCGGGAAGCGAGCCGTCGATAATGACGGTGTTCCAGTGGCGCTTGTTGAGGTGGTATCCGGGGAGCACCGCCGCCGACGCCTCGCGGAGCAGTTCCGCAAGGCGCGGCTCGCACTTGACGCTGACCCGGAGCGAGTCCGCGCCGAGCTGCGAGAGGGCGAACATCTTCCCGGCGACCTTGAACACCGAGGTCAGCTCGCCGAACGGGAAGGTCTCCTCGGCTCCGGGAAACGACAGGCAGTGATCGCGAAGCTCGGCCGGCTCCATCGTCCAATGATCCCCGTTGGACCGCCGGGGGAACGGTCAGGAGCGGCCCGCCCCCGGACCCTGAGGGTCACGACGGGTGAGCGTCGTCACGCTGGGTCGCTGACCAACCGGCGGGCCGCCTGACGTTCCGGGGCAATGCGGATGACGTTCCAGGCGAGACCGACTCGCTCGAGGCCAAAGATGATCCACGAGGACGGATCGACCTCATACCAGCGCAGCCCGTGACGGGCGCTCCGCGGGAACGCGTGGTGATTGTGGTGCCACGACTCGCCGAGCGACAAGATCGCCAGCAAGCCGACGTTCGTGGACTGGTCCTCGATGTCGAAGCGCCGGCTGCCGAAGAAGTGACACACCGAGTTGACCGACCAGGTCACGTGGTGGACGAGGAAGATGCGTACGAGACCGCCCCAGACGTATCCGCGGATGGCACCCTCGAGCGTGAAGCCGTGGAGCACGAACCCGGCGATCGTCGGAATGAGGAGGGAGGCGACGACGAGCAAGGGAAACCGCCGCCCGATGCGGCGCATCTTCCGGTCGTCGTACAGGTCGCGCGCATACCGCTTCCAGTCGGCCTGCCCCTGCGTCTCCATCAGCCATCCGGCGTGGGCGTACCAGAGGCCCTTCAGTCCATTGCTGTGTCCGACATGGGGTGAATGCGGGTCGCCCTCGACGTCGGTGTGAGCGTGGTGCTTGCGATGGTCGGCGACCCAATCGAGGACGGACCCCTCGACCGCGAGCGAGCCAAGCACGGCGAACGTGTGCTCGAGCCACGGATAGGTCTGAAAGGCGCGATGCGTCAGCAGGCGGTGAAAGCCGACGGTGATCCCGACCGCGGTGATCAGATACATCACGGCGAGGATCGCGAGGTCGGTGACATCCACCCACTTCTGCCAGAGGAGTACGACGGCGACGATGACGCCGACGAACGGGATCACGACCCCCAACAGGTTGGCGGTCTTTTCGGTTCGGGTCATGGTTATCACTCTATGGCGACAATCGACGAGGTTCTACAGCACTGACGAAGATCTCTGCTCAGATATGCTCACCTAAGTGAGCAATTCTTCGGAGCCGTGGCGTGACCTCCCACCCGACCTGGCGGATCTGCTCGAGCCGCAGCTGCCGACGATCACGGCCGACATCCTGCGCGCCATTCGCGAGGAGGTGCCGGAGTACGCACGCCCGCTCGAGGGCGACTTCGGCAAAGGGGTCATGACGGGCGTCGAGCAGGCGCTGCGGCGGTTTATCGCGCTCGTCCGCGACCCCGACGCTCCCCGCGACGCCTCACGCCAGGTGTACGTGATGCTGGGACGCGGCGAACTGCGGTCCGGGCGCACCCTCGACTCGCTTCAGGCCGCGTATCGGGTCGGTGCGCGGGTCGCGTGGCGGGGTCTCGCCCGTGTGACGCAGCGCGCCGGCGTCGATCACGAGATCAGCACGCGGCTCGCCGAGGCGATCTTCGCCTACATCGACGGGTTGTCTGCCGAGTCGGTCGAGGGATACGCGCAGGCGCAGGCGGACCTGGCGGGCGAGCGTGACCGGCAGCGGGGAGAGCTCGTCGCCGCTCTGCTCGGGAAGCTGCCCGGGACGGACCTTGCCTCGCTCGCGTCGACGCTCGGGTGGTCTTTGCCGCGCAGCGCCGCGACCATCGCCTGCCCGTCCCATCGGGCCGCCGGGCTCGCGCGTCGCCTCGGAGGCGATGTTCTGTTCAGTCCGGTCGACGCGGTCGGGTGCGTGGTCATGCCCGATGCGGAAGGTCCCGGGCGGCGCGAGGTGATCCGGGCCGCGGCGCACGGCCGCCCGGCGGCGATCGGCCCCAACGTCCCGATCGATCGGCTGCCGCTCTCCTGGCGACTCGCGACGAGCGCGCTCGAGCTCGCCGACGGCAGCGACTTGGTGGTGGCCGACGACCATCTGTCAGAGCTCCTGGTGCGACAGGCGGCGCCGGTCGCGCAGCGCATCCTCGAGCGGCGCCTGGCGGGGCTCGATCAGCTGACGCCCGCCGCGCGGCGGCGGATGGCGACCACCGCGCTCGCCTTCGTACAGCACGGCGGGAATGCGGCGGCGATCGGGCGTGAGCTTCATCTGCACCCGCAGACGGCGCGCTATCGCGTCGCGCGGCTCCGCGATCTGCTCGGCAACCAACTCGACGATCCCAATGCGCGATTCGAGCTCGAGGTGGCGCTGCGCGCGCTGAACGACGACGGCAAGCTGACGGCAAGCTGACGGCAAGGCCCGCTCGGGCAGTCTCCCCAGCGACCTGATCCTGGAGGAGCTGAAGATGTCCACATCACTGCCAGCGTCTCGCCGCGCGTCCCGCATCGCCTGCGGCGCGCATCCGTCCTGGTCGGACTCGCCGCGGTGCTCGTGCCCACCGCCGCGTCGTCGACGACGCTCCGGTGCTCGGCCACGTTCGAGGCCGACGTTCGGTCGCGTGGGAGCAGCCGCGCGGGGTCAACCTGATCGACTGCAACGGGCAGCACTACTACGCCGCCCGCGGCGACGACACGACAACGGTCAAGACCCGCCGCCCGTTCAAGGTCGCGGTGACCGTCACTCGCCGTGGCGCGTTCCGGCAGTTCGGCGGGACACCGACGCGCAGCCAACCCGTTCTCCTTCGCGATCGAGGGACACGGCGTCTCGACGCGCGAGCTACTCGGTCGAGTCCGGGACGACCGGCGGCTGGTGCGTCGGCGCGACGGATCAACGCGCAGCAGAAGGTCGACTGCGGGACGCGGCTTCCGGCGGTACCGACCGTGAGCTTCGACTGGATCGGCGCGGCGAGCTGACATGGTCGGCATCGTTCGCCCACCGGGCCGAATGAGCGCTACGACTGTCCACGACTGCGCGCTGATCGTTCCGACGGGCATGTACGCCGGCTCCGTTCGCGCGAGCCTGGCGGGCACCGTCAATCGCGCGGCGCTCGGCACGACCGTCGCTTGCAGACGATCGCGATCGCCGCGAGTACGAAGTACGGCCGCGACGTCAACGCCGGTCGCCAGACCTGGGCGTCGAGCGCACCGCTCCACGGCAGCGTGAGCTGGAAGCTGACTCTGACCCGCGTGCGCTGAGCCCGAGCTCGACGGGCGTCAGCCCGCCTCTTCTGCGGGTCAGGCCCGGAGGTCCCGGCGGTCGAACGGCCACGGCCGCGATGGCGAACCGACGGCCACCACCGCGAGCACGACGAGCCCCCCGGCGTCGACGCCGCCGGTCAACGGGTCGTGCCCGGCGTAGTAGTCGAACAGCGAGCGGTACATCAGCCCGGTCAGGCCGGGTCGGGCGCGGAGGTCCCGGCGGTCAGCGAGCCGAGGCCGCGATGGCGAACACGACGGCCACCGCCGCGAGCACGAGAAGCCCCCCGACGTCGACGCCACCGGTCAGCGGGTCGTGCCCGGCGTAGTAGTAGAACAGCGAGAGGTACTTCAGCCAGGACAGGCCGGTGACCAACGGGGCGAATCCGTTGATCAGCCAGCCGAGGATGCCGATCGCCGCCGCGGCGCCGACGGCGACGGCCCGGCGACCGGTGCCGGCGCCGAGCGCGAGCGCGATGGCCCCAGTGGCGAGCCCGAAGAACGCGAGCTGCAGTGAGAACGCCGCGATGTCGCCGGCGCTGATCCCGCCACCCCCGAGGGCCACGCCCGAGATCATCCCGATCCAGGTGGCGACCGCGATCGCCACCACGATCGCGGCCACCGCCACGGCACGTGCACCGACGAGCCGCGAGCGGCTGAGCGGGTGGCCGAGCACGAGCGTGAGAATCCGGTCCTCCTCCTCGCCGGCGGTGCTCGCGGCGGCGGCGCCGATCGCGAGGGCGCCGATCACGAGCGGGCCGTAGATCGAGCCGATCTCGCTCCGGAACCACCCGGTGATCGTTCCGTAATCGGCGCCGCCGAGCAGTTGGGCGACGCCCTTGGGGATGCTGAGCTTGCCGATCGAGTGCCCGACGGCCGGGAACAGCGCTCCGACCGCGAGGAGCACGCCGATCAGGCCGATGGCCGCCGACATCGTGGAGACGAGGCGGAGGCGCAGAGTCATGCGCACCGACGGCCAGCTCATGCGGATCCATCCGCCCGGTAGTAGCGCAGGAAGATGTCCTCGAGATCCTCCTGGCGGGGCCGGACCGCAAGCACCTCGTGGGCGGACGCCGTCTTGACGACCGCGTCCGCGGACCCGGCGAAGGCGACCGTCAGGGTGCGGCCGTTCGCCGTGACGTCGGTGACTCCGTGGAGGGACCGGAACTCATCCTCGGCGACCGGCGCGGCGAATTCGAACTCGAGTCGCTGCACCGCGACCTTGCGGAGGTCCTCCAGTGTGTCGACGACGACGAGTCGCCCTTGGCGGAGGATGGCGAGCCGATGGGTGACCCGCTCCACCTCCGACAGGGTGTGGGACGAGAGGAACACCGTGCGACCCTGGGCACTGACCTCTTTGAGGAGGGCGTGGAAGCTCTCCTGTACGAGCGGGTCGAGGCCAGAGATCGGCTCGTCAAGGATCAGCAGCTCCGGCTCATGCATGAACGCCTGCACGAGACCGAGCTTCTGGCGGTTACCGGTCGACAGCTCGCGTATCGGCCGGTCGAGGTCGGCGTCGAAGCGCTCGGCGAGTGTGTCGCGTACGTGGGAGTCGACTCCGCCACGGAGATCGGCGAGATATTGGAGCACGACCCGGCCGGTGAGCCTTGGGTACATCGACAGATCGCCCGGGAGAAAGCCGATCCGCTGCCTCACCTGCAGGCTGTCCTGGTTGGCGTCCAGCCCGAGGACGTGAGCCGAGCCCGAGGTCGGGCGAATCAGGTCGAGCAGCAGCCGCATCGTTGTCGACTTGCCGGCGCCGTTGGGACCGAGGAAGCCGAACACCTCGCCCTGGTGGACCTCGAGGTCGAGGTCGAACAGGCCGCGACCGGCGCCGAAGTCCTTCGTCAGGCCCCGTGCGGTGATGACCGCTGACGTGCTCATCATCCGTGCCCAGTCGACGGTTGCCGGTTAGACTGAGCAGACATGCTTCACAGGGTACATAAGTTTCAGGCGTTTGTGAAAGCTACGAAGGAAGCGTAGCCCGTGGCGTCCCGCGCGCCGAATGATGCGGCCGTGCGCCGGTTCGTCGAGAGTTTTGCGGCGGCGCTCGTCGACGCGGGCGTCCCGCACATGGCGGCACTCGTGTTCGTCACTCTGCTCGCCTCCGAGTCCGGCGGTCTCGAGGCCGATGCGCTGGCCGCCGAGCTCCAGGTGAGCCGGGCGGCGATATCCGGTGCGGTCAACTACCTCGGGCAGGTTGGACTTACGGCTCGCGAGCGTCAGCCCGGGTCCCGCCGGTACCGGTATGTCCTGCAGGACCCGAGCTGGTACGAACTGGTCGCCCGCCGTGAGCGAATCCTCGACCGGTGGATCGTCGCGACCCGCGACGGGGTGGAGGCGGTTGGTCCCGCCACGCCCGCCGGGCAGCGGCTCGCAGAGTCACTCGCGTTCTTCGAGTTCCTCCAGGAGGAGATGCCCGCGATGCTCGCGCGCTGGAGAGAGCGGCGGGGCGGCCACGCGTCGGCGCCGCGGAGCTAGAACCGTCCAGGACCGTGAGGTCGAGCGCGGCCAGCCGTTCGGGGTCGACGAGGAAGTCCAGCTCGGCGATCCGCCCGTTGCGGACGGTGACCGCGGCGACCGAGAACGGCTGGCCGTCCCGGAGCGCGACCATCCCGGCGGCGCCGTTGACGAGCGCGCGGTGCACCGTGAGATCGATGCGGGAGAACATGAGTGCTCGGCCGGCGACCGTCTCGGCCCCCCGCGCCTCGTGCGACAGTGGGCCTGCGCCCCCGTCGGCACGCAGCACGACGTCCGGGTCGAGGATCGCGACGAGTGCCTCGAAGTCGCCATCCCGTGCGGCCGCGACGAAGGCTTCGACGACCTCCCACTGCCGGCTGAGATCCGCGTCCGGTGGGGCCGCCGCCCCGCGGACACGCCGCCGCCCGCGGCTGGCGAGTTGCCGCGCCGCATCCGGAGAGCGGTCGATGATCCCCGCGATGTCGGTGAACGGCACGGCGAACATGTCGTGGAGCACGAACGCCAGCCGTTCGGCGGGCGAAAGCGTCTCGAGCACTACGAGCAGCGCCAGGCCGACGGAATCGGCGAGCAGCGCCTCGTGCTCAGGGTCGGTTCCGTCCGCCGGGTCGATGATCGGATCCGGGATGTACGGGCCGAACGCTTCCTCGCGTCGGGACGACCGGGCACGGAGCATGTTCAGCGACACGCGCGCGACGACCGTGGTCAGCCACGCGCCGAGGTTCTCCACTGCGCTCGCGTCCGTTCGGCTGAGTCTCAGCCACGCCTCCTGAACGGCGTCGTCGGCGTCGCTCAGCGAGCCGAGCATCCGGTAAGCGACGGCCCGCAGGCGCGTCCGGTGCTCCTCGAATTGATCTGCCAGCAATTCCTGGTCGTTCACGGTCACGTTCCTCCCTGTTCTCGTGTCATAGCAGTAAGACCCGCTGGGGTCCGGCGCTGTGACATGGCGCGAGATTCCCGAGATCGAAGGAGCAGGCAAATGCGAGTGTTCGTGGCAGGCGCGAGTGGTGCGATCGGCACCCATCTCGTCCCGCAGTTGATCGGCGCCGGACACGCGGTGATCGGCACGGCCCGATCGCGGCAGCGGGCCGATCAGATCCGGGCCCAGGGCGCAGAAGCGGTGACGCTCGACCTTCTTGACGCGCGCGCCGTGCGCGATGCCGTGCTCCAGGCCGCACCGGACGCGGTCGTCCACCAGGCGACGGCGATCGCCGATGCGCGCTTCGGCCGCAGCCTCGACAAGACATTCGCTGACGACCAACCGGTTGCGGACGGAAGGGACCGACGCATTGCTCGCGGCGGCGCGGGAGGTCGGCGTCACCCGGTTCGTCGCCCAGAGCTTTGCGCCGTATCGGTACGCGCGTGAGGGCGGATGGGTCAAGACCGAGGACGACCCGCTCGACCCGGCCACGCCGCGGAACGCCGAACGCACACACGCCGCGATGCGCTACCTCGACCAGACGGTCACGGAGGCCGGCGGAGTCGCGCTGCGCTACGGCGGCTTTTACGGCGGTCCCAAGGACGGCCTGGTCGAGCCGATTCGCAAGCGGATGTTCCCGATCGTCGGTGACGGCGGCGGCTACATGTCGTTCGTTCATCTCGACGATGCCGCCGCGGCGACGGTGCTCGCGCTTGAACACGACACGCCCGGCGTCTACAACATCGTCGACGACGAACCGGCCCCGATTCGCGACTGGTTGCCCGTGCTCGCCGACGCGGTCGGCGCCAAGGCCCCGCGTCGCTTTCCGCGTTGGCTCGCGACAATCGTCGCCGGCGAGGGGAACGTGATCAACGCCACCGAGGCCCGCGGCGCCTCAAACGTCAAGGCCAAGCGGGAGCTCGGATGGACGCCGCGCTATCCGACGTGGCGGCAGGGGTTTGCGGCCGCGTACCGGGATCAGCCGCCGAACCGCTCTGCCGCCGCGGCCGCGATCTCATCCGGCGAGAGGTCGCGGATGTGCTGAGCGATGTTCCACCGATGTCCGAACGGGTCGGTGAGCTGACCCTGCCGATCGCCCCAGAACTGATCCGCGATCGGGTGAAGCACGGTCGCGCCGGCAGCGAGCGCCTGCTCCCACAGCGCGTCGGCGTCATCGGTGGTGATCTGAAGGACGGTTGCGGTACCGCCGATCGAGATCGGTGAGAGGATCCCGGCGTCCGGGAACTCGCTGGCGATGTGGAGCTCGGAATCGCCAATCCGCAGCGCGACCGTCATCACCGCTCCGGTGGGGAGCGGGACGCGGGAGAGCTCCACGGCACCGAAGGCGCGGGCGTACCAGGCGGCTGCTTCGGCGGCGTCGGGAACGACGAAATGCGGCATTACGTTCATGGCTTCGACTCTACCCGCGCGATACTGCGGGGCATGGCGCATCGTCCCTCGCCCGCGCACCGGTCTCGCCGGAGCACCCGGTCCGCGGATCGTGCCTGTGCGGCGGCGTTCGCTATGAGGTCACGGCGCCGTTTCGCCGCGCCAACTACTGCCACTGCTCCCGGTGTCGCAAGCACTCGGGAGGTGCCGCGTCGGCTCAGGGACGCGTTCCGGCGGAGGGGTTCCGCCTGCTCGCCGGCGCCGAGCTGATTGAGACCTTCCGCCCCCCGGAGGGCATGGCGAAGGCATTCTGCCGGGTGTGCGGCTCGAGCCTGTTCGGCGGCACGTGGCCGGACGGCCCCGAGGTATCCGTCCGCCTCGGCACGCTCGACGACGACCCGGGGATCCGGCCGCAGTACCACAGCTTCGTCGAGTCCAAGGCGGTGTGGGAGCACTTGGCCGACGACGGGCTCACGCGGTACCCGGATCGTAAGCTCGATTGACCGCCGCAAGCGCCGAGCCGCAGGCGGCGCCGCAACGCGAGCCGACCCGCGTCCCGATAAGGTGCCGCGCGCCATGGCGCGGCCCTTCTTCAAGCTGAGCGAATGCGACGAGGCGTTTCTCGCCTCGGCGCCGAACCGCCAGGTGGGCGTGTTCGAGATCCCGCACCCCGCCGAGCGGGTGTGGTCGGCGCTCACGGCCGACGGCACGCTCAGCTGGTGTCGGGCGCTCTCGAGCGTCACCTGGACCTCGTCCCGCCCGTTCGGTGTCGGTACGACCCGGACGGTGAAGACACCGCTCGGGGCGCTCGTTCTCAAGGAGACGTACTTCATCTGGGAGGAGGGACGGCGCAAGGCGTTCTACGTCAGCGAGGCGAGCATGCCGCTGTTCCGCCGCTTCGCCGAGGACTACCTCGTCGAGGAGACCTCGCCGACGACGTGCCGGTTCACCTGGACGGTCGCCAGCGAGGTCCCGCCGGCCGCCAAGCCCGGCAACCCGATCAACGGGCTCATCACGAAGAGCCTGTTCAACGACACCAAGCGCCACTTCGGCGCCAAGTAGTGCTTGCGCGCAGGGCGTCGAGACCTCACACTCCGGAGCCATGCCCGCGCAGGGATCCGCGTCATGAACGCGCAGCGTGATCTGACACCGACGCCGACGCCACCGACGGCGCCGACGCCGACCCCACCGACGGCGCCGCATCGGGTCGTTGTCGTCGGAGGTGGGTTTGGCGGTCTCCGGGCGGTCCAGCGACTCCGGCGCCTCCCCGTCGAGATCACGCTGATCGACAAGCGCAACTTCCACCTGTTCCAGCCACTGACGTACCAGGTGTCCACCGGGGCGCTGTCGCCGGGCGAGATCACGTATCCGCTGCGAGCGATGTTCGCGCGGGATGACAACGTCCGGGTGATCCTGGCGAAGGTCACCGATGTCGACCTCGGGCGGCGCACCGTGTCGCTCACGTCCACGCAGGGGGTTGCCGCGCCGCCGATCGTGCCGTACGACACCCTGATCGTCTGCACCGGCTCGAGCTACTCCTACTTCGGACACGAGCCGTGGCGGGCATTCGCCGCCGAGGTCAAGTCGCTGGAGAGTGCGTTCTCGGTCCGGACACAACTGCTGCGGGCCTTCGAGCGCGCCGAGCTCGACCCGGACGCGGACGCCCGCGAGCGTGAGCTGACGTTCGTCGTCGTCGGTGCCGGTCCGACCGGCGTCGAGATGGCGGGTCAGATCGCCGAGCTCGCGATTGACACGCTCCGCCATGACTTTCGGGTCATCGACCCGCGGTGCGCTCGGATCCTGCTGCTCGAGGCGGGCGACCGGGTGCTCCCGGCCTTCCCCCGCTCGCTGTCGGCGCGGGCGCAGCGCGCGCTCGAGCGGCTTGGGGTGACCGTGCGGCTGAACAGCCCGGTCGTCGGGATCGACGCTGGGACGGTGACCATCGGTGGGCCGGCCGGCGAGCCCGAGGCGATCCCGGTCGGCACCGTCGTGTGGGCCGCCGGCGTCACCGCCTCCGGCCTGGGGCGTCAAATCGCGGAGCGCAGCGGCGCGGAGCTCGATGCCGCCGGCCGGGTGACGGTGGAGCGCGACCTGACGCTCCCGGACCATCCGGAGGTGATCGTGCTCGGCGACATGGTCCGTGTCCGGGGCGCCGACGGACGGGCGGAGACGCTGCCGGGCGTCGCACCGGTCGCGATCCAGCAGGGTCGCTACGCGGCGGAGCTGATCAAACGCCGAATCACCGGTGAGCCGTGGCAGCCGTTCCGGTACCACGACAAGGGGAACCTGGCGACGATCGGACGTCGCTCCGCGGTCGCCGACCTCCGCTTCATCCGGCTGAGCGGGACCCTGGCCTGGGCCGTCTGGCTCACGGTCCATCTGTACTACCTCAGCGGCTTCCAGAACCGGTTGATCGTCCTGATTCGCTGGGCCGTCAGCTTCTTCACCCGGGGCCGCGGGTCACGGATCATCGACGACATCCCCGGCGGCGCCGTCGGTGGCGTCACGCCGGCCGATCAGGCAGAGGATCCCGTGACGGTCTCCTCCTGAGCGGTCCGGACACGCTCACAGGGCGCGCCGACGGACACTTATCTCGGCATCATCTGACCGCAGGAGGATCACGTCGCACCGGCGTCGAATCAACCGATCCGCCGCGGACATTCTCCGCGGGCCGACGCAGAACGAAAGGGACCGAGATGACCAGGTCACGTGTTGTTGCCGCGGTGAGCGCGGTTGCCGTCGCCGCAGTGCCCGCCGTCGCCCTCGCGGGGACGTCGCACACGCAGCTGTTCCAGAACCCAAAGAAGTCCGCCGTCTGCGGGCTCGAGATCCATGCCGCGGGCAAGCCGGCGACGTTCGTGCTGTGCAGCGCGACGGGTCTGCCGAAGCCGAAGCACGGAGTGGGTGATCCGTTCGTCCAGATTGGCCGCTCGGGTTCGCCACAGATCGTGGCGATCAGCCAGGCGTCGTGGGTCACCAACAAGATCAAGACGCTCTCCAGCGGCACGCTGTGGAGTTCGATCGGCGTCACCTGCAACGTCGCCAAGGGAACCGTGCTCTGCTTCAACGGCGACAACCACGGGTTCGTCATCGGCAACGGCAAGTACAAGTCGTTCTGAGGGCCGTCTGAAGGCACACGATGGCCTGATGCCGCGCATCGCCACGATCGGCGTCTACGAGTTCGACGCCGAGAGCTTCATCGAAGCGCTTGACGACGCCAACGTCAGCAAGCTGTTCGATATTCGCCAACGTCGTGGCGTGCGCGGCACGCAGTACGCGTGGGCCAACGCCGGGCGGCTGCAGGCGCGGCTCGCCGATGCCGGTATCGCCTACGAGTACCACCCGGAGCTCGCCCCGACGACCGAGCTCCGCCACCTTCAGTACGCCGAGGACGATCGGCAGGGGGTCGGCAAGCGCTCGCGCGTGGAACTCGCGCCTGAGTACATCCGTCGCTACACCGAGGACGTCCTCGATCTGGTCCCGCTCGAGCCGTTCGTCCAGCGGCTCCCGGTCCAGGGACTCGGTGCGCTGCTGTGCGTCGAGGCGACGGCCCGGGCCTGCCACCGCTCGCTCGTCGCCGGCCGGCTCGCGGAGCGGTTCGGGTTCGAAGTGGTCGACCTTGAGCCTCGGTGATCCGTAGTCTGCGCCCGCGGCCGTGCCGTAGAGCTGCCGGATGCGCGATCCGCGTCATGGGTCCAGGCTGGGTCCGAAAGGAGCGATATGCCAGATCTCGATGCGCGATTCCGTGGCAAGTACGTGAGCCTGGTCAGCTTCAAGCGCGACGGAACCGGTGTCGCGACGCCGGTGTGGTTCGTCGCTGAGGACGGGCGGCTTCTCGTACAGACCGGCGCCGATTCGTTCAAGGTTCGCCGGATCCGGCGGAACCCCCATGTCACCGTTGCACCGTGCAGCGCGTCGGGGCGGACCCGCGGGCCGGCAGTGACGGCGACCGCCGAGATCCTCCCGGACGGCGAACTCGACCACGTGCGGAGTGCGGTGGGCCGCAAGTACCGGATCGACCGAATCCTCATCCTGCCGATCTACTGGGCGGTGCAGCGCCTGCGCGGGCGCAGGACAAGCGGGACCGAGGTTGGGCTGGCGATCACGCCGGATCATGCCACGGCCAGATCAACCTCAGCGCGTTGAGCCCGGGGCTCTAAACGTGATCACGCCGCGGATCCGGGAACGGCTTGAACGGGAGTACCCGGCGCCGGCGGACCTCGTCGCGGCACGCGAACTGATCGAACGGATCCCGGCGGAGCTGGCGGTCTGGCGTGAGGTGAGCGAGGGCGATCGCGTCGAGGCCGCCGCTCTCACGGTGGCGGCTGGAGACCTCGGCAAGCTCAAAGAGGCGGTCGAGTTGGCGCTGCGCGACTGGCGCGACCTGCTCGTGGCTGCCGAATACGTCTAGACACGCAGGCTGCAACCTTCAGTTCACGCGCGCGCTGCCGAGAACGTGCTCGTGAGCGGATTCCGAACGACACTGTTTGCGCTGGCCGCCGGCTCGTTGCTCCTCGGGGCGAGCGGCGTGCTTTCGCCCGCGCTGTCGATGCTGCTGTGGCTTCCGTCCGCACTCGTCCTCGCGTGTCACCCGGCGAGCCCGGTCGTCCGCGCGATCCGTGACTCGCTGCTGCGCGAGCACCGACGGTCCCACGCAGCACCCGCGCTGAGCCGCTCGCCAGAATGGGCGGTCGGACGTCCGCGGCGAGCCCCGTCTGTCCGGCGCTGCGGATGGTCAGGGACTGACCTTGACGCGGCCCATGATCCACGCGGCCGGCACCGGACCCCAGTTGCGGCTGTCGTTCGACGCGCCGCGGTCGTCGCCCATCATGAACCACTCGCCGCGCGGAACCTGCACCGGTGCCGGGAAGTTGCATTCCTGACTGGAGCCGCAGGCCGCGACGTAGGGCTCGTGTTGAGGGACACCGTTGCGTACGACGATGCCGCCGAGCACCGACACCGTGTCGCCCGGCCCGGCGACGATGCGCTTGACGAAGATCTCGTTGCTCCGGGCCGGCGTCGGCTGCGGGCAGACCGCCCCCGCGGGCCGCGACACGCCGCACACCGGCGTGTCGGGCATCGCCCCCTCCGGGGCGTGGAACGCGACGATGTCCCCGATCCGCGGCGACGACGACCGGTACGCCGTGGTGTCGAGCGGGAACATCCGTCCGACGGCGAGCGTCGGGCGCATGGAGCCCGAGGTGACCCGCAGCGTCTGCGCCGGCACATGATTCACCTCGCCGACGAGAATCACGCCGAGCACCGCAATCGCGGCGACGAGCAGGATGAAGACGCGCCGATTGTCGATCACATCGATTGTTATCGGCCGGACGGCCGCGAATCCTCAGGGGATCAGCAGCGGGTCGCCGCGTCGGTGGTGTGCACCGAACGCCCGCGTTCCTTCTCGTAGGCCTCGACGAACTTCAGCCACAGCTCGCTCCGGGTCGGGAACGGCGAGATGACGTGCGCCAGCACCGGGACCGGGACCTCGGCGACGACGGCGAGGGTCGCGGTCTGCACGAAGTCCTGAACGTCGGCCCCGACGAACGTCACGCCGACCAACACCTCCCGGGCCAGGTCGACGATGAAGCGGGTCGTGCCAGCGGTGCCGCGGCCGTAGAAGCTCGCGCCGGCCGTGCCGCTCGTATCGAGGTCGAACACGGCGACGTCGAGTCCGCGCTCCCGGGCCGCCTGCTCGGTCAGCCCGACCGCGGCGACGCTCGGCTCGGTGAACACCACCCGCGGCGAGTGGGCGCGGTCTGCCCACGCGACGGCGTCCTCGCCAAGGATGCAGTCGACGGCGATCCGCGCCTGGTACTTGGCGGAATGAGTCAGCAGCGAGCGCCCGTTGACATCGCCGACGGCGTACAGCCATGGCAGGCCGGCGACCCGCATGTGCTCGTCGACCGCCAGGTCACCGCCGCGCTGAAGGCCGACGCTCTCCAGGCCGAGGTCGTCGGTGAGCGCCCGCCGGCCGACGGCGACGAGCAGGTGGCTGCCGTGCAGCGACCGGCCGCCCTCCAGCTCGAGCACGATCTCATCGTCCTGACGCCGGGTGGCCACCACCTTGGCGCCGAGTTCGACGGCGACGCCGGCCTGCTCGAGTGCCTCCCGGACCGCGTCCGACGCGAGCGGCTCCTCCCGGGCGATCAGGCGGTCGACGGCCTCGACGACCGTGACCGAGGAGCCGTACCACGCCCATGCCTGCGCCATCTCGACGCCGACGATCCCGCCACCGAGGATGAGCAGCCTCGGTGGCACCTGCGAGGCGGTCGTCAGCTCGCGGTTCGACCAGGCGCCGATCTCGGCAAGACCCGGAATCGGCGGACACCGCGCGGCGCTGCCGACGGCGATCACGACCGCATCCTGCGCGACGAGCACGTCATCGCCGACCCGGACGCGTCGCTCACCGTCAAGGCGGCCCCAGCCGCGGACGATCTCGACGCCGCGGTCCGAGAGCCACGGCACCTGTGCGGAATCGTCGAGGTGCCGAATCACCTCATCCCGCCGCGCGAGTGCCGCCGCGACATCGACCGAGCCGGTCACCGCCTCGGCGGCGCCGGGCACGCGCAGCGTCTCGTGCAGTGCCTCCGGGGGTCGAAGCAGCGCCTTCGACGGCATGCACGCATAGAACGAGCACTCGCCGCCGATCAGATGGCCCTCGACGACCGCCACACGCTTGTCGCTGCGGCCCGCGAGCCGCCCGGCCGCGACCTCCCCGGCCGGCCCGGCCCCAACGACCACCGTGTCGAACTCCCGCTCCACGTGTGCGGTAGTCAAGCAGGCGGGGAATAGACTCCGCGCTGTGTCGAGCGGTGTCGCGGCGCTCTCGGTGGCGACGCTGAGGCAACGGTGGAGGGAGACCAGCACGCCGGGAAGCTGGCGGGCGTGGGCGAGCGCGGCTGCCGTGCGGCGCGCAATCCGCGCTGCCGTTGTCATGCCGGTGCTGTTCGCGATCACCCTCGAGGGCTTGGGCAACCTGCAAATCGCGTTGTTTGCGAGCTTCGGGTCGTTCGCGACGCTCGTGCTCGTGACCTTCGGGGGCACGACTCGTGACAAGGTCACCGCCCACCTTGGTCTCGCCGTCACCGGCAGCGTGCTGCTCATCATCGGCACCGCCGTCAACTCCTCGGCGCTCGCGGGTGGGCTCGTCACGATCCCGGTGGCGTTTGTCGTGTTCTTCGCCGGCGTCACCGGTCCGAACGCCGCCTCCGGCGTCACCGGGGCGCTGCTTGCCTACGTCCTGCCGGCGGCCTCCCCGGGCACGATGTCGATGGTTCCCGACCGGCTCGCGGGATGGTGGCTCGCCTCGATCGCAGGGACCGCGGCGGTGCTCGTTCTCCCCAACCCGCAGACCGCGGATCGCCTGCGCGGCGCGGTGACAGCCCTCGCTGACACGCTTGCCGATGAGCTCGAGGCGATGCTCGCCGGCGAGGCGACCGACCAGCTGTTGCAGCGCTGCGTCGAGGCTAAGAACGCCGTGCTCGGCGTATTCACAGCGACGGCGTTCCGGCCGACCGGGCTCGCGATTCGTGACCAGGCCCTCGCCAACGCGGCCGATCTGCTCGAGTGGTTGACCCAGCTCGTCGCCGACACCGCACGCGCTCGGGGCGATCTCGAGTCCGCCGCGACGCCGGAGCGCGATCTGCTGCGCACGGCGGCCACGACACTGCGGGACGCCGGTCGGCTGTTCAGCGGCGGGCGCACCGCACCGGACCTCGAGGGGCTTGAGGCTCAGCGCATCGCGACGCTCGAGTGGGTTCGGCAGGTGCCGCTCGACAGTCCGGGATACGAGGACGCGGCCCGGCTCTCATTTCACACGCACACGATCGCGATGACGATCCTCGGCATCGGCGCGGATGCCCTGACCGCGGCCAAGCTCGTCGACCCGCAATGGATCGAGGAGGCGGAGGCACGGTGGTTCGCCGGCGCCGCCGAGCAGCCGCCCGGCCGCGGCGGCCAGCTCTCGGCGTACGCGCGCGTCGTGAGGCACCACGCGACCGTCCGCTCCGTCTGGTTCGTCTCCAGCGTGCGTGGGGCGCTCGCGCTGGCAGCGGCGGTGGCGATCGCCGACGCGAGCTCGGTCCAGCACGGATTCTGGGTCGTCCTCGGCACACTGTCGGTGCTCCGCACGAGTGCCGCGGCGACGGGGGCAACCGCGCTGCGCGGCCTACTCGGCACCGCGATCGGGTTCGTCGTCGGCGCGATCTTGCTGCTCGCGATCGGGACATCGACCGCGGCCCTGTGGGTCACCCTCCCGATCGCCGTGCTGATCGCCGCCTACGCCCCGGGGACGTTGCCGTTCGCCGTCGGTCAGGCCGCGTTCACGGTGACCGTGGTCGTGCTCTTCAACCTGCTGAACCCGGTCGGCTGGAGAATCGGGGAGCTGCGGATCCTCGACGTCGCGATCGGATGCGGGGTGAGCCTCGCGGTCGGCGTCCTGTTCTGGCCCCGGGGGACGGCACCGGTCGTCGGCAACGATCTGGCCGACGCGTTCCGCAGCGGCGCGACCTACCTGCGGGAGGCGATCGACTGGGTGTGCGGCCGGCGCACCGATCCGCCGCAGGCGGGCGCCGTGGCGTTTGTCGCTGCGCGGCGCCTCGACGAGGCCCTGCGCGGCTTCCTCGCCGAGCAGGGCACCAAGCACATCGAGAAGGAGGAGCTGTGGCGGCTGGTCGGCGGAACCTTGCGCCTCCGTCTCACGGCCCATACCGTCGCGGGACTGCCGCAGGGCTGGGCGGCGCACCACGGACAGCCGCTCGGGACCGTCATGCGCCAGGCCGATGAGCTCTGCTCGTGGTATTTCGAGCTCGCCGGAAGCGTCGACGCGCCCCGCCCCGGCGCTCATCCTCGTCTCAACGTCCCCTCGCTCGCCTGCGGTGACCCGCCACCGGGGCGCTACCGGCGGACGATCTGGCTCGAGCAGTACCTCAGCCAGCTCGTCGATCATCTCGAGGTGCTGATCGACCCGGCCGCGCACGTCGCCCGGATCCGCGCGCGCCCCTGGTGGCGCTGAGCGGTCACGAGCGAGCCCGCGGCTCGACAATCAGCCGAGAAATAGAGGGCAGACTCATCTTCCGTGCGCGCGGTCCCGTTTCTGAACACATATGTGGCACGGACGCCGACCTCCCGCGCGCCTCCGCTGGTGGAGCGGCGTATTGCTCTCCGCGGTTGCTGTGTGCGGCGCGGTGCCGTCCCAATCGCCGGCCGCATCGGTCCACGGCATGGGTCTCGTCGAGCCGGCGCGGGCGCCGAGCAAGGCAGGGAGCGTCATCCGCTTCGCCGCCGCCACGCCTCCGCCGACCGCCGACCTGACGCCCTACGCTCCGCCGGTCGGCGACCAGGGACAGATCGGCTCCTGCGCGGCGTGGGCGACTGACCACACCGCGCTCGGCTACTGGGAGAACCGGCTCGGGATCGCCGGTGGCGTGCTCGCGCCGATGTACACGTATTCGCAGGTCACGGGTGGCCACGATTCCGGGTCGTCCATCGAGAGCCACCTCGACATCGCGAAGACCCAAGGGGTCGACAGCTCGGCTGACTACTGGCAAGGTCCGACCGACTACGTCGACCTGCCGACCGCCGCCGAGAGGACCAACGCCGCGAACTGGAAGCTCAGCGGCTACCAGGAGCTGGCGGTCGGTGAGAGCGCGAACTCGACCGTCACCCAGCAGTCGATCGAGGCGGCGGTGGCGGCCGACGAGCCGGTCGTGATCGGCTTCCCGGTGTACGACAACTTCTACTACGTGACCTCGGCGAACCACGGCTTCTACGCCGGCCCCGTCGGCGGCTACGACGGCGGCCACGCCGTGACCGTCCTCGGCTACGACTCGACCGGCGTCCGCATCGAGAACTCGTGGGGCACCAGGTGGGGTGACAGCGGCTTCGCGACGCTCTCGTGGCCGTTCGTCAACCAGTACGTGATCGACGCCGTCGCGGTCGGACAGGTCGTCAGCTCCCCGCCGGCGACGACCGCGCCGGTCAACACCGGCGCTCCGGTGATCAACGGCAGCGGCGTCGTGGGTGGGATACTGACGATGGGCCTCGGCGGGTGGTCGACGAGCGGCACCTCGAAGGCGATTCGCTGGCAGCGCTCGACGGACGCCGCAACGTGGTCGGATATCGGCGCGACCGGGCTCTCCTACACGACGCAGCCCGCCGATCTCGGCGCTTACTTCCGCGTCATCGTCACCGAGACGAACAGCTTCGGCCAGGCGAGCGCGACGTCGGCATCGTTCGGGCCGATCGCGTCGGGGCCGCCACAGGTCGCATCATCGCCCGTCATCACCGGAGTACCGCAGGTCGGGAGCACCATCAGCGCGAGCCCAGGCACCTGGGTGCCGGCGGCGCCCAACTACGCGTACACGTGGCAGTACTCCGCCGATGGCCAGACAGGCTGGGTGAGCATTCCGGGCGCGCTCGGCGCGAGCTACACGATCGGTGCCGGCGACGCCGGCACGTATCTCCGGGTTCGCGTCACGGCGACGAACGCGGTCGGCACGTCAACCGCCGTCTCGTCCCCGTTCGGTCCGGTCACCGTCCCGACGCCGGTCAACACGGTTCGGCCGACCGTCGCCGGCACCGCGCGCGTCGGCCTGACGCTGGGCGCGTCCGCGGGTCGCTGGTCGATGGCCGGGACGGTTGACCTACGCGTGGCAGTACTCGGCCGACGGACGCACGGGATGGGTGACGATCCCCGGTGCCCGCGGCGCCAGCTTCACGATCAGCTCTGCCTACACCGGCACCTACCTGCGGGTGCGGGTCCGGATGGGGGCCATCGACGCGTACAGCGCGTCGGTCGGACCGGTCGGCAGTGCTCCCCGCCGGGCACCAATACTGCACGTTGGCCGCGCTCGCGTGTCGGCCCGCACCGTGTCGTTCACGGTGACGGTCGCGAGTGGGGCCGGACGACCGCAGGCCACCGCCGTCGCGCCCGGACATCGCGTCCGGCTGCGCGCGCACGGCGGTGGCTCGCGGTTCACGTTCTCCGCCCGGCTCAGTCGGGCACGCTGGGTCGTCACGGTGACGCTGCATCCGACGCATACGTCGTTCGTCGTCGTCGTCCGCCGCTGACGAGACGGGGCGCGGGACGTTAGGATCGCGCCGTGTTCCGCCTCACGGTCGATGACGTGTTCTTCATCCGCGGCCGCGGGACGGTCGTGACCGGGGAGGTCGAGGTCGGGAGCATCCGCGTCGGCGACGAGGTGCAGGTCGGCTACCGGACCTCGGCGGTCCGGGTCGACGGGATCGAGGCGTTCCGCAAACGTCTCGATGAGGCCGAGGCGGGTCAGATGATCGGCCTGCTGTTGACGTCGCTCAGCAAGGACGACGTCAACAGAGGCGACGTGATCAGCGCGTAGTGGGCGCCCACTAGCTACTCCGTCAGCTCGCGGGCCATCTCGTCGAACGCGGCGACGTACGCGTCGATGGCCTCGTTCGTGTGGGTCACCGAGAGCGTCCATTCCTCCTCACGACCCGGCGTCATGAAGATGCCGCGGTTCATGTTGTAGAGCCAGGCGAGCTCGGTGACGTCGACATCCTGGTTGGCCTTGAATGTCTCGTAGTCGACGATCTTCGTCGTCGAGAACGTCACGCAGCCCTTCGCGCCGACGCCGACGGCGTAGCCGGGCAGGTTGTAACGCTCGATCACGCCCTGGCAGCCGGCCGCGATCCGGTCGTTGAGCGCGTCGAGGTGCTCGTAGGCCTCGGGGGTGAGGATCTCGAGCAGGCTCGCGCGGGCGGCCGCCATCCCGAGCGGGTTCCCGTTGTAGGTACCGACCTGGTAGACGGACCCGTCCTCGACTGAGCTCATCGCCTCCTCGGTGCCGCCGATCGCGCCCGCCGGCAACCCGCCGCCGAGCGTCTTGGCGAGCGTGACCATGTCCGGGGTGACCCCGAACCGCTCGGTGGCGCCGCCGGCGGCGATCGCCAAGCCGGTCTTCACCTCGTCGAAGATCAGGATGATCCCGTGACGGCGGGTGATGTCGCGGACCGCCTCCAGGTAGCCGGGCTCGGGGAGCACGACTCCGAGGTTCATCATCGCCGCCTCCATGATCACGCAGGCGGGCTTGCGGTCCTCGGCTTCCAGCTTCTCGATCCGGCGCTCCATGGCGCCGGCGTCGTTGAACGGAACCGCGATCGTGAGATCGCTCACTGCCTTCGGAATGCCGGCGCCGTAGGGAAGCGACTCGTAGTTCTCCCGGTCGCCGATGCGGTCGTACTCGACGCCGATCGACACCATCACGCCGTCGTGATGGCCGTGATAGGAGCCGAAGATCTTGACGATGGTGTCGCGGCCGGTCAGACCACGCGCGATCCGGATCGCGTCCATCGTCGCCTCGGAGCCCGAATTCACATACCGCCAGCGCTCGAGTCCCCAGCGGCGCTGGAGCTCCTCGGCGACGACGACGCCGTCCTCGGTCGTCGCGGCGAAATGCGTGCCCTCGGCGACGCGGTCAGTGACCGCCCTCACGATCGCAGGGTTCGCGTGCCCCTGGACCATCGAGCCGAAGCCGTTGTGGAAATCCCACATGCGGTTGCCGTCGACGTCGTTGACGACCGGGCCCTCACCGGTCGTCAGGTAGATCGGCCACGGGTCGCGGAGCTGATACGAGGAGGAGACGCCGCCGCTCAGCGACCGCCGCGCCCGGCGGTACATCTCTGCCGAGCCCTGCGTGCGCTTGTCCAGCTCGCGGGACTCACGCTCGATCAGTTCCTGGATCCGCTGGCGGTCCAGAACTACCGGTGTGTTGAGTGCCATTGGGTGTGCCTCCAAATCGATCGCGTCGCGCGGTCATGCGCGCGCGAGGCTGCGTCGGCTAGGTTAGCCGTCAAACGCACGATGACGACGGCTCAGAACAAGGAGGCGGACGCATATGGGAAACCTGAGTGGTAGCTCGACAGCGGAAATCAATGCCCCCCTCGACGAGGTGTGGAAGCTCGTCGAGGACGTGGAGAAGGCGCCCGAGTGGCAAGGTGGCCTGAAGGACATCGAGGCGATCGAGCGCGACGGCGAGGGCCGTGCCGTTCTCGTCGAGTCCGCCTCCGACGCGAAGGTCCGGACGATCAAGTCGACCGTCCGCTTCTCCTACGACGGGCCGACGCGCCTGTCGTGGACCCAGGTCAAGGGGGAGATGAAGTCGGTCGAGGGGAGCTGGACGCTCGAGGACCTGGGCGACGGTCGCACCCGTGCCACGTACGCGCTCGAGGTCGACATGGGACGGATGCTCAGCATGGTCATCCGCGGGCCGCTCGTCGACGCGCTCCGCGGGATGCTCGTCAAGGCGCGGGCCGGTGAGTTGAAGCAGGCGCTGGAAAACGGGTAGCCCATGGGGCATGTCGATTTTGAACATCCCTGTCGGGGAGGTTCCGCAGCCGGGTGAGCCCGTGACGCCGGTCGTCCCGGATGCCCCGGTGACGCCGGCCGTCCCTGACCCTGGCCACCCCGCCGCACCGGAGGAGCCGGCCGAAGTGCCGACGCCGGAGGAGCCGCCGACCCCCGCCGTGCCCGAGCCGTCGCCGTCGCCGTCGCCGCGCCGACGCCGCAGCCCGGCGACGGCTGAGCGACGCAAGAAACCCGCCGCTATTCGGCGGAAACCTTGCGCGCAATCGCGTCGGCGACCTCGCCGGCGTGGCGGAGCGGGAGCAGGTGACCCGCCTGCGGAATCTCGATCAGCTCGGCGTCCGGGATCGTGTCGGCCAGGCGGCGCGCCGAGTCGACCGGGACGACCACGTCACGCGTGCCGATCATCACCGTTGTGGGGGCGGCGATCGACCCGAGCCGCCCCTCGAGCGCGGGCAGATCGCGGATCATGCTCCGCTGCTCCACGGTGAACGCGCGTAGGGCCGTGCGCCGTCCAAACGCGTAACCGACCGCCCGCAGGTGGTCGTCTGATAGGCCAAGCCCGCGGGCGATCAGGCCCCGGGTGGGGCGAGTCCGCAGCGCGAGCGCCGGGGCTCCAACGACGACGAGGCTGCCGAGGTCGCCAAGGACCGGCATCGCGAGCAGCCGATCGAGCGGGTACAGCGACGCGGTGTTCGCGGCGGGTGCGACCAGCACGAGGCTGGCAACCCGGTCCGGATGATCGACGGCCACCTGGCACGCGACCGCTCCGCCGAAGCTGTGACCGACGACGACCGCCCGCTCGATCGAAGCCGCGTCGAGCGCCGCGATCGCGGCCTCGGCGTTGCCGGCAAGGTCCCGCGGCGGGGAGGCGCCGTCCCATCCGGGCCGGTCGATCGCGATCGGGCGCGCGCGGGTGGCGAGGTTGGCGAGGTTGGCGGTGACCCGATCCCAGTCACGCGCGGCGCCGGGCTGACCGTGGAGCAGCAGGACCGGGCCCGGTGACCCGGAACTGCGCGTCAAGCAGCGCCGGGCGGACCGCCCGACGAAGTCTTACCGACGGCCTGGCCGTCGCGCCCGACGTAGCCGTCCTTGCCCCCGGCGACCACGACGATCGCCTCGCCATCCCCGATGTTCGTCATCCCGCGATGGGTGTCCGGGGCGACGCGCGCCATCCCGCCGGGACCGACCACGTGCCGCGTGCCGTCGCCAAAGCGGAACTCGACCTGGCCCTTGTGCACGAAGTACGTCTCTTCCTGTTCCTCGTGGTAATGCGTGCCGGTCTGGTAGCGCGGCGGAAGCACGATCGCATTGATGCCAAATGCGGTCACGCCGAGCTCGCGGCGGATCTTCCGAAACCCGGGGCCCTCGCCCATGTCGTCGAGGCTGGAAACCGTGTATCCGTCACCTTGTTCTGTCATCAACCTGAAATCCTAATGCCCGCGCGTGCGATGGCGTCAGCGGCAGGGCATACTAAGTCCGTGACGTCAGTCGTCGGTACCGAGGTGCTCGCGCCGCTCCGCGCGGATCCCGCGCGCGGTGCCGTGTTGCTCGACATCGACGGCACCCTCGCCCCGATCGTCGAGCATGCCTCTGATGCGTCGGTGCCCGAGCGCACCCGCCAACTCCTGATCGCGCTGTCGCGCCGCTACAGAGTCGTCGCCTGCGTCAGCGGCCGACAGGCCTCCGAGGCACGGGCGATGGTCTCGATCGGCTCGATCTCGTATCTCGGCTCCCACGGCGCCGAGCTGCTCAAGGCGGGGTGGACGAAGCCCGTGCCCGATCCACAGCTTGAGGACTGGGCCCGGCGGATCCAGGACTTCGGCCGCGAGGTCGACACCCCCGATCTGCGGCGGCTGCGCGTCCGTCTGGAGGACAAGGGCCCGATCGTCGCGTTCCACTGGCGCGGGGCGCGTGACGAAGAGGCGGCGCGATCGGCGATCGACACGATCGCGGAACGGGCGACCGCGGCGGGACTGCGAACGCATTGGGGCCGTAAGGTGCTCGAGGTCCGACCCCCGGTCCGGATCGATAAGGGGGCGGGCATCCGCTCGTTCCTCGCCGGCACCCCGGTCGAAATCGCCCTGTACGTCGGCGACGATGCCACCGATCTTGACGCCTTCCGCGCGCTGGTGCAGATGGTCGAGGAGGGCGAGATCTCCCGCGCGATCCGCGTCGGTGTCAGCTCCGAAGAAGGGCCGCGGGAGATCGTCGATGAGGCCGATCTCGTCGTCGAGGGGACCGAAGGCGTGCAGCAGCTGTTGTCGATGCTCGTGGCGGATTGACGCTCGAGCGGCGATGCGGTTCTCGGACTTTCTCCGCACGACGGTCCTGATCAGCGCGGCGGCGGCAACGGCGCTCGGCGCAGTCACGCTCGCCGGGGCGAACGGCTCGGGCGACGACCTGCTCGTTCCGCTCGCCGCCGGCTGGTGGCTGATCGCGGCGATCATCGGCATCTCGCTCGGCCGGCGCGCTGAGACGTCTCCGCCGATCGCAAACCTGCTGGCGAGCGCACGCATGCAGCCGACCCTGCCCGAGGTCAACCCGGGGCGAGTCGTGCTCAACCGGCTGTGGCCGCTGCTCATTTCGACGATCGGCGCCGGCGCGCTCGCGTTCGTGCTGCCCCAGGTTCCGGCCGTCGCGACCGGGTTCGCGATCATCTGGTCGCTCGCGTGGCGTCGCCAGGCGTCGGCGGTCACCGCGATCGAGGAGCGTGACGGCGCCCGCTTCTATATCGAGCGCACCTCGCCGATGCAACCGATCAGGCTCGTCCGCACCCCGGGGTTCCGCTCCAACCTGTTCGAGCTGAACGGCGCGTCGCGACCGCACGCCCGGCGCGGCGCGTAACACCCCCGGTCACGTGGGCCGGACCGACGTCCTCGTCGTCACCGTCGACAGCACGACCGGCTGGCGGTCGTCATCGGGAGGGCTCACCGACGCGATCCGTCGCGCGGGGGCATCCGCCACGCTCGTTCGCGCCGGCCCGGTGCGGGAGGTACGGACCTTCGCGCTCACCGATCTCGTCCAGGCGCGGGCAGCGCGGGCGGCGACGGTGGGGGCAATCAGGACGCACGACCCCCGCGCGATCGTCTACTGCTCGATCACCGCGGCGCTGTTGTGGCCACGCCGGGGAGCGGTCTGGGTCGATTCCCTGGCAGCCGAGAACCGGCCCGGCCGCCACGGCATCTGGCAGCGCCCGGTCGAGCGCCGCCGGCTCCGCGACGCGCCGCTCGTGCTCGTCATGAGTGAGCGCTCGCTCGAACCGGTGCCGTCAGCCGCTTCGGCCAGCCTCCTCGTCCGCTCACCCGTCGAGCCCTCCGGCCCGCTCGTGCCCGACGCCGAGCGCGACATCACCGCGATCGCATACGCCGCCGACCCGGACAAGCGTCGGCTCGACTTCCTCCTCGATCAGTGGACGCGCGTCCGCCGGGAGGGGGAGGAGCTGATCGTGACCGGGGTCGTTCGGCCGGAACGGATCGCCGGCGTGCGCTGGGCGGGCACACTCGCGCCGGCGGAGTACCGCGCGCTGCTCCGGCGCGCACGCCTCTTCATCGCCGCCCCGCGGCATGAGGACTACGGGATCGGCGCGCTCGAGGCGCTCGCCGACGGCTGCCGACTCGTCACTACGCCTGCGGCTGGACCGTATCCGGCGCGCGCGCTCGCACGGGAGCTCGATCCCCGGCTTGTCAGCGAGGATCTCGCGGGGGCGATCCGGATCGCGCTCGACGCGCCGGCCGGCGATTACGCGGCGCGCGCCCGCGAGCTGACCGCGCCGTTCGGGACCGCGGAGCTCGACAAGGTTGTCCGCGAGGAGCTCCTGTCACGATTGTTGGGCTCGTGACCGTCCCCGCGTACATCCCAAGCCCGTCGTCGAACGGGATCCACCTCGGGCCGTTCTTCTTCCACGCCTACGGGATTGCGTACGTGTTCGCGGTGCTCGCCGCGATCCTCATCACCCGCAAGCGGACCGGCCAACCGGATCTCGTCAACGAGGTCGCCCTGTGGGGGTTCCCCGCGGGGTTGATCGGCGGGCGGCTGTATTTCATCATCACGACGCCGGGCGAGGTTCCGGACCACTGGTGGGGCCCGTTCGCGATCTGGCAGGGCGGACTCGGCATCTGGGGCGGGATCGCGTGCGGCACCCTCGCCGGCCTGTGGGTGCTGCGCCGCCGCAAGGCGGACATCCCGAGATTTCTGGACGCCGCGGCGCCGGCGCTGCTCGTCGCCCAGGCGATCGGCCGCATCGGCAACTACTTCAACCAGGAGCTGTTCGGCGGTCCGACAACGCTGCCGTGGGGACTCAAGATCGACCTCGCGCACCGGCCCGTCGGATACGCCCAATACGCGACGTTCCAGCCGACGTTCCTCTACGAGATCATCTGGAACCTGTCGCTGGCCGTATTCCTGGTGTGGCTCGGGCGGACGCGCAAGATCCGGCCGCCGGGCTTGTTTGCGCTCTATGTCGCCGGCTACTCCGGCTTTCGCATCTTCGAGGAGACGCTGCGGATCGACACGTCGAACCACGTGCTCGGACTGCGGCTCAACTTCTTCGTCGCCACCGCTCTGTGCATCGCCGGTCTGTTGTGGTTCGTCGCGATTCAGCGCGGATGGCGCTTCCGGCGCACCGCCGGCTCGCTCGGGCTTGTCTGGGTCGTGGTATGGGCCGCGGGCTGCGGCTCAGCCGCGCCGGTAGGTCCCCACGAGCGTGGCAACCCCGATGGCCGCCGTCTGCAGCTGATCGGCGGTGAACCCAGGGCGCAGACTCGACCGACCCGAGAGCGCGTTCAGGGTGATGACGTAATGGTGCGCGTGGCTGCCGTGGGGCGGGCAGGGCCCTCGGTAGCCGAGGCTGCCGAAGCTGTTGCGTCCGGGAATGATCTGACCCGGCACGCCACCGGCCTGTAGCGCGGTCGTGCTCGGCGGGATGCCGGCGAGCGCCCAGTGGACGAAGTTCCCGCTTGGCGCGTCCGGATCACGCATGATCAGCACGAGCTCGCGCGTTGCCCGGGGGACCCCGGAGAAACGCAGCGGCAGTGAGATGTCGGCGCCGTCGCAGGTGTAGCGACGGGGGATCGGGCCGTTCTGTCGCAGCACGGGGCTCGTCAGGTGAAAACCGCGCGCCAACGTGGCCGCCGGGGCGGGGGCGGTATGCGAGACCGGACCGGTGGTCGACGGGGGCGGTGACGCGTGGTCGCTGATCGTCGTCGAACCGGTCGTCGACGCCGACGCGCTGCTGCTGCTCTTGCTGCTCCCGCCGCAGCCGGCGAGGGCGAGCCCGGCCGCGAGCGCGGCCGCCGTCAGCGTGACCCGCGAGTTCATGCCGCCGAGCGGCTCCGCTTGCGCAGGGCGTCGAGCTCGGCCCACGGACGCGTGTTCGCGACGTCCGCTGCGGTGAGCCACGCTCGGCGGGCGGTCGCGATGCCGTAGCGGGCGACCTCAAAGCCGCCGGTGCGATGGGCGTCGCAACTGATCACGAGCGGCACGCCGGCGGCCGCGGCAGCGCGGGCGTTGACCTCGTTCAGATCACGACGATCCGGATTCGCGTTGATCTCGAGCAACGTTCCCGTTCGTTTCGCCGCCGCGATCACGGCGTCGGCATCAAACGCGTATGGCGGGCGCTGCTCGATCTTGCGCCCCGAGGGATGGCCGAGCAGATCGACGAGCGGATGCTCGAGCGCGCGGATGATGCGCTCGGTCATCGCGTCCGAGGCCATCCGGAACGAGGAGTGGACGCTGGCCACGACCCAGTCGAGCAGCTCGAGCACGTCGTCGTCGTAGTCCAGCGTGCCGTCCGGGAGGATGTTGACCTCGCTGCCGGCGAGCAGCTCGATCCCATCGACATGCGTGTCCCGGATCCGCTCGACGTGTTCCCGCAGCCGCTCCGGAGACAGGTCGTCACCGAACCCAAAGCTCGCCGAGTGATCGGTGATCGCGAGGTACGCGTAGCCGGCGTCGCGCGCCGCGACCGCCATCTCCTGGATCGAGGCCGTCCCATCGGACGCGGTCGTGTGGCAGTGGAGGTCGCCCTTGAGATCGCCCAGCGCGATCAGGTCCGGGAGCGTCCCGTTGGCGGCCGCCTCAAGTTCGCCCCGGTTTTCGCGGAGCTCCGGCTCGATGTACTCGAGTCCGAGGAGCGCGTACACCTCGGCCTCGGTCTCGCACCGATGTGTCTCACCGGTGGCGTCGTCGAGCACGCCGTACTCGGAGACGTGCAGGCCCTTGCGGACGGCCGCGTCGCGGAGCGCCATGTTGTGCTGCTTGGACCCGGTGAAGTGCTGCAGCAGGTTGCCGAACTGGTCCGGCGCGACGATCTTCAGGTCGACGCTCAGCGCGGTGTGGGTGCGCATCCGCACGCCGGCCTCGGTCGGGGTGCCGCTTGACTCGATCAGGTCAAGCTCGGAGGCGGCGGTGGCAAGCGCGAGTGGGTCGGCCGCGGTGGCGATGATGTCGAGGTCCTTGACGCTGTCCGCCATCCGGCGGGCGGAGCCGCCGAGCTCGACCCGGTCCGCGGCCGGATGCGCGCGGAGCTGCTCCAGCAGCTGCTCGCCGACCGCCAGCGCGCGATCGAGGACGACCCGCTGGCGCGGCTCGCCGGCGCCGGCCTGGCTGAGCGCGGCGAGGATCGACTCCTCGGCCTTCGGCCCGAACCCCTTGAGTTTCCGGATCTTCTGTTCCTGGGCGGCGGCCCGGAGCGCGTCGAGCGAGTCGATCTGGAGCTCCTCGTAGAGCCGCCGCGCGCGCTTCGGCCCAAGGCCGGGCAGGTGCGTGATCTCGATCAGCCCGGTCGGGAACTTCGAGCGCAGCTTGACCAGCGCCGGAATCGCCCCGTCGTCGGCGAGTGCGAGCACCTTCTCCTGGATGATCCCCCCGACCCCGGGCAGCTCCGTCGCCCGCCCCTGGCGAGCCATCGCCGACACCGACACCGGCGCATCCCTCACCGCCTTCGCAGCGTTCCGATACGCCACCACCCGATGCACCACCGCCCCATCGAGCTCATACAGATCCCCCAGCTCATCGAGGGCCGCAGCGATTTCGAGTTCGTCGGATCAGGCATCGGTCGGTCTCGGGTTGCTCTTACAAGGCTAGTGGTGGTCGGTCCTGGAGCGTCTCGGCTCACCCGGTCGGCCTGTCGTCGGTCCCGGCATGGCTCGCGCATCCTGCGTCTAAGGTTCCGTCGACGCCCCACGTTCGCGTCGCCATGCCGGACCGACGGGCAGGCCGACCCCGGGCCGCTATACTTTCTGAAGTAAAACCGAACCACGAAGGAGCCCACCCCCAATGGCTGGCAATGTCGCCGAAGTAACCGACAACAACTTCCAGGCCGAGGTCCTCGAGTCAGATGTCCCGGTCCTGGTGGACTTCTGGGCGCCGTGGTGCGGACCGTGCCGGATGGTCGCTCCGGTCGTTGAGGAGATCGCCACCGAGCGCGAGGGCGCTCTGAAGGTCGTCAAGCTGAACACCGACGAGAATCAGCAGACGGCGATCCAGTACAACGTGATGTCGATCCCGACGCTGATCCTGTTCCGCCACGGTCAGCCCGCCAAGACCGTGATCGGCGCCTACCCCAAGAAGCGCCTCGAGGCCGAGCTTGAGCCGGCCCTCGCCTAGTTAAGTGAGCATCGCCACACTATTTGGCTAAAGGTTCGCCCCATGCCGCCGATCACTGTATGGTTTGCGGCATGGGACTGGCTGTCCTAGATGCTCGCGAGACGGATCTCGGCCTAGAGGTGACGTTCATCACCGACGCCGGGCTCGAGCAGCTCGAAGGCACGCACGCCGAGGTCGCCCAGCTTGCGCGGGTGATGCAACAGGTGAGTGTGCTCGCGCCGCTGAACGAGTCCGAGCGCGTCTGGATTGAAGACGTCCCGGTCGGTGGGGCGACGGTCAAGCTGGGGCTCGCCCCCGGTGGCCAAGCCCGTCTGCTGATCGAGCGCTAACGCCCAACCCACAGGTTGGCTTTGGGACTTGACCCCAATTATTGGGGTGAACTCCCATACCCAGCGTCGCCCCGCGCGCCCCGCCGCCCCGCGCGCCGCGGGCGTACCGCGCCGGTGCGCGTCGCTGCGCCTATGCCTCCGCGAGCGCGACGCCGACCTGGAGCGGCCGCCCGTCGATCGTGACCGGCACGATGCCGTCCAGCGACTCGTAGCTCACCTGCAACCGCGAGCGTCTCGCCCGCGATGTACTCCTGATGGGTCCGGGCCGCGCCCACGAGCGCGTCGTCGCCCGCGAGCGTGAGGGCGATCCGGTCGGTGACGTCGAGCCCGGCATCGCGCCGGGCCGCCTGGACGGCGTGCACGATCTCGCGGGCCCAGCCCTCGATCCGCAGCTCGTCGTCGATGACGAGCTCGAGCGCGACGGCGTGCGATCCCTCGCGTTCGATCTGGTAGCCGGGGAGTGGCTTCATCGACACGAGCAGGTCATCGGCGCCGAGCTCATGGTCGGCGCCGGCGACGGTGATCCCGACGGCGGTTCCATCCCGCAGCGCCGCGCCGACGCGCACCGGATCGAGCCCGGCGACCGCCGCGGCGACCTGGGGCATGTCCTTGCCGAAACGCGGCCCGAGCGCCCGGTAATTCGGCTTCACTTCGATCTCGCCGAGGTCATCGGCCTCGGTGACGAATCGCAGCTCGCGCACGTTCAGTTCGTCCCGGACGAGGTCGGCAAACCGCTCGATCGACGCCCGCTCGAACCCGTCGGCGACGATCACCGCCGCGCGCAGCGGCTGGCGCACCTTGAGCTTTGACGACGCCCGCGCCGCGAGGCCGAGGCGGACGGTCTGGCGGGCGACCGCCATCGCCTCCTCGAGGTCGGGCTCGCGCGCATCCGGCACCGGGTAGTTGGTCAGGTGGATGCTCGGCTCACGGCCGTCGAGGTTGTCGTAGATCTCATCGGCGAGAAACGGCGTGAACGGCGCGAGCAACTGGGCGACGGTGACGAGCGCCGTGCGCAGCGTCTCGAATGCCGCCGGCGCCCCCTCCCAGAACAGCCGGCGGGAGCGGCGCACGTACCAGTTGGAGAGGTCATCGACGAACGCCGCGATCGCCCGTCCCGCGCCGGTGGCGTCGAAGGCGTCGAGCCGCTCCCGCGCGACCTCGACCGTCGCGCTCAGGCGCGAGCGGATCCAGCGATCGAGTTCGGTTGGCTCGCCGGCGGCCTCACGTCCGACGCCGTTGGCGTTCGCGTAGAGGACGTAGAACGCGTAGATGTTCCACAGCGGCAGCAGGAACTGGCGCACCGACTCGCCGATCGTGTCAAGCGAGAAGCGGTAGCCGTCCCACGGGTACTTCGAGGTGAAGAAGTACCACCGAAACGCGTCAGCACCGAAGCGGTCGATGACCTCCCACGGCGCGACGACGTTGCCGAGCGACTTCGACATCTTGTGGCCCTCCTCGTCGAGGATCAGGCCGAGGCACACGACGTTGCGGTACGAACTCTGGTCGAACAGCAGCGTCGAGACTGCGATCAGCGAGTAGAACCAGCCGCGGGTCTGATCGAGCGCCTCGCAGATGAAGTCGGCCGGGAAGCGCTCCTGGAAGTGCTCCTCGTTTGTGTGCGGCGCGCCCCATTGCGCGAACGGCATCGAGCCGGAGTCGAACCACACGTCGATCACCTCAGGCGTGCGGCGCATCTCCTCGCCGCACTCGGAGCACGGGAACATCACCTCGTCGACGAACGGACGGTGCGGATCCTCGAGCCGCACGCCGGACAGCGCCTCAAGCTCGTCGAACGAGCCGACGGCGTGGGTGTGGCCGGCCGCGCACCGCCACACGGGCAGCGGCGTGCCCCAGTAGCGCTCCCGGGACAGGGCCCAGTCGACGTTGTTCTCCAGCCACTTGCCGAAGCGGCCGTGCTTGACGTGCTCGGGATGCCAGCTGACCGTCTCGTTGGACGCGAGCAGACGGTCCTTGATCTCGCTCGTGCCGATGAACCAGGAGGGCTTGGCGTAGTAGAGCAGCGGGGTGCCGCAGCGCCAGCAGTGCGGATAGGAGTGCCGATACGTCTCGGAACGCAACAACTTCCCGCGCGCACGCAGGTCCTCGACGAGGTCGAGGTCGGCGTCCTTGACCCAGCGGCCCGCGTAGGGCCCGATCCGCTCGTCGTAGGTCCCGTCGGTCCGGACCGGGTTGACGACGTTCAGGCCGTATTGCTCGCCGAGCCGGAAGTCGTCCTCGCCGAACGCGATCGCGGTGTGGACGAGTCCGGTGCCGTCCTCGGCGGTGACGAAGTCGCCGAGCAGCACCGTGTGACCGCGCGGGCCGTATTCCTCGCCGGCAATGAACGAGAACGGCGGGTCATACCGGGTGCCCTCGAGCTCCCGTCCCGGGAAGCGGTCGAGCACCTCAGCGCCGGGACCGAGCACGCGCTCGAGCAGTGCCTCGGCGACCACGAACACCTCCGAGCCGCCGGTGCGCGCGCGCACATACGTCAATTCCGGGTCGACGGCGACCGCGGCATTCGAGACGAGCGTCCACGGCGTCGTCGTCCACACGAGCAGGTTGTCGTCCTTCCGCACGGCCGGAGTGGCGACCGTGACCGGGAAGCGCACGTACACCGACGGGTCATCGACATCGCGGTACACGTCGGGCTGACCGAGCTCGTGGCTTGACAGCGCGGTCCCGTCCCGCGTGCAGTAGGGGACGACCTTCAGACGCTCGAACAGCAACCCGCGGCCGTGGATCGTCTTCAGCGCCCACCACACCGATTCGATGTAGGACGGATCAAGCGTCCGGTAGGCGTCGTCGAGATCGATCCAGAAGCCGATCCGCTCGGTCAGCCGGTTCCAGTCCTGGACGTGGCTGAGCACCTTCTCCCGGCAGAGCGCGTTGAACTCGGCGATCCCGTAGCGCTCGATGTCGTCCTTCTGCGTGAACCCGAGTTCGGCCTCGACGGCGAGCTCCACCGGCAGCCCGTGGCAGTCCCAGCCGCCCTTGCGCTCGACGTAGTAGCCGCACATCGTCTTGTACCGGGGGAAGATGTCCTTGAACACCCGGGCGAGCACGTGGTGGGAGCCGGGAGCGCCGTTCGCCGTCGGCGGTCCCTCGTAGAAGCCCCAGGTCGGTGCGCCCTGCCGGCGCCGGACGGACTCGTGAAACACGTCGCGCTCACGCCAGCGCGTCAGCACCCGCTCCTCGAGTTCGGGGAACGAGGCTTTTGGATCGACCGGGCGATGGGGGGCGGCCATGGGCGGTCGATTGTAGGTGTCGCCCCCGTTACGGATCGGCTAAGACGACCTCGGCCCCGGCGGCGACGATCTGCCCGACGATCGGGTCCTCGGCGGCGGCGTCGGTCACGACCGCGGTGACGTCATCGAGCATCAGCACCGTGTAGGGCGAGACCGCGCCCAGCTTCTCGGTGCTGGCGAGCACATAGGTGTCGGCCGCCCGCGCCGCCAGCGCGCGCTTCATCGCCGCCTCCTCGGCGTCGCCGGTCGTCAGGCCGTGCTCCGGGTGGACCCCGGTGACGCCGAGGAGGAACAGATCGGCGCGGACGGCGGCGGCCTGCTCGGCGGCGACCGCGCCGCACGCCACCGCCGAGTGTTTGTAGATCCGGCCGCCGAGCAGGAACACGTCGACGCGCGGGTGGTCGATCAGTGCCGCGGCGATCGTCGGGCTGTGGGTGATCACGGTTGCGTCGAGGTCTCCGGGCAGCGCCCGCACGACTGCGAGCGTGGTCGTGCCGCCATCGAGGATCACCCGGTCCCCGGGGCCGATCAGCTCGGCGGCGCGACGCGCGACGCGGGCCTTGCTCTCGGGCTCGACGGTCTGCCGAACGCGGTAGTCGGCGAGCGCGCGCGAGACCGGGACCGCCCCACCGTACACGCGCTCACACAGCCCGGCGCTCGCGAGCTCACGCAGGTCCCGGCGCAGACTGTCCTCGGAGACCCCGAGTTCCCGCGCCAGGTCCTTGGCGACCAGCTTGCCGTCTCGGTCGAGGCGGTCGAGCAGCAGATCACGGCGTTCGGCGACGAGCACGGTTGGCGATTCTTGCACGGTTGGCGGCGAATAGTGCACGATCCTGCACGATACTGCGGTATGATGCCGAGAATGACCACGCAATCGGCAACACCTGGCGTCGACGTGCCGGACGCCCGGGGACGCACCCGGCTCGATCAGGTCGGCCGCGACCTCGAGCGCAACCCGGACGTGATCGTGCGCGACGTCGAGGTGACGTCGGACGGCTGGCACGTCCTGCGACGCACCACATTCGACTACCGCCGGCGCGACGGCGTCTGGGAGACCCAGCAGCGCGAAACGTACGACCGCGGCAACGGCGCGACGATCCTCCCGTACGACCCTGACCGGCGGACCGTGTTGCTCACGCGCCAGTTCCGCTTCCCCGCCTACGTCAACGACCACCCGGACGGCATGCTGATCGAGGCGGCTGCGGGCCTGCTGGACGACGATGATGCGGAGACGGCGATCCGCCGCGAAACGAGCGAGGAGCTCGGCGTCGAGATCGGCGAGCTTGAACACGTCTTCGACATCTACATGAGCCCCGGCTCGGTAACCGAGCGGCTGCACTTCTACGTGGCGCCATACACCCCCGGGGATCGGGTCGCCTCCGGCGGCGGGCTCGCCGACGACGGCGAGGACATCGAGGTGCTCGAGCTCCCGTTCGAGGACGCGCTGGCGATGGTCGCCGACGGGCGGATCGCCGACGGCAAGACGATCATCCTGCTGCAGTGGCTGGCTGGTAGGTTCCAGCGTCGGTGATCACCGGCGTTCACGCGATTCTCTACGCCGAGGATGCTGCCGCGACGCGCGCGTTCCTCAGCGACGTGCTTGGGCTGCCGTCGGTCGACGCCGGCGGTGGGTGGTTGATCTTCGGTCTGCCGCCCGCGGAGGTGGCGGCCCATCCGACGGACGGACCACCCCACCACGAGCTGTGGCTGATGTGCGACGAGCTGCACGCAACGATCGCGGAGCTGCGGGCCAAGGGTGTCGACGTCAGCGACGAGATCACCGAACAGCGATGGGGTCTCACGACGTCGCTCGCCCTGCCGGGGGGCGGGCGCCTCGGCCTGTACGAGCCACGCCACCCTCGGCCCCACGACGAGTGACGCTCAGCCGCAGGCGGCGACGAACGCACGCAGTCGTTCCGCAAACCGGCCGGGTTGGGCGAGGTGCAGGCAGTGGCCGCCCTCGGTCCATTCCTCGACCCTCGCCTGGGGGAGGTGCCAGGCGAGATACGCGCGCTCGGCGTCGTCCAGCTCGCGGCCGAACACCATCAGACCGGGAGCGCTGACATGCGACATCGCCGCCTCGATACCGGCCTGAAGCTGATCGATCGGCGTGCCGAGTTCCTTTCAAACGATAGTTTTGTCACGCCGTAACGTAACGTCGTACCGTTATCCTGTCAAGGGTGGGACGACCACGAGAACACGGCGACGAGATCAAGGCCGCGCTGCTGGCGGCGGCCGAGCGGACGGTCGAGGAGCACGGCGTCGAGGCGCTCTCGGTGCGAGGCGTGGCGACCGAAGTGGGGACGACGACGCGCGCCGTCTACAGCGTGTTCGGGTCCAAGGAGGGGCTCCTCGCCGCGCTCGGGGCGCACGCGTTTGACCTGCTGCGGGAGGGCGTCGAGGAGATCCCGCGCACCGAGGACCCTCGCGGGGACCTGATCGCCGCCGGGATGATGTTCCGGCGCTTCGCGATCGAGCACCCGTCTCTGTTCGCCCTCGGCATCCAGCGGCAGCTCCCGACGGGGGCCTGGCGGCACACCAGCGCCGCCGCGCAGGTTGCGCTCGAGGCTCTGAAGGTCCTCGTGGCTCGCCTTGAGGACCGTCAGCTGCTCGGCGACCGCACGGTCTCGGACGCAACGGTGGAGTTCCATGCGCTCTGCGAGGGGCTTGCCGCTGTCGAGCTGCGCGGGTTCGCGCCCACGTCAGACGCGGAGCGGCTGTGGCGCCAGGGGCTCACGGCCCTCGTCGAGGGCTTCGCGCTCAGCGCAGGGCGAACGTTGGGCTGAGCGTGGCCCGCGGGGCCGGGGCGCCGCTGGCGGCCGCCTGGCGCCGCTCGTCGAGCTTGCTGAGCAGACGGTCGCGCGCCTCGACGGGCGCTTCGCCGAGGCGGTAGACGGTGCTCGCACCGGTGTCCGGGACGGCGCCACGGAAGTCGAACACCGCGACTTCCTGGACGACGCCGCGGACGGCGTAGACCAGACGGCCGATCGCATCGAGCGACACCCGGCTGCCGGTGAGCACGATCCCGGTCGGCGCCAGCGCGCGGACCGCGCGCCCCAGCCGAGTCGGATCGATCGCCGGCGTCAGCGACAGGGTCCGGACGCCTGCGCGGCGCAGGACGATGTCGAGCGCCTGGGCGTACAGGGCGTCAAGGTCGCAGGCGAGCGCGGCGTCGAAGATGAGGATGCCGTCGGCGCGGGTCGCCGGCGGCGCGAGTCGCTTCAGCGCGGACAGCCAGCCGGTGGCTTGACGCCAGGCGAACTCATATTCCGCGGTGGTGTACTGAGCGTCGTGGTGTGCCGCGACGGCGTCGAGCAGGACCTCTTCGATCGTGCGCTCGTACGAGCGCAGGGTCAGGCTCTCCTCGAGTAGGCGGTTGGCCTTCTCCTCGTCGAAGGCGGCGAACGCGGCGGCGAGGCGGGACGCGGACGACGGGCCCTCGCCGCGCTCGCGGGCGAGGGAGATCGCGCTGGAGACGTTGTGCGTCTCGGCGAGGGTCAGCTTCAGTGCCTCGATCTCGGCGAGCGCGTACTGGCGGTGGCCGCCGGCCGACCGCTGGGGGCTGGGGAAACCGTACCGGCGCTCCCAGCTGCGCAGCGTGTTCGGACTGACGCCGAGCATCACTGCGGCTGCATTCGTCCGGATTCCGCTCATTTGCATAGCGATGCGCTCATTTGCGTCCAGATTTATCGAGCTTGTGCAAAGACTTTGCAATCTACGCAATCTCGCCTGCAAGGTGCATAGATTGATGCAATGGAAGGAGCGGTCGCCCCGGCCGCGACGGGAAAACTCGAAGTCAGTCGAGGACGATCAGTGCTGCGTCTGGCGAGCTACAACTGGCGATGCGCGCCTTGAGGCGGACCCCGAACGTGTTGGCCGGCCGGACGAATGTCCGGCGGATGTCGCCATCGCCGCGCGCCGCCCACGTGACGGCGACCGCGAGATTGGTGGGTCCCTGCTCCGCGTCGGCGGGCACGAGGAGCTCGGTGAGATGCCGGTTGACGGCGTCGGTCTCGTGCGTCGCCAGCAGTTCCTCGGCCGCGGCGGATACGGCGCACACCGCCATCGAGCTGTCGATCACCAGAAACGCCCCGCCCTCGTCCGGCGCCGCCTCGGCGGCGGTCTGGAGCAGGATCCCGAGTCCGCAACTGCTGCACACGCGTGAGTCCGGCTCCCGCTCGGGCTGCCTGCCGCAGTGTCCGCAGAACAGGACCCGTTCGTCAGGGCCTTGGCGAAGGGGTTCGGTGGGGACGAGGGCGAGAGCGCCACGGCCCGCCCGCGTCGGTCTCTGGGTCATTCCGAATGTCCTTGTTGGTGGTGCCACTCCCGGAACCTGCGGCCGCTGCCTACAGGCTCATGGTCCGCGCGCCCCCGCCCGACTCTCGCGAGTCGTGGCTCGTGGGTCCGAGCGGAACCGGGGTACTGATGTGCTCCGTCTCGACCAGCTCGAGCAGCCGCCGCTGAGCGTCCCCCGCCCCGGGTGGCAGCACGCTCGTCCCGGTCGTACGCATGCGCACGCGCTGATCGCCGCGGCGATAGACGGCCACCGGCATGGCCCCGGTGGCCAGCCGAACCGCGTAGGCCCAGCGCGCGACCGTGTCATCGGCGAGGTGGCCACCAGCAAGCACGACCAGGTCCGGTCGATGCACCGCCAGTGCGTCGCCGATCCCGGCCACCCCGCGTGCGGACAAGCTCAAGACCCTGATCCCCGCGCGCACGCAGAACAGCTCGAGCGCGCGGATGTACGGTGCGTCACGGTCAAGTTCGTCCCGCGACGCGTCTCCGATGACGATGCTGACCGGACGCACGGGCGGCGGCGCGAGCCGCTGGGCGCGGCGCAGCCAATCGGTGGCCCAGTGTGCGGCAAACGCCCACGCGGCCGACTCGGTTCCGTTCCGGCGGGCGATCTCGTCGAGCGTCGGCAGCAGCACCTCCTCGACCGAGCGCTCCACCGAGCGCAGCGCGAGCGCCGCCTCGATCGCGCCGTCGGCCCGTTCGCGCTCGTAGGAGACGAGCGCTCCGACGAGCGAATTGCTGTCGGCGGCGAGTCCTTCGCGCGCGCGGGACACGGCGGACGAGATCGACAGCCCCTCCTGGAGCGCGTCGCGCAGCGCGGCCACCTCGCCGTGCGTGAAGAGGCGGTGCTTGCCCGGCGATCGCTGCGGCTTCGGGAACCCAAAACGGCGCTCCCATGCGCGCAGCGTGTTCGGGCTCACGTTCAGCAACGCGGCGGCTTCACTCGTCTTCAGATAACGCATTCACTCGGAAAGGTCGGGGCAGTCGTTGCCTTCGGCGCCACCCGATGGCAGAATTGGACAAGTTACCGGGTGAATCTTGTGCGGAAGTTGTGCAAACTTCGGTCCAACGACCGTCCATCTCGATTCCACCCGGTGTCAAAAGGAGGGGAAAGAATGCACTTCCGCGGCGGCTGATCTCCAACCAACTAGAAATCCCCGCATTTCTCGATAACGTGAGTCGCTATGGCGGACCATTCCGCTGACGCGTCCGGTTGGTCTGCGCCAATTCGGCACTGGGCGCCGCGACTCGTTCTGGGGTTAGGACTTGCTGGTTGTGCGTCGCTCGCTCTCGTGCAGGCGCAGTTCGACCGTGCCGGCACGACAGCACTAGGCCCAGTCCTCGGCATCGCAGCCATTGCGGCGGGTCTCGCAACCGTGCCAATGCTTGGGCGGGCGTCAGCGTCGTCTGCGTTTATCGTCGCGACGCTCGCCGCGGCACTGCTCGGGCCCTCGGCGGCGTGTGCCTGCGCGGTGATCGCGGAGGTGATGGCGACGCTCAAGATGCGGACGCCGCGCATGGCGACGGCGTTCAACCTGCTCGGCGCGATGGCCCCGGCGCTCGCCGCCGGCAACCTCGTGCACGCGCTCCATCCCACGCCGACCGACTCGGTCGCGTTCTACGCGACCGTCTGCGCTGCCGGAGCGCTCGATGCCGTGCTCAACTTCGGGATCGTCGCGGTCTACCAGCAGTGGTATCGCGGTAACAACGCCCTGAACCTCCACGTTCTTGTCGACTACCTGCCGAGCCTGGGGCTCAACATTGCGCTCGCCGTCGCGGGCACGAGCATCTACCTCAAGGTTGGGCTCGGCGGGATCATCTTCGCCCTGGTCGCGATCTTCGCGTTCTCCTACATGGCCTACCTGCTCGAGCGCGCGCGCCGTCGCTCCGAGCAATACGTGTCTCTGTCCTGGGGCGTGCTCGCGGGCCTCATGCGATCGCTGCACATTCGCGACGAGCGGGCGGCGCGTCATGCGGCCGCCGTGGCACGCTTCTCCCGGGACATCGCCGAGGCGGTCGGGATGACCGAGGCGGAGTGCGAGCTCGCACACACCGCTGGTCTGCTGCACGACATCGGCACGTTCGCGCTCTCCGATCGCGTCGCCGAACGCGGGCGCACGCTCAACGACGAGGACTGGGTCGCGATTCAGCGCCACCCGGAGCTCGGCGCCGACATGCTGAAGGACCTCGGCATGTACGGACCGGTCGCCGAGATCGTGCTCTCCCACCACGAGCGGATCGACGGTCGCGGCTATCCGCGCGGGCTGACCGGCGAGGAGATCACGGAGATCGCCAAGATCATCTCGGTCGCCGAGGTGTACGACACGCTCACGGCGAGCGATACGTACCGCACGCGGGTCAGCTCATTTGAGGCGCTCCGCGAATTGCGGCGGGTCGCCGGCTCCCAGCTTGACGCGCGCTACGTCGAGGTGCTCGCCGAGCTCCTCAGCGGCGAGGGCGTCGACTACCGGCACGCCGACGCCGTCGACTTCGACTACGAGCTGGGCATGGAGCGCCGGATCCGCGAAGCCGGCGCCGGTTAACCCGGAACGGCGGACCGAGGTCCGCCGCACAGGTCGGTGCTGGGATGGTTGCGCCCCCCGGGAGCGCTAGCCGGCCATGCGATTGACCCCGAGGCCCGTCTGCACCGGTCGCGAACCGCGTTGAAGCGATTCGATGAACTCCTCGATCTGATCGCGGCTGAAGCGCCGCTGCCCACCGGGCGTCCGGTAGGACTCGAGGTAGCCCATATCCGACCAGCGCCGAATCGTGCCGAGCGAAACGCCGAGAGCACGAGCAGCCTGGGAGGTCGAAAGTCCGAGGGGGCTTTCCTTGTTTGGCTCCATGGACAGCATTTCAGCCGGGATGGGGAGCGTTGGAGAGGGTCGGCCAGGATTTGCACAGCCTTTTGAGAGGAAGATGCCGACTGTGCTTGTGGATGCGAGGATCCACCCAATGCGGCTTCGCCTCTATCACCACCACGACGGCGCCCGCGTCGCCTACCGCGAATCGGGGACGGGTCCGGCGCTGACGCTGCTGCATTCGCTCGGTCTCTCGCACCGCGAATGGGAGCCGATCGTCTCGCCGCTGTCGGCCCGGTTCCGGGTCGTGCTGCCGGATCTACCCCTCCACGGCGACTCCGAGGACCGGCCGCGCCACCCGTACACGCCGGACTGGCTCGCGGACGTGATCGCCGGCTTCTGCCGTGAGGTCGCGGGTCCCCGCCCGCTGCTGGCCGGCCACGACATCGGTGCCGAGCTCGCGCTGCGCGCCGTCGTCACCGACCGGTTGCGCCCGTCCCGGCTCGTGTTGATGTCCAATCGCCTCCACCGCCGCGACGAGTTCGCAGGTAAGCGGGCGATGTGGCGGGCGCTCTGCCGGGCGGGCGCGCTGCCCGGGCTCGATCGCGCGTTGTCGCACGCCGCCAAGGTCGTGTTCCGCCCGTCCGTGGGCGAGCGGCTCTCGGTGCAACACAACCCTGCGGCGCGGGATCTCCTGCGCCACGCGTTCATGGACGTCGGAGGCAACGGCAACCGGGCGCGCTCGTGGGCGAAGTTCGCCCGCCGCTGGCCGGTCGAGCCGCAGCGCTACCTGCTCGACGAGTACCCGCGGATCGAGAGCCCGGTGCTGCTGCTGTGGGCCGAGGAGGACCCGGCCTACCCACTCGAGGGCGCCCAGGAGGCGCTCGACCTGCTCGCCGACGGCCAACTCCGCACGCTGCCCGAGACCGGGTTCCTGATGGCCTATGACGATCCGGTGGCCGTCGCGCGGGAGCTGATCGCGTTCTGCGGCTGACGCCGGCCGTCTTCCGGCGGCGGCCCCGCGGTACCGTTGGTTTCAGCACCAACGAAGAATTTCTGCGCGAAAGGAAACGGCATGAGCGTCCAAGAGTCCGAGCAGCTGTGGGGCGGCGAGACGACGAAGGCAGTGGACAACTTCCCCGTCTCCGGGGAGACCGTGCCGGTATCCGTGATCCGCTGGCTCGGGCGGATCAAGGGGGCGGCCGCGCGCGTCAACGCGGAGCTCAGCCTGCTCGATCGCGAGACGGCCGAGAAGATCGCCGCCGCCGCGGACCGCGTCGCCTCCGGCGAGTTCGATGATCAGTTCCCGATCGACGTGTTCCAGACCGGCTCGGGCACCTCGTCGAACATGAACGCCAACGAGGTGATCGCGAACCTCGCCGGCGACGGCGCGCACCCGAACGACCACGTCAACATGGGCCAGTCCTCCAACGACGTGTTCCCGTCGGCCGTCCATCTCGCGGCGCTCGACACGGCGACGAACATCCTGCTGCCGGCGCTCGACGCGCTCGAGGCGTCGTTCGCGGCCAAGGCCGAGGAGTTCAAGGACATCGTCAAATCCGGCCGCACTCACCTCATGGACGCCGTGCCGGTCACCCTCGGCCACGAGTTCGGCGGCTACGCGGCCCAGGTGCGGCTCGGCGCCCGGCGCGTCCGTAACGCGCTGCCGCAGGTGGCCCAGATCCCGCTCGGCGGGACCGCGACCGGCACCGGTCTCAACACCCACCCGGAGTTCGCGACCCGCGTCCGCGCCCATCTGATCGAGGCGAGCGGCCTCGAGATCCGGGGACCCGAGGATCCGTTCGAGGCGCAGGGCAACCGTGACGCGCTCGTCGAGCTGTCCGGCGCGCTGAAGGTCGTCGCGGTGTCGCTGACGAAGATCGCCGGCGACCTCGCGCTGCTCGGCTCCGGGCCCCGCGCCGGGATCGGCGAGATCTTCCTCCCCGAGCTCCAGAAGGGGTCCTCGATCATGCCCGGCAAGGTCAACCCGGTGATCCCTGAGGTCGTGCTGCAGGTGAGCGCCCAGGTGATCGGTAACGACGCCGCGGTCACGATCGGCGGCATGCAGGGTCAGTTCGAGCTCAACGTGCGGGTGCCGCTGATCGCCAAGAACCTGCTCGAGTCGATCCGCCTGCTCTCCAGCACGGCGAAGATCTTCAAGGAGAAGTGCGTCGACGGCATCCGCGCCAACGAGGAGGGCTGCCGCCGCTCGGCCGAGGCGACGCTCGCCGCGGCGACTGCGCTCAACCCGCACATCGGCTACGACAAGGCCGGCGAGATCGTCAAGGAAGCGGCGAGCTCCGGCCGGATGCTCCGCGAGGTCGCCTACGAGAAGGGCGTCGACGAGGAGACGTACAACACGGCGATGGACCTGCGCAAGATGGCGCAGGGCAATCTCTGAGCGATGTGAATGGAGATTCACCGTTCAGAGGGGTTGGACGGTGAATCTCCATTCACGTCCGGGGCCAGGTGGTGGTGAATCGGCTCACGGTCCGACCGGCGTCGGTCGCGCCCGGGCCGGCGCCGACGATCGCCTGCGCGGCGAGGCGCCCGCTGAACACGCAGCCGCCGAGGAACGTGCCCTCGAGCGAGCGCTTGCCGTGCATGCCGCCGCCACCGAACCCGGCTGCCTCCCCGACCGCGTAGAGGCCCGGGATCGGTCCGCCATCCGGCCGCAGGACCTGGCTCGAAAGGTCGGTCTGGATTCCGCCGAGGCTCTTGCGTGCGAGCACGGTCATCCGGATCGCGATCAGCGGCCCGGCGTCGGGGTCCTCGATCGGCTGGAACTTGCACGTCCGCAGACGGTCGCCGCGCCAGTGGCGCAACTGCTCGATCCGCCGGAGCTGATCGTCGTTGAATTGCGCGGGGCCGCGCGCGATCGTCGCGTCGTAGCGGCGAACCTCGGAGATCATCTGGGCCGGGTCGAGCGCGCCGTCGTCGGTGACCGCCGCCATCCGCACCGCCAGTTCGTCGAGCGACGCCGCCGAGACGAAGTCCGGGCAGTTCTCGACGAAGTGGCGGACGAGCGTCGGCTTGCCGAGCAGCACCGAGAGGAGGAAGCGGCCGAGTCGCTTCTCCCGGATCGCCGGGTTGTGCTGTGAGCCTGAGACGTCGAGCTCGCGGCGGGCGATCTTCCAGTTGCAGATCATCCAGTAGTACTTGCGCTCGTCCTCGCACATGCGCTCGAGCGCGCGGTAGGCATCGAACGTCGGGATGAGCGCGTCGGGGCCGTACCGGCGGCCGGTCGGGTCGAGCACGAGGCCGGAGCGGGGCGGGATCAGCTTCAGGCCGTGCCGCGGCCGGCGCGGGCGCGGGTGCCGGACCGCGTCCGCGTAGTTCCACATCCGGGCGAGGTGGGTGACGTTGCCGCCGAGCCGCTGCACCTCCTCGTGCATCGCGCCGTCGGCGTAGTAGTGGGATCCCATCAGGATGTCCTCCGGCGGGTTGCCGAGCTGCGCGGGCCAGTTGCGCCGGACGATCTCGAGGTTGCCGCCGATCCCGCCGGACGCGATCACGATCGCCCCCGCCTCGATCTCGTGGGTGTCCGCCGTGTCTTCATCGACGAACCGGACGCCGGTCACCCGCTCCGCGTCGCGCAGCAGCCCCTGCGCGCGCAAGCGGAAGCGCACCCCGAGCGCTGAGCGCCGCGGGTGGCGCTCGATCGCCTGCCACAACGCGTCGACGAGCGCCTGGCCGCATCCCCAGGTCAGATGGAACCGCGGCACCGAGTTGCCGTCGCCGAAGGCGCCGCGCTCGGCCCAGTTGACGACCGGGAAGAAACGCACGCCGTGGTCTTTGAGCCAACCGCCGACGTCATCGCGGGCGCGGGTGACGTACTGCTCGGCCCACCGCCGCGGCCACACGTCCTCCGGCTCGAACTCCGCGACCCGCAGCCAGTCCGCGAGCGCGAGCTCGTTGGAGTCCTGGATCCGGGAGAAGCGCTGCTCGCGTGAGTCGACCATGAACACGCCGCCGAACGCTTCGCGGGCGAGACCGCCCACCTCCTCCGGGCGGCAGCGGTCCGCGAGCAGCACGCGGCGCCCGCCGTCGAGCAGCTCAAGCGTCGTGGCCAGACCGGCAAGTCCGGCACCGATGACGACGACGTCCGGCTCGGTCACGCTCACCGGGAAGGCGCTCAGGTGGCGACCGTTTCCGCGCCGAGACCGATGACGCCCTTGGCGACGTCGACCGAGTAGTCGATCGGCACGACGATCAGCGAGGGCACGTCGAGCGCGAGCGCTGCGTCGAGGCGCTGGCGGAACTCGTCGGGCGCGTTGCAGCGCCACGCTGGCAGGCCGAACGACTCGGCGAGCTTGACGAAGTCCGGGTTGCCGAAGGACACGTCGAAGTGACGGCCGAACTTCTTGTCCTGCTTCCACTTGATCGAGCCGAACTCGCCGTTCTCCCAGACGACGTTGACGATCGGCGTCTTCAGGCGCGCGGCGGTCTCGAGCTCCTGGAAGTTCATCAGGAAGCCGCCGTCGCCGTTGACCGTGACGACGCGCCGCTGCGGATAGACGAGCTTCGCCGCGATCGCCGTCGGCAGCGCGAAGCCCATCCCGGCCAGGCCGTTCGCGATCAGCACCGTGCCCGGCTCGTGGGCCGGGAACATCCGCCCGATCCACAGCTTGTGCAGGCCGACGTCGGAGACGAGGATGTCCTCGCGCCCGAGCGCGGCGCGGATGTCCCACAGCACGCGGGGCGGGCGCATCGGGAAGTGATCGTCCTCCTGCGCCTCGTTCAGCGCGCGGAGCGTCACGTTGCGCAGGCCTGACGGCATCGCCTCGTCGCCGGAGGTGGTCGCGCGGGCGCAGCTCGTCGCCAGCCGGGCGAGCACCTGCGCGATGTCGCCGATCAGCTCGACGGCGGGGAGGTAGAACTCATCGATCTCGGCGGCGACGCTGTCGACGACGATGATCTTCTTCGTGCCCTTCGGATTCCAGTGCTCGGGTGCGTGCTCGACGAGGTCGTAGCCGACCGCGATCACGACGTCGGCGTCCTCGAAGCCGGCCATCTCGTAATCGCGCGCCTGCAGGCCGACAGTGCCCGCGGCGTACGGGCTCTCGTAGTCGAGCAGGCCCTTCGCCATGAACGTCTCCGCGACCGGGATCCCGGTCACCTGGACGAACGCTCGCAGCGCGCGGGCGGCGTGGCCGCGGATCGCGCCGTTGCCGGCGAGCACGATCGGGTTCTCGGCGGCGTCGATGATCTCGGCGGCGCGCTGGAGCTCGCGCATGCCCGGCTCGGGCTGTACGGCCTCCAGGCGCGGGAGCGGTGAGGCATCGAGGTCGCGCATCATCACGTCCTCGGGAAGCTCGAGGTGGGTCGGCCCGGGCTTCTCGGACTCGGCGACCTTGAACGCCTTGCGGACGACCTCGGGAACGATCTCCGGACTCGACACCCGCGCGTTCCACTTGACGATTGGCTTGAGGATCCCGATCAGATCGATGTACTGGTGCGATTCCTTGTGCATCCGTTCGACGTCGGCCTGGCCGGTGAGGGCGACGAGCGGCGCGCGATCGAGGAAGGCGTCAGCGACCGCGGTGATGAGGTTCGTGGCACCGGGACCGAGCGTCCCCAGACACACGCCGGCGCGGCCCGTGAGGCGGCCGTAGGCGTCGGCCATGTACGCCCCGCCCTGCTCGTGGCGGACGGGGACGAACTCGATCGAGGAGTCCGCCAGCGACTCGTTGAGGTCAAGTGTCTCCTCGCCGGGGATGCCGAACACGTACCGGACACCCTCGGCCTCGAGGCACTCGACGAACACGTCGGATGCTCTGCGCGCGGCCATGCCAGCACCCTATCTAACCGAATCCCGTGCGTTCCACGCGGCCGGTGCTCCACGCTCGGGCGAGTCTGTCTACCCTGGGACGGGTGCCTGCGCCGCTGCTTGCCGTCGACGGCCCGTACGTCCTGTACCGCTCGTTCTACGCGCTGCCGGACTCGATCAAGGGTGCCGATGGCCATTCCGTCAATGCTTTGCTCGGGGCGACGAACCTGCTGCTCCGGATCGCCGCCGACCGCCGCCCGCGGGCGATCGTCGTCTGCTGGGGCGCCGAGGCAGCCAACTACCGGGTGAAGCTGTTTCCGGCCTATCACGCGGATCGACCGCAGCCTCCCGACGCGCTCGAGTGGCAGTTCGGGCAGGCACCCGAGCTGTTCGAGGCATTCGGCTGGAGCTCTGCGAGCAGCACCGACCTCGAGGCTGACGACCTGCTCGGGTCGCTCGCGGCGGTCGAGGTGGACGCGGACGGCGAGGCTCTGATCGTCACCGGTGATCGCGACATGTATCAGTGCGCCGCCAAGCGGGTGAGCGTCCTCTTCCTGAAGTCGGGGCTCAGCGGCTTTGAGCAGATCGACCCGCTCGGGGTCAAGCAGCGATACGGGATCGAGCCGGCGCTCGTGCCGGACTTCATCGCGCTCCGCGGCGACCCGTCGGACGGGCTGCCCGGCGCGCCCGGGATCGGCCCGAAGACGGCGGCGGATCTGCTCGAGCGCCACGGGTCGCTCGAGGCGGCGATCGACGGCGCGCTCCACGAGCGCCCCCGGGTGACCGCGGCGCTCCAGGACCACGCGGACGAGCTACGTGCGTTCAAGGACATCGCGACGCTGCGCCTCGTCACCCTCGACCGCCCGGCCGACCGCCTGACGGATCTTGCGGGCGGGGCGCAGGCGGCGCGTCGCTACGGCCTGAACCGGCTGGCGGAGCGCCTTGAGAACGCCAACGACATTTCCGAGCTGTAGGCGGGTAGAGCCGTCATGATGCCCACATTGCCGCGCCGTGTACTGCTGCTCATCGGGACGGGTCTGCTGCTGGTCGCTGCCGTCGGCTGGTCGTCGACGCGGGCACATCACGGTCAGGCGCAGGCGGACAGCACGGTCGTGCAGGCCTCCGCCGAGACGGACCCCGATCAGCCGATCACCGCCCATCGCCTCCAGCCCAGGCCGGCCCTGCGTCCCGCTCACCCGGCCCGCGCTGCCTCCGGCGCACCGGGGAGGCGCGCGTCAGCGGCGGGCGCTCCGCCTCCCGCGCCGGTACCGGTGAGCGACGGCTGGAAATCGGTCCCCGATCCGCACAACCTCGGGATCGCCGAGGACTGGGGACAGGGGGGCGGCGGCACCCTTCCGTGGGCGCCGGTATCGCTGCCCAACGACTACAACGCCACCGTCTCGCCGACCTCGGATACCGGCTCGGTGGCCTGGTACGAGGTGCAGTTCACCGGTCCGCCGATCGCTGAAGGCCGCGCCTGGCGGGTCGCGTTCGAGAGTGTTCGTCGCAACGCCCAGGTGTGGCTGAACGGGTACAAGATCGGCGCCAGCTCCGACCCCTATGCGCCGTTCAGTCTGCCGGCGACGACGCTCAGACCGGGTCAGCCGAACCTGTTGATCGTGCGCGTCGACAACATCAAGGGCGCAGCCAGCCTGCCGGAGGACTGGTGGAACTGGGGCGGGATCATGGGGCCGGTCACGCTTCAGCCCGTGGGACGGCTTGACGTCAAGGACCTCGGCGTCACCTCGACGCTTGGCTGCCGCTATCGCTGCGGGTCGTTCGTCGTCCGCGGCACCGTCGTCAACCGCACGATCGGCGCGCTCCCCGCGACGGTCGTGGCCCGGGTGACCTCCCCGAGCGGCGACACCGTGACCGCCCGCCAGTCGCTCGGCAAGGTCCGATCTGAGGCCGGCGCCGCGATTAACCTGAGCGTGCCGGTGCGCCGCCCGGCGGCGACGTGGTCGCCGCAGCACCCCTCGCTGTACACGGTGCAGGTACAGCTACAGAGCTCTGGCGGGCGGATCGAGGAAAGGCAGACGCTCACCAGCGGTCTGCGGAGCGTCACGGTCAAGAAGGGGGTCCTGTACCTCAACGGGCGCCGGCTGTGGTTGCACGGCGCGTCGATCCACGAGGACATCGACGGCCAGGGCGCGGCCCTCACCGACGACAACATCAAAACGATCGTCTCCGAGCTGAAGTCGGTCGGCGCCAACGTGACGCGGGCGCACTACCTCCTCAGCCCCCGGCTGCTCGATGCGCTCGACCGGGCCGGAATCATGGTCTGGGCCCAGCCGCCGGTCGACCACGCCGACAACAAGCTGCGCTCCGCGCAGGGCCGCAGCCACGCGCTGTCGCTGCTGCGCTCGACGCTGCTCGGCAATCGCAGCCACCCGTCGGTGATCATCGATTCGGTCGGCAACGAGCTCTCGCCGAACCCGGACGCGAGCCGCGGCACCCGCACCTATCTCCAGCAGGCCACCGCGGTGGCGCGCACGCTGAATCCGGGCGTGCCGGTCGGGCTCGACACGTATTGCTACCCCGGCTACCCGGCGCAGAAGATCTACTCGTCGCTCGATGTCCTGGGGATCTCTCACTACTTCGGCTGGTACACCGGGCCCAAGGGCCACTCGATCGCCAGCTTCAACGGACTGCGCCCGTTCCTGCTCCAGGCCCACAAGCGCTACCCCAAGCTCGCGCTGGCCGTCTCCGAGTTCGGCGCCGAGTCGCGGTTCGACGGGCCGGCGACGACGAAGGGCACCTACGAGTTCCAGAGCAACTACGTCACGCAGACGATGAAGGTCATCGGTGGGTTGCCGTTCATGAACGGCGCGATCTACTGGACGCTGCGTGAGTTCGCGGTCAACCCGGGTTGGACCGGCGGCGTGACGCTGCCGGCGGGCACAACGCCCGACGGGATCCATCACAAGGGCCTCATCGCCTACGACGGGTCCGTCAAGCCGGCGTTCGCGGTCGCCCAGCAGGCGTTCGCCAAGCAGCCGGGGTTCGTCCACTAGCCGTCGTTGGTGTGGTGGCGAGCCCGGCGTAGCGACCCCGGCGTCACGGTCTGCGACCGGCCGAACGGCGCATCGAAGAGGAGGTTGAGCGGGCGTGGTCCGAGGCGAGTCCGGGTTGTCTCCACTCTGACCGGCTGGTTCAGGACCGCCGAAACGCACGTGAGCGCCGGCCGGATCGCCGAAACGCACGTGAGCGCCGGCCGGATCGCCGAGATGCATGTCAGCGCCGGCCGAGCTCGCCGCTGTGCGTGCGTTTCGGTCCAATATCCGCCAGAACGCCAGCAGTTTAGCGCCGCGATACGTTGCCGCTGTGGGTTCAGACGTCTTGGTCGCGCCGAGGGGCGCTGACGTGCGTGTCTCGTCGCGCGGGTCTCGTCGCGCGGGTCTCGCCGGCGACCGAGTGCCCTCGGCTACGGCGTGAACTTGACCGTGATCACGTCGCCGTCGGTGACGGCGTAGTCCCGGCCCTCGAGCCGGAGCGTGCCCCGGTCACGGGCGCCTGAGTAGCCGCCGGCGTCGACGAGCTCGTTCCAGGGGACGACCTCGGCACGGACGAAGCCCTTCTGGATGTCGCTGTGGATCATGCCCGCGGCGTGCCACACGGACAGCCCGCGGCGCAGGTGCCAGCTCTGCGCCGGCTTGTCCTCGCCGGCGGTGAAGAATGCGACGAGCTCGAGCAGGTCGAATGCCCCACGCACGACGGTCTGCAGCCCGGACTCACTCAACCCGAGATCGGCGCGCATCGCGGCGGCGTCATCGTCGTCAAGCTCGGAGAGCTCGGACTCGAGCCGGGCGGAGACCGCGACGGCGGCCGCACCGGCGGCCGCGGCGTGCTCGGCGATCGCCTCCGGGACCTCGTCGCTGCCCTCCTCGACGTTGGCGACGAACAGCACCGGCTTGGCGGTGAGCGGGGAGAGGAGCGTCATCGCGTCGGGCGCATCGGTGGGTGGTGGGACCGAACGGGCGGGACGGCCGGCCTGGAGCGCCTCGACCACGTCGTTCAACCATGCCGCCTCGGCGATCGCGTGGCGGTCGCCGGACTTGGCGGTCTTAGCGACTCGGTCGCGGCGGCGCTCGGCCTGCTCGAGGTCGGCGTAGATGAGCTCGGTCTCGATCGTGTCCATGTCGGCGACGGGGTCGACGCGCCCGTCCGGATGCACGACATTCGGGTCCTCATGGGCCCGGACGACGTGGACGATCGCGTCGGTCTCCCGGATGTTGGCGAGGAACTGGTTGCCGAGCCCCTCGCCCTTGTGGGCGCCGGCGACGAGACCGGCAATGTCGTGGAACTCGATCGTGTCCGGGACGATCTTCGACGACTTGACGGTGTCCGCGACCGCGTTGAGCCGCTCGTCGGTCACCGGGACGACGGCGACGTTTGGCTCGATCGTCGTGAACGGGTAGTTGGCGGCTTCCACGGCGACGCCGGTGAGCGAGCGAAACAACGACGACTTGCCGGCGTTCGGCATCCCGACGATCCCGACCTTCATGACGCGAGCTCTCCGACGAGCGTGCCGAGCGCGGCGCCCGCGAGGACGTCGCTCGGGTAGTGCACGCCGAGATACGGCCGGCTGACCGCGAACACCGCCGCCGCGGTGTACAGACCGGGCGCAGGGAGCAGCCCGCGGAACGCCCGCGCTGCCGCGAACGAGGTCGTCGTGTGGGCGCTCGGGAACGACAGGGTTGACACCGTCGGGGTCAGCGGCGGGAGCCCCGGCAGCTCGGGACGGCGCCGGCGCACGACGAGCTTGACGGCGTAGTTGGCTGCGTACGCGATCGCGACGGTGCGGAGGCCGCGGCGCCAGGCGGGGCGACGGGACGGATCGAGGGCCGCCCCGGCGCCTCCGACCGCGAACCAGCAGGCAGCGTGTTCGCCAAGGCGCGAGTACACGCTGAGCACGCGCTCGAGCACCCGCGGATGAGCCCGGGTGCGCATCAGCACAAGAAGTCGCCGGTCAAAGCTCGGGTCAGACACGACGCATGACTGTACGAGGCTGCCGCGGAGTACGGTGTTCTCGATGGCGAGAAGCTGGACCCGGCTGCGCGGCGTCGCCGTCGCCGCGATCGTCCTCACCGGCTGCGGCGGGAGCACCGCGACCGGCACGCACGCGTCGGCGGCCCGCCGGGCGCGGCTCGTCCACTGGACGACGTTCGTCCATGCGCACCGACCGCTTGATGTCGTCGGTCCCCGGCGTGATGGCGCGATCGTGCTCGCGGCGAACGGCCGACTCGCGCTGCTGCGGCCGGACGGGACGGTGACGCCGTACGCGCCGGCCTACCGCAACTCGGTGGGCGAGGAGCCGTACATCGCGCTCGCTCCGCGGGGTTGCTTCGGTCGCGACACGGTCTACGCGATCCGGCTCGGGACCGGCAAGGGCGTCGTACGCGTCGGTGCGTCGGGGGTCACGCGGGTGCTGGCCAGGCTCACGGCGCGCGGGCTCGTGGACGGGATCGCCTTCGACCGGACCGGCGCGTTCGGCGGCCGTCTGCTCGTGACCGTCAACGCCGGGTCAGGGTCGACGGTCGACGCGATCGACTGCCGCGGCCGGGTGCGGGCGATCACGAGCCACGCGCCGCGGATCGAGGGCGGCATCGTCGTCGCCCCACGAGGCTTCGGCCGGTTTGCCGGGGACCTGATCGCGCCCGACGAGCGCGGCGGTCGGATCTACGCGATCACGCCGAGCGGTCGGACGATTCGCCTCGGCACGTCCGGGCTGCCGCACGGTCCGGACATCGGTGTCGAGAGCGCTGGGTTCGTACCGGCGGGAGCCACCGACGCCCTGCTCGCGGACCGCCTCACACCCGGCAACCGCCACCCAGGAGACGATCTCGTGCTCGCACTCCGGCACCGCGCGCTCCTCGCCGCCGGCGTCCGGACCGGTGATCTCCTCGTTGCGACCGAGGGCGGCGCGCTCACCGACGCGGTCCGCTGTCGCCAGGCCGGCTGCGAGATCCGCCATGTCGCGAGCGGCCCCGTCGTGGCCCACGGCGAGGGCCACATCGCGTTCATCGCCGGGCGGGCCTGAAACGTCGATCTCCTGGAGATCTGACAATCAGTGCTTTCCACGGATCATCTGCCGTCCTCAGTACGGTGGCTCCGCGGGCCCCCAGAAGCCATCATTCTCCGTGCGGACGGATCCAAGTCCTGAGGGGAAGCTAGCCCCCTCGCAGAGTAGTTCGGTCGCGCGCTGGTTCCCTGCCCCGGCGCGCGACCATCTTTTTGTGTGACGCGCCATGCGCCCGGCTTGAGGGGAAGCCGGGCGCGTGCGTCGTTAAGGGGCGCCGGGACGAGCCGGGGGCGCCGGGACGAGCACGGGGGCGCCGGGACGAGACAGGGGGCGCCGGGCCTACGTGAGGCCGAAGCCGACGCGGTGCTCCTCGGCATCGACGAGCACGTAGACGATCTTGCTCAGGTCGAGCGCGACCGTGCCATCCTCGGCGGTGAGCTCGTGCCAGCCGTCCCCGCCCAGCGCGCCGCGCAGCTTCTTCAGCGCATCCGGGGCGACGCGGGCGCTGAGGACCTGGCCCCCGAGGAACCCGATGTTGATCTTCTGCGGCTTCTCGTCGGCCATGTCAATGAGCCTCCTTTGCGGGCTGGACGATCTCCGTCAGGACGCTACCGGTCGAGCCCGGGTGCACGAATGCGACGCGGCTGTTGCGGATGCCGCGGCGCGGCTGCTCGTCGATCAGGCGCATCCCGGCGGCGGTGAGCTGTTGCAGCGTCGCGTCGATGTCCTCCACGCGGTACGCGACATGATGCAGGCCGGGGCCCCGGCGAGCGAGGAACTTCCCCACAGCCGTGTCAGGGCCGAGCGGCTGCAGCAGCTCGACGTGGCAGTCTCCGACGTCAAGCAGGGCCGCATCGACGCCCTGCTCGGTGACCGTCTCGCGGTGCACGAGTGGCATCCCGAGCGCGTCGCGGTAGATCGCGAGGGTTTCGTCGATGCTCTCGACGGCGACGCCGACGTGGTCGATCAAGGTGAGCATGCGGACGGCGGACAATACCCGGGGCGCGGCCGCGGCGACCGGCCGCCGCCGCTCTCCCGTCACTCCGTCGCCGCTACGGGCGTTCGTGCGGCTGCTCGACGCTTGCCGCAGCGATGCCAAGCTCGCCCGTACCGACCCGGGCGGGGGCCGCGGCAGGGATCCCGGCCATGATCCGGTCGATGTCCTCGCGCTCGAGCACCTCGTTGGTGAGCAGCGTGGCGGCGAGCTTGTCCAGTTGGGGGCGGTGGCGATTGATGATGTGGATCGCCATCCGGAAGGCCTGATCGGCGAGGTCCTGGACCTCCGCGTCGTGGACCCGGCGCGTCGCCTCCGAGGATCCGTCCGCGATCACCTTGAGCGAGCGGACACCGGTGCCCATCGCATAGTCGTGAATCATCGAGTGGGCGATGTCGGCCACCCGCTTGAGGTCGTCGGAGGCGCCGGTGGTGATCGATCCGAACACGATCTGCTCTGAGGCGCGGCCGCCGAGCAGCATCGTCATGAAGTCGATCAGCTCCTCGCGGGTCTTCAGGTAGCGGTCCTCCTCAGGGAGGTTGAGCGTGTAGCCGAGTGCCTTGCCGCGAGGGACGATCGAGATCCGGTGCACGCGGTCGACGGACAGCAGCAGCTCGCCGCACAGAGCGTGGCCGGCCTCGTGGAAGGCGACCACCCGCTTCTCGTGGTCGGTGAGCGCGCGCCGTGACTGCATGCCGGCGACGACCCGCTCGAGCGCGGTGTCAAAGTCCGACATCGTCACCGATACGCCGCTCCGCCTGGCGGCGCAGATCGCCGCCTCGTTGCAGATGTTGGCGATGTCGGCGCCGGTCAGACCGCTCGTCTGCCGCGCCAGCAGCTTCAGGTCAACGTCCTCGTCGAGCGGCTTGTTGCGCGAATGCACGCCGAAGATCCGCTCGCGGCCGCCGACGTCAGGTGGCGACACGAAGATCTGGCGGTCGAACCGGCCGGGTCGCAGCAGCGCCGGATCGAGCTTCTCCAGCAGGTTCGAGGCGGCGATGACGACGACGTCCTTGGCGCTGGAGAAGCCATCCATCTCGACGAGCAACTGGTTGAGCGTCTGGTCGCGCTCGCCGCTGATGTCCATACCGCGGTGGCCACCGACGGCGTCCAGCTCGTCGATGAACACGATCGCCGGGGCGTTCTTGCGCGCGATCCGAAACAGACGGCGGATCCGGGCGGCACCGAGGCCGGCGAACATCTCGATGAAGGACGCTGCCGACTGGGAGTAGAAGGTCGCGCCGGACTCGTGGGCGACGGCCTTTGCGAGCAGCGTCTTGCCGGTTCCCGGCGGGCCATGCAGGAGGATCCCCTTCGGCACCTTCGCGCCGAGCGCGCGGAAGCGCTTCGGACTGCGCAAGTACTCGACGACCTCCCGCAGCTCGTCCTTGGCCTCTTCGGCTCCGGCGATGTCCGACCAGCCGAGCGAGGGCGCGCGCTCGGGCTTGATCTCGACCGGCTTCGTCTTCGGCATGTAGCGCATCAGCACGATCACCGACACGCAGAGCACCCCCATGAACAGGATGGGGATCCAGTGGAGCATGAACGTCTGGATGTCCGGCTCCCACAGGAAGTTGGCGCGCACCATCAGCTAAGTGGTCATCGGCAACCGGCGGTCCTCACTCAACCTTCTCCAGGCGCGGATTCGGCGAATACACACGCCCGACCTTCGCGCATGGCTTACCTTCAACGATTACGACGTCGGCGGTGTAATCGTTCTGACCACGGATCAGTGAGGACCCAACCCCATATGCGTCCACTGGGACGCCGTCTGCCTCGAATTCGGCGATCCGCTCCGCGGTGAAGCCCCCGCTCGCGACGATCTTGACGTCACGGAATCCGTGCTCGTCCAGCGCCGCCCGGACCTTCTCGACGAGCCGGCTGTTGACGCCGGTCGGCTTGAAGTGCCCCAGCTCGTTCCACAACGAGCGATCGACGAGGTGCTCAGAGGTGTCGAGCCGCACGCCCCACAGCTTCGGCCCGAGCGCCTCGGCCACCTCGAGCGCGGTCGTCACCGAGTCGTTCGACCAATCGACGAGGACCGTGATGTTCATCTGTTCGTGATAGCGATCGGCGAATGCGCGGGCCGCCGCGACGGTGTCTCCCGCGTACGCTGCGATCAACCCGTGGGGGACCGTCCCGATGCCGGTCCCGCCCCACCATGACGCCTGCGCGTCGGTGGAGACGCCGATCGCTCCGGCGACGTGTGCCGCCCAGCCGTCGCCCGTCTGGACGAGCCAGTGGTCGTGCCGGGCCGGGAAGTAGAAGATCGACTTGCCGTGCGCGGCCTCGACGACCGTCCGCACGTTGCGCATGATCAGCGAGCGCCGCGCGAGCACCCCCAGGTACACCGTCTCGAGGTGGGCGAACAGGCTGTAGTCGCCCTCGATCGTCAGCACCGTCTCGTGCGGCGCGATCCGCTCGCCCTCGTGGAGCGCCTGAACGTTCAGCTCGCCCCATCCGTCGATCCACTCGTCGCCGTCGAACCGGCCGGAGCATGTCTTCAGGATCGCGATCGCCTCGTCGATTCCGCCAAGGAGCGAGTCCTGCTTCTGGAAGACCTGCATGACGACGCGCGGGTGACGGTTCTCCGCCTCGAGCAGCTCCTTCGTGTAGACGAAGTACGCGTCCGAGTAATAGCCCTGGCGGATGCGCTGGACCGGGAGGCGGAAGATTCCCGGGTCCAGGCGCGTCACTACCACCGTGTCCATGCGGCGATTCTAGGCCGGGACGGGTTGTGTCGGTTGATACGCTGGACAGCGCGATGCTCAGCGCTCGACAGTGACTCAACGCCGTACCCCCGCCTCTCACTGAGGCCCCGGGGCGACCGTCCTTCCGTCGTCCCTCCGTTTCGTCCCGTTCCGTCGAGTGTGTCCAATGAGTTCGTATCTGCGCGTCCTGCGCCTCCCAGACTTTCGATATCTGTTCCTCGGTCAAGCCGCCAGCGTCATCGGCGACCGCGTCGTGCTCGTCGCGCTCGCCCTGTACATCACGCAGCGCACCGGGTCGGCGACGGACCTCGGACTCGTCCTCGGCGCGCAGACGCTGGCGCTCGTCGCCCTGCTGCTGTTCGGCGGGGTATGGGCTGACCGGCTGCCGCGGCAGCGGATCATCATCGCCACCGATCTGACGCGCGCGGCGTTGCACGCGCTGCTCGCGGCGCTCATCTTCGCGGGGGCGCTGTCGATCTGGGAGCTCGTCGTGATCGAGGTCCTGTTCGGGGCCGCCCAGGCGTTCTTCCAGCCCGCGTACACCGGCCTCATTCCCCAGACCGTGCCCGCGTCGCTGCTCCAGGACGCAAAAGCGACGACCGAGACGATGGCGAACCTGGCGTTCCTCATCGGCCCGGCGCTGGCGACGCTGCTCGTGCTCGGCGTCGGCGCTGGTGAAGCGTTCGCGCTCGACGCCGCAACGTTTGTCGTCAGCGCGCTGCTGACGATGCGGGTCCATCCCCGGCCGGTCGCCGCCGGGCCCGTCGATGAGACGCAGTCGCCGTCGGTCCTGCGCGATCTCCACGACGGCTGGCGCGAGGTCCGCTCCCGCACGTGGGTGTGGGTGACGATCGTCGTGTTCACCGGCGCGGTCATGTGCGTATACGCGCCGTGGTACGCGCTCGCCCCGATCATCGCCCGCGACCATTACGGCAGCGCCGGCGTGTTCGGCGTGCTCGAGAGCGTCGCCGGTGTCGGCGCGGTGATCGGTGCGCTGATCGCGCTGCGCTGGCGTCCGCGACATCCGCTGGCGACGGGTTTGATCCTGACGCTCGCCTGGCCGGTCCAGGATGGGCTGTTCGCGCTCGGCGCCCCGGTGTCGGTGGTGGTCGTGTTCGCGTTCGCGACCGGGTTCGGCTTCTCGCTGCTGATGATCTGGTGGGAGACGGCACTCGCGCGCCACATCCCGCCGCGGGCGCTCGGCCGGGTCAGCGCGTGGGACTGGATGGGCTCGCTGGCGCTGCTCCCGGTCGGGTACCTCGTCGCGGGGCCGCTCGCCGGTGCGCTGGGCGCGCAGACCGTGCTGGGCATTGGATGCGTCATTGGGCTGGGGCTGCTGACGCTCAGCCTGGTGCCGCGCGCGGTGCGTCGCCTCGGGCCCGGCCCGGTGGCCTCAGGCTCAGCCGAGGAACTCGCGGGCGATGTCGGCGTAGAACTGGGCCGCGAAGCCGAGGTCGCGGACGTCGATCCGCTCGTTGGCGTTGTGGACGAGCGGCCCGGTGTCGAACAGGGTCATGTGGCGGTGCGGAAAGAACCCGTAGGCCACGCAGTCCGGGAACGCCTCACGGAACCATCGCGAGTCCGAGAACCCCGGGAGGATCACCGGCACCGACTCGGCACCTGAGTCGTTCGCCCGCACCCACCGGTCGATCGCGCTCATCAGCGGCGTGTCGACCGGTGAGGCGTTTCCGACGACTCGCTCGGTGAACTCGACGCCGAGCGTGCTCACGTCGTCGCCGAGGGCGGCGGTGAGGCGGCGCATGGCGGCCTCCTCACCGAGTCCGGGCGGGACCCTGCAGTCGACCTTGAGCGACGCGCGTGACGGGATCACGTTGATCTTGTCCGAGGCGTGGATCATCGTCGGCGTCAGCGTCACGCCGAGCATCGGTTCGACGAAGATGAGGAGCGCCGGCGCCGTCTCGGCGATCGCGCGCAGCGCCGCGGCCGGGTCATCCGAGTCGTAGCCGAGGCCGCGCAGCAACGCCGCCGGACCCTCGGTGACCTCAAACGGCATCTCGCTCGCGCCGATCTTCGTCAGCACCGGCCCGAGCTTCAGCAGCGCGTTGTCGCCGGTCTTCGGCAACGACGCGTGACCGGCGACACCGCTCGCGGTGAGACGAAACCGGAAGATCCCCTTTTCGGCGACGCACACGCCGTAGTAGCGCGTCCCGTTGTACTCGAGCACTGGTCCGCCGCCCTCGTTGATGAGCAGGTCACAGCGCACCTTGTCCGGGTGGTTCTCGCACAGCCAGCGCGCGCCGACATCGCCGCCGGTCTCCTCATCGGCGACGAACACGAGCTTGAGCGCACCCTGCGCGGGGCGCCAGCCATCCCGTGCCATCGACACCGCGGCGACGGCCTCGGCCGCGACCTGCGACTTCATGTCGAGCGAGCCGCGTCCCCACAGGAAGCCGTCGGCGAGTTCGCCAGACCACGGATCGTGCTGCCACTCCGACGGGTCGGCGAGCACCGTGTCGACGTGGCCGAGGTACACGAGCGTCGGGCCGGCCGCGGCGCCATCCGCCGCCGCGAGCGTCGCGACGAGGTTCGGCCGCCCATCGACGGAGCCGAGCAGCTCGGTCTCGAACCCGGCACCCCGGCAGTACTCGGCGAGGTACTCGATCGCCGGGCGTTCGTTGCCGGGCGGGTTGACGGTGTTGAACTGGACGAGCCGCTGGAGAACCTCGGTCGCCTCGCCCTGCAGATCGATGGTCGTGGTCATTGGTGAGTGAGCGTAATAGGTAATGGGCCGGGGGAATACCATGCCGCGACGTGTCCGCCGACCTCGATCTCGCGCTCGCCCTGGCGGACGTCTCGGATGTCATCACGATGGATCGGTTCCTGGCCGAGGATCTCGTGGTCGACACCAAGCCGGATCTGACGCCCGTGACCGAGGCGGACCGCGCCGTCGAGGAAGCGATCCGCGAGCGCCTCGCCGAGCTGCATCCTGGCGACGCGATCCTCGGTGAGGAGTTTGGGCAATCCGAGGCCGGCAGCGGCACGCGCCGCTGGATCGTCGACCCGATCGATGGGACGAAGAACTACGTGCGCGGCATTCCCGTCTGGGCGACGCTGCTCGCACTGCAGGAAGGCAACGATCTCGTCGTCGGTGTGGTCTCGGCGCCGGCGCTCGGGCGTCGGTGGTGGGCGGCGCGCGGAGAGGGCGCGTACGTCGACGACCGCCTGCGCGGAGGTGGGCCGAGACGCATCGGAGTGTCCGCGGTGCGCACGCTCGCCGACGCCCAACTGTGCTTCTCCGGCCTGGAGGATTGGAAGGACGGCGGCGCGGCGCTCATGCGGCTCGCCCAGAGCTGCTGGCGCTCCCGCGGCTACGGCGACTTCTGGCCCTACACGCTGCTCGCCGAGGGGGCGGTCGACCTCACGTGTGAACCGGTGGTCGAGCTCTGGGACCTGGCGGCGCCGCGGATCATCGTCGAGGAGGCGGGCGGCCGCTTCACCGACCTCGGCGGCGTGCCGACCGCGGCCGGTGGCGATGCGCTGGCGACGAACGGAGTGCTGCACGACGCCGCACTGGCGATCGTCGGTCGCTGAGCCGCGCGCCGGATCCGGGGTCGCGCGCCGGATCCGGGGTCGCGCGCCGGATCCGGGGTCGCGCGCCCCATACTTCCGTTATGCAGCAGCTGTTCGATGATGAGGAGCTCGGCGGCAATGCGCATCCGCTGCCGCCCGACGCGCCGCTCGCGACGCGCATACGGCCCCGGACGCTTGACGAATTCGTCGGGCAGACCCGGCTGCTCGCCCCCGGCTCCGCGCTCCGGCGCGCGATCGAGGAGAACCGCCGGCACTCGATGATCTTCCACGGGCCTCCGGGCAGCGGCAAGACGACGCTCGCGCGGATCATCGCCGAGCACTCGGGCGCCGCGTTCGAGGAGGAGAGCGCCGTGCAGGCCGGACGGGCCGAGGTCCGGGCGGTCCTCGCCCGCGCCCGCCAGCGCCTCGACAGCACCGGCAGGAAGACGATCTTCTTTCTCGACGAGATCCACCGCTTCAACAAGGCCCAGCAGGACGCGCTGCTGCCGTCCGTCGAAGACGGGCTCGTCACGCTGATCGGAGCGACGACCGAGAACCCCTACTTCGAGGTCAACTCGGCGTTGATCTCCCGGGCCCAGGTGTACGAGCTCGAGGCGCTCACGGCGGGCGACATCCGGGTGCTGCTCGAGCGCGCGGTGTCCCGGGGAGAGGTCGGGGATCCCGGACGCGTTCTTCCTGAAGCGCTCGACTTCCTGGCGGCGCGGGCCGACGGCGATGCTCGCACGGCCCTCAACGCGCTGGAGATCGCCTCCGAGGTCGCCCCCGCCGGCGAGCCGGTCACGCTTGCCCACGCCGAGGACGCGCTCCAGCGCCGGGCACTGCGCTATGACCGCCAGGCCGACCGCCACTACGACACGATCTCGGCCTGGATCAAGGCCACCCGCGGCTCGGATCCGGACGCCTCGCTGTACTACCTGGCGGTGATGCTCGAGGGAGGCGAAGACCCACGCTTCATCGTGCGCCGGATGATCGTGCTCGCCTCCGAGGACATCGGCAACGCCGATCCCCAGGCCCTCTCCATCGCCACCGCGGCCGCCGCCGCCGTCGAACACGTGGGCCTGCCGGAAGCCCAGTTCGCGCTCGCCCAGGCGGCGATCTACTTATCCCTGGCGCCGAAGTCGGACGCCGCCAAGCGGGCGGTGTTCGCCGCCCGCGGACACATCGCCGATCACGGGGCGGACCTCCCGCCGCCGTGGCTGCGCTCCTCGACGCGCAGCGACGGCGAGTACGACAACCCGCACCACCGCCCCGGCCACATCTCTCCGCAGGAGCTCATGCCGGACCGCGCGGTCGGTGCCCGGTTCTATGCGCCCGACGACGCCGAGGCCGCTCTGCGCGCCCGGCTCGAGGAGGTGCGCCGCGAACGCGGCCGTGCGTAGTTTCCCGCGGTTTACAGGGTCTTCACCGGTATGACGGGTGAAGCTACTACGCTGTAGCTACGCCTTCTCGCTCCCTCATCCCGCCTGTCGTCGGCAGGTCCTACCAGCTTCCGCAGGGGCATCGCGTGCGCCTGCGAATGGTTCAACCCCGGGACGGCCTCGCGATCCGCGCGTTCCTCGCGGACCAGGGCCTCGGCATCGACGAGCTCGAGCTCGCCCGGCTGTTGCGCTTTGACCCGCGCCGCCGTGCGGTCATCTGCGCGAGCGCCCTCGTGGACGGCAGGGAAGTGGTGACCGGGCTCGGCGCGATCGACCTTGACGCGAAGTCGCCGGATCTCGTCCTCGTCGGCGGCGAGCAAACCGAAGACCTGGACGAGCTGCTCACCGCGGCGCTCCGTGGCCGGACGCGCGCCCACGCGCTGGCCGCGTGACCCCGGCGTCGCGCGCCTGACCCCGGCGAGTAGTCTCATTCGGCATGGAAGCAGCCACCATCACGCAGCAGCTTGAGTCGTTCAATCCGGCGACCGGCGAGCGCATCGGCGCCGTTCCGATCACCGCGCCAGACGAGGTTGCGGGGGTCGTCTCCGACGTCGCCCAGGTCCAGCCGTTCTGGTCGCAGCTGACCCTCGCCGACCGTGCCCGCTATCTGGAGCGCGCCTCGCAGGTGATGCTCGACGAGTCCGATGACATCCGCGATCTGCTTGTCCGCGAGCAGGGCAAGCCGCGCAACGAGGCGTTCTCGATGGAGATCCTGCCGACGATCGATGCCCTGCAGTGGATTGGTCGCGCCGGGATGGAGATCCTCGCCGACGAGAAGATCCCGATGCCGCAGCTGTTCCTCAAGACGAAGCGCTCGGCGTTCACGTACGAGCCCCTCGGCGTGATCGGGATCATCTCGCCCTGGAACTACCCGTGGAGCATCCCGTTCGGGGAGGTCGCGATTGCCTTGATGGCCGGCAACGGAGTCGTGTTGAAGCCGGCGTCGCTGACCCCACTGATCGGCGAGCGGATCCGCAAGGTGTTTGAACGCGCCGGTGTGCCCGAGGGTCTCATCCGTGTCGTCCACGGACCCGGCACGGGCTCCGCGCTGGTGAAGTCCGACGTGGCGAAGGTGTTCTTCACCGGATCGGTTGATGTCGGCCGTGGAGTCGGTGAGGAATGCGCGCGGCAGTTGAAGGGATCGGTGCTCGAGCTCGGCGGAAAGGATCCGATGATCGTGCTCGGCGACGCGAACCTCGATCACGCGGTCGCCGGAGCGCTCTGGGGCGGGTTCGCCAACGCCGGCCAGACGTGCTCCGGAATCGAGCGGGTGTACGTGGTGCGCGAGGTGGCCGACCGGTTCATCTCCGAGGTCGTCGAGGGTGCCCAGCGGCTGCGGCTCGGGGACCCGCTCGGCTGGGACACCGAGATCGGCCCGATGGTGTCCCGCGAGCAGTTCGACACCGTGCGCGAGCTCGTCGATGATGCGGTCGCGGCGGGGGCTGTGCTGCGGTGCGGCGGGCCCGTCTCGGTCGTGCCGTCGGGCATGTCCTCCGATGCCGCGTATTACGCCCCAACCGTGTTGACCGACGTGACGCACGACATGCGGATCATGCGTGAGGAGATCTTCGGCCCCGTGCTGCCGATCATCATCGTCGACTCCGAGGACGAGGCAGTCCGGCTCGCCAACGACTCCGTTTTCGGCCTCGGCGCCTCGGTGTGGACCGCCGATCGCAGCAAGGGCGAGCGGATCGCCCGGGAACTCGCCGCCGGGATGGTGTGGATCAACGACCACATGTTCAGCCACGGCGCGTGCCAGTGCTCGTGGGGCGGCGTGAAGGAGTCCGGCCTCGGCCGCACGCACTCCAAGTTCGGCCTGTACGAGTGCGTCAACGTCAAGCTCCGTGTGTGGGAGGGATCACCCCTGCGCGACCCCTGGTGGCACCCCTACGACGAGACGCTTGGCCGGGCGCTCAAGCAGACCGCGACGATCCTCTACGGCCGTCCCTCGATCCGGGCCGGCGCGCTGCAAGGACGGCCTCGGGCCGCTGCTGAAGCTCGGCGGGCGCCTGGCGCGCGACGCCGTCAAGCGCTGAGCGCGCCTCGCCACCGCCGCTCACCGCTTGGGGCCTCCGCCACACCATGAGCGTGGCGAAGGCCCGCACGCGCTCGCCAGCCAACAGGGTCGGCGGCTGTCGTACCCTGTAGGTACATGCCCGCCCAGGCCTACATCGGCAAGGAGTGCGTCTGCCAGCTCCGCAAGGGGATCTGCGACCAGTCGTGCGTCAAGGACATGCTTGACACGCCGTTCTACATCGCGTGCCTGCGACTGAAGGGCCGCCGGGCCCTCGTGGTCGGCGGCGGCGACGTCGGACTGGAGAAGGTGGAGGGCCTGCTGGCGTGCGACGCCGCCGTGACGGTCGTCGCGCCCGAGGCGCACCCGGACCTGGTGGCGCTCTCGCTGGAGGGCTCGATCACCTGGGAGCGGCGTGAGTACGCACCCGCCGACCTCGACGGCTGCCTGATCGCGATCGCCGCCACCGACGACACCGACGTCAACATCCGCGTGTTCGAGGAGGCCGAGAAGCGGGCGATGCTCATCAACGTCGTCGACGTGCCGCCGCTGTGCAACTTCATCCTCCCGGCGATCGTGCGCACCGGGCCGCTCGCGGTCGCGATCTCGACCGCAGGCGCGTCACCCGCGCTCGCCAAGCGGATGAAGCGCGAGATCTCCGAACTGTTCGGAGAGCCGTACGCTCAACTCGCGGTGCTGCTCAACGACGCCCGCGGCTGGGCGAAGGCGACGCTTCCCACCTATCAGGACCGCAAGGAGTTCTTCGAGTCGATCGTCAACGGCGATCCTGACCCGATCGACCTGCTGCGCGCCGGCGAGGTCCAGGCCGTCAAGGACCTGATCGCCTCGGCGCAGCGCGTCCACGCCCCCGCGTGAGCGACCTCACCCACCTCGACTCCCAGGGCCGCGCCCGGATGGTCGACGTCGGCGCCAAGCCGAGCACCGACCGTCGCGCGCTCGCCCAGGCGATCGTCCGCGTGACGCCGGACACGGCCGCGCGTGTGTCGGCCGGCGACGCGCCCAAGGGCGATGTCATCGGCGTCGCCCGGATCGCCGGGATCCAGGCGGCCAAGCGCACGTCCGAGCTGATCCCGCTCTGCCACCCGCTGCCCCTCTCGTTCGTCGGCGTCGAGGCCGAGATCGACCCATCGGCCGGGACGATCACCCTCACCGCCGAGGCCCGCACGACCGGTCAGACCGGCGTCGAGATGGAGGCCCTCACCGCCGCCAGCGTCGCCGCGCTCACCGTCTACGACATGGTCAAGGGGATCGAGCGCGGCGCGCAGATCGAGTCGGTCATGCTGCTCGAGAAGTCGGGCGGCAAGTCCGGCGAGTGGCG
>CAVZZH010000015.1:0-44352 GCA_963779695.1 uncultured Solirubrobacterales bacterium
CATGCCGAGGTGTCGCTCAAGGGCGTCCGGGTCGGCGATGACGCGATCCTCGGGGAGCTTGACGTCGGTCTTGCCCTCGCTCAGCGGTTCGTGCACGAGAACCGGATCCGCCAGGCGGCGTCGAGTCTCGGCGCGGCCGCGTTCTGCATCGACGAGGCAGTGCGGTGGGCGCGCGAGCGGACGGTCTGGGGAAAGCCGTTGTGGCGCAATCAGGGGATCCAGTTCCCGCTCGCGGAACTGTGGACCGACTGCGAGCTCGTCCGGGGTCTCGTCCGCCGGACCGCGACCGAACTCGACCGCCACCACCACATGGAGGTGACTCACCTCGTCGCGATGGCGAATTACCGAGCGAACCGACTCGCATGTGAGGCGGCCGACCGCGCGATGCAGACGTGCGGCGGGATGGGCTACACGCGGCACATGCCGTTCGAGCACATCTACCGCCATCACCGCCGCTACCGGATCACCGAGGGCAGCGAGGAGGTCCAGCTCCGGAAGGTCGGCTACGAGTTGTTCAAGACCTGATCCGGCGGCGTCCCTCAGCGCTTCAGCGTGAAGCGGGAGATCAGGCGGTTCAGGACCTCAGCGTTACCGGAGAGCTCCTGAGCGGTCGCCGCGATCTGGTCGGCGGACGCCGCCGTCTCGCCGGTTGAAGCGGAGACCTCTTCGGCCGAGGCCGACGAGTGCTCGGCGAACGATGCGACCTCGTGGATCTCGGCCTGGACCAATTCGGCGCCGCTGACGATCTCCGCTGAGGTCTGAGCGATCTGCTCGATCCGCTCGGAGATCCCGTCGACCGCGGCCGCGATCTCGGCGAAGGCGGCGCGCGCCTCCCCCACGACCGTGACGCCCTCGTCGGTCCGTGTCGCGCCCGCCTTGACGACGTTCGCGGCCCTCGCGGTATCTGCCTGGATCTGGGAGATGACCGCCGAGATCTCATCGGTGGCCCGTTGAGACTCCTCGGCGAGCGCTCGCACCTCGTCGGCAACGACGGCGAAGCCGCGACCATGCTCGCCGGCGCGCGCGGCCTCGATCGCTGCGTTGAGGGCCAGAAGGTTGGTCTGCTCGGCGATCGCGGTGATCGTGCGCACAATCTCCCCGATCTGCCCGGACTTCGCTGCCAGCTCGTCCATCGCGACGATCGTCTCGTGAGAGGCATCGCGTACGGACTCCATCACCGTGCTCGCGCGCACGGCCGCCTCGTCGCCACCGCGCGCAAGCTCACGCGTATCACGCGCGGAGCCGGCGGTCTTCGCCATCTCATCGGAGGACCGTGCCACCGCGCCGGCGACCCGCGCCGCGGCATCCTTGACGTCGACGATCTTCTCGACCTGGCGCTCAGCGCCCTGGGCGATGTCGCCGACAGCATGGGCGACCTCGCCGCTTGCCCGACCGGTCTGTTCGGAGCTCGAGGCGATCTGGTGCGAGGCCGTGGAGACCGTGTCCGAACTCGTCGAGATCTGGCCGAGCATCGCGATCAGCTGATCCCGCATCGCCGAGTACGCCGTGAAGCTCTCACGCGTTTTGACGAGCATGTGGTTGAACGTCTGCGTCATCTCGCCGAGCTCGTCACGGGTGTGATGATCGATCGGCGCCGTCGTCGGTTCCGCAACGACGGTGAGGTCGCCGGCAGCGATCGCCTGGAGTCCGCCGGAGAGATCGGTGAGGTCGTGCTCATCAAGCCCTCGCAGACGCCGCAGCACCGCATTGATCGAGCTGGTCACCGAGGCATAGAAGCCGGCGAACAGGTACGCGAGCAGGAGGATGCCGATGAGCGCGATGATCTCGACCCGCCGCTCGGCCGACTGCAGACGCCCGATCCGCGCTGCGAGCAGGCGGTCAAGCCACGGTCCGCTCCGGGCCTCGAGCGCCGTCCCACTGGTGAGCACCTTGTCGAATAGGCGGGCCGTCGCCGGACCGGCCTGACCGTTCTTGACCGATGCCTGGAGTTCCTGCGAGAACGCGTTGACCGCCGTGTTGAGCGTGGCGAGCGCCGGCGCCAGCGCTGGTCGCAGTCCGTGATCCGCGGTGTGGGCAAACGCGGTTGTCAGGTCGGCGTTGATGCCGCTCAGGTTCGTCGCGATGGAGCCCTGGTCGAGCGCGAGCGTGATCCGCCGCTCCAGACCCGCGCCCGCGGCCGCGGTCAGGGACCGCATCGCGTTGGTCGCCTTCCCCGCCGTATCGAGCAGCGGCGGAAGCTTCGTGATCCACTCGTCCATCACATAGAACGAGTCGAGATCCGGGTCGAGGATGAGATTTGAGTTGTTCCCGGCATCGGTGACGAGCGTGAGCGCGCCCGTGACGGCTGCGTCGTACTGAGCAGTCACGCCGCTCTGACGGCTCAGGGACACCGCGACGGGGCGCAGCTTGCCCCATTCCCGGCTGACCCCGAGCTGCCCTCCGACCCGCCGATCGACCGCATCGACGAGGGTCACGGCGGACCGCACCGCCGCGCCCGCGGCGGCGACTCGGCCCGCGTCCCCGGCGGCCACGGCACTGCGCAGTTGCACAAGTGCTTCCGTGAGCCGGGCAGCCGGCGCGACATAGACGACGCCGACGCGCTCCTTTGCGGAGAAGTCGATCTGCTTGGAGACCTCCTGGAGGTAGGCAACCCCGACAAATCCGATTGTGGCCAGGGTGATCACACCGATCAGGGCGAACTTGTACGCGTAGCGAAGCCGGCCAAGGGCCCGCGTCGCCGGCGCGAGGGCGCCATGCGCAACCTCGCGCGCGGAGGACAGAATGCGGGTCATAGTCAGCTAATCGCCGCGGGACGTCCAACCTTGATCCTGCGTACGACTCCGCGAGCAGAATCCGTGGGACATACTGAGGACCGCCATCCGTGGAGACCCGCGGGTCGTCCGTAGAAAACCCTTACAGGACTGCGGGGAAACTGCCGATAACACGGTCGTATCGCGGTTGAGGGGCCGCGCCAGCGATCACAAGAGAGCTTTGACCATGCGTAAGCACAATCGCGTCGATGTCGAGGAGCGGCATCGACAGGCGGTCGCCCAAACGACCCAGTGGGCAGTGGACGCGGCGGCGGCCGGGTCCTACCAGGACGCGCTGTCGTGGATCCGCGTGCTGGAGACGGTTGAGGGCGAGCTGCCCGCGGAGCTCACATCGCTCCACGAGCGCTGTGTCGCGGTGGTGGACGCTCGCGCCCGGGCTCACGACCTCCGTCGGCGGCAGTTCGTCGACGCGGCGTGAGCGACTGATCAGCTCAGGTGCCTGTGCTCAGGCGACCGACAGCGCATCGGGGTCCTCGACGGTCGCCACCGTGCCCTTGAGGCCGCACAGCTCGAACAGCCGCTCCACCTGGCGCGCGCCGGCGATCGAGACCATAAACCGGAACCCGTCCGACTTGGCGCGCTGATGCTCGCCGACGATCACGCTGAGTCCGCTCGAATCGACGAAGCTGACCGCTCTCAGGTCGAGGACGACCGTCGGTGCCTGGGCATCCGGTGAGGCGAGCAGCGCCCGCAGCGGCGGAGCCGAGTCCATGTCGAGCTCGCCGCGCACGACGACCACGATGTAGCCCTCTCGCTGCTCAATCCGTGCGTCGAATTCCGGTCCTTCGGGCATCTACGTGCGCAGGCTACTCCACCCGGACGATCACTTTGCCGCGATTGCCGCCCGTGAAGAGCAGGTTGAGCGCGGACGGTGCCTGCTCGAGCCCATCGACCAGGTGCACGGCGAACTTGACCTTGCCCTCGGCGACCCACTGGGCCATCTCCATCTGGCCCTCCGGAAAGCGATCGAGGTAGTCGAGGATGATGAACCCCTCCATCCGCCCGCGCCTGACGAGCAGGTTGATGTAATTCCGCGGTCCGGGAGGTGGGCCAGCCTCGTTGTAGCTCGCGATCGCGCCGCACAGCACGATCCGGCCCCGCATCGCCAGCTGCGCGAGGCAGACATCGAGCAGCTCGCCGCCGACGTTGTCGAAATACAGGTCGATGCCATCGGGGCACGCCGCGCGCAGCCGCCCGCTGACGTCCGGCAGCTTGTAGTTGATCGCCGCGTCGAAGCCCAGCTCCTCGACGAGCCACGCGCATTTCTCATCGCTCCCAGCGATTCCCACGACCCGCCCAGCGCCTTTGATCCGGGCGATCTGACCGACGGTCGACCCGGTTGCGCCGGCGGCTCCGGAGACAACGACCGTGTCGCCCTCCTTGACCCGTCCGACGTCCAGGAGCCCGAAGTACGCCGTCATCCCAGTCGTCCCGAAGACGCTCAGCGCGGCGGTCGGGTCGATGCCGTCCGGCAGCAGTTGCATCGTCCGCTCGCCCTCGTCGGCGATGGTGTAGTCCTGCCAGCCGGTCAGCCCGAACACGAGCTGACCCAGCCGGTAGCGGTCGCTGTTTGACTGAACGACCTCGCCGATCCCGGCGCTGCGCACGACATCGCCGATCTGGATCGGCGGCAGGTATCCCGGCGCGTCATTCATCCACGTCCGGATCGTCGGATCGATCGAGATGAACCGGGTTCGCACGAGTGCCGCTCCCGGTCCCGGATCCGGTACCTCGACCGTCTCGAGCCGCACCGTGTTGGCATCGACCGTCGCCGTCGGGCGCTCCGCGAGAACGAGCCGGCGAGCCTTGTCCACCATTGCCATCACCTATCCCTCTCGCAGGGCCACGATGCCACCGATCCCGCCGAGATACAGCGTCGGCTTGCCGAACGGCGACAGCGCGATGCCCGCGTAGTGGTTGTTGTACAGACCGCCGTGGCCGGCGACGCGTTGCCACACGAGTTGGCCGGTGCGGTAGTCCACCGCGGCCCACGCCCACACGCCGGCCCCGGGCTGACCGGGGTCACGTGGCTTCATGTACGTGTAGATGAGTCCGTTGGCGGCATCGCCCTTGGAGACGGCCGACGGGGTGCGGATCGTCGTGTTGCGCCACACGATGTGGCAGCCGGCGCCGTTCTTGTTGATGTCGATGCGGTCCATCCCCGGACTGCTCAGCGTCCCGAGCTTCCCGCCGGGGATCGTGATCCCGCCGGCGATCACATCATTGAACTTCGTGAGGTCGTAGCCGGCGTTGTTCTCGGCGATCAGCGAGCGGCCCATCGAGATCAGCGAGTTCTCGTCGGCGCTGGCGCCCCTGCGGAACACCGGCACCTGGCAGACGACGCGCCGCTGATGGGCGCCGAGTCGATCCGGGGTGCGATAGACGACGACGTCGAGCGGGTCCGCGTTGTCGGTGATCGCGACGTACTGTGCGGTCGCGGTTTTGGCGCGCGTCGCCGGTCCACCGATGAGAGTCGGCGTCGTCCCGGACCCGGCGTTGAACTGTCCCACCTTCTGAGTGCCGGTGTTGCGGTAGCGGCTCTGCCAGATGATCTTCGGAAGGAGATTCCTGCCCGCGCGGAACTTGTACATCGCCTTGTCGGTCACGATGTAGGCGCCGTCGCGCCCGACCGCGAACGAGTTTTCGATCTCCTGGTGGAGGATGACCGAGCGGCAGTGACCGGTCCCCCGATCGAGCACGCCGACGGCGCCCTGATAGCGACCGACGAACCACAGCCGTCCCTGGGCGTCCGGGAGCACGGACGGCATCCGATCTCCAGACGAGAGGCACGGCGTCGGGTCGTACTGGGCGACCTGTTGGAACGCGGGTGTCCCGCCGTGGTGCACGACGGCGACGACGAGGATGCGGCGATTCGACGCCGCGACCACCACACGGTCGTGGTTGTCCAGATAGAAGTACGCGCCGCCGGTGGTGTTCGTGGCCGGGTTGGTGCCGGCGGGCGGCGGGACGAACGGCAACTGGAGGAAGGCCAGCGTCGCGAGCGTGTTCGGGTCCAGGAGATAGAGCCCGGGCCCATGGCTGAGGTCGGTGCACGTGCCGATGATCTGCCCCTGGTGGTTGAACGCGAGCGTGATGCAGTCACGTCCGATCGCGGTCGACAACGTCGTCAGGTGACGACCGAGTGGTCCCGAGCGCGTCGTGTAGTCGTCGCTCGCCCACGCATCGTTGTGCACGCTGTTGCTCGGGTTCGGCGCCATGAACGGGTCCTGCCACGCGCGGCCGACATCCGGCACCGGGCGCGCGACCGCGGCGTGCCCGCTGAACGTCGGCAGCGTCGGCACCGGTCCGGTCGACGTGATCGGGACCGCCGGCGTGGCGGCGTGGGACACCCCCGCGAACGCCAACAGGACCGGGACAACCAGCTGTGCGATGCGCTTCATGCTCTCTCCTCTGCGGTGGACGCCGCGACCCCGGCGCCGTGCGTCCCATCGTATACGCGGCCCGTGTGCCGCGGCTCAGCGATAGGTGACCAGCGATGCCCCCGGGCGCTCGAGGTGCGCGTGCTCGTTGATCGAGATGACCGTCATGCCGCCGCGTCCGACGGTCAGCTTCGTGATCCCTGCGTTGATGCTCACGTGGTTGAACGTGATGAGCGCCTCCGGCGGGAGCCCGAGCAGCGCCGCCGTCACCGCCGCGATCGCGCCGCCGGAGCTGACCACGACCGCTGTCTCGCCGCGATCAAGCGATCCGCCGAGCTCGGCCAGTGCGGCCGACAGCCGACCGTGGAACGCGGTCCACGGTTCGGCGCCCGGACCGGCGGCTCCGGCACCGATCCATGCCCGCAGGGCCGCGTTGAGGATCTCCTGAAACTCGCGTGAGCTGATCGGCTCATCGCCGGGGCGCTGCTCGAGCCCGACATGGGCGCCGGAGTGATGCGTGAGGATGTCGCGGTCGTCGTACTCGTTCCAGCGTTCGTCGATCGCCACGTCCAGGCCGTGAGCCTCGGCGCACGGCACGGCGGTGTCGCGCTGACGGCGCAGCGCTCCGCTGATGACGCGCGCCGGCGCAACCCCGCGCTCGGCCAGTCCGTCCACGAGCGCCGCGACCTGCTCGTGGCCCCGCTCGGAGAGAACGTCGTAGTCGGCCGAGCCGAACGACGCCTGGGCGTGACGGACGAGCAGGATGCTCGGCATCAGGCGTCGGCCGGCCGGCGAGCGGCGATCAGGTACAACACCCAGCTGCCGAGGATGTGGAAGCGTTCCTCTCGGATCGCCTGAGCGTCGCGCTCGCACTCCGCCTCCCGCCGGGCCCACGAGGCATCGAACTCCGCTTCCGACCCGCCCCCGGCGAGGAAGTAGCGCCGCGCCTTCTCCCGCGGCCACAGCATCCCCTCAAAGCCGCCGAGGTAGTACCCCCGCAGCGTCTGCTGCTCCTCGGAGGCGTAGGGCGGGTACAGGGCGTGGGTCTTGTCGCAGGCGAAGCTCTGAACGTCGACACAGCCGGCCTCCGCGAGGTATCCCGGGAGTAGATTGCCGATCGAATCGTTGCCCTCACCGACGGCGGCCTTGCCGCGCTCGCAGGTGAGTCCGAACCGGACGAGATCGAGTACCTGGTCGACGGGTGCCGACATGTTCGTGCTGGACAGCATCACGAACGCCGAAAGGCTGTTCGGCTCCGCACACAGCACGACGCCTCCCGGCTTGGTCACCCGCAGCAACTCGCGGATCGCGGCCTGCGGATCGGCGAGGTGCATGAGCACGGTCTGGCAGGTGACGAGATCGAACGTCGCATCCGGGAAATCAAGCGCCATGACATCGCCCGTCATGAAACGGAAGCGATGCCCGAGATCCATCCGCGCGGCGCGCTCAGTCGCCGACTCGACCCACTCCGTCTCGCGGTCGACTCCGGTGACGCGCACATCGGACCGCAGGACCGAGGCGATCAGAAACGTCCAGTGACCCGCTCCACAGCCCACGTCGAGCATCGTCTCGACGTGCTCGAGGCCGGTTCGGTCGGCGACCCGCTGAAGCTGGTCCCGGTTCCAGAAGAAGTTGCGATTCGCGTCCTCGATGTACTGCGCGGAGTGCGGCTCTGATGTTTCTCGCGACGTGCTCATTGGACGGTCTCCCTGTCTGAGATCGATTCGTATGCCGGCGGGTCACGGGGCTGGCGCGCCCGGTACCGGCGGACCGCGACGAGCCCGATCGCGACGAGCACCAGCACCCCGGCCCCAGCCACCGCATACGCGGTGCGCGGCGACCAGACGGAGGCGATCACGCCACCCAGAGCAAACCCGAATCCCGGCATCACGGTGCCGAGCACCTCGAACAATGACATCACAACCGCCTGGCGCTCGGGTGCCGTCGCCGCCTGGAGCGCCGTCAGCAGCGCCACCCACTCGATGCCGTTGCCGATCCCGCCGAGCAGCGAGAACAGACACGCGACGAGGAGCGTCGGGGACGCCGCCATCCCGAGGTAGGCGACGCCGATCGCGAGCGCCGAGAGCACGAGCAGCCGGATCGTCGAGGCGCTGCGAGCGAGCGCGAACGCCAACGCGCCGATGATCATGCCCGCGCCCCAGGCGGCGAGCAGAGCCCCGTACCCGGCGTTGCCCGCGTGCAGCTGGGCCTTGACGAACACAACCTCGATCGGGACGACGAGCGTGAACAGGACGAGCGCGACGGCCTGCCCGCCGAGCAGCGCCCGGGCCTGCGGGTTGCCGAGGGCGTACCGCACGCCCTCACGCAGACGCACGCGCCACGACGTCTCCTCATCTGACGCACCGCCAAACGGCAGCGTGCGGGCCGCCGCGAGGATCGCCGCGGCAACGGCGAAGCTGGCGGCATCAAGGCCAAGCGCCGGACCGAAACCGATCGTGGCGACGAGCACCCCAGCGCAGATCGGGCCCACCGCGCCGGTGATCGTGAAGCCCCCGTTGAGCAGCGAATTGCCCTGCCGAAGGAGGTCGTGAGGACGCAGTAGCTCGGCCGTCGTCGCCCACAGCAGTGCCCGAGCCGTGACCGCGAGCACTCCGTCGAGCGCCGCGAGCGCGACGAGGATCACGACGCCGGCCGTCCCGGCGGTGAGCGCGAGCGCGCCAAACACGACCGCCTCCGCTGCGTGGAGGCCGGGCAGGACCCGCGCCCCCTCGAGTCGCTCGAGGCGCGCGGTGAGCGCCGGGGCAAGCAGTGCCGGCAGGAACCGCGCGAACAGGAACAGGACCGCCGTGGCGAGCGCGCTGTGGGTGCGATCGAACACGAGCACGGCGAGGGCAATCTCGCCGAGCCAGTTCCCAAGCTCGTTGATCGTGTAGCCCGCCGCGACGTTGCGAAAGCCGGGGACGCTCAGCGGTCGCTGCGCGCCGGCAATCCATCGGCGCACACGCCCGCGCCCACCCGACGGTGGCGGCGGCGGCGCCTCGCTGAGTGGCGGAGTGACGTTCAATCGGTCACCCGGGGCACGGCGAGGAAGTAGTCGACCCACTGCTCACGTGTGGCCCCGACGCGGTCATACACGCGCTGGGCGCGACGGTTGTCCGTCGCCGTCTGCCAGCTCAGCTGACCCGCTCCACGTCGCCGGCATTGCTCGACGCTCGCCGCGATCAGCGCCTCGGCCGCCCCGTGCCCCCGGGCGTCCGCAGCGACAAACAGGTCATTGAGAACGCCGATCCGCGCGGCCTTCGCGGTCGACCAACTCCAGTACACGGTCGCGAAGCCGACGGCACGCCCATCGGCGTCCCGGGCGAGCAGCTGCACCCCCTCATTCCGAGGGTCATCGGCCAACGCCCTGAACAGCGCGTGAAGATCGTCGTCCGACGGAGCCACCTCGTAGAAGTCACAGTAACCGCGCACGAGTGGCAGCAGCTCGTCGAAGTCCTCCCGCGTAACGGGATGGATCGTCCAGGAGCTGTCAAGGCTGCTCGCCACGCGCGGAGTCTTTCATTTCACGCTGCGGCACAAACGGCGATGTGTGAGTGACGTGGCCAGGCGGTCGTTTAGGCTGAGCGTGTGGCGCGGCGCCTGATCGATCTCTCGGTTCCGATCGTCCCGAGTCCGGCGACGCTCCCGGACCTGCTGCGCACCGAGATCGAGTTCTCCGATCACGCGGCCGGCGCGGCGCAGATCAAGGCGATGTTCGGGGTTGGAAGCGAACTGCTCCGCGATGGCGAGGGCTGGGCCGTGGAGACGTTCACCCGGTTCGGAACGCACAACTCGACGCACGTCGATGCGCCATACCACTACAACTCGACGATCAGGGGCGAGCGCGCCCAGACGATCGATGAACTCCCGCTCGACTGGTTCTACGCGCCCGGCGTCGTGCTCGACTTCCACGATCGCGCGGACGGCGAAACGATCGAGGTGGGCGATCTCGGGCCGGCGCTCGCCGCCGCCGGACACACGCTGCGCGAGCGCGACATCGTGCTGATGCGGACCGGACGCGATCAGTTCCTGGGTGAGCCCGACTACATGATCCGGGGCCCCGGCGTCAGCGCCGAGGCGACCCACTGGCTGTACGAGCGCGGCGTCCGCGTGATGGGGATCGACGCCTGGGGCTGGGACCGCCCGCTCAACCTGCAGGCCGCCGAGGCGATCGAGTCCGGCCGCACCGGCGTCTTCTGGGCGGCCCATCAGGCCGACCTCGCCTACTCGCAGATCGAGCGACTGGCGAACCTCGATCAGCTTCCGCCGACCGGGTTTGAGGTGTCGTGCTTTCCGCTCCGGCTCGTCGGCGGCAGCGCGGCCCCGGCGCGCGTCGTCGGCATCGTCGACGACGGAGGGATGTGACGCGGCCGCGGTGGTGCGTCGGAACGGACCGCTAGGTCGTGTACTGCGCGAGCAGGTCGCGCAGCTCGGCCGCGTTGCGCACGGAATAGTCGCGGTAGCAGTTGTTCATGAGCAGGTGGGTCTCGCGCGCCTCGTGGGCGTGCTCGGCGAGCTCTGGAACGAGCTCCTGGAGTTCGTCGGCCTTGTAGCGGTAGCGGAATCGCTCGGCCGCGGACCGCGAGGTGTCGTTCCACGTCTTGTCGGCCCGGCCGTGGAAGCGCACCGTGAACAGCTCTGGGTTCGTGACCGCGAACACCCGCGGCAGCTCGGAGACCTCCGGCGCATCGACGCCGACAAACACGAGCTCGTCGTCGGTGAGCGTGCCCAGGGTCCGCTCGCGGTCACCCGCCTCCGCGAGCCACCGCGGCGAGCGAAACTCGACGGCGATCCGGTAGTCCGGCAGCCGTTCGCGGAGCGCCGAGAGTTCCTTGCGGTTGTCCTTCTTGGGCGTGAACCACCGGGGGTATTGGAATAAGACCGCGCCAAGGCGCCCGGCGTCATGGAGGGGGCGGAGTGCCGCCGCAAACCGTCGCCACGCTTCCTCGATGGCGTCGGGCGGGAGGTGGTGGGCGTAGATGTTGCGCTTGCCCTCGGCATCCGGATCGAGCCGCTCGCGCATGTCCTTCCACAGGCTCTTCGGCCGTGTCGGGTGGCCGGTGAGCAACGAGTAGGCCTTGACGTCGAACCGGAACCCGTCCGGCGTGCGCTCGGCCCACAGGCGCGCCTGTTGCTCGGACGGCGGCGCATAGTAGGTCGAGTCGATCTCGGTGAGCGGGAACTGCTCCGCGTAGAAGCGCAGCCGCTCCTCGGCGCTCATCGTCCGCTTCGGATACCAGTCGGCGTCCTTGACGAGCGTCGGGTCGGTCCACGAGCAGCTCCCGGTCAGAACGCGATGGCCGTCGAGCTCGATGTCTTCTCCCAGCCGGCTCACGGGCGGGCGAAGCTGGCGCGGGCGCGGTCAACGTCAGTGCGGATCTCACACCCGCCGAGGTGATCGTTGACCAGCCCCATCGCCTGCATGAACGCGTAGACCGTCGTCGGGCCGACGAACCGCCATCCGCGCCTCTTCAGGTCACGCGCGAGCGCGCGCGACTCATCGGTCTGGCTCAGCGCGCGGGCGTCCGCGAGGGTGCGCGGCTTCTTCGGCGGCGGCGGTTCGAAGCTCCAGACGTGCGCCGCGATCGAGCCTGCTTCGTCGACGAGCTCCGTCGCACACCGGGCGTTGTTGATCACGGCCTCAATCTTGCCCCGGTGACGCACGATCGACGCATCGGTGAGCAGGCGCTCCACATCGCGCTCCGTGAACGACGCCACACGGGTGAAGTCAAAGCCGGCGAACGCGCGCCGGAACGCCTCGCGCTTGCGCAGGATCGTCAGCCACGAGAGGCCGGACTGGAACCCCTCAAGACTCAGCTTCTCGAACAGCCGGACATCGTCGGTGACCGGAAACCCCCACTCGGTGTCGTGGTAGGCCTGATAGTCGGGCGATGTTCCCGCCCAGGCGCACCGCGCAATGCCGTCCTCGCCGTGTGTGATTCCGTCCTGGGACACCGCTGTCCGATGTTAGGGGCGTCTCAGCGGTGATCCGGGGAGAGCTGCTGCTGCCGCGAGCCCTCGCCGAGCAGACGCAGCGTCGTCCGCAGCCCGAACCAGACGCGGCGGCGGCGCGGGATCGCGTGGCTGACGGCGGCATGCTTGCGCAGCAGGGCGATCAGCTCGACGGTCGGGAAGAACGGATCGGCGACGACCGTGCCGTGATCGGTCGCGAGCGCCGCCCGCAGCTCCCCGTCGACCTCGGCGAGCAGCAACGGTCCGGCGGGCACCGGGGCGCTGTCAAGCGTCGCGAGGCGAACGAGCGAGCTGTCGTCGTCGGCGTACGCGGGGCGAATGGTGATTTCGGAGAGTGCGAGCGGTGACATGTGGGCGGTCCTCCTACGGGGTTGACGAGGACTGTGCCGTCACCCGGTCATAAATGCAAATAGGGGTTTGATTGAGGGGGTATAACTTGAAGGCATGCTGGATACGCGACGACTCCGGGTGTTTCGCGAGGTGGCCCGCCACGGGTCGTTCTCGGCCGCGGCGGAGGCGCTCGGCTATACCCAACCGGCCGTCTCGCGGCAGATCGCCACGCTTGAGGCCGAGCTCGGCACCGTGCTCGTCAGACGCGTGCCGCAGGGGGCGGTGCTGACCGACGCCGGAAACCTGCTGCTCGAGCGTGCCGATGCGATCCTCGGCCGACTCGACGACGTCGAGGCCGAACTGCGGGCGCTCGCGGGGCTCGAGCGCGGCCGGCTGCGGTTCGCGACCTTCGCCTCCGCGGCGGCCTCGATCGTGCCCCCGGCGGTCGCTCGCTTCCGCACCCGCCATCCCGGTGTCGAGCTGAGCATCGTGATGGCCGATCCGGCCGAGTCGCTGCCCGCGCTGCGCTCCGGCGAACTTGATCTCGCGCTGTCCCACGACCCATTGAACGACGCAGCCGTCTCCGGCGTGACGTCCGCTCGTCCGAACGCGGGCAACGGGCGGGAGGTGCTCGGCATCGAGCTCACGCACCTGTTCGACGACCCGATGTACGTCGCCATGCCGAGCGGGCATCCGCTCGCCGATGCGCCGCAGCTTGACCTCAACTGCTTTGCCGAGGAGCCGTGGATGCTCGCCACGACTAATACCTGCCCTGACTCACGACTGTTCCTCCGCGCGTGTCACGAGGCCGGGTTCGAGCCTCAGATCGCGTTCCAGAACGACGACTACCCGGCGATCCTCGGGTTCGTGGCCGCGGGCGTCGGAGTTGCGCTGATCCCGGACATGGTCACGCGCGGGATTCGTGAGGACGTCCTCGTTCGCCAGCTCGATCCGGCGCCGCCGCCCCGGCCGATCATGGCGGCGATTGCTGCCGGCTACCGATCGCCGGCGGCCGTCGCGATGCTGTCGGTCCTGCGCGAGGTTTCCCAGGAGTGGGTGACCAACCGCGTGCTCGTGACGGACATCGGCGACGCCGGTGCACTCCAAACTGTCGTTAAGGCTGCCCAAGCTTTGGACTGACGCGCGAACCTTTTCCATAGGATCCTTCCGGGCAACCAGTACAGATGAATGAAGGCAAACGGCACTGGCGCAGCCTCGCTGGGGCAGTCATGATCACGCTGCTGTCGATGGCGATCGTGGCCTGCGGCGATCGTCGGGCGGCTCAGAGAGCACCGCCAAGACGCCAACGAGCATCGGCAAGGGCGAGGGCCAGCTGAATGTGATCGCGTGGGAGGGCTACACCCAGCCCCAGTGGGTCAAGCCGTTCGAGCAGCAGACCGGCTGCCAGGTGAATTCCAAGTACGCGGGCTCCTCTGACGAAATGGTGACGCTCATGCGCCAGGGCGGCGGCTCGCAGTACGACCTCGTGTCCGCCTCGGGCGATGCGGGCCTGCGCCTGATCGGCGGCGGCGACGTCGCGCCGGTCAACGTGAACCTGATCCCGGACTGGAAGCACTTCATTCCGCAGCTCCAGTCCCCGTCGCACAACACGGTCAACGGCGTGCACTACGGGATCTCGCTCCAGTGGGGGCCGAACACGCTGCTCTACAACACGCAGAAGGTCAACCCGGCGCCGGGCAGCTGGTCGACGATCTACAGCCCCAAGTACAAGGGCCAGGTCACGGTCCCCGACAACCCGATTCAGATCGCTGATGCTGCGCTCTACCTCTCAAAGACGCAGCCGAGCCTCGGCATCACCAACCCGTATGAGCTCACTGAGAAGCAACTCGACGCCGCGGCCAGCCTGCTCAAGCAGCAGCGGCCGCTGATCGTCAAGTACTGGGCGCTCGCCTCCGACGAGATCGATCTGTTCAAGAACGGCAACGCTGTCGTCGGCGCGTCGTGGCCGTATCAGACGATCACGCTCCAGGGCGACAAGACGCCGGTGAAGGACCTCATCCCCAAGGAGGGCGCGACGGGGTGGGCGGATACGTGGATGCTGTCCGCGCACGCCAAGCACCCGAACTGCGCATACATGTGGATGAAGTGGGTGTCGACACCGAAGGTCCAGGCCCAGCAGGCGATCTCGTTCGGCGAGACACCCGCCAACAAGCTCGCGTGCACGTACATGGACAAGATCCAGAAGGGCGCGTGCGCCCAGTACCACGCCAACGCCCCGGCGTCGTACTTCGACTCGATCAAGTTCTGGCAGACGCCGACGCAGGATTGCGGCAACGGCAAGAGCGACTGCACCGACTACAGCCAGTGGCAGCAGAAGTGGACACAGATCAAGGGGTGATCGGCGATCGAGGCCCACAGCCTCCCCGCGCGTAACCCCGCGGCCCCCAAGCGCGACGACGGCCGCGGTCGCGGCGGCACCGTGACGGCGCCGTGGGCAGGCGGAATCGGGGCGGACGGCGAACATGACGCTCACACCGCCCCACGGGCACGTCCGACCTGAAGGGACCCCGATGTCACTCACTGCCCTCGTCTCGTACGACGACACGTCGAGCGATCACGACGCGTTGATGCTCGCGCGGATTTTCGGAACTGTCGGGGTTCGCCCGTTACTCGTCTACGTTCGGCACGCGACTCAGGATGAGAGCACCCGCGAGGAGCTTGAGGAGGATGAGGCCCGCGCCCTGCTCGAGCGCGGCGCCCGCTGGCTCGGCGAGTGGAATATGTCCGACACGACTCGGATCGTCGTCAGCGCATCGACCGCCGAGGGCCTGCGCCGGGTTGCCGGAAGGCGAGGGTGCCGATCTCATCATCTTCGGCTCCGAGCACCGCACCGCGCCCGGCCACATCGCGCCGCAGCGCTCGACGCAGATCCTGCTCGACGGAGGCCCGGCGGCCGTGGCGATCGCCCCGGCCGGTTACCGCTCAGATCGGGTTCCCCCCATCAACACGATCGGCGTGCCGGCCCACGCCGCCGACGACGCCGCGCTGGCGACCGCGCGCGGACTCGCCGAGCGTCGGAACGCGGACATCGTCGATCACGGCCGCGGTGTCGACCTGCTCGTGATCGGCTCCCGAGAGGAGGCGCCGGTCGGTCAGGTGATGGTGAGCGCGCGGGCGCGCAACGAGATCGAGAGCGCCACCGCGCCGGTGCTCGTCGTCGCCCGCGGCGTGCCGCTGCGCTTCGCGGTTTCCGCTACCGCCTGAGGTCTCGCCGACCGCGCCCGCACCGCGGCGCGGCTATCGTCGGCCGCGTGCGCACCCTGCTCATCTCCGATCTGCACCTCGGCACGCGGCTCGAGTACGACGTGCTGCGCCGACCCGCGACGCTCGAGCGCCTGCTCGCCGCGCTCGAGGGCGTCGACCGGCTGGTCCTCCTCGGCGACATCGTCGAGCTGATGGAGGGGCGCCCGCAGCAGGCGATGGCGGTCGCCGAACCGGTGTTGCGGGCGATCGGCCAAGCGATGGGACCTGACGGCGAGATCATCGTCGTCCCCGGAAACCACGACCGCCCACTCGTGCGCGCCTGGGCGCGCCGGACCGGCGAGGCGCTACGGCCGGACAGCGCCGTTCCACTCGACGCGAGCCCGGCGCTCGCCCGGCTCGTATCCTGGCTCGGACCGGCGTCGGTACGGGTGTTCTATCCCGGTGTGTGGCTCGACGAGCGCGTGTGGGTGACCCATGGCCACTACCTCGACTGGCACCTGATGCCGGTGTCGTCGTTCGGATTCGCCCGCGGACTGCTCCGCCGCCCGCCCCGGGATGAGGTGCTCCCGATCGCCTACGAGACCGCCAACCGGCCGTCGATGACGCGCGCGACCCGCTGGCTGCCGCGACCGTTCGTGACTCTGGCCGATGACCTAGCGATGCTCGTCCGGGCCTCGACGATGCCGCGAGAGCAGCGCCGGCGGATCCTGGGCACGCGGCTCTCTCCACTGACCTCGCACGTGCTCGGCGTCCAGATGCGCCGGGCGAGCATCCCCGCCCTGGCCCGCGTGGTCCACCGGCTGGGCGTGAACGCGGAATGGGTCGTGTTCGGCCATGTCCATCGCCTTGGCCCGCTCGCTACCGACGCCATCGCCGAGTGGCGTGGTCCGGGCGACTTACCGAAGATCGTCAACACCGGCTGCTGGCTGTACGAACCGATGCTCGTGCACCACGCACAACCGCCCCACCCGTACTGGCCGGGCGGGGCGATCGTGATCGACAGTGGTGCGGAGCCGCGGGCGGTTGGTCTCCTTGACGACCTGCCCGCGGCCGCGCTGCACTAGCGCTCGGCTAGTGGTGGTGCTTCTTCTTCGGTGCCTTGAACGTCACCGTCTTGCTCAGAACGGTGCCCTTCTTGCCAATCTGCGTCACGCGCAGAGTGGTGTGCAGGGTGCGGTACTTGGACAGCAGGCTCTTGCCGGTGCCGTTGAGCGAGATCTTCACGACCTTGCTCTGACCGGCCTTCAGGAACGTGCTCGCCCTCCCGACCGTCACGGTGATCTTGTGACGCTTGGGCCTCTTCGCCCGGGCGCCGACCGCGACGATCTTCTTGCCGAGCAGCGTCTCGGTGACCGTCAACCGATACGACAGCCGGCAGGAGTCGACCGAGTTGCCGCTGCACGAGGCCCTGACGCTCGCCGTCGTGCCGGACACGCTGACGTGACCGAACGACGCATGGCCCGGCTTTGGCGTTGGCGGCGGCGGCGGGTTGGCGTTCGTCCGGAACGTCTGGTCCGGCCCGGCGAACGTTCCGAAGTCGCTCGTGGCGACCGCCCGGTAGTGGATCACCGTGTTCGCCGGCAGACCCGTCAGGCCTGCTGAGAACGCCGCGGGGCTTCCGTCCGGCGCGGTCTTCTGCGCCGTGGCGTGGTCGTGCCACCGTAGGCGGGGCGGTCGTGCCGAACTGGAACGAGACGTTCACGGCGGCGCCGTTCGTCGTCACGCTCCCGCTGACCGTTGCCGAGCTCGTCGTGATGCCGCTCGCGCCGCCCGTCGCCGGGGTGTCCGGCTGGTAGGCATCCGCGAACAGGTTGAGCGGGCTCGTCCCGTTGGTGAACAGGAAGAACGGCGTGCCGACCGCGCTGCCCGTGCACAAGCGCGCCGTCGTCGTTGAACGGGTTGGCGGTGCAGCCGCTCGAGATCGGCGTGCGCACGTCAGCCTGTCCGGCGCCAGCGCCAGTCGGCGTCAGCGGCACGTCGCTCTCGTCGAGCACGAACGTCGGTTCGCCGCGTCGATGAAGTGCCCGAGAAGCCCTTCGTGACGCCGCCGCTCGATGTCCTCACGCCAGGACACGTACGGCGTGTTGCCGTCGAACGTGATGTCGGGACGCGTCGCGTCGTTCGCTCGATCGAGATCGGCTGGCCGTTGTTGGCGACCTCGAAGTGCGTTCGGCGCCGGCGAGGTGACGAGTCGGGAGACGAAGATCTTGCTTGACGCCGTTGAACGCTCTCGTCCCAGATGACCCACGGAGACCGTGGGGTTGCCGGCGATCATCGTGCCCGATGCGACCCGCGGGATCCTCGGCGTCGCCGTCGCCGATCTTGTTGAGCGAGCAGGCCGCCTCGGCGCGTCCGCGCTCGCGCCGCAGGTGCGCCGTGCGCTCGATCGTCCAGCGACGCCGGAGCCGGTCCCGCCCGACCGCGATCCAGTTGAAGCCGCCGTCGCCGGTCGGTGCGGCCGTCGGCCGACGCCCTTGGCGGCGAACACCATCTCGTTGTTGTTGAGGCCGCTCGCCGCACTGGTTGCCCTTCTCGTACCAGACGACCCACGGCACGGCGTCGCTTCGTCGCCGGTGAACGCGATGTCCGGCTCGATCCCGTCCCGGGTCGGATCGACGTTCATCGACGGGTCGGCGCCGAGCCGCTCGATCGCCGACCTGCTTCCAGCAGAATCCACCGAGGCCGGGACATGACCGGTCCCGTCGACGACTCCGACCGGCTTGATGCCGTCGCAGTTCGCGCGTCGTCCCGGGCCGAGCGGCTTGACCGTGAAGATCTGATCCTTGCCGGTGCCCGGCGCGTTCGCGCCCGTCTCCTGCCACGTGACCCACGGCCCGGGCTTGGTCGGGTCGGCGGCCGATCCGCCGGCCACCGACGGGTTCTCGGCGTCCTGGTTGGTGTGGATGTTGAGCGACGGCACGGGCACCGAACCGCCGCCGAGCCCACGGCCCTGACCGCCGAAGATCCACTTGCCCTGGTTCGTCGTCTGTTGTCGAACCGGCTGGCGAAGATGTTGTTGTTGCCGAACCCGGATGCCGGTCGTGTTCTCGTACCACGTCGCCCACGGCACCGTGCGGCCCGTGCCGGCGAAGTCGATCGCCGGCGCCTCGCCGTCCTGCGCCTGGTCGAAGTTGAGCGAGCCGGTGAACGTCGGGACTCGCGCTGGACGTCCCGCCGACCGTGCCGCTGCCCTGCGTCTTCCATGCACCGGTCTTGATGAACGAGCGGACGAAGATCTGGTCTTGGCCGCTGCTCGTGTGCTGCGCGGAACATCGCCCACGGAACGTTCGGCGCTCCCGGCGACGAGCGCGCCGCCGACGACGTCGGCGTTCGTCGGGTCGCCACCGTCGACTCCGAGCGCCGGGTTGATCCCGGCCGTCGGGTCGTTGTTCACCTGATCGCCGGCCGGCAGCTGCTGAAACGCTGCGGCCGATCCCGCCGCAGCGAGCGCCACCGCCATGCTCGCCACTGCTACACGCTTGCGCCGTAGCTTGCGCATCTTCTCCCCTTTCGGTCCCCAATAGAGGGGTTCGACTCTAGGTACTTGAACCGCAGTACGGGGAAAAAACTCAGACGGTTCGCGCCGAATTTTGTATTCGCCGCGATCGCGGGTGCGCAAGGAACGTCGCAAACCCGGGCGGATCGGGGGATCGGGGGACGTTTCTTGCGCTCAGCGTCAATTTCGACCACAGATCCGATCGCCGGCGACGACCTGCTGCGTTTCTTACGCCGAGCGTTGGCCGAGCGGCTGACCGCGACCGCAGCGCGAACGCCGAGCGGCCCGCTAGCCCGGTGTGATCGTCCCGATCAACACCCGGCGACCCGATGACGCGGGGTTGCCGTTCGCCTCCTGCTGGGTGACCGTCAACGTGCGGAACTTGGTCACGGGTACCCCGGACCACAGCGTCACGTTGCGCGCGTCGTTGAACGTCCCGACGGGAACGAGGATGCCGGCCGCGTTTTTCAACCATGCCTGGTAGTAGCGGCCGTTCTGCAGATTCGGCAGCCCGGTGGCGCGCAGCTCGATCCGCCATCCCGAGCTCGTCTTCGTCAGCTTTGCGTTGCCGTGCACGTCCGGGGCAAGCGGGGTTCCGCGGACAACCATCGCGAAGTGCAGCGGGGTGGGCCCGGAGCTGTTCGACCCGGCAATAACGATGACCGCGACGGCCGCTGCCGCCACCGCGGCGAGCGACCCGAACGCGACCACTGGCCGTCGGAACCACGCGCGGAACCGAGACCTGGATGGCCGCGAGGGTGGCCGCGACGGTGCCCGCTGCGGCCCGGGCTGCGATGCGGCCTCGGTAATCGTGCTGACAATCCGGTCCTCGAGCCCGGGATCCGGCTCGTCCCACATCGCCGCGGAGCTGAGCATCGAGCGCAGCTCGTCGAGCCCCGCCCGGTCGGCGTCCGACAGCGACTCGACGGGCTCGCCCGCGAGGTACGCAATCCGGTCGTCGTCGCTCGGCGTCACTCAGGGTCCTCTCTCTGTCTCGTATTACGGTAGATGACGGTCATTCGGTTTCATTCCCGCAGGTAGGCGAGCTGTTGGGCGAGCCGGCGATGCGCCCGGAACGAGCGCGACTTCACCGTGCCCACCGCCAGCTTCAACTTGTCGGCGATCTCGGTATGGGTCAGGCCGTCGAAATGCTGGAGGCGGACGACGACCTGCTCATCCTCGGGGAGCTCCTGCACCGCCTCGCGCACCGCCCATGCGTCGTGCACCGACTCGACGGCCGGCGGGCGCCGTGGCGAGCGCCGGGTCCCCCGGCGGCACCGCGTCGAGCGGATCGGCGGCGCGCAGCGACTCGCGCCGGTAGACGTCGATGGCGACGCGACGCGCGATCGTCGCCAGCCACGGGCCGAGATCCCGCTCGGGATCGACCGCGTCCGCCGCTCGCCAGGCCTTGAGGAACGTCTGCTGGGTCGTCTCCTCGGCGAGCGCCCGGTCGTTCAGGATCCGGAGCGCGACCGCATACACGAGCCGCCCGTATTGGCGGTAGACGTCGCGCACGGCACCCGCGTCGCCGTCGCGAAATCGTGCCCTGAGCTCCCGGTCGGCCACGGGCGGACGCTACCAGGGGTGAACCCCTTGCTCAGGTCGCCGGGAGCGTGAGATGCAGCTCGAGCACGTTGCCGACGCTCGTGTGCGCCCGGAATCCGAGGCGGCGCATCACCGCACGCGCCGGCTGGTTGTCCCACAGCGTCGTCGCCACGAGGCGGTGAAAGCCGTTGGTCGAGGCGCGATCGACGATCAGCCTGGCGAGCAGCGTCCCGATGCCGATCCCTTGCATGTCGTCGGCCACCTCGATCGCCAAGTCGGCGACCTGGGGCGCGTCGGCGCAGGCGACGTATCGACCGACGCCGATGATCGACCCGTCACGCGTGTCGATCACGGCGAGGGCTTCGTGCCCGACGTGATCAACCTCCGTCATGAACGTGAGCTCGCGCGGGGCGAGCACTGGCTTCGGCCCGTGAAACCGCCGGTACCGTGACTCCGGGCTGAGCCGGGCGAACAACGCCGCGTAGGCGTCACGGTCGCTCGCCTCCAGCGGTCGGACCGCAATCCGTTCGCCCTCCGGCCAGACCGGAGCCGGCCCGAGGCCGGATTCGGCCGGGCTGCGCTAGGCATCACACGATTCCGGCGCGGTGGCGAGCTGCCCGCTGAGACGGGTGCGCCGGACGTGTAGCAACCGGGTGAAGCGCGGGGCGCGACGCGGCTGGTGGGCGGGCTCCTCGTCGAGGCGGGCGGTACGGGCGTCACGAGCGGCGCGCTGCAGCTCGGCCGATCGCTCGATGGCGAAGGTGCGAGTGAGGTTGGCGTTCACGGTGATCTCCTGGTCCTGGAAGTGGGTGAGATCACCTTGGCCTACGCCGACCGTGCTGCACATCGGGCATCTGCCTGATCTTTCGCCTTAGTTGTCACGCGCCTGGCCTTAGCGGCTGTCTGAGGCCGGATGGTGCCGGGCGCGATAATCGACACGTGGTCGGGCGCGTCTCCAGTTCAAGGTTCGTGGGCCGTCGCGAGGAGCTCGCGGCGCTGCAAGCGGCGCTCGCCCAGGCTCAGGACGGAGTGGGAGCGCTCGCGCTGATCGCCGGTGACGCGGGACTCGGCAAGAGCCGGTTGATCGCCGAACTGGCCGCCGGCGCCGAGCGTGACGGGATGACGGTGATGATCGGCGAGTGCCTGCCGCTCGGCGATGGCGAGCTGCCGTACGCACCGATCATGGCCGCGCTGCGCTCGCTGCTGCGCCACGGAGACGAGGAGCGGGTCGACGCCTGGCTCAGCTCCGGGCGGAGCGAGCTCGCCGCGCTCCTCCCCGAGCTCGCACGACCGGGCGATCCACCGGGCTCCCCGCCGGGTCAGCTCTCCCAGGGGCGCCTGTTCGAACGGCTGCTGGCCGTGCTTCGAGCAGCAGCGAGCGAGGCCCCGCTGATGCTCGTGATCGAGGACTTTCACTGGGCCGATCGCTCGACCCGTGATTTCCTCGCCTACCTCGTCCGCGCGGCCCGGCGGGAAGCAATCGCGCTGATCGTCAGCTACCGCGCCGATGAGCTGAACCGGCGTCACCCGGCGCACCCGTTCCTGCTTGACCTCGAGCGCGTCGGTGCCGCGACGAAGATCGAACTCGGTCCACTCACCCGGGCCGAGGTCCGCGAGCAGGTGGGCGCAATCCTCGAATCGACGCCGCCGCCGCTGCTGCTCGACACGCTGCTCGAGCGCTCCGAGGGCAACCCATTCTTCACCGAGGAACTGCTCGCCGCATCGCAGGGAGCCACCGGCGAGCTTCCGCGCTCGCTCCGAGACATCTTGCTGACCCGCGTCGAGACACACGATGCCGTCGTCCAAGACGTGCTGCGGGTCGCCGCGGTCGCCGGGCGGACAGTCGAACACGCCTTCCTCGCCGCCGCGGCCAATGTGCCGGACGGCGAGCTCAACCGCGCCGTCCGGGCGGCGGTCGATGACTTCCTGCTCACGCACGACTCGACGACGGCTCGCTACGCGTTCCGGCACGCGCTGCTGCGTGAGGCGATCTACTCTGACCTGCTGCCGGGCGAGCGCCGATCGCTGCACCGCACGCTCGCGCAGACACTGTCCGAGCGGCCGGATCTCGCGGGCGGGGCGGCCCTTGCCGAGGCGGAACTCGCGTATCACTGGTACGCGGCCGGAGAGCTTCCGATGGCGCTGGGCGCGTCGCTTGCCGCCGGGTTCGCTGCCGAAGAGCTGCGTGCGCTCGGTGAAGCGTGGCTCCACTACGCGCGCGCGCTCGAGATCTGGGATCGCCTCGAATCGATTCCGGACGAGCTGCCGCTCGGTCGATGTGATCTGCTGCGACGCGCGGCCGACGCTGCCGTCCTCACGGGCGACACCCGCAGTGGCCTGCGGATCGCCCGGGAGCTCCTCGCCGAAGTCGACGAGCAGGTCGAGCCGGTCGACGCGGCCCTCGCTCACGAGCGACTCGGCCGGTACCTGTGGATGGACGGCTGTGGCGAGGCGTCACTCCCGGAGTACGCCCGCGCAGTCGAGCTGATGCCGACGGAGCCGGAGAGCGAACCACTCGCCTACGTGCTCGCGGCCGAGGGGCAAGCGCTGATGCTCTGCCATCGCTTCTCGGACTCCCTGGAGCTGTGCGAGCAGGCCCTCGAGATCGCGCGCGCGATCGGCGCGGAGGCCGTCGAGGCGCACGTGCTCAACACGATGTGCGGGAACCTGAGCGCGACCGGCGACCTGGACGAGGCCGTGCGCAGCGCCCGCCACGCGCTCGCGATCGGCCGGCGTCTGCGCCTCAGCGAGGAGATCCACCGCAGCTACGTCAACGGCAGTGACGCGCTGCACCAGCAGGGACGGATCGAGGAATCGATCGCGTTCGCTCGGGAGGGAGTCTCAAGCGCCCACGAGTTCGGCATGAGCGGCCACATGGCGGACTTCCTCGTTGCTGAGATCGCCGGCCGGCTGATTGACCTCGGGCGCTGGTCGGAGGCACAGGTGCTGCTCGACGACGTCGTCGATCGTGGTCCGACCGGCGTCACTGGCGCGATCGCCTTCCTTCAGCTCGGGCGCCTGGAGATAAAACGGTCGAACTTCGAGGCTGCCCTGGGACTCCTCGACGAGGCCGCGGAGTTCGGCGGCGCCGGCGGCTCGATGTGGCTCGGACCGCATGCCGCGACATATGCGTCGCTCGAGCTGTGGCGGGGTCGCCCGCGTCGTGCGGCGAGGATCGTCGAGGACTGCCTGGAGCAGATCGCCGATGCCGAGCACGTGTTCTTTTCCGGCGGCGCGTACATGGCTGGCGCCCGCGCGCACGCGGACCTGGCGCAGGGCGCGCTCCGCGACGCCGATGGCACAGCCGCCAACGTCGAGCGGGTGCGCCAACTGATCGCTCAGCTTGATCGCGGGATCGCGACGTTGACCGTGTCAGTCTCTCCGTACGTCGCGGCCTACCGCGCGACATGCGTCGCTGAGCTTGCTCGCATCGAGGCGCCCGCGGATGACGCGCCTTGGCGTGAGGCACAGGAGGCATGGGAGGCGGCGAGCAACCCGTACGAGGCCGCATACACCAGGTGGCGTCGCGCGGAGGCCCTCCTGGCGGCGGGGGCGGCTCGGCCGGCGGCCGAGCAGCTGCTGCGTGAGGCGTATGCGTCCGCTTGCGAGCTCGACGCGCGTCCGCTCCGCGAGCAGCTCGAGCTGCTGGCCCGGCGGATTCGACTCGATCTGGGCGTGCATGCATCCCGGGATGACGCTGTCCCGAGTGACGTTGCGCCGTTCGAGTTGACCGCCCGCGAGCTCGAGGTGTTCGCGCTCCTCGGGGAGGGCAGGACGAACCGCGAGATCGCGGCGGAGCTGATCATCAGCGACAAGACCGCGAGCGTCCACGTGTCGCGGATCCTCACCAAGCTCTCGGTTCCGAATCGCGCCGCCGCGGCGGCGGCAGCGCAGCGCCTCGGTGTCCTGCGCCCGACGTCTACGGGAGGATGAGGTGGCTATCGCCGAACTCGTGCCACAGGTATCCGTGGCCGAGCGCGGCGTCGTAGCAGCGTTCGAGCAGCTCCCGGCCGGCGAGCGCTTCCAGCATCTCGAGGTGTGACGCCTCGGGCTCGTGCCAGCCCGTGATGAGTCCGTCGACGAGCCACACGCCGCGCTCGGGCGTGATCCGCAGATCGGTCCAGCCGCGGGCGCCTGCGAACCGGCCACTCGTCCTGCTCGGCCATCGTCTCGAGCGCACGCACGACCGTCGTGCCGACGGCGATGATGCGCCCGCCCCCTCCCTGGACGGCCTGCACGAGCGCTCGCGGTCGCCGCCGGGCACGTCGTAGTACTCGGGGAACGGGCCCTCGGCGCGTTCCGGCGAGGAGACACCGGTGTGCAGCGTGATCGGCGCGATCAGAACCCCGCGCGCGACGAGGCGGGTGATCAGGGCCTCGGTGAACGGCCGGCCGGCGCTCGGCATCTCGGCGCTGCCGGGCTCGGTGGCGTAGACGTTCTGGTAGTCCGACAGGGGCCAGCGCCGATCGACGTACCCGTAGCGGATCGGTTCACCGTGGGCCTCCAGATACGCCTCGACGGTCCGGTCGGCCGAGCCGCTCGAACTGCGCCAGCATCAGTCGACGCCCGGATCCATACGGGAGTGTCGTCGTCACCCGAGCACCGCCGGCGAGCATCAGCTGCTCTCCGTCGATGCCGTCCGACGGATGCGCGCCCTCGGCGCTGCGGACCTCGACGACGCGCCAGTCCGGACCGAGCGCCGGAGCCCGCGTGGATACGTGCAGGCGGGCCGAGGATCCGTCAGCCCGACGCGCGCCGAGCGCCGCCGGCAGCGTCGCCGAGACGTTCACGACGAGCAGATCGCCGGGCTCGAGGATCCCTGCCAGGTCGGAGAACGTCGCGTGGGTGATCGTCTCCTGCGCGCGCGAGGCGACCATCAGCCGGACGCCGTCCCGCGGCGTGCCCCACGCCTCCTGCGGGGCCGCAGCCTCGAGACCCGCCGGCAGCTCGAACGCGAGCGCGTTCATGCCGGGACCTCAACCTCCCGCGCCCGGTAGCGCCCGCTCGGCGCGTCACCGTCGATCAGCGCCAGTAGCCCGGGCACGCTCTCCTCCGGAGGCGGCCGATCCGAGATGTCCTCGCCGGGGAACGCCTCCTGGTGCATCCGCGTCCGCATGTCGCCGGGGTCGACGGTGAGGACGCGGAGCGCCGGGTGCTCGGTGGCGAGGATCGCCGTCAGCTGCTCGAGCGCGGCCTTGGACGAGCCGTAGCCACCCCAGCCCTCGTACGGCTCAGCCGCCGCGTCGGAGGAGACGTTGATGATCGCGGCACCGTCCGGCATGCGCGGCAGCGCGAGCTGGGTGAGCGCAAGCGGCGCGAACACGTTGACCTCATAGACGCGCTCCAGCGTCGCCAGCGGATAGTCGGCGAGCGGCGGCTGCGGGCTCGGTCCAAGGATGCTGGCGTTGTTGACGAGCAGGTCGATCGTGTCGCCGGACGCGTGCAGCAGCGCGCGGCGATGATCCGGATCGGCGACGTCGCCGGCGATCGCCGCGACCTCGGTTCGCTCGCCGAGCTCGCGGGCGACGGCGTCGAGATCGCTGATGTGACGGGCGTCGATGACGAGGGCCCAACCGCGCTGCGCGAGCGCTCGCGCGAGGGCGAGGCCGAGTCCGCGAGAGGCTCCAGTGATGAGTGCAAGTGGCATGCGACGACCGTACGCATGCCGCGGTCCCGCTCTCCAGCGGCAATTGGTCTTAGGACTACCCGCCGATCAATCCGTCACGGACGGCGAGGAGCGCCGCCTGGGTCCGATCGGTGACGCCGAGCTTGGCCAGGAGATGGCCGACGTGCGTCTTCACCGTCTTCTCGGAGATGCCGAGCTCGAACGCGATCCGCTTGTTCGATCGGCCGGCGGCGATCAGCTCGAGGACCTCTCGCTCGCGCCGCGTCAGGCGCTCCGGCTCGGCGATCACTCGGGTCGGGTTCGCGGCGATCGCCTCCACGAGCCGCGCCGCCGCGGTGGGATCGATGATCGTCTCGCCTCGCTGGGCGGCGTGAATCGCGCGGGCGAGTTCGGAGGGCTGAGCGTTCTTGAGCAGGTACCCCGCCGCGCCCGCCTGGATCGCCGGCAGCAACCGCTCTTCGTCGAGGAAGCTGGTGAGCACGATCACCCGGCTCCGTGGCGCTTCGTCACGCAGACGCCGCATCGCGCCGACGCCGTCGAGCTCGGGCATCACCAAGTCCATGAGGACCACGTCGGGGTCGAGCCGAAGTGCCTCACGCACCGCCTCGCGGCCGTCCGCGGCCTCGCCGACGATGTCGATTCCGTCCTGCAGATTCAGGAACGTCCGCAGCCCCTCGCGCACGACCGCGTGGTCGTCGACGAGCAGCACGGTCGTCATGCCGGCACCGTCAGCCGAACCGTCGTCCCGGCGCCGGGCGCCGAGCGGATCTCGAGTCGGCCACCGAGCTCGCGGGCGCGTTCCTCCATCGAGGTCAGGCCGAGGTGGCGGGAGCGCAGTTCGGCGCGGCGGGGCTCGAACCCGACTCCGTCATCGGTGATCTCGACGCCGCTGCTCCCGAGCCGGACGACGATCCGGCTTGCCCGGGCGTGACGGACGGCGTTGTGGAGCGCCTCCTGGATGATCCGCAGCAGCCCCAGGTCATACTCGCCGGTGTGCCGGCCGTTGGGAGTGCCGTTGCCCGCCGCGAAATCGTCGTCGGCGATCAGCTCGACCTTGACGTTGTGCACCCGGCCGAGCATTTCGGCGGTCTTCTGCACCGTCAGCTCCAGCCCATCTCGCTCGAGCTCAGGCGGGCGCAGACCAAGAATCAGCGAGCGCAGCTCGTCAAGCGCATCGCCGGCGAGCGCCCGGACGCGGTCGACCTGCTCACGCGCCGCCGCCGGGTCCCGGTCGAGCTGGGTTGCCGCCGCCTCGGCGGTCAGCATCACGCTGAACAGCTTCTGGCTGACGACGTCGTGGAGCTCGAGCGCGAGCCGGTTGCGCTCGGAGACGGCAGATAGCTCGCGGCTCTGCTCGTACAGGCGCGCGTTGTTGATCGCGATCGCCGCGTGGGCAGCGAGCACTCCGATCAGCTGCTCGTCCGCCTCGTCGAACGTCTCGGCGCCTTCCTTCTCGGTCAGGTAGAAGGCGCCGATCACCTGATCCGACGCGACGATCGGGACGCCAAGGAACGAGCGCATGTTGGGGTGCCGGCGAGGCCACCAGCCGCGAAAGCGCGGATCGGTGTGGATGTCGGTCGTGCGGAACGGCTGTGCCGTTTCCAACATCGCGCCGAGCATCCCGTGGGTGCGCGGCAGCGGGCCCATCGCGTCGATCAGCCCGTCGCTCATGCCCGCGACAAGAAACCGGCGAAAACCGCCGTCACCATCCGGGATGCCGATCGCCGCGTACCGAGCGGTCGCCAGGTCGCGTGCCGCGTCGACGAGTCGCTGCAACACCTCCTCCACCGACAGCTGGGAGGTGACGGCCAGGACCGCGTCGCTCACTGCCTTCAGCCGCAGGATCATCGAGTCGGACACCCGCTTCACGATACTTTGGAGGGGTGCCGAAGCTGTGGCTATGGACAATGGTGCTGATTACGGTGTTCGTGCTCGCCGGCGCCGTGATCGCGATCACGCGACTGGCGTAGGCCATGTTCGCGTCGATCCTCGTCGGCACTGACGGGTCCGACACCGCAACCACCGCGGTCCGCTACGCGATCGATCTCGCGCACGAACTCGGCGCCCGGCTACTGATCGTCAGCGCCTATGAGACCGTCGCCCAGCCGCGCCTCAGCAAAGCGGCCGTCGAGGTGCCGAAGGACCTGCAGTGGATGGTCAACCCGCGTGATGAGGTGCTCGCGATGCTTGACGAGGCGAAGGACGACGCCAACACCGCCGGCGTCACGCAGGTGGAGACGTTCGCTCGTCAGGGTGACGCCGCCGACGCGATCCTCGACGTCGCCGAGGAGCGGCGCGTCGACCTGATCGTGGTCGGAAACCGTGGGATGACCGGGGCGAAGCGATTCCTGCTGGGCTCGGTACCGAACAAGATCTCCCATCACGCGCCGTGCTCGGTGCTGATCGTCCGAACGACCTGAGCGCGCCGGCTCAGCGCCGCGCGGCCGTCGCCGGCGTGGAGGTCGCCGCGCCGGCGTCGAGCAGTCCGTAACCGTAGGACTGGTTCGGCTTGGCGCCGCCGAGCGTCTGGGCGGTCCGCTCGAGCTGCCCGAGCACCGCGTCGGGACTCGGACGGCGCCCGATCACGCCGCTCGCGATCACGAGCGCGGCCGCGGCGGCGACGTGCGGCGAGGACATCGAGGTGCCGTACCAGCCACTCGGGTACCCGAAGCGCTTCGGATTCGACGGATCGAAGAATGTGATCTGGGAGATATCCGGAAGGTTGCGGCCGGCGTGGCAGTTGGAGTCGGTCAACAGCGTCGTGTCATCGCCGCCACCGGGCGCGACGAGATCAAGCCGCGCGCCGCCGTTCGAGTAGTCCGCGAGGCAGCGGTCCTTGGTCGTCGCGCCGACCGAGATGACCGCGGGCGCCCGGGCCGGGTACGCGATCTGCTCGACACCCTCGTTGCCGGCGGCGGCCACGACGATCACGCCCCGGCTGTGGGCGAAGCGGATCGCGGAGATGATGTCGGGAATGTCCGAAGAAGTGACGTCGAGCGAGAACTCGAGGCTGAGGTTGATCACTTGCGCGCCGTGCGTCGCCGCGTACCGGATGCCGCGGGAGATCGTGGCCGCGTCGCCGGTGCCGTCGGCACCGAGGATCCGCACCGGCATGATCGACGCCCCGTAGGCGAGGCCGGTCAGGCCGTAGCCGTTGTTCGTCGATTCGGCCACCGTCCCGGACACGAACGTGCCGTGTCCCTCACGGTCCAGCGGGTAACGGTTGTGGGCGACGAAGTCATACGGTGCGACGAATTTCGTGCGTCCGAAGTCCGGCGACTTGCGGAACTGCTTCCAGTTCCGGAACGCAACGCCGGTGTCGAGAATCGCGATGGTGACGCCCTTGCCGCCCGGTCGGTGATCGGCGATCAGATTCGCCCATGCCTCCGGCGCGTTGACGCCGACCCCGGGCAGGAAGTTCCACTGCAGGCGCTCCCACCCGGCCCGGAGCTTCGCCCGGCCGGGATCGTTGGGGATCCACGAGCCGCTCGCGTGGGCGATGTAGTTCGGCACCGCGTAGGCGACCCCGCGCTGGCGGCGAAGTTTGTGCAGCGCCTGCGTCACCGTGACCCCCGGCTTCAGCTTTACGACCTGCGCGTCGGGTGCGGGTGACGGTGCCGCCTGCGTCGTCTCGGTTCCCGTGGCGCGCGCGACGTTCGCCGTGACCGCGCCGGTCGGCTGCTGCGCATAGCCGACGATCACCTGACCCGGGACGTAGTCGGCCGCGCTCGCAGCCCCCGGAGCCGCGATCAGCATGGTCGCGGTGGCGAGCCCGGCAAGGGCAGAGGTGACGGAACGTCGGGTACGGGACATGTGATGCTGGAACGGCCGGTGTCGCGTTGGCCTTGTGCAGAACCGTTCCCCGAGGTTAAGACAAGCGCGAGACTCGAAAGTTTCCCTCGGATAACGGTAGCGACGGTTGGATTGGCCGTTTGTGAGACATTTCATTCGCATATGCCTTGACAGCTATATGAGCCATCCGGCATATTGGAAGCCGATGATCGCGTTCGACGTCCTGGCGGAGCCCCACCGTCGGCAGATCCTGGAACTGCTGCGCCGCGGAGAGCGGCCGGTCGGAGAGCTCGTCGGGGCCCTGTCGCTGAGCCAGCCCGCCGTGTCCAAGCACCTGCGGGTTCTGCGTGACGCGGGGATGGTCGAGGTCCGCGGCGAGGCCCAGCGCCGGCTCTACCGGCTGCGACCGGAGCCTCTGCGCGCGGTGGATGAGTGGCTCGCCCCATACCGAGCGATGTGGACGGCAAGCCTGGACGACCTCGAGCGCCACCTGGAAACGATGAGCGACTGATGGGGAGGATCCCGCGATGACGGAATACGGCGAACTTGAACAGACGCGCGACGGACGTTGGCAGCTCCGGTTCGAGCGGCGGCTCAGCCACGGCGTCGAGACGGTCTGGCGGGCGGTGACCGAGCCGGAGCACCTCGCCGCCTGGTTCCCGACGACGATCGACGGGGAGCGGGCCGCGGGGGCGCGGCTGCGATTCACCTTCCCGGGCGGGCGAGGCCGAGCCGATGGACGGGGTGATGCTCGCGTTCGATCCGATGTCGCTGATGGAGCTGCAGTGGGGTCCCGACACGGTGCGGATCGAGCTCGAGCCGGTCTCCTCCGGAACGCTGCTGCGGCTGCTCGCCGTGCTCGAGGACCGCGGCAAGGGCGCGCGGGACGGAGCCGGCTGGCATGCGTGCCTCGCGCACTCTCCGCCCATCTCGACGGCGCGCCGCCTGAGTCGGCTCGTGGCGCCATGGACGGGTGGAAGGATGTCAGCGATCACTACATCGACGCATTCGGTCCGGAAGCGGCGACGATCGGCCCGCCTGAAGGCTTCGAGTAGGGGCGTGGGCTGGCGATGCGCGTCACGGCCCTGGACGCCCGCGCCGACGCCCGCCCAAACGCCCAAAGCCACCGAGGCCGGTACCGTCGTGGCGGATGGCGAGCGCGCACTTCTTTCCCCGCGACGAGTACTTCATGCGGCTCGCGCTGCGTGAGGCGGCGCGGGCGCTCGAGCATGACGACGTCCCGATCGGCGCGGTCATCGTCAAGGACGGCGAGGTGATCGGCGCCGGCCACAACGAGCGCGAGCTGCGCTCCGATCCGACGGCACACGCGGAGATGGTGGCGCTGCGCGAGGCCGCCCGGGTCCTCGACAGCTGGCGGGTGCTCGACTCGGTCATCTACGTCACGCTCGAGCCGTGCGCGATGTGCGCCGGGGCGATCGTGCTCGCTCGGGTGCCACGGGTCGTGTTCGGGGCGGCCGATCCGAAGGCCGGAGCGACCGGCAGCGTGATCAACGTGCTCGACCTCGCCGAGCTCAACCATCGCCCCCAAGTCCAGTCGGGCCTCCTCGCCGAGGACTGCGCCGACCTGCTGCGCGCGTTCTTCGCCGAGCGGCGGAAGTAGCTGTTCGCTCCGTGCGGAGAGCGACCACTGTCGTCGCGATGCCGCACAGCCTCACCCGAAGCGGGTGATGACCGCTGCCACCGCTCCCCTGATGCTGGCCCCGATCAGATGCCAACGCGTTAGGAGACACGTCTCATGAACGACACAGACACGCTCTTGGTGATGGCCGCTTCATACGACGATCTGGCAGACGCCGAGGCGGACTATGAGGCCATCAAGGCCCTCTACTACGAGGTCAAGACCTCGCACGAGTTCGACGCCGCCGTCCTCGCCCGCGATGAGAGCGGTGACGTCAAGGTCGTCCGCAAGCACGAGCAGCCGACTCGTCACGGAGCGGCACATGGACTCGGCTGGGGCCTCGCGGTGGGCGCTGCGTGTGCGCTCTTCCCCGCCGTCGGGCTGCTCGGTGGACTCGTCGCCGGCGGCAGCGCCGGCGCGGCGATTGGCGCGGTCACCGGCCACGTGACGGGCGGCATGGCCGACACTGACCTGAAGGCGCTCGGGGAGGTGCTCGGTCAGGGTCAGGCCGGCCTGATCGTCGTGTATGCGACGAACATGGCCGACCAGATCGCGGCCAACATCAAAGCGGTCAACAGGGCGGTCTCGGACGAGATCGATGCCAATGCCGACGAGCTCGCGGAGCGGCTGAAGCAGGCCGAAGCCGCCAGCTGACGCCCCCTGCGGCCACGCGGCGGCCGACGCGGTTCGGGAGTCACCGCAGTCCGGATCGCTCGATGATCGCGACCGTCAGTTGGATCGTGAACGCGATCACGAACACCAGCAGTGCAGCGAGCCCGTCATCCCTCCCGACGGCCTTGCTCGCCACGACGGCCACCGCGACGAGCACACCGACGCGCGTCATGCGGTAGGCGATCCTGAGCGACGCTTGGTGGACGACGTGGCTCAGCGACGTTGCATAGCGCTCCACCGCGACGCCGAGGCCCCTGGCGAGGATCCACGCGGCGGCGCCGATGAGGTAGCCGACGGCAGGCACGCCGACGAGTAACAGGATCGGTGCCGACCCCAGCACAACGACGACGTCAGAGACGCGGCTCACGCCTGACTGTGAAGGAGCCGGCGCTGTGCTCATAGGACGTAGGCGATCAGCCCAGCGACCAATCCGTAGAAGAAGACCGCCTCGGTGAGCGCGAAGCCGAGCCACTGGATGCTTGTGATTTCGTCACGCATCTCGGGCTGACGCGTGACGGACTCGATGACCTGTCGGAAGATCATCCCGATGCCGACCCCGGCGCCGATCGCGCCGAGCCCGCCGCCCACCCCGATGGCGAGTGACCGTAGACCGGCCTGACCGGCGTTGGTGAGCGACGACGCGGTCGCCGCTCCGAAGTTGATGATGTGTGTGAGCACGGCGATGTTCCTTGTCAGAGGACGGGCAGGGTGGATACGTCGACCGGCGCGCGTCCGCTGACGCGCGCCGGTCAGGTGCACAGTGGGGGCTGCGCTACCTACTATGCGTTGTCGTCATTACGTCCGGCGTGTCAGCGAAACCGCCGCCCCCCATGCCGGTGGCGATGCCGGTCGGCGCGGAGCGAGTGGTCGGTGACGAAGTTCGCCACCTGGGCTCCGAGTGTCTGTCCGGCGTCCTCGTCGTAGCGGAAGTGCTGGCCGGCAAAGATCCGGCTGGCGGATGCCTCGGCCGCGGCTTGCGAGAAGCTCGTAAACGACCGCGTGATGCCGACCCCGGCGTTGCTCAACGAGAACGAGAACACATCGGTCCGGAAGAAGTCCTCGAGCACCGTGGCCGCCGCCTGGCTGAACTCGGCGTGAGCGCCCGGGTAGCTGGGATCGCTCGCCGTATTGGCGAGCGGCACCCAGGCCGGGTCCGACGTCGTGTTCGGGTTGCCCTGGTCGGCGGCGGTGATCGCCGTGATCGGACGCCAGCGGTGATACGTGTACTTCGCGTCATACAGAGTGATCGCGCTGTCGGCGAGCGTTGCGTCGAGGACCGCAAACATCCTCGCGTTCCGCTCGAGGGTGTTCCGGAAGGCGAGGCCGGCCTGATCGGCGGCCTGGTTCCAGACGACCCACACCGGCGCCGCTCCCCAGAACTTGCCGACCGCCGTCTGCTCGGCCGTCCGCGTCGTGCTATTCAGCTCGCCGAGTGAGTGGACCTCGCCGAAGTCCTGCGCGTAGCGCGGGCTGGTCAGCGCCGGGGGTGCCGCCGGCCGGAACTGGCTGGGGCTGCGCAGAACGAATGGCGTGACGTGCGCCGTCTGCGTGAACGCTGCGGGCGCGAACGTCGGCGGGGTCAATTGGTATTCGCCCGGACCGGTGAGGGGCATGAACACGGGTGGCGTCGCGCTGGCGCCGTCGGCAGCGCGCGCCGCGAGCACCGCGTTCGCTACGCGCCGCCCAAAGCGAATACCCTCCTGCACCCGCCAGCCAGATCCGACCTGCGCGAGCGAGCTCTGATAGAACGCGTCGATCGTCGCCTGCTGACTGGGAAGCAGAGCATCGAGCGTCGTGTCCGCGGCCGCCGCCACAGCGGCCGAAGCCGAGGCGTCGCGCGGGCCGCGCGCGTCGACCAACAGCGGCCGCGACCCTCGATCGATGCCGTTGACAGCGTCGAACTGCGCGATCTGGGCGATCGCCATCGTGCGTGTCGGGTGGATCGTCGCCGGCTGAGCCCCGGGAGCGACGAGCACCTTCTGCAACTCCTGATTCCACTGGATCACCTGGTCGGGCTGGGCAGGTGCGATGGGCCCGTGACCCGGGCGGTGGCGGTGTTTCGAGGGCCGCGCGGTGGCGACGCCGGCCATCGACGCGCTCGCGATCAGCGTGGCGAGCGCGGAAACAACGGAAATACGGTTCAGCACGACAGCTCCGATCTATTGATAACTACGGTGTGTAGTAGAACTACGGTCCGTAGTAGATCAACCTCTCGTCGGCTTGTCAACTACTAGGTCACGTAGTATCATCCTCACCCGGCCCACCGAACCTCTGGAGGAAGCAGATGTCCAGTGCCAGACCGCCGCGCTCCGAGAAGGCGGCGTAACCTCGTGGCTCCGTCGTCAACCGGGATCGAGATCCAGGTTCCTCCGGCTCTGCACGAGCTCGAAGAGGAGGTCATGGAAGAGATATGGCGGCACGCAGAGATCTCCGTGAGGGAGATCAGAGAGACACTCAACGCTCGCAGCTCACGAAAACGCGCCTACACGACGTACATGACGATCATGGCGCGGCTCACCGGCAAGGGCCTGCTCGAGCGCAGGCGGAGCGGCAAGACCGATTTCTACCGGCCGGTCTACTCCCGCGAGCAGTTCTGCGATCTGCGCGCCCGCGCCGAACTCGACTCTCTGGTCGATCAATTCGGCGACGTTGCGCTCGCCCACATCGCCCGGCAGATGGCCCAGCTGGACCCGCAACGCCGTCGATCCCTGCAGCGCCTTGCCCGCCAGGTGTGACAACGCAGACCGGAGGGTGTTCGCGCTGGCGCTGGCGCTCGGCGCGAGCGGCCTGATCGTTGCGAGTACCGCAGTGACCACGGCGGCGTCCGCGGTACTCGGCCGTTCGCGCGCCCCAGGCACGGTCGTCCTCGCCGGTGTTCGCTTCAGCTATCCCGCCGTCAACGGCGCCGGGCTGCTGCTGCTGGCGCTGGCCACGCTTGGAGCGTTCGCCGTCGCCCTGGCCGCCGGCGCGTGCTGGCGACAGCGCCGGCAATACCTCGGGTTGATCGCCCGGCTGCGGCCCGTCGAGCGACTCCACCAAGACCGCCGGGTCAAGGTGTTCGCCGACCGCCGTCCGCAGGCCTTCTGCGCCGGCTACCTGCGGCCCGCTGTCTACGTGTCCCAGCGAACCGTCGAGTTGCTCTCGGACGCCGAGCTGGGCGCCGTGCTGGCGCATGAGCATCACCACCGGCGCGTCCGCGACCCCCTCCGACTCGCGTGCGTACGCATCCTCGGCGATGCGCTGTTCTTCGTCCCCATTCTCAGGCGGCTGTCCGATCGCTATGCCGACTTGGCCGAGCTGAGCGCGGACCGCGCCGCGGTGCGGGCCAGTGGCGGCGAGCAGGCGGCGCTCGCGTCCGCACTGCTGCTGTTCGACGAGAGTGCGCCGCCGGGGGTGAGCGCCATCTCGCCCGAACGGGTCGACTCGCTGCTCGGCGAGCCGATCGGATGGCGGCTTTCGCTCGGCCTCCTCGCGGCGTCGATCGGCGGGCTGGCGGCGCTCGGGCTGTTGATCTGGGAACTCGCCGGGGCCGCGTCCGTGCACACGTCCCTGAACCTGCCGCTCATCTCGGCGCAGCCGTGTCTGGCGGTGACCACGCTCGTGCCCTTCCTCGCGTGCCTCCGAATCGTGGTGCCAACGGCCCGGCGGATGCGGTTGCGCGCGCGGGTGGTCACTCCGCGGCGCTAGTACACGCGCGCCGTGTGCGACTAGTGGTGCGTCTCGCCACTCGGGCCGGCGATGCCGCGCAGCAGGGCTCCGAATACGGTGTGGTGCACCGGATAGAGCAGGTACCAGTACAGGAGCCCGACGAAGCCGCCGGGATCAAAGATCGTCGTCTGGCGGATCTCCGTCTCCTCGGCGTGCGGGCGGACCTCGAACTGAAGCCACAGCCGACCCGGAAGTTTCATCTCGGCGGCGAGCAGCAGTTTCCGTCCCTGCTCCACGCGCTCGACGCGCCAGAAGTCAACCCGGTCGCCAGCGCGGAGATCGTGAGGATGACGACGACCGCGCCTGAATCCTTCTCCGCCGCGGAGCCGATCGAGCAGGCCGCGTACCCGCCAGAACCAGTCGACCGAGTACCACCCGCTCGCGCCGCCGAGCCGCTGGATTCGGGCGAACGCACCGTCTGGCCCGCCGCGCACCGCGATGGCTCGCGAACTCACCCGGCGGCGCCCGACCGGGTTGCCGCCCCACCGCGGCCGAGGTGTCAGGGCCGTCGAGCCCGACCACTCCATCTCGGCGAATTGATCGTCCTCGTGACGAAGGGCCCGCTCGACGGCAGCGGCGATGCCGCGGGGCTTGACGGCAAACGCCTCTTCGGCGGAGCTCTCTTCAACCACGGTCGGGTTGCGAAGACTTGTCGCCATCGAGGCGGCGATGGGCCCGTACAGCGGGACTCGCGCCAGGGCGATCCTCGACACCCTCGGCGTGATCAGTTGGGTCGGGATCACCCGCCTGCGCAGCCGCCGCTGCCGCGCGTACTCGCGCATGAGCTCGGCGTAGGTCACGCGATCGGCGCCGCCGATTTCGATGATTCGGCTCTCAGAGGCCGGAGACATGATGGCGGCGACGAGGTACTCGACAACGTCGTCGATCGCGATCGGCTGAGCCGCGGTTTCGATCGCCCGCGGTGCCGGAATTGCCGGCAGGTGCTCGACGAGCGCGCGGATCGTCTCGAACGACGCGCTCCCTGCCCCGATCACGATCGACGCGCGTAACTCAGTCGTCGGGATCCCGGAGGCCCTCAGGATCGACCCGACCTCATGCCGGCTGGCCAGGTGCCCGGACAGCTCCTCGCCGGATCCGAGGCCACCGAGGTAGACGATCTTCCCGACGCCGGCCCGGCGGGCGGCGTCCGCGAAATTCAGCGCACCCTCACGGTCGAGCTCGTCGAAGTTGGGCGCCGCGCCCATCGAGTGCACCAGGTAGTACGCAGCGCTGACGCCCTCGAGCGCGCGGACGATCGACTGAGGTTCCAGCACGTCACCGGTCACGACCTCGGTGCGCGGGTCGACACGCCGGGCAAGCGCGTCAGATCGACGGGTCAGGCATCTCACGGGCAGGTTCAGCGCCTCGAGCCGACCCAGCAGGTGGCCGCCCACGTAGCCGGTCGCGCCGGTGAGAAGGATGCGCTGAGAGTCGGTCGGCCGCATGACGCTGCCGATGGTACTACTAAGCTGCGTAGTAGCCAACCGGCTCGTATCTGCTACGGTGCGTAGTAGTTATGACCGGCCTCACGTCACTTCCGTTCGGCGCGATCACGCATCTGACCGCCGGTCGCGCTCAGATTGGCACCTCGCTGAGCTTTCACCTGTTCTTTGCCGTGCTCGGGGTCGGACTGCCGCTGATGATGCTGATCGCCGAAGGCATGCACCTGCGCACTGGTGACCCCGTATGGCGAGCGCTGGCCCGTCGGTGGTCGAAGGTGTTCGCGGTCCTGTTCGCGGTCGGTGCCGTGTCGGGCACGATCATCAGCTTCGAGCTCGGTCTGCTGTGGCCGCGGTTCATGGCTTATGCAGGAGGGATCATCGGTCTGCCGTTCTCGCTTGAGGGTGCCGCGTTCTTTATCGAGGCGATCTTCGTCGGCATCTACCTCTACGGCTGGGATCGACTCTCGCCCCGTCTCCATTGGTTCTCAGGCGTCCCGATCGCGCTCGCCTCAGTCGGCTCGGCGTTCTTCATCGTCACCGCCAATGCGTGGATGAACGCTCCGCGCGGATTCCAGCTGAGCCACGGCCACGTCACACACGTCGATCCACTGGCTGCCATGTTCAACCCCGCCTGGGCGACCGAGACCTCACACATGGTTCTCGGCGCCTACCTCGCGACCGCGTTCGGCGTAGCCGCTGTCTACGCCGTCGGCATGCTCCGCGGTCACCGCGACGCGTATCACCGCAAGGCGATCGCCGTCGCCATGTCCTCGGCCGCGATCCTCGCTCCGCTGCAAGTCGGCGTCGGCGACCTGCTCGGACGCACCGTCGCGCACAATCAGCCGGCGAAGCTCGCTGCGATCGAGGGCGTGAGGAACACGGAGCACGGCGCCGGTCTGAACGTCGGCGGCATCCCGGTCCCGGGTCATGTTCCGATCCTGAACGTGAAGATCCCCCACCTGCTCAGCGTGCTGGCGTTCGATCGGCCAAACGCCACTGTGCGCGGGCTGAACTCGTTCCCCAAGGCCGACCGCCCACCGTTGACCGGACCGGTGCGCCTCGCCTTCATCGGCATGGTCGGCATTGGGACCGGACTGGTGGGCATCGGCCTCCTCTACTGGCTGCGCCGTCGGCGCAACGGTCCGGGGCCAGAGGACCGCATCACCCTCGCGGCGCTGGCCGTTGCCGGACCGCTCGCGTTCTTGGCGAACGAGCTCGGCTGGATGGTGAGCGAGCTCGGCCGCCAGCCGTGGGTCGTGTACGGGTTCCTCCGCACGTCGAACGCGATCACGACGGCGTCCGGCTTGGGGGCCACGTTCACCGCCTTCACGTTCCTCTACATCACTCTCACGGGGCTCACGATCTGGTCGACCCGGCGTCTCACCACGGGCACGCCGCCGAGCCTGCGCACACCGCAGATGAGCGTGGCCTGAAATGACCCTGTCCTCGATCCTGGCGGTGATCCTCGCCCTCTCGCTGACGGCGTACGCGATCTTCGCCGGCGCAGACTTCGGTGCCGGTGTCCTCGACCTCCTGTCCCGAGACGGCACTCAGCGCGTCCAGATCGCGCGCTCGATCGGTCCGATCTGGGAGGCGAACCACGTCTGGTTGATCTTCACGATCACGATCCTGTTCTCGGCTTTCCCAGCCGCCTTCGCGGCTCTCGGCACGGCGCTGTTGGCACCACTGACCCTCGCGCTGCTCGCCGTCGTGCTGCGGGGCGCGGCGTTCGGACTGCGCGGCAGCGCCGACGGTGGGCGTCCGAGCGATGCGCGGCTCGGGCGGGTATTCGGTGCCGCGAGCGTCGCCGCACCGCTGCTGTTCGGATCGATCGCCGGCGGCTTGGCGCAGGTCTCGAGCTCACGACACGCGGTTTCCGACGCCGTACCGTCCGTCCCCTGGACCGGCGGCTTCGCGCTCGTCGTCGCCGTTCTCGCGGTGGCGCTCTGCACGCAACTCGCCGCCAGCTTCCTGACGTTGCGGCTCGTCCGTCTGGGCCAGTCGACCCGCGCTGAGGCGTTCCGGCGCCGGGCGCTGCAGTCGGGCGGCGCGGTGCTCGTCGCGAGCGTCGCCGCGCTGATCGTCGGTGGCGCCGAGGCTCCTGCGTTCACGCACCGTCTGCTGGATACGGCGCTGCCCGCGGTGATCGTGGCGCTGCTCGCACTCGTCGCCTCGCTGTCGGCGTTTGCGGCGCGGCGCTATCGCCTCGCGCGCTGGGCCACGGTCCTCGGCGCCGCGGCGATCGTCTGGGGCTGGATCATCGCTCAGGCGCCGCACCTGATCGGTCAGCTCACGATCCGTGGCGCCGCCGCCAGCCACTCCGCCCTCACTGCCGTGGCCGTCGCGGTCGGGATCGTCCTGATCTCGGTGCTCCCGGCCGTGTACCTCCTCTTCGCCATGTTCGCTCGACCGCTCTCGGAGGAAGCCCAATGACCCGCTTACGACAATTCCGGCTCCCGTTCGCAGCCGAGGCCGTGGTGCTGTGGATCGCGGTGGGACCATGGCTGTGGAGTTTTTCCGCCAGCCAATCGGCGGTCGCCAACCACGTCTTTCTGGTGTTCGCCTTCGGCCCGCTGGCAATGCTGATCGCCGTGCTGCGCCCGGCCGCGTTCGTCACCCTCGCCGGTGCCGTCTGGCTGATGCTGAGTCCCTGGCTGCTCGGTTACGCGACACTGAACGCGGCGTGGATCAACGAGCTCATCAGCGGGTCGCTGCTTGCACTTCTCTGCCTGACGGCAGCCGGGGTCCATTGGCCCGCGATCCGGCATCGCCGCGGGGCCCTGAAGACAGCTACGATTGCGAGTAGCAGATGGCCGACGTGATGAACGCCCACGCGGGTTTCGAAATGAAACGCCCGGCGAGGACCGCCGCGGCCCGCGTCTCTCGAGCCGGGCTGCTGCTCGGCGGACTCGGGTTGCTCGCGTCGCTGTTCGTGATCGTCCGACTGTTCGAGGCGTGGCATGTGGCGCCGCGAGCGGGCTCGCACCAGCTCTCGATCGTCGGCGTGTCGCTCGCGTATCCGGCCGCCAACGCTGACGCGATCGTGATCCTGGCGCTCGCGGTCGTCGGGTTCGCAGTGATCGGGATCGCGGTCGTGGCGGCGGTGCACGAGATCACCGGCGCGGTCCACCTCAGGCGCCGGCTGAAGACCGCTCGGCCGCTCGAGCGCAATCGGGCGCTGGTGATCGAGGACGCGGTCCCGCGAGCGTTCTGCGCGGGGCTGCTTCGTCCACGCACGTACGTATCGAGCGCGGCCCTCAGTCTCCTCGACGACGAGGCACTCGACGCGGTTCTCGCACATGAGCGTCACCACGCCGAGCGACGTGATCCCCTTCGGCTGGCGACGATGCGCGTCATCACTCGAGCCCTGTTCTTCCTGCCGCCGTTGACGTCACTGGCGCGCCGGCAGCTGTCGCTGGCCGAGCTCAGCGCGGACGAACACGCGGTTCTCGCGACCTCCGGCGGCCGCCCCGCTCTGGCCCGAGCGATGCTCGCGTTCAGCGACTCGGGCTCCGACGGAGATGGAGTAGGCATCGATGCGACGCGCGTCGATCACCTGCTCGGCGAGCCGCAGAACTGGCGCTTCCCCGCCGTGCTGTGCCTCGCCGCGGCGTTGGGCCTCACGCTGATCGCGGCCGTCGCCGCGCTGGCGGGCAACGTCGCCGCGGGCAGCGCGACGCTGGCGCTGCCGGTCGTGTCTCGCCAACCGTGCATTGTCGTGCTGGCGATGATTCCCACCGCCGGAGCGCTGCTCGGCGGCTATGTGGCAACGATTAAACGAGGCCAGACGAAATGAGTCCCCGCAAGCAAAAGGCGCCGTCGGCGCCACCCCCGCTCCACGAACTCGAGGCCGAGATCATGGAGGAGGTGTGGCGGCAGGGCGAGACGAACGTCAAGCGCGTCATGGAGGCGCTCAACCGCAAGGCGAAGCCGCCGCGCGCCTACACGACGTACATGACCGTGATGCGCCGGCTCGACGATAAGGAACTGCTCTCACGAACCCGGGACGGCCGGGCCGACACCTACTCGCCGCGGCTGACCAAAGAGCAGTATCAGCAACGTCGCGCGAGCGCGGAGGTGCAGGGCCTCGTCGATCAGTTCGGCGACGTCGCGCTCGCCCACTTCGCCAAGAGCATCGGCGAGCTCGACCCCGCTCGGCGACGGCAGCTCCGACGCTTGGCGGACAGCGACCAGTAGGCCGGGTCACGCTGACTCTGAGGGCGATGGCGCCCGGCGGGCAGTTTCCGGCCCGAGGTGACGGGTGTTCTAAACTCAGACGTACTAATCGCGGTGCCGACCACCGTCGGTTTGTGCTCACCGGCTCCGCTTGTCGCGTTGATTCTCTCTCCCTCGCTCTCACGGGCGACCGCGGGCCAATCGCGCTCGTGTGAAAGGACCTCGCTGTGCCTCTTTTCTTCTTCACCGTGGAGCAGCAGGAACGTGCGATCGTCGAGCGGTTCGGCAAGTTCGTGCGTGTCGCCGGCCCTGGACTTCAGCGCAAGTCACCGTTTGTCGAGAAGGTGGCGGGCCGGATGAGCCTGCAGGTCGAGCAGCTGAACGCGGACATCGAGACCAAGACCCAAGACAACGTGTTCGTCGTCGTCCAGCTCGCGATCCAGTACATGGTGGGCGCCGATCAGGACAAGGTCAAGGACGCCTTCTACAAGCTTGATGACCCTGAAGTGCAGATGAAGTCCTACGCCTTCGACGTCGTTCGCTCGCACATCCCGACGATGGATCTCGACGAGGCATACGCCGACGCAGACACGATCGCGAAGCACATCCAGGACACCTTGCAGACGCAAATGGCGGACTACGGCTACGAGATCATCAAGGCCCTGATCACGAACATCGAACCCGACCAGCGGGTCAAGGACGCGATGAACAACATCAACGCTGCGCGCCGAAACCAGGAGGCTGCGACGGCGCAAGGTGAGGGCGACAAGACGCTGCGGATCAAGAAGGCCGAGGCTGAGTCGGAGTCGATGCGACTCCACGGCGAAGGGGTGGCGGCGGAGCGCAGGGCGATCGCGCAGGGCCTGAAGGACTCGCTCGAGGTTCTTGCCGACGAACGTGGCATTGACCCGAGGGAGGCGATGGGATTGGTCGCCCTGACGCAGTACATGGACACGATCCGATCCGTGGGCGAGAACGGCAACATGACCACACTGCTGCTTCCCCACTCACCCGCCTCAGTCGGGTCGCTGATGGATCAGGTCCAACAGGGCATTCTCAGCGGCAACCTCGCAGCGGACGCCGCGAACAGCGGCGGCAATGGCGCCGCGCGCACGCGTGCTCCATCCCAGCCGACGCTTCGCCCTGCCCCAGGAGGCGACAGGCGCTAGGACCCCCCGCCGCCCGCCCGAGCCCGGACGATGACTGATGGCAGCCAGGGGATGGTGGCGTTCCTCGGGGTCGCGGCTGACCGACGGCTGCTGGACGAGGATCGCTTCAATCTTCCCGACGCCGAGCAGTACCGGACGCGGGCGGTCGCGACTCAGGGGCACGGCCGACTCGTCGCGGCGGGATCGGCGCTCACCGGAATCACCCTCGTCGGCGGCGTGGCGCTCGCTCTCTACGGCCTCTGGGCGGCGGTCTTCAATGGCGGCGGCATGATCGACGCCGTCCTCGCCGTGATCGGAATCGTGCTGGCGGCCACACATTGGGGCTGGGTCCATGTCGCGGAATACCTCAGCCTGACGCTCGACGATCGTCAGCAACGAGCGAGCGACGATGACGGCCGGCGTTGGCTCGCGGCAGTTGAGCCGTACCCTCGCTTCAGCGTCTCCACCGGCGTCCTCGACAACGCCTCCACCCGTGTGGTGCGCGTGCTGCACCAGCCAGTCCTCACGGCGCAGCACACGTTCACGTTCGTCCGTGAGACAGACGCCGAGGAGACGTACGACGCTGACACCTCGGCAGAGGTCATCGCGTCGGCTGTAGAGACCATGCGACGCCGGGCACGGCTTGACACCGACCGTGTCCGAGACCTCTGGGACACCACGTTCAGCGCGTACCAGGCGGCGCTAATGAGTGCCGACGACGACCAACAGCGGCTGGCCGCCCAGCAGGCGGCGGCTACGGCGCTGTCCGAACACATCAACGCTTCGCTGCTCGAGCCGCCCCTCGTCGAGTAGCACCCGGGGCAGGGATGCCCCCTACGTCGACGCCGAAAGGGTTTCCACCGGCGCGCACTCGGCGAACGCTTCGATCAGCCGCTTCCGCTGAAGCCCGGCGGTGGTCGGACCGGCGTCCGGCCACCGGTCGGTGGCAAGCACGCCCATCAGCGTGTCGAAGGTTGCCCGAGCCTCCACGGCCTCAGGGTCGGTCGGGAGCCTTGCCAGCAGCAGACCCTCGGCTGCCCACAGGATGCTGTCAGCCTCGGCGTCGAATAGCTTCACGTTGCGAAGCTCGTCCACGAGACCGCGAACTGCTTTATAGGCGTCATAGCGGGTCCTGCCAGTGCCATCCATCAATGCTCTCTTCAGTGGAGATCCGGATCCCGACTATTCACTGTAGAGGGTGGCGATCACCCGGAGACAGCATTGGCGGCCGGGCAGCTGGCCCGGGAGCAGCGCAGACCAGCGAGCGCGCGATGTTCGAACACCACCGCCGCGAAGCTCCGTCGCCCGCTCGACGATCCGAGCGCGCCACCTAAAGCGGCGAGCGCTCCTACAATCGGGCCACGCTCGGAGAGGTGGCAGAGCGGTTGAATGCGCCGGTCTCGAAAAC
>CAVZZH010000016.1:0-255258 GCA_963779695.1 uncultured Solirubrobacterales bacterium
GGCTTCCCACGCGCGGGGAATACCTGTCCGAGCAACCGCGGCCGCCGGGGCTGTGGCGGCGGCTGACGTCACGCTGGCGCGGGACGCAGTAGCCCGGCCGGCGCAGTAGGGTTCGCGCGAACATGGCGCGCGATCTCCGTCTCGGACTCAACACCGGCTACTGGGCCGGCGGCCCGCCCCCCGGCGCGCTCGAGTCCGTGCAGGAGGCCGAGCGGCTCGGGTTCGACTCGATCTGGACCGCCGAGGCGTATGGCTCGGACGCGCTGATGCCGCTCGCCTGGTGGGGATCGCAGACCGAGCGGATCAAGCTCGGCACAGCGATCGTCCAGATCTCGGCGCGGACGCCGGCGGCCACCGCAATGGCCGCGATGACGCTTGACCATCTGTCCGGCGGGCGGATGATCCTCGGCCTCGGCGTGTCCGGCCCGCAGGTGGTCGAGGGCTGGTACGGACAGTCGTTCGCCAAGCCGCTCGCCCGCATGCGTGAGTACATCGGGATCCTGCGCAACATCTGGGCGCGGCAGGGCCCGCTGACCAACGACGGGCCGCACTACCCGCTGCCGCTGGGCGGGCGGGACGGGGTCACCGGCCTCGGCAAACCACTCAAATCGAGCATCCATCCGCTGCGCGAGGACATCCCCATCTACCTCGCCGCCGAGGGGCCCAAGAACATTGCGATGGGCGCCGAGCTGTGCGACGGCTGGCTCGCGCTGTTCTACTCGCCCCACCACGAGGATCTCTACGGCGACTCGCTCGCCGAGGGCTTCGCGCGCCCGAACGCACGGCGCACCGCGGACACGTTCGATGTGGCCGCGACCGTCCCGCTGATCGTGACCGACGACATCGAGGCCGCCGCCGACATGGTCCGCCCGATGTACGCCCTGTACTTCGGCGGCATGGGCGCGAAGACCGCGAACTTCCACGCCAACGTCCCGATCCGGATGGGCTACGAAGCGGAGGTCGCGAAGATCCAGGAGCTCTACCTGGGCGGCCACAAGGATCAGGCGGCCGCGGCCGTGCCGACCAAACTGATCGAGCAGCTGACCCTGATCGGACCGCCGGACAAGATCCGCCACGACCTCGAAGCCTGGCGCGACTCGGCCGTCACCACGCTGCTGATCGGCGGCGACCCCGCCACCCTGCGCACCGCCGCCGAGCTCGTCCTCGGCTGATCAACCCAGCCAACGGTTGGTCCTGGCGGCTTTCAGCGTGCCTCGCGCGGAACGCAAGTTGCGCGAGGGCTAAGCCTCACGCATCGTGGTACATCGCGAACTCCCACGGGTGGGGCCGCAGCCGGATCGCGTCGACCTCGGCTTCACGCTTGTACCGGATGTAGGCCTCGATCAGCCCGGGCGTGAACACCTCGCCATCGAGCAGGAACGCATGGTCGGCCTCGAGCGCGTCGAGCGACGCTTCCAACGATGAGGGCACCGTCCCGATCCGTGACAGCGTCTCCTCGGGCAGCTCGTAGATGTCGACGTCAAGCGGCTCGCCCGGGTCAAGCTGACGGCGGATCCCGTCGAGGCCCGCGAGCATCAGTGCGCTGAACGCCAGGTACGGGTTCGCCGTCGGATCCGGTGAGCGGAACTCGATCCGCTTCGTCTTCGGTGCCTCGTGGTACATCGGGATGCGCACGCAGGCACTCCGGTTCCGCGCGCTGTAGACGAGGTTGACCGGCGCCTCGTAACCGGGAACGAGCCGGCGATACGAGTTCGTCGTCGGGGCGCAGAATGCGAGCAGCGCCGGGGCGTGGGTCAGCAGTCCGGCGACGTAGTGGCGCGCGAGGTCGGACAGGTTCGCGTAGCCGCCCAAGGCGTACATGAGCGGCTCGCCGTTCTTCCACAGCGACTGGTGGACGTGCATCCCGGAGCCGTTCTCCTCGAAGATCGGCTTGGGCATGAACGTCGCGGTCTTGCCCGCGCGCGCCGCCTCGTTCTTGACCACGTACTTGTAGATCATCATCTGGTCGGCCATCTGCAGCAGCGGCTGGAAGCGCATGTCGATCTCGCCCTGTCCGCCGGAGGCGACCTCATGGTGGTGGAACTCGCAGCGAATCCCGAGCGTCTCCATCGCCGCCACCATCTCGCCGCGCAGGTTGGCAAGCGAGTCCGCCGGCGGAACCGGGAAGTAGCCCTCCTTCTGCCGGAGCTTGTAGGCGAGGTTCGCGCCGGTGCCGGCCTGGCGTCCGGTGTTCCAGAAGCCCTCGGCGGAGTCGATCTCGTAGAACGCCCGGTGCTCGACCTGCTCGTAGGCGATGTGGTCGAACACGAAGAACTCGGCCTCGGGACCGAAGTAGGCGACGTCGGCGATCCCGCTCTCGGCGAGATGCCGCTCGGCCTTCTGCGCGACGAAGCGCGGGTCCCGGGAGTACGGCTCGCCGATCACCGGGTCGGCCACCGAGCAGATGAGCGACAGCGTCGTGCGCGTGTAGTAGGGATCGATCAAGCCCGTGCTCGGATCCGGGATGAGCAGCATGTCGGACTCGTGGATCTCCTGGAAGCCACGGATCGACGAGCCGTCAAAGCCAAGTCCGGACTGGAAGTCGCCGACGTCAAGCGACGTGAGCGGGAGCGTCATGTGTTGCCACATGCCGGGCAGATCGACGAACTTCAGATCCACCATCTCGACGCCGCGTTCAGCGGCGAACTCGAGCACTTCAGGTGCCGTCTGGGCGCCGGCAGCGGCGGCCGTCTGCGAGCCATGAGTCATCGACAGCTTCGCTCCTTGAGTGACTGCATCAACCCGCCGAGCCTATCTGGATGGTTGGTACTGCGGCTAACTCCCGCGCCGGGAAAGACTCGGGGGGCCGCCGAAGCGGCCCCCCGATCTTGTCCCCCGTACGGGACGCCTTCCGTGAGCGTGCCAGCGGCTACGCAGCGGTCGGTGCCGGTTCGGCACCACCGCCACCGCTCCCCAGCCCCGGGATCCCTCCCGGGAAACCGAGTGAAGGCACGTCCGACGGGTACACCTCGTGGCCGTGTTCGGCCGTGTCTCCGATCTCCATGTTCTCCTGCGACATGCGCAGAGGAATGAAGAGCCCGACGAGCTTGAGCAGCACGAACGTGCCGACCCCGGAGAACACAATGACCCACAGGCCCGCGAACAGCTGCCATTTGAGCAGTGTCCAGTTCCCGTAGATCACGCCCTTGGCGCCAACCGCCTCGAGCTTATGGCCGACCCTGTTGTAGAAGAGGGCCATATTTGGATCGGCGAACACACCGGTGAGCAGACCACCCGCAAGGCCGGCAAAGCCGTGCGTGTAGACGACGCCGAGCGTGTCGTCGACATTTCGGAACGGTCGCAGCCGGCTCAGGTAGTTGAGCGCGAAGTACACCAACGTCGAGGCGATCACCCCGAGGCATATCGCACCCCAACCATTCACGTAACCAGCTGCCGGCGTGATCGCGACCAATCCCGTGATCATGCCGTTGACGCCTGAAATCAGGCCCGGCTTGCGACCGGTGATGTAGTCCCACCCGATCCAGATCAGGAACGCCACTGCGGTGCAGAGGTTCGTGTTGAGGATCGCGGCGGACGCGGACATGTTCGCCGTGTACGGGTCGCCGCCGTTGAAGCCGTTCCAACCGAGCCACAGCAACCCCGCGCCGACCGCCACCATCGCGACGTTGTTCGGCGCGTCGACCTCGCGGTCACGCATGAGGCGCGGTCCGATCACGGCCGCAGCGACGAATCCGGACACGCCGGCGGACAAGTGGATGACATAGCCACCCGAGTAGTCCACGGCGCCGTTGTGGGCGAACCAGCCACCGCCCCAGATCAGGAACGCGTTGATTGAGTAGATGAACGTGCACCACAGTGCGACGAACGGAATCCACGCTTTGAAGTTGACGCGTCCCAGCACAGATCCCAGCATCAGGATCGGGGTGATCCCCGCGAACACGAACTGGAAGTACACGAGTGTTGACTGGGGGAAAGCCGTTGTTCCGATCGACGGAATATCGGCCTGATGCTGCAGCTCGGTATGCGACAGGACCGGTCCAGGCTTACCCACGAACGTCGACCAGAAGTCCTTACCGCCGCCGATCGGGTGGCCAAAGCCCATCTTGAACGCCCAGAGCACCCAGACGACGAGTACGACCGCAAAGGCCGCAAACGCCAGCATCATGCTGTTGATCGACCAGCGCTTCTGCATCACGCCGCCGTAGAGGACTACGAGACCGGGGACGCTCATCAAACCTACGAGCGTCGCGGCGGTCATCTGCCAAGCATTGTCTCCGCTGCTTAGCCAGGAGGGTGCCGTTACAGCCATGAATCTCCTTCTTGTCGGGGGACAGCCGCAACCGATCTCACGGCACGCGTGAACGGCGGCGGCAGCTACTGGCAGGAATTGTCAAGACGGCCGCTGAAGCCCCGAATGGCCCCGAGTCCAGCGTTCGTTAACGGCGACTAGACATTGGGATAAACGAAACCCGCAAACCGCGGAAATCCGAGTGGGCGCAGGCCGGAGCGCTCCGAGGCCCCACCGTAGCCTCAGAGCGCTCCAGCTGAGTCCCCCGCCGAGCGGGGAGCGTCGTTTAGAGCGTGACCGGCGTGCCGTGCGGCACGACGAGCACTGACCCGCGCGCGGAGTTCAGTTGCGTGCGGGTGAGACCGCTGAGGCCGATCCGGCCGGTCGGCCCAGGCGATCCAACGACGAACAGGTCGGCGGCGCCTTCACCCTGTCCGTTGAGCGAAGCACCGATGCTCTCGGCCAGCGCCTTTGCCGTGTCGATCGCGGCGGTGTCGGGATTGTCGGCGGCGACGGAGACGGAGCCGATCGCTCCCTCCTTGTCGGTGCGCAGGCCGGCCGCGGCGACGGCAATTGCCACCGAGGCGCCTTCAAGCATGTGTTGGGCGGTGTTGCCCGGCTCGGCATGGCCGGGCGGGGTACGGTAGTCCGAACCGAACACGATGAGGGCCGCGCCTTCTTTTTCGGCGAGCTCCTCCAGCCCTTCCCAGGTGGAGCCGCTGAGCACGACGTGCGTGGGAGTGTCGGGGGCATCCAGCCAGATCGCGCCCTGCTCGAGCCGCTGTTCGGCGTCGTGCTGGGCGAGTTCCTCACGCCGCGGGTCGAATTCTCGTGTGTGGCGCACGTACGCCAGTTCGAGGGTGGCGCCGGACTTGGCAAGCATCTTGCCGAGCGCGAGCGCATCGTCGTCGTTCGGGGTACCGTCGTAGGAGACGATGATTGTCGAAGTCATAGTGGGTGGCGAATCCTGTCCGTCGGGTTGCCCCCGGGCATTGGCCCCCGGGACAACGATTTGGCCGACAGGCTATCCAGCTGGACGCGCCCGCGGCACGTGGCACGATTGCCGCGTGAGCCTGGGCTCTCTCTCATGAAGGTCGCCGTCAACGGTGCCATCACTGTCTGGTTCGGCCTCCACTTTCGCCACCATTTCCACGGCCCGCCGGTCGACTACGTTGGTCTCGCGGCGGCGTCGGTCGCGAGTTGGATCGGCGTTCCCGGCCCCGGTGAATCGGTGCTTGTGGCGTCCGGGATCTTCGCTGCCAAGCACAAGCTCGACATCGCCGAGGTGCTGCTGGTGGCCTGGGTGGCCGCCACCGCCGGCGGGGTCGCCGGCTGGCTGATCGGACTGCGCGCCGGCCGCGCCGTGGCAAGCGCGCCCGGGCCGTTCCAGCGGGCCCGGCTCAAGGCCGTCGAGCGCGGCGATGAGATCTTTGGGCGGGTCCCGGTCCTGGCCGTCGTGCTCACCCCGTCCTGGATCGCCGGCATCCATCGGGTACGGCCGACCGTCTTCCTGATCACCAACGCGCTCAGTGCGGCGCTGTGGGCGGTGGGGATCGGCCTCGGTGCGTATCTTGTCGGTCCGCCCGTCGTGGAGGTCGTCGACGATGTCGGCTGGGTCGCGACGATCGGCCTCGTGGCGCTGGTCGCCGCGGGCGTCCTGCTCGAGCTTCGCCGACGGCGCGGGCGACGGGGACGCGCGGCCCCCGGCGACGCGTGAACGCCCCCGGCGCCTGAACGCCCCCGGCGCCTGAACGCCCCCGGCGCGCGTGAACGCCCGGCGGCTGATCAGAGCTGGGTGCTTGACCAGGAGACGGTCTGGAACGGGGCCGCGGGGGAGCCGACGTTCAACTGCACGACCGTGTGCGGATTGAGCGGGATGTCCCGCAGGCTCTTCGTCCAGGGCTTGCCGTTGACGAGCGCAGTTACCTTGCCCGACGCCCCGGCGACGCGACCCGCGCTCAGCGGCTGGTGCCAGACGTCAAAGAAGTTGCCGAGCGTGTAGATCCGCTGCGTCGGGGACTCGATATGGATGACGCCGTCCGGGGCGTGTGTGTGCAGCCAGTAGATGCACTGACCGCCGTTGGCCACCGGGCCCTCGCTTGACTGCACGACCTGCGAGCCCGGGATGCCGATCCCGCCCGGGAGCGCGCGCGACTGACCGTTCACGAACACCGCCAGGTGCGCATGGATGTGGTACGCGAGCTGCTCCGTGGCGCCGCACTTGATCCCGTCGACGGTGCCGGTTCCGGTCGTCCCGGGAGACGCGATATCCGCGCCCGATTCGATCGGGACGCCTTCGAAGCCCACCTGCGCACTCGTCTTCGCCGCGGCCGACGTCGTGCTCGACGACGAGGAGGACGAGCTTGACGAACTGCTGCTGCCGCATCCGGCGAGCAGCGCGGTGACAGCGAGCGTGGCGATGAGTGAGACGGGTCCCCGGCGCATCAGGATCGGAACGGTAGCGACTGATAACGTGCGGCAGCGATGTCAGACGCCGGCATGCCGATGACGACCGCGTTCGAGTTGCCGGGGATGACGGTGCGGGAGAACCTCGGCATCTGTTACGGCCTCGTCGTGCGGAGCATGGGGTTCACCGGCGGTGTCACGGCCTCGTTCAAAGCCCTGCGGCGTGGTGAGATCTCCGAGTACACCCAGCTGCTCGAGGACTCGCGTCGACACGCGATTGACCGCATGGTCGACAACGCGCGCTTGATGGAGGCCGACGCCGTGATCGCGGTGCGGTTCGACTCCTCAGAGATCGGCGGGCAGTTCACCGAGATCGTCGCGTATGGCACCGCCGTCAAGGTAGACCGCGCCGGCTGAGCGCGGTGCGGCTCTCCGACCAAGAGCGCGAGGCGCTGTTCGATCAGCTGAGCCGGCACGCTGCGGTGGGTCGGCTGGACGTCGCCGAGCTGGAACGACGCGTGGCTGCCGTGGCCGGCGCGCAGACGCGGGAGGAGGCCACGGCCGTGCTCGCCGATCTGCCGCCGCTGACTGCGGCGCCACCGACCTCGGGACGTCCCCGCCGGCGGCGCGGACACGGCGACGCCGACGCGGTCCAGCCGGACTGGTCGCCGACGGCCGAGCGTTTCCGCGACCCGCGCACCGGCCGGGTCATGCGCGTCTGGGTCGATACCGGCGGCGGGCGCCATTACGTCGCGGACGAGGAATCCTGATCAACGGTCGCGTGCACCTGGCCCGCGGGCGCGTTCGCCCGCGTCGCGGGGCTGCCGTGCTCGCTCGCGGTGAGGATCGTCGCGCCGGCGGTGCCGCCGACGAGAGACCCGATGATGAGGCCGATCGTGACTCCGCGTCGCATGCTGATCATGGTCCGCAGTCTCGCGCGCGCAGGTGAGGACTCTGTGAGTCCTTCTTCTGAGCTTTGTAAGAGTCCGCGTCCGCTGCGAAGATTCCCTCCGTGACCAGCGGCCACATGCCATTTCTCAGGCAGCTGGGACCGGAGGACGCAGACGCCCTGCTCGGCCTGACCCGCCGGCGCCGGATTCGGCGCGCGGAAACGATCCTGCGCGCCGGGGCTGCCGGGGACGAGGTCGTCGTCGTGCTCGACGGCCGGGTGAAGCTGACCGCCTACGGCGCCGATCGACGTGAGGTCGTGATCGCGCTACGGGGCCCCGGCGAGCTCCTCGGCGAGATGGCGGCGCTCGCCGGACAGCGCCGGACGGCGACCGCGGTCGCCGTCGACGACGTCGAGGCCGGATTCCTCCATGCCGACGAGCTCCGGGATTTCCTGCGCGACCATCCTGACGCGGCGCTGGTGATGATCCGGATGCTTGTCCGGCGTCTCAGCGAGGCGACCCGGGACGTCGTCGACCTGGCGACCCGGGACAGCGTTGGGCGGATTGCCAAGCGGCTGCTCGAGCTTGCCGCTGAGCACGGTGCGCCGACGGACAGCGGTACCCGGATTGAGCTGTCGCTCAGCCAGGATGAGCTCGCTCGGTGGACCGGCGCCACGCGGGAGACCGTCTCACGCGCGCTGCGTCTGATGCGGCAGCTCGGCTGGGTGGCGACCGATCACCGAACGGTGACGGTGCTTGATCCAGTAGCCCTGCGGGAGCGCGTCGGCGAAGTCTTGTAGCCGGCGCGGACCGGAGGCGGCTGCGCGATCGCGGCTCGCAGCCGATCGCCGACGCCGGGCAGCGCGTCGCAGAGGCGGCCGATGCCGAACGAACTGAACGCGAGTACGCGCACCGGGCTCGCGGTGATGATGCTGTAGCGCTGCGGCTGCGGTGCGATCGGATCAAGCTCGCCGAAGCAGTCGCCGGCACCGAGCGTCGAGACTGGGCACTCGTCCCGGGCGAGCAGCGCGGTGCCGCCGCGGAGGACGAAGAACGTCCCGGCGATCTCCCCCTCGGTCAGGAGCTGGGAGCCGGGCGCGACGTCGAGGTCGAGCATCGGCCCGCCGAGGGAGCGGACCTCGGTGAAGCGGATCGGTTCGAACGGATTGTTGGCAGCGGGTGTCATCGCGATCGCGTCACAACCGGCTGCTCCAGGCGGAGTGCCCCTCTCCGCCTGGAGCCGGTCATGGTCGCGCGTCCCCCTGCTTGCGCTGATGGTCGACCCGTGCCCCTCGGCTCGACCAATTCGCCCCCTTGACTGAGTCCCCAGCCCATGACCCGGTCCCGGTCTCGGACTTCTCACCGCGTCTGCTAGACGATGGGTTGCCCGAGTGCTTGGTGATGACGATGCTTGTCATCGTGGACGCAGCCTATGTCCGCCGTGCCAGGCGGAACTGCGACATTTGCCACAGTGGTGACGTGGCGCTGTCGCGACACCGTCTAGTCGCGGGTGCGGGCCGCGGCCGCGGCCGAGACCGAGGCCAAGGCCGCGAGGCCGCGTAGCTCGCTAGCTGCGCCCGCCTCCGCCAAAGATGCGGAGGAAGAACAGGAAGATGTTGAACACGTCGAGGAAGATCCCGGCGGCAATCGGAACCGCGCTCGCCATGTTCGCGCGACGGAGCCGGTTGAAGTCGAAGATCGTGAACGCGCCGAAGATCACGAGGCCGCCGACGCAGTAGATGATGTTGCCGTTCGGGATCGAGACGAACAGCCCGATGATCCCGAACACGATCAGCGCCAGCAGCGCCCAGAACAGGGTCCGGGCCCACGAGGACAGGTCACGTCGCGTCGCGTAGCCATAGGCACCGCAGGCCGCGACGAAGCCGCCGGTCGCACCGGCCGCCTGCCACAACGCGCTGGGGTTGGCCTTGGCGTAGTAGTTGATCACCGGCGCGACGGCGAGGCCGAGCAACAGGCCAAGCCCGAAGAGCAACGCGATCGCGAGTTGCTCGTGCCCGCGCGAGTTGGCGATATTCAGGCCGAAGATGCAGGCGAATGCACCGATGAACAGAAACAGCCCGGTGCTGCCCTTCAGGTCGCGGCCGATGTAGGCGCCGAGCGCGGTGCAGCCAAGGGTCAGCGCGACAAGGCCCATCACCTGGCCGAATACCGCACGGGCGCGATCTCGGGTGACATCGGCTGCGCCAAGACCGAGACCGACTTGATCGTATGTAGGCATGCTGTGTTCGCCGCTCCTTACTAGAGATCCCGTGCCGAGCAAACGATAGCCATGACTCGCGATAGCTCGCAAATCCCCGTAGGCTGCCGCTGATCCGCGCGGGCTCCCCGCGCGAAATACGGGGCATGAGTTCACTACAAGGGGTCAAGGCAGGATGAGGGTCGCGGTCGTCGGTGCTGGCATTTCGGGGTTGGTGGTGGCTCATCTCCTCCATCACGAACACGACATCACCGTGTTCGAGGCGGCGGATTATGCCGGAGGTCACACGCACACGATCAGGGTCGACACCCCGAACGAGACGCATCACGTCGACACCGGCTTCATCGTGTTTAACGACCGGAATTACCCGAACTTTGAGCGGCTGCTGGCCCGCATTGGAGTTGCCTCGCAGCCGTCGTCGATGACGTTCAGCGTCAGCGACGGTCGCGGCGACTTTGAGTACAACGGCAGTTCCCCGAACGGCCTGTTCGCCAAGCGGACGCACCTCGTCACGCCGTGGTTCCATCGGATGATCGCCGACCTCGCCCGCTTTAACCGAGCGGCGCGGGAGTTGGTCGAGCATCCGGGGGACGGGCCCTCGCTCGGCCAATGGCTCGAGCAGAAACGATTCAGCCGCCCGTTCATCGAGCGGCTGATCGTGCCGCAGGCCGCGGCCGTGTGGTCCGCGGATCCACGGCAGATGTGGAGCTTCCCAGCACGGTTCCTCGCCGAGTTCTTCGACAACCACGGGATGCTCGGCTTCACCGATCGGCCGCGCTGGCGGACGATCAGCGGCGGATCCGCCCGCTACGTCGAGACGCTGATCACGCCGTGGCGAGATCGGCTCCACCTCCGCGCACCGGTCCAGGCGATCAGCCGGGCCGACGACCACGTCCTGGTCACGGCGCAGGGCGCCGAGGCCGAGCGCTTCGACGAGGTCGTGATCGCGACCCACTCGGACCAGGCGCTCAAGCTGCTCACGGACGCCTCGAGCTCCGAGCACCAGATCCTCGGCGCGATCCCCTATCAGATGAACGAAGCAGTGCTCCACACCGATCGCCGGCTGCTCCCCCGCCGGCGGCGGGCATGGGCGAGCTGGAACTACCACCTCGTCGACAATCCCTCCGGTCGCGCGACGGTCACTTACCACATGAACCGCCTCCAATCGTTGCGTGCCGAGCGGGAGTTCTGCGTCACCCTCAACCGAAGCGACACCATCGATCCCGCTAAGGTGATCCGCAAGATCGCGTATGCCCATCCGGTCTACACACCCGACGGTGTCAAGGCGCAGGCGCGCGTGGCGGAGATCAGCGGGCGCAACCGAACTCACTTCTGTGGCGCGTATTGGGGATGGGGGTTCCACGAGGACGGGGTGGTGAGCGGGCTCCGCGTCGCGGACCGATTCGGAGCGAAGCTGTGATCAGCGCGACAAGGGGACCGGAATCGACGCACACGTCGGGCGCGTGGGCGAACGCTGATGGCGAGCCGGGGGTTGCCGGTGGCGCGCCCGAGGGTGCGCTTGCCTCAGGCCTGTACCTCGGCGCGATCCGACACCGGCGCTCCGAGGTCCGCGCGCACGTGCTCCGCTACCGGCTCGCGCTCGTCTACCTCGATCTGGACGAGCTCCCCGGCCTGCTTGGCGGCCGTCTCGTCGACCCCCGCCCCGGATTGATGCGCTTCCGCCGCCGGGATTACCTCGGCGACGCCGCGACACCCCTGGCGACCGCTGTGCGCGATGAGGTGGAGCGCCAATCCGGCCGCCGGCCCGCCGGCCCGATCCGGCTGCTCACGCAGTTGCGCTCGTGGGGACACTGCTTTAACCCTGTCAGCTTCTATTACTGCTTCGGCTCCGACGGGGACCGGCTCGAGCACGTGCTCGCCGAGGTGACGAATACGCCGTGGGGCGAGCGCCACGCCTACGTCATCAGCGGCCCGGAGGACAGCCGGCGGCCGACGCCGGGCGCGCCGCTCACCGGCGAGTCACGGAAGCGGCTCCACGTCTCGCCGTTCATGGGGATGGACTACACCTATCAGTGGCAGGTGTCCACTCCGGGTAGAGCGCTGCAGGTGCACATCGAGAACCATCGCGGCGGCCGCCGCACGTTTGACGCGACGCTGTCGATGCGCCGTCACGAGCTCACCGCCGAGTCACTCGGCCGGACAGCGCGGCGCTATCCGTTCGCGACGCTCCGCGTGCTCGCACTCATCTATGCCCACGCGGTGCGCCTGGGGCTCAAGGGCGTACCGCTCCACTCCCACCCTTCCACGGAGGTGTCATGAGCCGTCGCGTGGTCCTCGAACTGCTTGGCCGGATCCGAGTCGGCAGCCTGACGGTCGTCGAGTGCGGCCAGAGTTACGTGTTCGGGAGCGGCGCTCCTGCGGCCACGGTGGTCGTGCACTCACCGCGGGTGTGGCCGATGTTGATGCGGGGCAGTCGCGGGCTCGCCGAGAGCTACGCGCAGGGGCTGTGGGATTCACCTGACCTCGTGGCGGTGATCCGGCTGGCGGCGCGCAATGTCGAGGTGCTTGACCGGTGGCGGGCGCGACTGACGCCGGTGCGGACGCCGTTCCAGACCGCTCGCGGCATGCTCGTCCGCAACACGCGCGTGCGCAGCCGCAAGGACATCGCCGCCCACTACGACCTCGGCAACGAGCTGTTCACGCGGATGCTTGACCCGACGATGAGCTACTCGTGCGGGCTGTTCGAGCGTCCCGGGATGACCCTTGAGGAGGCGCAGGTCGCGAAGTTCGAGCGGATCTGCGAGAAGCTCGAGCTCAGGCCCGAGGATCACCTCGTCGAGATCGGGACCGGATGGGGCGGGCTGGCCATCCATGCCGCCGCGACCCACGGCTGCCGGGTGACGACGACCACGATCTCGCGTGAGCAGCGGGACTACGCGCTCGCCGAAGTCCAGCGAGCCGGGCTCTCCGAGCGGATCGAGATCCGCCTTCAGGACTATCGCGACATGCGCGGCTCCTACGACAAGCTCGTCTCGGTGGAGATGATCGAGGCGGTCGGCTGGCAGCACTTCGGGACGTTCTTCGCGGCGTGCTCGCGACTGCTCGCGCCGCACGGCGCGATGCTGCTGCAGGCGATCACGATCGACGACCGCGCGTACGCGGTCGAGAAGGCCTCGCGGTCATTCATGAACACCCACATCTTCCCGAACGGGTGCCTGCCCTCGATGGAGGTGATCGCCCGTCACGTCGCCCGCCGGACCGATCTCCAGATGCTTGACCTGGAGGACCTCACCCCGCATTACGTGCGCACGCTGACGCGCTGGCGGGAGCAGTTCCTCGCCCACGCCGACGAGCTCGAGCAGATCGGCTACGACGCCCGCTTCCGCCGCCTGTGGACGCTGTATCTGGTGTATTGCGAGGCCGGGTTTGCCGAGCGGCGGATCTGCGAGGTGCAGATCGTGCTCGGCAAGCCGCACTACCGCCGGTCGCTCCCGTCCGCGGTCACCCTCGAGAGCAGCGCATCGAACAGTCTCCAGGCGGCGGCGCGGGACTGAGGCTCAGCCGCGCGGGTCCGCGCGACGAGCTCGTCCGGGTCCACACCCGCGCCGCGCAGTTCCTCCGGCGAGTTCGACGCCCACATGCCGACGATGTCCGCGGTCACCTCGGGGTGGAACTGGAGGCCGATCGCGTGACCCCGTGAGAAGGCCTGGGGTCCTGCGTCGCTCGTGGCGATCACCTCCGACTCCGGGGGCGCGGTGAAGCTGTCGAAGTGCCACTGGAACCAGGGGCCGGGCGCGACCAGGTCAGGTCGGCGCGTGCGCACCTCGTACCAACCGATCTCGGTGATCGGGGCCGTCTGCGCGCCGCCACCGAGGGCGCGGGCGAGGAGCTGTCCGCCGAAGCAGATGCCGAGCGTCGGGATCCCGAGCGACGCTGCGCGCCGCAGGATCGCGAGCTCCCGGCCGATCCACGGCACGTCGTCGTCGTACGCGTGCTCCTCGGAGCCGAGCGGGACGATCAGGTCATACGCGGCGGGATCGACCTCTCGCTCGTCGGCGTAGATGTGCAGGACGTCCTGCTCGGCGCCGCGGTCGTCGAGCCACTCGTGCACGTAGCCGCCAGGGGTCGACGCCTCGTGTTGGACCACGAGCGTGCGGCGCGGATGAGGTTGTTGCGCTTGACCGGGAACGGCGCCGATGATAAAGGACCAACCTCCACACCATTTCAAGTCCGGAGGGCATCTCGTGGCAAGCAGTGCCGAAACGATGTTGCAGGTGGTCGAGCCCGCAACCGAAGAGGTCCTGGCGGAGCTTCCGCACGCCGGGCCCGACGATGCGGACGCGGCCGTCGCCCGCGCCAAGGCCGCGTTTCCCGCGTGGCGTGACCTCGCCCCCGGGTCCCGGGCCGAGATCCTGCGCAGCATTGCGCGGGCGGTGACCGCGCGCCAGGAGGAGCTCGCTCGCCTCGAGGCCCGCAACGCGGGCAAGCCGATCGGCGACGCCCGCGGCGAGATGGGGATGATCGCTGAGGTCTTCAACTATTACGCGGGCGCGCCCGAGCGTCTGCTCGGCGACACGATCCCCGTCCCCGGTGGCATCGACCTGACGTTCCGCGAGCCGCTCGGCGTCGTCGGCTTGATCGTTCCCTGGAACTTCCCGCTGACGATCGCCGCCTGGAAGCTCGGCCCCGCGCTCGCGGCCGGCAACACGGTCGTCCTCAAACCCGCCGAACTGACCCCGCTCACCGCGATCGAGTTCGAAAAGCTCGCCGTCGAGGCCGGGCTTCCGGAAGGCGTGTTGAACGTCGTCGTCGGGCCGGGGCGGGTCGTCGGCGAGCGGCTCGTCGGCCATCCCGATGTGGCCAAGGTCGCGTTCACCGGCTCGACGGAGGTCGGGCGCCGGATCGCCGCCCTCGCCGCTGAGCAGATCAAGCGGGTGACGCTTGAGCTCGGCGGCAAGTCGGCAAACGTCATCTTCGCCGACGCGGACCTCGAGGCGGCCGCGGCCGCGGCGCCGCTCGCCGTGTTCGGAAACGCCGGCCAGGACTGCTGCGCCCGCAGCCGGATCATGGTGCAGCGGCCCGCGCTCGACCGCTTCATGTCGTTGCTTGAAGCTGCGGTCAGCTCGCTGCGGGTCGGCGATCCGCTTGACGAGGCGACCCAGATGGGTCCGCTCATCTCCGCCGAACAGCGGACGTCGGTAGCGACATTTGCTGCGGAGGACGCGCCGATCGCGTTCCGGGGCAGCGCGCCGGAGGGGCCCGGATTCTGGTTCCCGCCGACCGTGCTCTGCCCCGTGAGCAACGACGACCGTGCCGCCCGCGAGGAGATCTTCGGACCGGTCGCCGCGGTGATCCCGTTCGACGACGAGGCCGAGGCGATCCGCCTCGCCAACGACACGATCTACGGGCTGTCGGGATCGATCTGGACCCGGGACGGCTCCCGGGCAATCCGCGTGGCGCGCGCGCTCGAGACCGGGACACTGTCGATCAACTCGAACACCTCCGTGCGCGTCAGCACGCCGTTCGGCGGCTTCAAACAGTCGGGTATCGGCCGTGAGCTTGGCCCGCACGCGCTCGAGCACTACACCGAGCTCAAGAACGTTTACATGGCCGTCGCGCCCGTGGGATAGGTTTCACGACGCCATGCCTCTCGGGCTTCCCGATCACGTCAACACGTGCCTGTTCGACCTTGACGGCGTGCTCACGCAGACCGCCAAGGTCCACGCCGCCGCGTGGAAGCAGATGTTCGACGAGTACCTGAAGGAGCGCGCCGAGCGGCGCGGCGAGCAGTTCGTCCCATTCGACAAGGGGACCGACTACGACGAGTACGTCGATGGGAAGCCGCGGTACGACGGAGTGCGGTCGTTTCTCGAGTCCCGCAAGATCGAGCTGCCGCAGGGCACGCCGGACGACGCCCCCCGCGAGGAGACGATCGACGGGCTCGGCAACCGCAAGAACGAGATCGTCCTGAAGATCATCAAGGAGCACGGCGTCGAGCCCTACGAGGGCTCGGTGCGGTACGTGAAGGCGGCGCGTGACGCCGGGCTGCACCGGGTCGTCGTGTCGTCGAGCACGAACGCCCGAGATGTGCTCCAGCACGCCGGGATGATCGACCTGTTCGAGGACATCGTCGACGGCACGGTCGCCGACCGCGACCACCTCAAGGGCAAGCCGGCGCCGGACACGTTCCTGGAGGGGGCGAAGATCGCCGGCGTCGACGCCTCGCAGGCGGCCGTGTTCGAAGATGCGCTCGCCGGCGTCGCCGCCGGGCGGGCCGGGAACTTCGGCATCGTCGTCGGGGTCGACCGCGTCGGTCAGGCGGACGAGCTGCACCGTCACGGCGCGGACGTCGTCGTCAAGGACCTCGCCGAACTGCTCGATCAGAGCTCGTGATCAAGCACCCGGCGTTCCCCGTTGAGCCGTGGGCGGTTCGCGAGACCGAGATCGGCCTGGATCGACTTGCGCAGACCGAGTCGGTGTTCGCGCTCTCCAACGGACACATCGGCCTGCGTGCGAACCTTGACGAGGGCGAGCCGTTCGGCCTTCCGGGCACGTACCTGAACGGATTTCATGAACTTCGGCCGCTCCCGTACGCCGAGGCCGGCTACGGCTACCCGGAGGTTGGCCACACGGTTGTCAACGTCACGAACGGGAAGATCATTCGCCTGCTTGTCGAGGACGAGCCGTTCGACATCCGCTACGGCGATGTTCGCCGACACGAGCGCGTGCTCGACCTGCGCTCCGGGCTACTCGAGCGCACCGCGGAGTGGGCATCGCCGACCGGCGGTACGGTTCGCGTCACCTCAAAGCGGCTGGTCTCGTTCACGCAGCGGGCGATCGCGGCGATTTGCTACGAGGTCGAGGCGCTCGAGGCGCCGCTCACCGTCGTCGTCCAATCCGAGCTGATCAGCAACGAGCAGATGCCGGAGGCAGGCGGCGACCCGCGGGCGGCCGCGGCGCTCGCCGCGCCGCTTGAATCCGAGCAGCACGAGGCGGCCGATCACCGGGCGATCCTCGTCCACGTCACCAAACGGAGCCGGCTGCGGATGGCGGCGGCGATGGACCACGTGTGCGACGCGCCCGACGGCTACGAGACGAGCGTCGAGAGCTTCACGGACCTCGGCCGACTGACGCTGACCGCCGACCTCGTGCCCGGCAAGCCGCTGCGGATCGTGAAGCTGCTCGCGTACGGCTGGTCGGCTGAGCGCAGCCTACCGGCCGTCCGTGATCAGGTTGGTGGTGCGCTCGCTGCGGCGCGCCACACCGGTTGGGACGGCCTCGTCGCCCAGCAGCGTGCCTACCTCGACGACTTCTGGGCCCGTGCCGACGTTGAGATCGACGGCGACGCCGAGCTCCAGCAGGCGGTCCGCTTCGCCCTGTTCCATGTGCTTCAGGCGGGCGCGCGCGGCGAGCAGCGGGCGATCCCCGCAAAGGGCCTGACCGGACCCGGCTATGACGGCCACGCGTTCTGGGACACCGAGAGCTTCGTGCTGCCGGTGCTGACGTATGCGGCGCCCCACGCCGTCGGCGACGAGCTGCGCTGGCGCCACCGGACGATCGACGGGGCGCGTGAACGGGCCGCTCAGCTGGGGCTGAAGGGCGCGGCGTTCCCGTGGCGGACGATCGCCGGCGACGAGAACTCCGGCTACTGGCCGGCGGGCACGGCGGCGTTTCACATCAACGCCGACATTGCGGACGCCGTCGTCCGGTACCGGTGCGCGACCGACGATGACAAGTTTGAGCGAGAGGTCGGGCTCGAGCTGCTCGTCGAGACGGCCCGACTGTGGCGCTCGCTCGGCCACCACGACGGCCACGGCCGCTTCCGGATCGACGGCGTCACCGGTCCCGACGAGTACAGCGCGATCGCCGACAACAACGTCTACACGAACCTGATGGCCCAGCGGAACCTCCGTGCCGCCGCCGACTCCGCCGAGCGCCATCCCCGGCTCGCCTACCGCCTCGGCGTCGACGACGAGGAGGCAGCGTCGTGGCGCGATGCCGCCGACGACATGGTCATCCCGTACGTCGACGAGCTCGGCGTCCACGAACAATCCGAGAACTTCACCAAGCACCAGCTGTGGGACTTCGCGGCGACGAAGCCGGCGCAGTATCCGCTGCTCCTCCACTTCCCGTATTTCGATCTGTACCGCAAGCAGGTCGTCAAGCAGGCCGATCTCGTGCTGGCCATGCACATGTGCGGCGGCGCCTTCACGGCCGACGAGAAGGCGCGGAACTTCGCCTACTACGAGCCGCTCACCGTCCGCGACTCGTCGCTCTCGGCCTGTACCCAGTCGGTGATCGCAGCCGAGGTCGGGCATCTCGACCTGGCGTACGACTACTTCGCCGAAGCAGCGCTCATGGACCTCGATGACCTCGAGCACAACACGCGGGACGGCGTGCACATCGCCTCGCTCGCGGGCGCCTGGATCGCCACCGTGGCCGGCTTCGGCGGCATGCGTGATCACGACGGCGAGCTCACGTTCATTCCGCGTTTGCCGGACGCGATCCGCCATATCTGCTTCCGGATCTCGTTCCGCGGTCGCCGGTTGAAGGTCGACATCGTGCACGAGCGGGCGACGTACACGCTGCTCGAAGGAGAGCCGCTTGACATCACCCATCACGGGACCGCGGCGTCGGTGACAGCCGAGGAGCCTGTCGAGCTCGACATCCCCGCCGCGCCCGCGCGTGAGGCACCGAAGCAGCCGCCGGGACGTGAGCCGGCGCGCCGCCGCAACCCGAGCCGCGACCGCGCCTGAGGCCCTCCACTGGGCACTACACCTTGGTCGCTAGCCGATCCGCCACTTGATTGGCCCGAGCCCCGGGAAGTGCAGGGCCTCGGCCGTCGCACCCGTGAGGTCCCACACGCGCCCGGCGATGTAGGGACCGCGGTCGAGCACCGGGACGCGGATCGCGCGGCCGCCGTAGACGAACGTGACCATCGTCCCGCAGGGGAGGGTCTTGTTCGCGACGCCGAGCTGCGGCACGTGGAGGACGCCGCCGCACGCGATCGGCAGTCCGTAGTCGGTGAACACGGACGCGATGCTCGTGTAGAACTGACCGGGCGTGAGCTGGCTGGGGTCGAGCAGCGCGCCGTTGAAGTTGAGCTTGTCCAGGTGGTACTGGGCGACGGCCGTCTGGAACTTGGCGACCGCCGCGCGGACCTCGGCGTCGCTCGGGGCGCCCTTGGACGGCGCGGAGCTGACGGATGCCGGCCCCGTCGGATGAGGGTCGTGCTTGGGCATCACGATCGTCGCGGCCTCGCCGGTCGTCGCCGGGCGCCGCGCCGCGGCGGCGGAGCTCGGGTCGCCCTGGCCGGCGACGGGCTCGACCACCTGCGGATGGGCCTGCGGGGTCGAGGTCGTCGCGCTCCGGGTCGTCGTCGTGACCGGCCCGGGATCCCGCTGGGTACTGGCGCCACAGCCGACGACCGTGAGCGCAAGGAGTGCTGTCGCTGCGCGGAGCCGGATACGTCGAACTCTAACCGTACACTGCCCGAATGGTGCCGATCCGGTCCGCCGTGACGCGCTCACCGGGGCGGAAGCAGCGACACGCACAGGCCGCCTAGCGTGCCCCGTCCAGTCGAAGAGGGCCGAGCCTATGTGCCCGGTCTCGATGGGATCCGAGCGATCGCCGTCATCCTCGTGATCGCCTACCACCTGGGGCTCTCGCAGGCCAAGGGCGGCATGCTCGGCGTCGGCGTGTTCTTCACGCTCTCGGGCTACCTCATCACCGACCTGCTCCTCGCCCATTGGGGGCGCCATGGCAGTCTCGGCTTGAAGCGCTTCTGGCTGCACCGGGCCCGCCGGCTGCTGCCGGCCGTGTTCGTGCTGCTCGTGGCGGTCAGCGTGTGGGTGGCCCTGTTCGATGCCGGCCAGCTGGCGTCGGTCCGCCGCCAGGTCGTGTCAGGGGCGTTCTATTTTGCGAACTGGTCGACGATCGCGCAGCACGGCTCGTACTTCGCCCGCTTCGCCGCGCCGCTCCCGCTCGATCATCTGTGGTCGCTGTCGATCGAGGAGCAGTTCTACCTCGTCTGGCCGTGGCTGCTGCTCCTCGGCCTGCGCACGGTTCGCGACCGCAAGCGCCTTGCTCTGATTGCGCTCCTCGGCGCGCTCATCTCCGCGATTGTGATGGGCCAGCTGTTCGGACCGGGGACCGATCCGACGCGGGTCTACGAGGGGACCGACACGCGGGTATTCGGACTGTTGATCGGCGCCGCGCTCGCGATGGTCCTGCCAACCCGGGCCGGACGTCCGGCCGCGCCGGCGGACGTGCGCCGGGTGCTCGACCGCGTCGGGATCGTCGGACTCGTCGTGATCGTGGTGCTCGTGTGGCGGACGAACTCCTTCTCATCGTTCCTGTACCCGTACGGCTTCGTCCTGCTCTCGATCGCCACCGCCGCGATGATCGCCGCCGTCGTCAACCCGACGAGCCGCTTCGGCGAGGCGCTCTCGTGGACGCCGCTGCAGTGGATCGGCGTGCGCTCATACGGGATCTACCTGTGGCAGTGGCCGATCATCGTGCTCGCCAGTCCGAACGCAAGGGGCTTCAACCTGCCCCGCGCCGTGCTCGAGGTCGCCGGCACGCTGCTGATCGCGAGCCTCTCGTGGCGCTACGTCGAGGAGCCGATCCGCCACGGCGCGCTCGGCCGGCTGTGGCGGCAACTCCAGACCGGCGCCTCGCGGCTCGACGTGCGCCGCCGGGCGCAGACGCTCGCCGCCGCCACCGCCGCCGCGCTGCTGCTCGCCGTCGTCGGCCTCGCCGGCGCGCTGCCCGTCGCCTCACACGGCTCCGGTGGGCCGAAGCGTGACGCCAAGGCGCCGCAGGCGCTGACGCTGACCGCGAGTCGGACGCACGACCCCGCGCATGCCGGCTCGACGCGCACGAGCCGCACGACGACCACTGTCGCCGCCGCGACCGCCCGGCCGACGAAGACCTCGTGCAAGTCGGTCGTCTACATCGGCGATTCGACCTCGGAGGGGATGATCTCCACCGATTACCTCCCGAACCCCAAGGATCGGCTGCAGGCTCAGCTCGCGGACTTCGGCGTGGGCACCGTCTACCCGGAGATCTCCGGCGCGCGCTCGATCGTCGAGACGTTCGAGGGTCAGCCGAACGCGGCGACGGTCGCCCAGGACCACATTTCCTCTGGGTACAAGGGCTGCTGGATCGTCGCCATGGGCCTCAACGACGTCGACGACCAGAACACCGGTGGCAACGTCGGCTACGCGCAGCGGATCAGCCGGATGATGTCGGCCATCGGCCACCAGCCGGTCCTGTGGGTCGACGCGATCACGCTGCTGAGCGACGGGCCGTACAAGGAGAGCGACATGCAGAAGTGGAACGCCACGCTCGTCGCCGCCTGCAAGCAGTACCCGACGCTTCGTGTCTACGACTGGGCCGCCCGCGCGAAGCGCAAGTGGTTCATTCCGGACGGCATCCACTACTACACCCCCGGCTACATCGCCAAGACGCACCTGACAGCCCAGGCGCTCGCGACCGCCTTCCCGGCGAACTCCGCACCGGTCCCGAGCTGCGTCGTTTCGTGAGCTGCTCGCCGACGTCACGCGCGCGCTGGCGCACCGCCGGGCAACCTGCTTAGCTCCGGTCATGGTGGATCCGGAGGACGACGAGACCGAGCGGCTGCGCCGGATTCAGGCCGATCGGGCGCGCATCGAGGAGGAGCTCGCCGAGCGCTCCCAGGATGAGGAGGAGCAGCGGATCCACGAGCGCCGCTCGGACAAGGCCGACTACCTCCGCGAGAAGCTCGACGAGCAGCAGCGATCCGGCTGATCGTTCGACCAGCCGGCGCCCCGGGACGACGGCACCCGGGCGCTCAGGCAGCCGGACCCGGACCGGGCGCCCTTGGCTTTGGGCGTTTGGGTGAACTATTCACCCAAAGTCCCGACACCAACGCTGAACCGTCGGGGAACGCGGTTGGTTTTGGGAGTTCACCCCAACTATTGGGGTCAAGTCCCAAGGTCAACCCCGCGCCGCCGCCCCTGTTGACCCTCGCAGACGATCATCGCGTGACGGCCACCACGATCATCCGCGGCGTGCGATGCGATGGCCGGCGTCCCAGCCGGGGGCTCGTCCGTGCGCCGGTGGCCGAACGCGCTCCGGCGCCAGACCCGCCCGGGCGAGCAGCCAGGAGATGACGGAGTTTGAGTTCCACATCTCGCCGGCGCGCAGCTCGTCGAGGCCCCACACCGGCGTCGGGAGCTGTGGGAGCGCGTCCAACACGCGGCCGACGCACTCCGCGTCCTCGCTGAGCCGGCGCGGACTGTCGACCGCCTCGGCGAGATCGGGAATGAAGCCGTCGCGCCAGCAACGCACCTCGTAGCGAAACAGCGTGAGACGGCTCGCCCCCCTGACGCCGACGTCGCCGACCGCGACGACGCCCCGCTCGGCCGGGGCGCCCGGTCGCACCGGCGTCATCTCGATCACGTACCGGGCCGCCTCGGTGTGGATCTCGAGCGCCGAGTGGTAGAGATCCGCGCGCAGCCGGTGCTCGCGCCACGCGACGATCGCCTCATACACCCGGCCGTTGTACTTGACGCAGTGCCCGCCGGCGCCGAGCGGCAGCCAGAACAGCTCGATCGCCGCCGGCACCCGGCCTCTATGCCGGAACGGCGGTCAAGCTGGCGTAGCTCGGATCACGGGGCGGGGTCGGCGCCGGCGGGCTGCCGATGGCGATCAGCGAATCGACGAGGGCCAGCCCAGCGGCGTGGCTCTCGTCGGTGATCGGACCGAGTGCGTGAATCGCATAGCGCGCCGCGGGCACGGGCGCGACGCGACGGCGCTCCCGGGCGGCGCGACGGCGGAAGCGATCGGCGATCGATCGGCGCGCGCGCACCGCCCAGCGCTCATCGCCCCAGCGGATGAGGTGCTCGGCCCGGGTCAGCTCGATCTCCGGGGTCGAGGCGGTCCCAACGCATTTGGCCGCGTACGCGTAGAGATCCTGGCGCCGCTCGTCGTCGAGCAGGTCATTGAAGTTGCGCAGGAAGGATCCGATCGCGGGGGACACGGTGCGCGGATGGTCGCTGAACGGCTCGCCTGCGAGCATCGACGCGAGCTCCATCACGCAGGCGCCGTGCTCCGGCGAGGTGTGTTTACCCCGGCCGATGCTGATGGTTTGATGGCTGACGGTCTGCAAGGTCGTCCTCCTTACGGATGGTGCCGGTCGCGACGGCACTGAGCCGGGCTGCCCATCTGGTACCCACGGGCCGCAGAGCGAAACGACCGAGCGCGTGTCACTGTGACGCAGGTGACGAATCATCGGACATGGGTGAGCGCGGCGGTGGAAAACGCGATTCGCGAACTCGCCGAGATCGACCGGCCGTCGGCCTCGGAGGGCGAACGGCGGGCGGCAGAACGGATCGCCGGATGGCTGGCGGCGAAGGGGTGCCGGGTCGATGTCGAGCGCGAGCTCGCCCACGGTGGCTACTGGTGGCCGATCGGGCTCGCCAACACCTCCGCCGTGGCCGCCGCCGGGCTCGCGCTCCGGCGCCGGAGCGCCGCGACGCGGATGGTTGCCACCGGAGTCGCTGGGCTGGCGGCTGCGGCCCTGTGGGACGACCTCGGCCACGGCCGCCGCTGGTTTCGTCGCGCCGTGCTGCCGCGCCGGCCGACCTGGAACGTCGTCGCCGAGACGGGCGATCCGGACGCGGTCCGGACAGTGGCGCTCGTCGCCCACCACGACGCGGCCCACTCCGGTCTCGTGTTCCACCCCGCCCTCGGGCGGATCGGGCCTCGCTTGACCCCGCGGGCACACGCGCGGGCGAGCCACACGCTGCCGATCCTCTACGGCGTCTGGCTCGGGCCGGTGATGGTCGCACTCGGCGCTCTCCTGGGACAGCGGCGGCTGCTCAGTGCCGGTGCCGCGCTTGCCGCCGGCGCCACGGTGGCGATGACGGACATCGGCGCGCGAGCCGTCGTCCCGGGAGCGAACGACAACCTCAGCGCCGTCGCGATCCTGCTCGCGATCGCCGATGCACTCGAGCGGGATCCGGTGCCGGGGACCCGCGTGCTGCTCATCTCGACCGGCTCCGAGGAGTCGTTCAGCGAAGGCATGCAGGCGTTCGGGGAGCGCCATTTCGCTGATCTGGCGCCGCAGGCGACGGAGTTCCTGTGCCTTGAGTGCCTCGGCGGCTCGACGCTGGTCGTGCTCGAGGGTGAGGGCATGCTGAAGATGCGCGACTACCCGGAGCGGATGCGCGAGAAGCTCGCCGCTGCCGCCCGGGCCGCCGGTGTCCCGATCGCTCGGGGACTGCGCACAGTGGCCGCCACCGACGCGATCATCGCGCTGCGCGCCGGATACCCGGTGGTGACGCTCGCGTCCGTCGAGGAGACGAAGCTCCCCCTCAACTATCACTGGCCGACGGACACGCCGGACAACCTTCATTGGGAGACGATCGAGGCTGCCGCGGCGACCTGCGACTCGTTCATCCGACGAGCCGATCAGCCCTAACCGGTGCGAGTCCGGGGTGGAAATCTGTCGTGGGCGTGACAAAACGTGTCGCGGCGGAACAGAGACCGACGAAACGGGTGATAAAGCACACTAGAGCGCTCGTCCGGGACGCCGACGTCGGTTCCGACGTGTCAGGACGCGGCACCGCACTCCATGACCGCCCTATCGGACGCAACCCACCTTGCGAAGTCGCTCACCAGGCCGAGCGCGCAGGTCGCGCGCGTCCTGGACGCCGATCCGGAGCTCGCGAGCGGTATTGCGCCTGAGCAGTTGGCGCTCGCTGCGAGCTCATCGGTGGCTCCGGTGCAGGCGCTCGCCCGCGGACCGTGGGAGGTCGAGCCCCCTTCGGATCCCGGCGAACTCGGCGACCTTATCCTCGGTGGTCTCGTCCTCGTCCGCGTCACGGTCGGCGAGCGGTCCCACGCCGAGCTGCTCGGCGAGGGCGACCTCGTCAATCCCTGGATTCCCGCCGCGCCAGAGATGTCAGACCGGGCGGAGGTCACCGCGCGGGTGGTTGAGCCCACGGAGATCGCCGTGCTCGATCGTCCCTTCGCGCTGCGTACCGCCCGCTGGCCGGAGATCCATGCCGCGCTGATGCGGCGGCTGATCCTCCGGTCCCGGCGCCTCAGCCTCCAGTCCGCGATCAACTCGATCCCGCGCACCCAGGAGCGGCTCGAGCTGACCCTGTGGCAGTTCGCCAATCGATTCGGTCGCGTCGCCTCAGGTGGCCTGCGCCTGCGCCTCCCGATCAGCCATGCCCAGCTCGCGGAGATCGTCGCGACGCAGCGACCGTCGGTGACGATCGCGTTCGCTCGGCTCCAGGATTCCGGACGGCTGATCCGCACCGGCCAGCACGACTGGCTGCTGTGCGGCCCCGCGCCGAACGAGCTCGCGCCGCTCGCGCTCCAGTTCGGCATCGAGGGCTGAACGCGCCGACAGCCGCACGGCTGTGCGGGCGCCCAGAGCCGTACCGCGCGGTGCAGCACGTCATTTTGCTGACGTGGTTTTTTCCAGGTGACGCCGCGTCGTCGTAATCTCGTCCGCGTGGAGTCGCGGATCGCAAGCCCGTCAGACGACCTGGCTCTCAAGGTCGACACGCTGTCGGACGGCACGGTCCTGATCATCCCGAGCGGTGAGCTCGATCTCGGCACCGTGCGCGCGGTTTGACCGCGCGCTCGTCGACGCCGAGTCCCGAGGACCGCGGCGGATCGCGATCGATCTCCGCGGCCTCGCCTTCATGGACAGCAGCGGGCTGCGCGCGCTGCTCGCGGTGCGCGGTCGTGCCCAGCAACGCGAGTACGACCTCGTCCTCGTTCCCGGCACCCCGAGGATCCAGCGCGTGTTTTCGATCACGGGGACCGACTCGCTGTTCACGTTCGCGGATTGACCGCTCCGCGACGTCCGCTGATTGCCTATTCGGGGCGGTGGGGTGACAATTTGAGAATGACCTCGACTGCAAAGAAGATGTTCCGCGGTCGCCGCGGGGGCGTGGTGCTCGGAGTCGCCACGGCGGCCGTCATCGTCGGGGCGCTGCGCCGCCGACGGGCGTCCGCCGACCAGCAGCCGCTCCCGAGTGCGGCGACAGGCGTGACCGGTGAGGGGCTCGCGCCGCGGACGCCCGCCGCGGACGGGCCGCTCCTCGCAAGTGCGCCCTCCGATGCTCCGGGTCCGTCGGTGACACCGCCGGACGACGAGGTGTTCGTCGCCCAGCAGGAAGCCGCAGCAGCGGCTGAGGCGGCGGGCATTGGCGGACGCGTTGCGCCTGACGCCGGCGACCCCGCCCTCGACCCCGTCTACCAGGCGGGCGGTGGCGAGCAGGACGGGTTTGAACAAGCCGAGGCGGAGCTCATCGAGAACGCCACCCACGGCGATGGCCGGGGCGACCCGGAGCGCGATGCGTTCTCTGCAGAGCTCGAGGCTGACCGCTCGACCGCCGTGTACGGCGAAGCTGACCGGATCGTGCCGAGCGAGGTGGAGGATCCCGAGGCCGGTGCGAACGGACCCGGCGCGACGGGCCGTCCGTGAGGATGGCCCGCCGCGCGCAGCGTGCGTGCTGGTGGGTCGCTACGCGATCGCCGGCTCGGCGAGCTCGAGGCTGATCTCGGCGCCATCGAGGTCACGGGCGGTGACCCGGGTGCCGTCGCTGAGCCGTCCGTCGAGGATCGCGCGGGTCAGCTCTTTCTCGAGCGTCCGCCGCAGGTGCCGCTTGAGCGGCCGGGCGCCGAACTCTGGATCGAACCCCTCGCGGGCGAGCCGAGCGATCAGTGCGGGCTCGACCTCGAGCTCGACGCCGCGCTCCTGACGCACGCGCTCGGCGATCCGCTCGCAGATGAGGGCGCCGATGCGCTCCACCTGCTCCTCGGTCAGCGGCTCGAACACGACGATCTCGTCGATCCGGTTCATGAACTCGGGCAGGAACGCCCGCTTGGCGGCCTCCAGCATCCGGTCCGCCGCCGGTGCGGCCTCGCCGCCGGTGAAGCCGAGCGAGCGCTTCGCCTGTCCGGCACCGAGGTTCGAGGTCATCACCACGACCGTGTTCGTGAAGTCGACCGTGCGACCCTCGCCGTCGGTCAGCCGGCCATCGTCGAGCACCTGGAGCAAGACGTTCCAGACCTCGGGATGGGCCTTCTCGATCTCGTCGAGCAACACCACCGAGTAGGGCCGCCGGCGCACGGGCTCGGTCAGCTGGCCGCCGTCGCCGTAACCGACGTAGCCGGGCGGAGAGCCGATCAGCCGCGCGACCGTGTGCGGTTCGCGGTACTCGGACATGTCGATCCGGACGAGTGCCTTCTCGGTCGCGAACAGTCGCTCGGCGACCGTCTTGACGAGCTCGGTCTTGCCGACGCCGGTCGGGCCCATGAACAGGAAGCTCCCGAGCGGACGATCCGGCTCTGACAGGCCGGCGCGGGCATGTCGCACCGTCTCGGCCACGGCGTGCACTGCGGCGTCCTGGCCGATCACCCGGCGGTGGAGGTCATCCTCGAGCGTGCCGAGGCGCTCCAGCTCCGCGGTAACGAGCTCGCCGACCGGGATTCCGGTCCGCGCCGCCACCACAGCCGCGATCTCCTGCTCGCCGACGGTCGTCCGCGCGATCTCCTCGCTGTCCTGGCGCAGGCCGGACAGGCGGGTCTCCACGTCATCGATCATCTCCTTGAGCCGTCCGGCATCCTCGTAGGCCTCGGCGTCGACCGCTGCCTGCTTCTCGGCCTGCAGCCGCTCGAGCTCCGTCCGGAGGGTGTCGGTGTCGGTCACCGGCGCGCGCAGCCGGAGCCGGGCCGCGGCCTGGTCGACGAGGTCGATCGCCTTGTCGGGCAGCCGGTACTCGCTGATGTAGCGGTCAGACAGCCGTGCCGCGGCCTCGATCGCCGCGTCATCGATCGCTACCCGGTGGTGCTCCTCGTACTGGGAGCGCAGTCCGTGAAGGATCGCCACCGTGTCCGCGACCGACGGCTCCTCGATCATCACCGCCGAGAACCGACGGGCCAGCGCACCGTCCCGCTCGATCTTGCGGTACTCGGCGAGCGTCGTCGCGCCGATCATCCGCAGTTCCCCGCGGGCAAGCATCGGCTTGAGGATGTTGGCGGCGTCCATCGCGCCCTCCGCGTTGCCCGCGCCGAGCACGGTGTGCAGCTCGTCGACGAACAGGATCACCCGTCCCTTCGACGCGACGACCTCGTCCAGGGCGGCCTTCAGCCGCTGCTCGAACGCGCCGCGGAACTGCGTGCCCGCGATCATTCCGGCGAGGTCAAGCGCGACCACGCGGACGCCTCGGAGCGCCTCCGGGATCTCGTCCTGAGAGATACGCAGGGCCAGACCCTCCGCGATCGCCGTCTTGCCGACGCCCGCCTCACCGATCAGCGCCGCATTGTTCTTGCGCCGACGGCTCAGGGCCTCGATCACCTGCTCGATTTCGATGTCACGGCCGATCACGGGGTCGATCCGCCCCGCGCGGGCCTCGGCCGTCAGGTCGCGGCCGAACTGGTCCAGTGCCGGCGTCTTCGAACGCTGCCGGGTGCCGGCTCGCTGCCGGGTCGACGTATCGCCGGGTCGCGCGGCACCGGGTCCGGAGGCGCCTGGGACGCCAGGGCCGCCGGCGCCGCCGGGGCCGCCACCGAACTGGCCGCCGTCGAACCCGCCCTGCTGCGCGAGCGCGACACGGGCGCACCGCTCGCACAGGGCGCCGTTGCGGCGCTCGCCGTCGACCAGGAACGTGACCTCGACCGCCGCCGGGCGCTCATGGCACACGTCGCAGACGCGTGCGTTCAGGTTGTTCTCAAATTCCACAGTTATCCGTTTCCCATTAGAAGATCTAAGTTGGTCCGACTGAGATTTTAGCGGCTCGCATCGAGATCTGGCGGCGGTCCGATCGAGCCCCATCGGACCCGTTCTCGGTCGGCGGCGCCGCCGCCCAAGCGGCCGGTGATCTGCGACGCTCCACGTCGTGTGCGACACGATCGTGATCGTCGGAGAAGACCGCGTGCTGTTCGCCAAGAACTCCGACCGGGACCCGAACGAGGGCCAGGTCCCGGAGTGGCATCCGGGACGCGCCCATGCTCCCGGGGACTCGGTCCGCTGCACGTGGATCGAGATTCCACAACTCAGGCGCACCCACGCGATCCTGATCAGCCGCCCGTTCTGGATGTGGGGCGCCGAGATGGGGGCCAACGAGCACGGCGTGGTGATCGGCAACGAGGCGGTGTTCACGAAGGAGCCGTACGCGCCGACTGGGCTCACCGGCATGGATCTCGTCCGCCTCGCTCTCGAGCGGGCGGTGACGGCCGAGGAGGCGGTGGGCGTCATCACCGACCTGCTCCGGCGGCACGGGCAGGGAGGTGGGTGCGGGCACGAGCGGCGCTCGTTCACCTACCACAACAGCTTCGTGATCGCCGACCCGGCTGAGGCGTGGGTGCTCGAGACGGCCGGCCGCCTCTCGGCGGTGGAGCGGGTCACGAGCGGTGCGCGGAGCATCTCCAACGGCCTGACGATCCCGGGCTTTGCCGAGGTCCACAGCGACGCGCTGCGCACCACGGTCTCCGCGTGCCGCACCCGCCGGGCGCTGACTGAGCGCGGAGCCTCGGCGGCGACGCCGGCACCCGCCGCCTTGATGGCCCTGCTGCGCTCGCATGGCGACGCCCGGGCGCCCCGGTACGCGCTCGCCAACGGCGGGATGGCGGCGCCGTGCATGCACGCCGGCGGTGTGCTCGCGTCATCGCAGACGACCGCGTCGTGGGTATCCGAACTGCGCCCCGGCTCGGCCGGCCTGCACTGGGTCACGGCGACGGCCGCCCCGTGCACCTCGCTGTTCAAGCCGGTGCGCGTCGACGATCCGGTCGACCTCGGGGCCACGCCCGAGGACGTCTTTGACCCCCGCACCATCTGGTGGCGTCACGAGCTTCTGCACCGCTGGGTCATGCGTGACCCCGAGGCCTCATATCCGCGGTTCGTCGCGGAGCGCGACGCGCTCGAACGCGAGTGGCTCGCGTCGCCGCCGACCGGCGCCGCGGCGTTCGCGCAGGCCGACGCCCTCCTCGCCGAGTGGACTGAGCGGGTCGCGGCGCACATGTCGGCAGACGCCCGCCCCGTGTGGGTCCGCCGGTACTGGCGGGTGCGGGACCGGCGTGCCGCGCTCCCGGTGGGGCGGGGCGGGGTGAGCGCGGTGGCCGAGCCGGTCGCCTCGCCGTAGATCTTCAGCCGTTCCCGGGGCTCCGTCTCGTATGCTCCAGCCGTGCCGAGGAGCACGCATGCGGGGAGCGCCCGACGCCGGTTCTCGTCCCCGCAGCCGAACGTTCCCGGGCGCGGGATCGTCGCCAGCTACCGGCCGAGCTTCTGGGCGATCGCGGTTGCGATCGGCCTGATCTCGGGTCTCGCCGGCGCCGCGCTGATCGAGCTGCTGCGGGGTGTCGAGCATCTCGTCTGGTCATTTGACCATGGCTCGTTCCTGGTCGCGGTGACGCAGGCCTCGCCGCTCCACATCCTGCTCGTGCTGTTCTGCGCCGGCATCCTCACCGGCGCCGGGGCGCTTGTCCTGCGTCGCCTCCCGGGCCTCGGCGGAGGCGAGGTGTCAGAGGCCATGTGGCTGCGCGACGCCCACCTCTCGCTCGTGCAGAGCGTCGGCCGAGGCGTGCTCTCGATCGTGGTCGTCGCCATGGGTGCTTCGCTCGGCCGGGAGGCGGCGCCGCAGCTCACGGGGGCCGCGGCGGCGAGCCGGCTGTGCGACGCGGCGGCGATGCCGCGCTGGCAGCGGCGGCTGCTCGTCGCTTGCGGCGCGGGCGCAGGGATGGCGGCGGTGTACAACGTTCCGCTCGGCGGGGCGCTGTTCGCGCTTGAGGTCCTGCTTGGGACGGTCACGCTGCCGCTCGTGCTGCCGGCGCTGCTGACGAGCGCGCTGGCGACCCTCGTCGCCTGGGTGGCGCTGCCGAACCGTGCCATCTACGAGGTGCCGGGGTTCCGCGTCTCCGCACCGCTCGTCGTGTTCGCCGTGCTCGTCGGTCCGCTGGCGGGACTGCTCGCGGTCGGCTGGGTTCGGCTCGTCGCCCGCGCCCACCGGATGCGACCCACCGGGTGGCGCCGGGTCGTGGCGCCGGTGATCGTGCTGACCGCCCTCGGGGCGGTGGCGATCAAGTACCCGCAGCTGCTGGGCAACGGGCAGGACACGGTCGCGCTGGCGACGATCGGTGCGCTGTCCGTGAGCCTGCTCGTGCCGCTGCTCGTGCTCAAGCCCCTCGCCACGGTCGCGTGCCTTGGGAGCGGCGCACCGGGTGGCCTGTTCACGCCGACGCTGACGTTCGGGGTGCTGTTCGGTGCGCTTCTCGGACACGCCTGGGGTGGGCTGTGGCCGGGCGCGTCGGCGGGCAGCTACGCGCTCGTGGGCGGCGCCGCGGTGCTCGCGGCGTCGATGCAGGGACCGCTGGCGGCGGTCGTGCTCGTCCTGGAGCTCGCCCACCACAGCGACACGCTCGTCGTCCCGCTCCTGCTCGCGGTCACCGGCGCGACCGTCATCGCCCGCGTCCTCGGCGCACCGTCGGTGTATTCCGCCCGGCTCGGCACGATCGGCGAGGAGGCCACGCCGGAGGACGACGGGCCGCCCCTCGATCCGCTACGTGAAGATGATCTGCCCGCCCGCGGCTAGCCCGTAGAACTCGCCGACGGTGATCACGTCGCTGATCTGCTCGATGAAGTCGTCCTTCGACAGCCCGAACAGATCCACCGACGCCTTGCACGCATAGAGCCCGGCGCCGGAGTCGGCGATCATCTCGACGAACTCGGGGATCGGTGGGATGTCGAGCTTCTCCATCTCGGAGGCGAGCTTGCGGGTGACGAGCGTCGACACGCCGGGGAAGCCGCCGGCCCACGTCGCGAGGTGCAGCCCGGGGTTGCCGACCGTCGCCACCTTGACGTGCTCGTGCTTGTGCCGGTTGATCGCGTCCATCCCGAAGAACGTGAAGAACACGTTCGCCTCGATGCCCTCCATGCGGGCGCCGTTGGCCATGATCAGCCCGGGATAGATGCCCTCCAGCGACCCCTTGGAGATGATGATCGACACCTTCTCGATCGGTTGGGGCTCGGTCTTTTCGGCCGTTGGATGTTCCAGTACGTCAGCCATGTCGTCCTCCTAGTACTCCAAGCGGGACACTAGATGCAGCCGCGCGGCTTTGGGATCCCGGCGATCTTGGCGGCGAGCTTCGCCGGACCCTTCGGGAACAGCTGGTAGAGCTCCTTGATGGGGACGCCGGACAGCTTGCCGAGGCTCCGGATCGACGGCGCGGCGCCGGTCTCGAGATAGGTTGTGCGCATGAACTTCACGACCTGCCAATGCCGGTCGGTCAGGGTCTCGATCCCGTTCTCATGGGCGATCTCCTCGCCGATCGGCTCGGTCCACTGAGCGGGATCCGTGAGGAAGCCCTCGGCGTCGAGGGCGAGCGGCTCGCCGGTGGCGGTGAGGGGTGTCATTCAGTGACTCCTTGGGTTGCGGTTTCCGCTCGCTTGGTTCGTTGTGGCCGCAGTTGCGCGCTGATGCCGGGGAGGTCCCGGCCGGCGAGCAGAACGTGCCAGTAGATCCATTCGAACGCGAGCTTGCCGACGTGGTTGAGCCGCGACTCCTTGAGCAGCGGCAGCGGCCCGGCATGCGGCTCTGGGAACCGTCCCGGGAGCGGCTGGGTCTCGTAGTTGAAATCGATCAGCAGCGCCTTGTGGAAGCCGGTCTCGATGAAGCAGTTCGCGTGCCCGTCGAACGAGCTGGAGAGCTCCTGGCCGGCCAGGAAGCGCTCGATGTTCTCCACGAGCGTCTCGCCCTCGAAGTGCGCGACCGAACCGGCCTTCGACGTGGGGAGATTGGTCGCATCGCCGATCGCGAACACGTTCGGTGCCGCTTGGCTCTGAAGCGTCGCATGGTCGGACGGGATGAACCCGAGCTCGTCGCCCAGGCCGGGCGAGCGCTCCACGAACGACGCACCGCCGTGCAGCGGGATGCTGGCGAGCAGGTCGAACGGCAGCTCGCGCTCGTCCCAGCTCACAAGCTTTCCGGCCTCGCCGTCGACCTGCCCGGTCGCGAACTCGGTCTCGAGCACGATCCGCTTTTCGGCCAGCAGCCCCGTGAGGTGGGCGGAGGCCACCGGCTTCGTGAACGCGCCGTCGAGCGGAGTCGCGTAGACGATCTCCACCTGGTCGCGCACGCCCCGCTTACGCAGGTACCAGTCGGCGAGGAAGCAGAATTCGAGGGGCGCGACCGGGCACTTGATCGGCATGTCGACCATGTTCACGACGAGACGCCCGCGGTTGAGACCGTCGAGTGCCATGCGCAGACCGCGCGCTCCGTCGACCGTGTAGAAGGTGAAGATCGACTCGTTCCAGCCGGCGCCGGTCAGCCCCTCGGTCTCGTCCGGCAGCAGCGAGGCGCCCGACGCGATCACGAGCACGTCGTATCGCACCTCGGTCCCGTCGGACAGATGCACCGTGTCCTCGGCGACCGCGACGCGCTCGACCTCGGCCTGACGAAACTCGATGCCGTCGCGGAGCTGCGCCCGGCGTGAGCGCACGATGTTGCCGGGCTCGGCGAGGCCGAACGGCACGAACAGGAGTCCCGGCTGATAGACGTGACGGTCGTCCTGATCGATGACCGTGATCGCCAGCTCGGTGCCGGCGTGACTCCGGCGGAGCCGGTTTGCCACAAGCGTCCCGGCGGTGCCTGCGCCGAGGATGACAATTCGCTGGCTCATCGTTTCGATCGTTGCGCGGAGAGCACCGATCCGCATCCGCGCAACGCCGCAGAGTCGATCCGAACTAGACCGCTACACAACTGTATGGACGTTTTCCAAGCGCCCATGATCGAGGGTGAGGACGCGATCGAACGCATCGAGGGACTGGGTCTCGTGGGTGATCACCAGCAGCCCCCGGGTGCCATTGCCATCCAGGATCCGCTCCATGATCCGCTCCGCGAGCGGGCCGTCGAGGTGGGCGATGGGCTCGTCGAGGATCAGGAAACGCGGCGTCGCGAGCAGCGCTCTGGCGAGCGCGAGCCGTCGCCGCTGTCCTCCGGAGACGAGCTCGCCCTGCTGGCCGACCATCGTGTCGAGCCCGTCAGGAAGCGAACGGACGAAGCCGTCGAGCTCGACCGTGCCCAGCACGTCCCACAGCTCGTCCTCGCCTGCCTCGCGGTGGGCGATCAAGAGGTTCTCGCGGACCGTCGTGTTGAACAGGTGCGCGTCCTGCCCGCAGATGAGCACCGCCGCGCGGAGATCGAGCTGGGCGACCGTGCGGATGTCGATGCCGTCGAGCGTGACGTGTCCACTCGTGGGGTCGAGGAATCGCACGAGCAGCTCACCGAGCGTGGTCTTGCCGACGCCGCTCGGTCCCACGAGCGCGATGCGCTCGCCCGGCTCGATCCGGAGATCGGCGCCGTCGAGCACGACCGGCTCACCCGGGGCGTAGCGCATGACCACGCGCTCGAGCGTGAGCGCGCCGTCGCCGGTGAGCGCGGCCGGCTCGCGCGGGATCGACGATGCACGGCTCAGTGTCAGCGATCTCGGACAGCCGGGCCGCCGCGGAGTGGCAGGCCCGCAGTCGGCGCGCGGCGGCGGGCAGCGGGGCGACGGCGTCGCAGGCGCCGAGGAACAGGAGTGCGAGCGCGGCGAGGAGCACGTTCGGGAGCACGCCGGAATGGACCGCGCCGACGCCGACGATGAGCACCGCGAGCAAGCCGGCGCCGGTGAGCAGGCTGTGCAGGCCGCCGGCGCACGCCCCGGCGAGCGCGTCACGACGGCTGATCCTGGCGAGCTCGGCGTCGCGCTCGGCGATCCGGCTCGCCTGCGCCGAGCTGGCCCCGCTGAGAGCCAGTTCGGCGGACCCGTCGATCGCTTCGACGAGGCGGGCCGTGAGATGCGCGCGGGCTGGCGCCTGGTCACGACCGCTGCGGTCAGCGATCCAGGCGCTGACCCACGACGAGCACACGGCTGCGCATGTGAGCGTCGCCAGCAACACCGCGCCGGCGGCGCCCAGCATCAGCGCGCCGGCGATCGACGCGCCGACGATCACGACCACGGCGACGAGTGCCGGGATGATGATCCGCAGGTGGAGGTCCTGAAGGGTGTCGACGTCGCTGACGAACCGGGAGAGCAACTCGCCGCGTTCGTGCCCGCGGAGCTGGCCGGGGACGAGCGGCGCCAGGCGCGTGTAGAACTCGGTCCGCAACCGCGCGAGCATGCGGAGCGCAAAGTCGTGTGAGGCGAGCCGCTCGGCGTAGCGCAGGACCGCCCGCGCGATGCCGAACGTCCGCACGGCGACGATCGTCACGGTCAGCGCGATGATCTGCGGGCGCTGCGCGGCGCGAGAGATGAGGTAGCCGGAGGTGGCGAGCAGGGCGATGGCCGCGCCGGTGGCCCCGGCGGCAAGTGCCACCGAGAGCACGAGGCGGGAGCGCTCGCCGCTGCGGGGGAGGGCGACCTTCCCGAGCGCGCTCATGCCGCCACCGGTGAGGACAACGTCGATGCCCTGGACGTGACCTGCCTGCAGCGAGATCACCTTCGACGCCTGCGCCGCCAGTGCGGCGTGGTGGACGATCAGCAGCGTCGTCCGCCCGCGCGCAATGCGCGGGAGGCCGTCCGCGACCCCGGCCGCGGTCTGCGCGTCGAGGTGCGCGGTTGGCTCGTCAAGAATGAGAATCGGTGCGTCTCGCAGGAACGCCCGGGCGAGCGCGATGCGCTGGCGCTGGCCCGCCGACACCCGTCGCCCGCCCTCGCCGATCACGGTGGCCAGGCCCTGCGGAAGGCCGGCCACGAGCTCCTCGGCCCCCGCCGCCTGCACGGCCGCTGTGAGCTGCTGGGTATCGGCGCGTGGGGCGCCGAGCCGGATGTTCTCCGCGACCGTCCCCGTGAACAGCGTCGGGTGCTGCGGAACCCAGGCAATTCTCGCGCGCCAGTCGTCCACGTCGAACTCGCGGATGTCGATGCCGCCGCAGCTCACGCGTCCGGCGGCCGGATCGTCGAAGCGCATGAGGAGCCGCGCGAGCGTGCTCTTGCCGCTCCCGCTCGGCCCCACGAGCGCCGTGATCGTCCCGGGGGCGAGCCCGAGCGTCACGTCGTCGAGCACCGTGCCGGGACGGTCCGCGTACGCAAACGCCACGGACTCGAAGGCGATCGTGTGACGGGCGATGTCCGGAACCGGCTTCGGCTCGCGGACGCGGGGCATGCCGGTGTCACCCGAGACCGTCTCGAAGATCCGCTCGTACGCGGCGACGCCGTCCGCGCTGGCGTGGAACTGCTGGCCGACCTCGCGCAGGGGTGCGTACAGCTCGGGCGCGAGCAGCAGCACGGTCAGCCCGGCCTGAAGCGTCAGGTGACCGCCGGCGAGCTGAACCCCGATCGTCGCCGCGACGAGCGCGATCCCGATCATCGCGCACAGCTCGAGCACGAACGCCGACATGAACGCGACCCGCAGCGTCGCCATCGTCTCCCGGCGGTAGCGCTCGCCGACGTCGGTGAGCACTTGCTCCTGGACGTGCTCGCGGCGGTAGGCCCGGAGCGTCTCGAGACCGCGGACGACGTCGAGGAAGTGCGCGCTGAGCAGGGCGAGTGCGCCGAGCCGCCGCCGGGTCTTGGCCTGCGTCCCCTTGCCGATGAGGATCATGAACATGATCAGGATCGGGACCGTGATGGCGAGGATGACCGCCGTCACGGGATCGAGGATTGCCGCGTACACGAGCACCGCGAACGGCACGATGCTCGCGAGGATCAGCTGGGGGAGGTAGCCGGCGAAATACGCCTCGAGCGCGTCGACACCCTGGACCGCGCTCGCGGCAAGATCACCGGTTCGGACGTTCGGCGCTCGCCGCCCGGGCGCGAGCACGAGCAGGTGCTCGACGAGCCGCCCGCGCAGCTCGGACATGACTCGCGCGGCACCGAGCCGGCCGGTGAGCTCGAAGCCGGCGCTGACGAGCGCTCGGCCCGTGAGCACGGCGGCGAGCGCGATCAGCGGTCCTTTCAGCGTGCTCAGGGCGACACCGTGGGTCGCCGAGCGCGCCACGATGTAGCCGAGCAGCCCGGCCTGCGCCAGGATCAGGCCGCACTGAGCGACGCCGAGGCCGGCGATCAGCGCGAGGTGCGTCCGGGCTGCTCCGCTCTCACGGAGCAGCCGTCGGTCGACCGGTGCGGCCACGTTCCCCGCCCGCTCGGTCAGGCCCCCGCGGCCGGACCTGTCGTTGGCTCCGGCGCCCCGGGCCCGGGGTGGCCGTCCCGTGGACGCGTCTGCGCCCGGTGCTCGAGCACTGCGACCGGCGTCATCGGACCTTCGAAGTCATCGCGGCCGAGTCGGTGGCGGAACACCCAGTACGTCCACGCCTGATAGGCGAGCACGATCGGGACGAAGATGACCGCGACGACCGTCATCACGGTGAGCGTGTAGCTCGTCGACGACGCCTGGTGCAGCGTGAGCGTGAACAGCGAGCTCGTCGTCGACGGGATCGCGTTCGGGTACAGCGAGGCGAGCAGTGTCACCGTCAGCAGCACGATCGCCAGCGTGCTCGCGGCGAACGCCCGGCCCGCCGAGCGGCCCAGCACGGCTGGGATGAGCGCGAGTGCGCCCACCGCGAGCACGGCCGGGATGACGACGCCGGCGGCGAACGACTGGTCGGCGACCGTCCACACGAGGAAGACGAGCGTGATCACGGCGGCGACCGGGACGACCCGGCGGGCGAGGGCGCTGGCGCGCTCCTGGACATCACCCTTCGTGCGCAGCGACAGGAAGATCGTGCCGTGGGCGAGGAACAGCGACAGCGTCGTCAGTCCGCCCACGAGCGCGTAGGGGTGAAGCAGATCCCACAACGACGCGTGGACGATGTGGTCGGGGCCCATCGGCACGCCATGGATGAAGTTGGCCCATGCGACGCCGAACAGCAGCGCCGCGACACCGCTCGAGATCCCGAGTGCCCACTCCCAGGTCGAGCGCCACCGGGGCGAGTCGACCTTGCCCCAGAACTCGAACGAGACACCGCGGACGATGAGCGCGGCGAGGACGAGGAACAGCGCGATATAGAACCCGGAGAACAGGCTCGCGTACCACTGCGGGAACGCGGCGAAGGTCGCACCGCCCGCGGTGAGCAGCCACACCTCGTTGCCGTCCCAGACGGGTCCGATCGTGTGGATGATCATCCGCTTCTCGACGGTGTCGCGGCCGAGACCACGGACGAGCATCCCGACGCCGAAGTCGAAGCCCTCGAGCACGAAGTACCCGGTCCAGAGGATCCCGATGAGGACGAACCACAGCCCCTGGAGGAATGTTGGATCTGTATGCATGGCTCTGTTCTCCGTCGATCAGTAAGCGAGTACGAGTTCGGGGCGGGCCGGCTCCGAAGGTGGCCCCTTCGGCTCCTGGTCGTCGGGCTCCGGATCGGGCTCGGCACCGTGGCGGATCTCACGCAGCATCAGCCAGCCACCAACCGCGATCAGGATTCCGTAGATGACGATGTAGCCGGCGAGCGTCAGGATGATGTCCCCGCTCGCGACGTTCGGGGAGTTCGCCTTGTTGGTCGTCAGCAACCCGAACACGACCCACGGTTGCCGGCCCATCTCGGTGAAGATCCAGCCTGTCCAGTTGGCGAGGATCGGGAGGAAGATGCCGATGATGGCCGCGCGCTGGAACCACTTGGCGGTCTCGAGCTTGCGCCGGCGCATGAGAATCAGCCCGCCGATCGTGAGCAGCATCATCAGGACGCCGGCGCCCACCATCAGGCGGAACGTCCAGTACGTGATGCCGACGATCGGCACGTAGTCGCCGGGGCCGTACTTCCGGACCTCCTCGGCCTGGATCTGGTTGATCCCCTTGACGGTGCCGTTCCACGACAGGTCGGCGAGCATCGAGAGGCCGTGCGGAATCGTGATGTTCTTGCTCAGATGCCCGGGGTTGCGGGTGAAGTCACCGGTGGCGAAGATTGAGAATCCGGCGCCCTTCTGGGTGTTGTAGATCGCCTCGGCCGCGGCCATCTTCATCGGCTGCTGCTGCTCCATCAGCCGGCCCTGGCCGTCGCCGAACGCCATCGTGGCGAGCACCGCGACGAGCGTGATCGGCAGCGCGAGCTGCAGCGACCGGCGCACGACCTGGTTATCGCGCTTGCGGAGCAGCTGGATCGCGGAGATCCCGATCACGAGCATGCCGGCGGTCGTGAACGCACCGAGGATCGTGTGCGGGAACGCCAGCAGGACCGTCGAGTTGGTGAGCACGGCGAAGATGTCCTTCAGCTCCGCGCGGTTCGTCACGTGGTTGATCGCGTAGCCGACCGGATGCTGCATCCACGAGTTCGCGGCGAGGATGAAGTACGCGGAGATCATCGTCCCGACGGCCGTCGCCCAGATGCAGAAGAGGTGGACCTTCGGCGACAGCCGACCCCAGCCGAACAGCCACAGCCCGATGAACGTCGACTCGAGGAAGAACGCGATCAGCGCCTCCATCGCGAGCGGGGCGCCGAAGATGTCACCGACGTACCGCGAGTACTGCGACCAGTTCATCCCGAACTGGAACTCCTGGACGATGCCCGTGACCACACCGATCGCCAGCGAGATGAGCAGGAACTTGCCCCAGAACCGCGTCATCCGCAGGTAGACCTCTTTCCCCGTCCGATAGTGGAGCGTCTGACAGGTGGCGACGAATACCGCCATCCCGATCGACATCGGGACGAAGATGAAATGGAAGAGGGTGGTGACGCCGAACTGAGTTCGGGCCAAATCGAGCGTCGTCATCGGCTGGTTCCTCGCATCCGTGTGCGTGCGTACCTCGGTTCACGGCCAGGCGGGATCGGTTCGCCCGGCCACCGTTGTGAGGGTGCCGAACCGGATTCAGCTCAACATCCGGGCGAGATGCGGGCAGCCGGTCGAGGCAAACTACGGAGACGTAGGAGCAGATCTCCGAGGAATCGCCGCTGCTCGTCGTGCATCGCCGGCGGCAGCTCGGCGAACCGATCGCAGCCGGCTTCTGGGAGGTCGCCCTCGACGATCTCGGCCGCGAACGCGATCCCGACCGGGCAGTCCAGCCCGTTCTCGTAGTGGCTCGGATACTCGATGTAGCCGAGCATGTCCCCGACGGCGACGGTGACCCCGAGCTCGTCCCGCGCGACGCGGGCGACGGCGTCGACGAGCGGTTCGCCGAAGCGGACGGTTCCGCCGGGGATGTGCCAGAGACCCCGGCACGGCCCGAACGTCCTCAGCGTGAGCACCACACCCGTCTGCGCCGACGCGATCACGACCTCGACGGTCAGCCGCGGCACCCGGGCGTAGATCGCCTCGAACTCGGCCTGGGGGAGTGGGCCGCGGGGGAGTGGGCCGCGCGCGCTGGGCTCCTGGCTGGACATGAGGTCAGGATCGCAGTTCGGCCGGGCCGTCAAGCCCACGTTCCAAACTGAACCACTGTCTGGTTGTGGTATCCTGAGACCCTAATGGCCAAGTCCAAGCCCGATCCCATCGCCGTTCCGATCCCCCATCCGCTCCCCGAGCCCCTGATCGAGCTCGTCGCGCAGCGCTTCCGGGTGCTCGGCGAGCCGATGCGGATCAAGCTGCTGGACACGCTGCGGGAGAACGATGCGACGGTCTCAGAGCTCCAGGAGGCGCTCGGCGCCTCGCAGCAGAACGTCTCCAAGCACCTGGGGATCCTGCTGAGCGCGGGGATGGTGAGCCGGCGCAAGGACGGGAACCATGCCCGGTACGCGATCAGCGATCCCAGCGTCTTCGATCTCTGCGAGCAGGTGTGCGGCGGTGTCCGTCGCCAGCTGGACGAGCTCGACGCGATCCTTCAGCCGTCTTAATCACCATCGGGACAATTCCCGGCGAAGGTTGCGGCCAACGCCCGATGCGCTCCGGGGTCGTAACTGAAACCGTGATACGCACGTATGTTCGATAGTGAACACCTCATGTCGATGATGCCTCCCACACACGAACTCGTTGCCGTCGGGGCCCCCGCCGTCCTGCGGGATGGATCCCGCGTGCGCCTGCGCCAGGGTCACCACACGGACCGCGACCTGCTCGTCCGGGGCTTCGCACGGCTGAGCAACGAGGGTCGTTACCGGCGATTCCTCGCCGCGACACCAGAGCTGACCGAGGAGATGGTCACCTATCTCACCGAGATCGACCATCACGATCACGAGGCGATCATCGCCCTCGAGGAGGAATCCGGCGAGGGCATCGGGGTCGCGCGGTATGTGCGCAATCCCACCCATCCGGAGACCGCCGAGGTCGCCGTCACCGTGATCGACGAGTGGCAGGGCCGCGGTCTCGGAACCCTGCTGCTCGAGGTGCTGGGCCAACGAGCCCGGGCCGAGGGGATTTACGGCTTCACGGCGATGATGCTCGCGTCGAACCAGCAGATGATGGAAGTCCTTGAAGGTCTCGGTCCGGTCCAGATCGTCGATCGCGACTCGGGCACGGTCGAGATCGAGACGCCGATCCCGGACACCGGGCTCGCGCCCGCGCTCAGAAAGCTGCTTCAGATCGCAGCTCGGCGATCAGATCGCGGTGCGCGAGCGCGCCGGGCTGCCACCCATAGCGTGAGCGCGCCGCCGGAGCCGCCGCCCGCGCCCAAGCTCAGCGATGAGCTCGAGCGGTGGCTGAGCTCTGACGGCGAGCGAACGATCGGGACGCTCGTCGACACGTTCGGCGACAAGAGCTTCGCCGTGCTGTTCGTGCTCCTGCTTGGCGTTCCCGCGCTGCCGCTGCCCACCGGCGGCGCGACGCACGTGTTCGAGGTCATCGCCGGGCTGCTCGCCCTGCAGCTGATCGTCGGTCGCACGAAGGTGTGGCTGCCGGACCGGTGGCGCAAGCTCGAGCTCGCCGGGCCGCGCCAGCAGAAATTCATCGGTGGGCTGATGAAGATGATCCGCCGGCTCGAGCGCTTCTCCCGCCCGCGGCTCGCGGTCCTGCTCCACCATCGGCTGACGCGGCCGGTGTTCGGCCTGCTTGTCCTCGGGGGGACGGCAGGAGCGTTCTTCGCGCCTCCCTTCACGGGGCTCGACACCCTGCCCTCGCTCGGGGTCGTCCTGCTCGCGCTCGGTTTCCTCCTCGGCGATGCGTTGATCGCGATCGTCGGGGTGGCCGTCGGATCCGGCGGCGTCGTGCTCGAAGTCGTGCTCGGCGCCGCCGCGATCCACGGCCTGCGAACGATCTTCTAGCGGGGGGCCCAGGCCTCGACCGCGTCAGCGACCGCGGCGTGCGAGGGCCTACCCGCGACATCCTGAATTGATCCTTAAATTGATCCGTTCTAGTTTGTAGACTGACCGCCATGACCCCGCTTGACCCCAAGCGGCCGGCTGTCGCCCCGGAGCGACTCTTAGGGGAGCTCCGCGCGCGGGGCCTGCGGGTCACCGCGCCCCGGCTCGCCGTCTACCGCGCGGTCGCCGACACGCCCGGGCACCCCGACGTCGAGACGATCGCCGCCCGCGCCCGGGACGCGCTCGGCGCCCTCTCGACCCAGACCGTCTACGACGCGCTCCGCGCGCTGACGGCGGTCGGCCTGCTGCGGCGGATCGAGCCGGCCGGGAGTCCCGCGCGCTTCGAGGCGCGGGTCGGCGACAATCACCACCACCTCGTCTGCCGGGTGTGCGGGGCGACGCAGGACGTGGACTGCGTCACCGGTGAGGCCCCGTGTCTCGCCCCCGATGACGCAAGTGGCTATCTCATCGACGAGGCAGAGGTCGTGTTCTGGGGCCTCTGTCCCGCCTGCCAGGAGCGAAACACGTCGGTCGCCGCCGGCGAGTAGCGTCGGAGACCCAGCTGCCGACCAGGATGTACGGCCGCGTCTACTAGCCGTCCGTGTCCGAGCCGGCCCAGCCGGCGCCCCGACGGCGATTCTGCGCCTCCACCTCGGCCGCGCGCTCCTCGTTGAACCGGCGGCCCCGGCGGGTCACGCCGAGGACGAGCTCGAGCTCCTCCGCCGTGTGCTCCTGGAACAGACGCTCGGACATCTCGAGGTGCTGAGCGTAGAACTGGCCGGCGATCGCATGAGCCTTCTCCGTGACGGTGACGAGCACGCGGCGGCGGTCCTCGGAGTCCCGGACGCGCTGGACGAAGCCGGCCCGTTCCAGGCGGTCGAGCGCCGTCGTCATCGCCCCCGAGGTCAGGCCCGTCACCTCCGCGAGCTGGCCGGCGGTCAGCGCGCCAGCCCGCTCGATGGCATCGACGCAGCGCATGTCGGTCCGATTGAGGCCGAGGGCGTCGGCGACGGCTGAGTCGAAGCGGTCGGTGGCGCCCTGTGACTGGCGGATCTCGTCGACGAGCTCGTCGAAGATCTGGCGCTTATGCGATTGTCTTGACATTCAAATCTCTTGATGACTAAGATACTCGATCATCAAGTTACGTGATGATCGGAGGCAATTGATGGACCTCGCGATCGAAGCAATCGATCTCCACAAGCACTATCCGCCCGATGTCGTGGCCTTGAACGGCATGAGCCTAGCCGTCCCGGCGGGCACGATCTTCGGGCTGCTCGGACCGAACGGCGCCGGGAAATCCACCACGGTACGAGTTCTGTGCACGCTGTCGCGCCCCGATCGCGGTCAGGCCAGGGTGGCGGGCATTGACGTCCTCGGCGATCCAGTCGCCGTGCGTCACGCGATCGGCGTCGTCGGGCAACGGCATGGGGCAGCCCCAGAGGCGACCGGTCGAGAGAACCTCGTCGCTCAGGGGGAGTTCTATGGCATCACCGGCCGTGCGCTGCGCGAGCGTGTGTCCGAGTCGCTGAACCGCTTCGGTCTCGCCGATGCGGCCGACCGTGCGGTGCGGACGTACTCGGGCGGGATGCAGCGGCGGCTCGATATCGCGATGGGCCTGCTCCATCGCCCGCACGTTCTCTTCCTGGACGAGCCGACGACCGGACTCGATCCTGAGGCGAGGGCCGAGATGTGGCATGAGGTTGAGCGGCTCGCCCGAGACGAGCAGATGACGATCCTGCTCACGACGCACTACATGGACGAGGCGGACCGGCTCGCGTCGCAACTCGCGATCGTCGACCGCGGCCAGGTCGTCGTCGAAGGGACACCGGATGAGCTGAAGCGGGCCCTCGAGGGGGACACGATCCAGATCGAGCTGCCCGGCGAGGACACGCTCCGCGCGGCCGACGTGCTCGCGCCGGTCGACGGAGTGAGCGAGGTGTCGCTCGACGGCCGGGTCCTGAGGGCCCGGGCGCGCAACGGCGCGGCGGCGATCCCGCAGGTGATGCTCGTGCTGGAGACCCACGGCATCCGGGCGCTGTCGGTGACGCTCGCCCGGCCGTCGCTTGACGACGTCTACCTTCGGCACGCCGGGCGCACGTTCGCCGGCGCCGACGCGATCCCCGAGGCGGTGGCGGCATGACCGCGCTGCGTCAGACCGGGCAGGTGTACCTCCGCGGGGTCCGGGTCTACATCCGCGAGCCGGCCTACCTCGCGATGACGATCACCCAGCCGATCATCTGGCTGTTGCTGTTCGGTGCGCTGTTCAAGTCGGTCACCCACATTCCCGGCTTCGGCGGCGGCTCGTACATCGACTTCCTCACCCCGGGTGTCGTCGTCATGCTCGCCGTGTTCTCCGCAGGCTGGACCGGGATGGGCCTGATCGAGGACATCAACAGCGGCGTCATGGACCGCGTGCTCGCCGCCCCGGTGTGGCGGGGCGCGCTCAACGCCGGCACCGTGCTCTACGGCGCGGTCACGGTGATCGTCCAGACCGTGCTGATCGTGCTGCTGGCGCTCGTGCTCGGCGCGGACTACCGCGGTGGCGTGGTCGGCGTGCTGCTGTTGCTGCTCGTCGCGGCGCTCCTGGCGGCGATCTTCGCCTCGCTGTCAAACGGCGTCGCCGTGCTCGCTCGCCAGCGAGAGACGCTGATCGGCGCCGTCACCTTCGTCCAGCTGCCGCTCACGTTCCTGTCGGCGGCGCTGATGCAGCGCAGCCTCGTCCCCGGCTGGATCGGCACGGTGGCGAGGTTCAACCCGGTCAACTGGGCCGTCGAAGCCGGTCGGTCCGCTGCGATGCAGAAGACCGACTGGGGCCTCGTGATGAGCCGCATCGGACTGCTCGTTGCGGTGATGCTGGCGAGCGCTGCGTTCGCGAGCTGGGCGTTCGCGAAGTACCAGCGCTCGCTCTAGTTTCGGTGGGGCCCACGAGCGCGGGTGAGGAGCGGTCCGACTCCTGACTGCATCGCACCGGATCATGGGTTTTTGAACTTGTGCGGCTGGGTACGACCCAAGGCAGATGTCCGTCTTGGGAGGCGCACTGCGTGCGGCACGTGCCGTGGCCGACGGGGGCAGGGCGTGGAGCGAGATCCTCATCGAGGATGCGCTCCACCCCCGCCGCACCTTCGACGGCAACGACGTCGACGCCTGGGACCCGGCCTTCATCCGTCGGGTCCTGCCGGTCATCGGCTGACCGCGGCAAACCGGTTCGCCGGCGCGGCGTCCTACCCTTCGGCGTGTGAAGCGCATCGGGTTTCTCTCGTTCGGCCACTGGCAGGTGGCGCCGTGGTCGCAGACGCAGACCGCGCGTGACGCGCACGTGCAGACGATCGAGCTCGCCGAGGCCGTCGAGGGGCTCGGTCTCGACGGAGCGTTCGTACGGGTCCACCACTTCGCGCGGCAGCTCGCGTCGCCGTTTCCGCTGCTCGCCGCGATCGGCGCGCGGACGTCTCGGATCGAGATCGGCACGGCGGTCATCGACATGCGCTACGAGAATCCGTTGTACATGGCCGAGGATGCGGCTGCCGCTGATCTCATCAGCAACGGGCGGCTTCAGCTGGGGATCAGCCGGGGGTCGCCGGAGCCCGCGCTTCGCGGCTCCGAGGCGTTCGGGTACATCCCGCCGGAGGACCTGAGTGATGCCGACCTCGCCCGGGAGAAGACAACGCTGTTCCGGGCCGCGATCGACGGCGCCGGCGTTGCCCAGGCCGACCCGAGCCACACCGGGATGGCCGGGCGGCTACCCATCCAGCCTCAGGCGCCCGGGCTCGGCGAGCGGATCTGGTGGGGGTCCGGGACCCGCGCGACGGCCCAGTGGACCGCCGAGCAGGGCATGAACCTGATGAGCTCGACGCTCCTCACCGAGGACACGGGCGTCCCGTTCGACGAGCTTCAGTTCGAGCAGATCGCGACCTTCCGCGAGGCGTGGAGCGCTGCCGGTTGGGAGCGCGAACCGCGCGTGTCGGTGAGCCGCAGCGTGATCCCGATCGTCAGTGACGAGGACCGGGCGCTGTTCGGCGGCCGGGGCAGCGAGGACCGTGACACCGTCGGGTACCTCGACGGAGGGCTCGCTCGCTTTGGCCGAAGCTACACCGGCGAGCCCGACGCGATCGCGCGGGAGCTCGCCCGCGACGTCGCCGTGCAGGCCGCGGACACGTTGCTGCTCACCGTGCCCAACCAACTCGGCGTCGAGTACAACGCGCGGATGCTCGAAACGATCGCCACCGAGATCGCCCCCGCAATCGGCTGGGCGCCTGCCGCAGCTACACGTCCGGACCGAGACTCTGAGGCTGGGCTGACGGCGGGGTGATCGCCGCGCGCGCGGCGTGCGACCGGGTCGACACCGGGGGTCTCCACTCGCCCCGCGCCGGGAAACCAGAACTCCGTAGCGTTACGGCATGGATGCCGGTCTCGTCGTCACCATCGCGCTCGCCGCGGCGTTCGCAGTAACGAACGGCCTCCACGACGCCGCCAACGCGATCGCCGCTCTGGTGGCGACGCGCGGCGCGACCCCCAAGCAGGCGATCGTGCTCGCGTCGGTCTTCAACCTGCTCGGGCCGCTGCTGCTTGGCGCCGCGGTCGCGAACACGATCGGTGGAATCGTGACGGTCGATGCCTCCGTGGCGAACCGCGTGATCGCGACGGCGCTCGCCTCGGCGGTGATCTGGAACGTCGGCGCGTGGGCACTCGGGCTGCCTTCGAGCTCGGGCCAGGCGCTCGTCGGGGGGCTCGTCGGGGCGGCGCTCGCCGAGGGCGGCACCCAGGCGGTCAACTGGGGTGGGTTCAACGGTGGCCGTCCGAGCGGCGTGGTGGGGAGCATCGTGGCGCTCGCGATCTCGCCGCCGCTCGGAGCGTTCGCCGCGCTCGTGCTGATCCGGCTGCTTCGCCGCGCCGGCCGCCGGATGACGCGCCGATGGCGCGGTCAGGAGCGGGCCGGCCAGTGGGCGATGGCGGCGGCTCTCGCCTTCGGTCACGGCGCCAACGACGCGCAGAAGTCGGTCGGCGTCGTCGCCGCGGTGCTGCTCGCCGACGGCAAGATCAACAGCCTCGCCGCGCCGACCTGGGTCGTCGTCATGTGCTCCACGGCGCTGACGCTCGGCACCGCCCTCGGCGGATGGAAGATCATCCGCACCGTGGGTCGCCGCATCTACCGCATCGGGTCGCTCGAAGGGCTGGCCAGCACCAGCGCTTCGGCGGTCGTGATCTTCGGCGCGTCGCTGCTCGGAGCGCCGACCTCCACCTCCCAGGTCGTCGCCTCGTCGGTGATCGGCGTGGGCGGGGGCCGACGGCGCTGGCACCACGTCCACTGGGAGGTGGTGCGACGGATCGGCACGGCATGGCTGATCACGTTGCCGGCAACGGCGGCCGGCGCCGCGGTCCTGTATTGGCTGTGGGGGGTGGTGACGTGAGCCGGCACCGATGGTTTCTGCCGGAGACACCCGACGTGCTCGGGCTGCTGCGCGAGCAGGTGGACATCACGATCTCCGCGCTTGACGCGGTCGTGGCCTGGGCCCAGGGGGAGCCCGCCGCGATCGATGTGATCCACGGCGCCGAAGAGCGTGGCGACGAGGCCAAGCGGGCCCTGTTCGCCGCGCTCCGCGCCGCGTTTGTCACTCCGCTCGAGCCCGAGGACGTGTTTGCGCTCTCGCGTGGGATCGGCTGGATCCTCAACTACGCGCGCGACATCACGACCGAGTCGCGCGTCATGGAGTGTCCGCCGGACGAGGTGGTCGCCGACATGGTCCGGTTGCTCGCGGAATCGATGCGCGCGATCGATCGCGCGCTCGAGGCGCTCGGGACCTCCGACGACGCGGGTGCGACCGATGCGGCCGACGCGGCGATCGCGGCGGAACGACTGCTTGAGCGCAGGTACTACGACGGCATGGGGACCCTGCTCGATCACCACGGACGGGCGGAGCGCATCGCCCGGCGTGAGCTCTACCGGCGGTGCGCGCGGATCGGCGAGCTCGTGATCGACGTCGCCGAGCGCGTCGTCTACGCGGTCGTGAAACAGAGCTGACCGCGCTCGGCGCGGTGCACGCGATATACGACGGTCGCGACCTTCATCCACCGTGACCGCGTCGGGACACCCGGATCAGGGTGACCTCGGATCTCTCGTGGCGCAAGCTCGGCCCGGGACCTACCGGCTCAGCTCGGTGCTGGTCGACACCGCCGGTGTCGAGCACACGTTCTACGCGACGCTGCGGATCACCGCGCCGCCGCCCAGCATCCGCCGAGACACAATCGTCGCCGGTGAGCGCGGTCATGACGCGGTTTCGCTTCGGACCGGCTTCGGAGCCGGCGTCCGGATCGGCATGAACGATCAATGCCGCCGCCGGGCTCGCGTTGAGCACCTCGTGGCTGACGCTGCCGAGGAGTAGCGAGCGGACCTCGCCACGCCCGCGCGAGCCCATGATCACGAGGTCGTGGCCGCCCTCTTTGAGCTGCTTGAGGATGCGGTTCGCGGGGCGCCCATGCGCGAGCACCTTCGTCACCGGAATCTCCGCGGGCACCTGATCGACCGCCGAATCGAGCAGCGTGCGGTACTCGCTCTCGGTGTCCGCAGCCAGCGCGTCAAAGTCGACGCCCCCGCTCGCCGGGCCCCCGGAGAGCAGCCAGGCTGACGGGTCGGGCACGCTGGTCATGATCGTCATCCGTGCGTTGTTCTGCTTGACGACGTCGATCGCCTCGGTGAGCGCCGCCGCGCCATGCGGGGAGCCGTCGATTGCGACGAGGACGTTGCGGAACATGGCTCGCACAAGTTAGCGGCGAGGCGGCGAACCGGATGTGACGGGAAGGTGACACCCGGGTTTTGGCGAAAGCTCCCCGGGCAGCACAGACCCATGAGGACGCAACAGATGCCGACCGCTTTCCGGGAACTTCTCCGCCTTCGCCACGCCGTCGCGATCGGGGCCGTGATCGCTGGAATCGGCCTGTTCGCCTCGGTCGCCTCGGTTGCCGCAGGGCGCTCGAATCACGTCCGTCGTCAGCCCCGGAGCGCGTCGTGCGCGCAGGTCGCATTCGCGCCCGACAGCGACGACATCGCCTTCGACATCAAGGCGTTCGGCGTCACCTGCGTAACCGGGCGCTCGGTCGCGCAGGGGTCCGCACCGAGCGGCCTTCGACCGGGACCGGGCCGCGCGTACAGTGCCGCCGGGTTCCATTGCCAGGGCACGTTCGTCCGGCCCGTCGGCAAGTGGTACGAGCACTACGTGTGCCGCAGCGGCCGCACCCGGGTCGTGTTCGACCGCGGCTGATCGCCGGCCGCGGCTGATCGCCGGCCGCGGCTGATCGCCGGCCGTGGCTGGTCATCGGCCGGCCCGTCGACTGCACAACCATAAGAGCGTGTAGTTGACAGCGCGGCTCGTCGCCACTACTCTTGCTCGCACCCGTGAACTACTGCACGGTTGTGTAGACGTAAGGAGCTGAAGGTCCCGTGACCGTTCTCGATGACCCGCGGACGTCTGAGCCGCTCGAGGAGTACCCGCACGCGATCAACGTCGGTCCCATCGGGCGGCTCGGCCGGTACACGGCGACCCACTTCCGGACGGTGCTCGTGGGGTGGCTGATCGTCGCTTTCGGGCTCGGGTTCTTCGCGCCGCGCGTCGAGACGGCGCTGTCCGGAGCCGGCTGGGAGACGACCGGGTCGCAATCCGTGCTCGCTCGGAACCTGATCGATCAGCACTTCCACGGGCTGTCGAGCTACGCACTGATGACGGTCGTCTCCTCGAAGACTCAGACCGTCAGCGATCCGGGGTTCCAGGCCACGCTCGCGCGCGTGGAGACCACGCTCCGGGGCAGCTCGGCCGTCAGCGCCGTCGTGCCGCCGTCCCCAGGTGTCTCGATCTCTCGTGATGGACACACCGCGATCGTTCAGGCCGGCGCCGCGAAGAGCTCCAACGGGATGGTCAAAGCCGCGGACAGCCTCAAGACGAAGCTCGCCGCGCTCGGCAGCGCGGGGGTCGGAGTGCAGCTCACCGGGGCCTCCGGGATGTGGTCGGACTTCAACGCCGCGAACCGCTCGGCGATGCTCAAGTCAGAGGTCATTTCCTGGCCGGTGACGCTCGGGATTCTGCTGCTCGCGTTCGGCTCGCTCGTCGCCGCCGGACTGCCGCTGATGCTGACCATGCTCGGGCTCGCGTCTGCGGCAGGCATGCTCTACTTCGGCACGCTCCTCATGCCGATCTCGATCTGGGCGATGAACTTCGCCCTGATGTTCGCGCTCGCGCTCGGCATCGACTACGCGCTGTTCGTCGTCCACCGTTTCCGCGGCGCCTACTTCGGGCACGGGATGAACGCCGTCGACGCGACCGCGGTGGCGATGGACACCGCCGGCAAGGCCGTCCTGTTCAGCGGGGTCACCGTGCTCATCTCGCTGAGCGCGGTGATGTTCGTTCCCTCGCCGGCGTTCCGTTCGATGAGCCTCGGGATCATGCTCGCGGTCCTGTTCGTGCTCGCCGCGACCCTCACCCTCCTCCCGGCCGTGCTCGCCCGCCTCGGTGCGCGCGTGGACAAGCTCGCGCTGCCATGGGCGCACTCGGGCGAGCACCGCTCCGCGAGGTTCGCCGCGTGGGGTGAACGGCTCTGGCGCCGGCCGGTCCGATACGGCGTCGTCGCGCTCGCGATCCTCATCGGCCTCGCGCTTCCGGTGACCCAGTTGCGCACCGCGATGCCGTCGATCAAGGTTGTCCCGTCCTCCGACGCCTCGCGCGTCGGCTACAACCAGGTCCAGGCCGCGTTTGGCCCGGGCGCGACCGGTCCGCTCCAGATCATCACGCCCACTGCCCGCGCCGCTGCGGCGGTGTCGACGATCCGCCGTGACCCGGGGATCGCAGCGATGATGCCCGCGCAGACGAGCGACGGATACACGCTGCTGACCGCGGTCCCCAAGCAAGATCCGTCCAACCCGGCCGTCGGTCGTACGATCGACCGGCTGCGCGCGCAGCTGCCCGCCGCGTCACTCGTCGGTGGCGCCGTCGCGGAGAACCATGATCTCCAAGCCGCGCTGTCGGCGAAGACGCCACTCGTCATCGGCGTTGTCATGGGCCTCGGGTTCCTGCTGCTGCTGATCGCGCTGCAGGCGCCGCTGATCGCGGCGGTCGGCGTGCTCACGAACCTGCTCGCCACCGGCGCTGCGTTCGGCGTCGCCAAGTGGATCTTCCAGGACGGCGACCTGCACTCGCTGCTCGGGTTCCAGCCTCAGGGATTCCTCGACGCGTGGGGGCCGGTGTTCTTCTTCGCGATGATCTTCGCGATCTCCATGGACTACACGGTGTTCCTGCTCTCCGCCGCCAAGGAGCACTGGGACCATACGCACGACCCGCACCAGGCGATGGTCGGTGCGCTGGCCCACTCCGGCCGCGTGATCTTCGCCGCCGGCGCCGTGATGGTGGCGGTGTTCTTCACCTTCGCGCTCTCCGGGCCGCTCCCGCCGAAGGAGATGGGCGTCATCCTCGGCGTCGCCGTTCTGCTCGACGCCGCGCTGATCCGGCTGCTGCTCCTCCCGGTGCTGCTCCGGCTGATGGGTCGCTCGGCCTGGTATCTGCCGAACTGGGCGCGCCGCGTACTGCCGAACGTGACCTTCGGGCACTCGTGATGCGCGGTCGGCCTTAGCGTCCCGTGGACAAGTTGCCGCGCGGGAGCCCAGGACTCGGTGCGCGGCAGTTCGTCCCCCGCTCAGGTGGACAAGTTGCCGCGTCAGCACTCGAGCGGGCACGCGCGGCAGTTTGTCCACCACGGCGTGCTCGGGTCAGGTTCGTGTAAAGCGCCTTCTGCGGTTCTTCATTTGCGCTCGCGGCGAGCTGAGGAACCGGCCGTACGGTGGCCTCATGTCACCTGCACTGTCGTTCCTTGACCACCGCACCCGTCGGCAGGCGATGCCCCCGTCGCTCGCGCCGGCCGGCCGGTATCTGTCGTTCGCCGACGAGGATGGGCCTCGGTTGATCGCGCTCGGCGAGAGGATCACGCACATCGGCCGGGGACTCACGGCCGACATCCGCGTCGACGACCGCCGCATCGCGCGGCTGCACGCGATCATCTTGCTGCACCCGGAAGGCGCTCGTCTGCTCGACGGGCGCAGCGCCAGCGGGACGCTCGTCAATGGCAAGTACGTGCTGGCCACCGACCTGGCCACCGGCGACGAGATCACCCTCGGTCCGATCACGATGCGCTATGTCGAGCTGCCGGTCGAGAGTCGGCTGACCCGGACCGCGCGCGAGCGGCGCGCGCGAGCACGTCTCGGCCTCGGCGGCCCACCCGCGCGCTCGGGCGGCCGGCGCCGCGGCGGCTCAGTCGCCGTCGACTGCGACTTCACGGACGGGAGAGAAACTCGGCAATCCGTGGGTTGACGACGTCGGGCCGCTCGAGGTGGAGGAAATGACCGACGCCGGGCACGATCTCGGCCTGGCTCGGGGGGTGGAGCACGTCCCCGGCGCGAGCCGCGATCTCGGGCAGCTGGCAGCCGTCGTTCGCACCGTGGAGGTAGAGCAGCGGTACGGGCGGCACTCCGAAGAGGTGGCGCTGCTCGGCCGAGTAGGTCCGGTGACGGGTCCAGGGCAGAAACAGGGCGCGGTAATAGCGGAGCGCCGCCGTCGCGTGACCCGGCGGGCCGAGGGCTGCGAGCACGTCGATCAGATCCTCGTGCGCGTCATAGCCTGGCGACCAATCCGCCCATAGCCTGGGGATGACGCGCGGGAGCGCGCGCTCGGAAATCCCCGGGAGCAGTTGGAAGAACATGTACCAGCTCATCCGCAGCTGGCGCAGGATCAGCGGCATCTCACCGAGGAGTCGGCGCGGCGAGCGCAGCGGTGCCAGCAGCACCGGTCCCGGGGCAACGGCCATCGTCACGATCTTCCGGAACGCGCCGGGCGCATAAGAACCGGCGAGATACGCGGTCACCGCTCCCCAGTCGTGGCCGATCAGGACCGCCGGTTCGTCATCGGCGAGCGCGCGGCGCAGCGCGAGCGCGTCCCGGGCGAGCGCCCCGACCCCGTACCCGCGGTCAGGCGCGAGGTCCGTCGGCGCGTACCCGCGCGTGTACGGCGCGACGACCCGCCAGCCCCGCGCGGCCAGCTCCGGACCGAGATGGCGCCACGTGCGGGCGGTGTCCGGATACCCGTGCAGGCAGAGCGCCAGCGGTCCGTCGACCGGACCCCAGGCGAGGGCCGTGAACGTCATGTTCGCGACGGGAATCTGGAGCGTCTCGGCCTGCGGGACCTGGGTGGCCGTCATCGAGCCGCCACCCTACCCGCTTCATCCCATCGGGTGCCGCGCGCGGTCCTCGTCCTCGCTGCGGCCGACCGCATAGAAGACCGCTGAGATCAGCGCGACGGCGCCCAGCCCGACGCCCACCAGACCGACGACGAGCCCCACCGTGCTTGCGTCGGCGGCGACGGAGACCACGATCCCGACGAGCAGCAGCACCACGCCGATCGCCACCAGCGTCCGCACGGGTTTCGCCATGACGCGCCGCCACCCGGTGTCTCGCCGATCACCCATCAGCCCTCGGCGGCGAGCGGCGCGCACTGGCCGGCCGGCTCGGATGTCCGGGCCAGCTCGCGCCGGAGCGCGACGAACGAGACCGTCCCGATGATTGCCGGCACGGCCAACTGGAATGCCCGGTATGCGAGAACCGCAGCCGCCGCCACCGACAGCGGGCTGCCGTACAGGACCATCGCGCCAATCAGACCGCCGTCGGTACCGCCGATCCCGGCCGGAAGCGGGATCAACCCGCCGAGCTGTCCGATCACGTAGGCGAAGATGATCGGTCCGAGCGGGGGCGTGTCGCCGAACGCGGCGAACGCGACGAGGAGCGCCGCGATGTCGAAGCCGAGGTACCCGATCGCACCGAGGATGGCGCCCCACCGGCGGCACCTGATGATCTCGCCGACGTCCCGGATCCCGTCGGCGCCGATCGCGAGGCCGGTGCGCAGCTTGTTCGCCCACGAGCCGCCGGTCGCCCGCGGGCGATGGGGGAGCAGCCGGGGGAGCACGATGATGAACATCGCGGCGGCCCACGCGAGCACTGAGAACACGAGCGTCGGGATGAACGGGATCTTCCCGTGGAACAGCCCGGTCAGGAGCACGGGCCCGAACACCGCGGCACACACGAAGTTGGGCACGCTTGTGAGCACGAAGAAGGCGACGCTCCGGCGGCCGATGTGCTCGGTGGACATCCCGCCCTGACGCAGAGCCCATGCTCCGAGGGCGAGTCCGCCGGCCCCGCCGGTGGGGACGAGCACGTTGGTCGCCTGCTCCGCCATCCCGAGCTCGAAGCTGAACCGCCAGCTCATGCTGGGGCAAAACACGTCGCGGAACGCGACGATGTTCGACAGGCAGGATGCGAGCTTCAGCACGCCGATCAGGGCGAGCAGCGCAGCGTTGGCCTGGGCAAACCGGTCTCGGAGCGTGCCGAGGCCGGGGAACGACAGGATCGCGATGACGAGCACGCCAAGGAACACGCCCAGCTCAAGCAGGCGCCTGACCATGTGCCGGGTGTCGAATTCGCCCGGCATCGTCCCCGATGCTTCCAAGCCGTGATCACTCATGCGCGCCTCGTCACTGCGACGATAGTGACGCGCGCGAGACTACGGCGACATCGCTGCTTCGCGAAGCGACTCGGCCGCGTCGGCTGCGGCGGCGTTTGCGTCCCAGAGCGCCGCCGTGATCTCGGCGAGCACAGCGAGGCGCTCGCGCAGTTCGCTCGGCTGGAAGTGCTCTCCGTCAACGCGGTCGGCGTAGGCGGTCAGCTCCAGCAGGCATCCCCGCAGCTCCGAGTCGGTCAGGCTCACGACCGCATGGGCGTCGGCCGCGGCGAGCGGCTCAAAGCGTTCGACAAGCGCGGTCTGCTCGCGGAGCGCGATCACCTCATCGACGGTGTCGATCTCGGTCCGGCGCCGGCGATCAAGCTGTTCAGAGAGCGCCGTGAGCACTGCCTGGCTCGCGCCGCCGGACACGGCGAGCGTGATCGTCACGGGGCTCGCGCCGCCGTCGGCACGGACTTCGAGGATCTGAGCGGGACTTTCCGTCATACACCTAGCGTAGTCCGCCGTTCGATTCCCGCCGTCAGGATTCGGACGTGCATGCCCTGCGGGGATGCCCGTCGGCGCCTCCCGGAAAACCCGACGTCCGATCGCCGGGCCGTGGACGCAACCGATCGGTGACCGCCGTCATCGGCGGCGCTCGGTCGTCCTTGAGCCGGACGTCGGTAGTCCACACTGGTCAGATGCCGTGACGGTTGCGTAGTTCCCCGAGCCAAAACCGGGCAGGGCTGCGGTTTGATGGAGCGCAGGACGCCGTTAGATTCGCGCAAGGTGTCTTGACCGCACCTGGCCAGTGGGGTGCGGACACGACGGGAAACCGGAGAGGTGATCTCATGAGCCGCCGTACGAATGTCCCTGCACTGTGCGCGCTGCAGATGGAGCACAGTTGCGATGACCCGTCGGCCGCGTTCGCGCTGTGCCGCGAGCGCTCGGTACTCGGGCTCGGCTGGGGAGTCGACCCGTCCGACGAGGTCCGCGACGCGGCCGCGGCGACGAGCCGCCGGCGGACCGGGATTCATCCTGCGGTGCGGGCCTTCATCGACCTCCCCGAAGGTGCGCTCGTCTGGACGCGGGACCCGGATGACGGCACGTTCTATCTCGCCGAAATCTGCGGACCGTGGACGTACTTCGACGACTCGGAGGCCACGGCCGCGGACCTTCACAACGTTCGGCCGGTGAACATGGTCGCGTGTCCGGTCCCGACTCAGGTCCCGGTGCCCGTTGCCAACGCGTTCATCGGAGCCTGGACGCTCCAGCTCCTTCACAACTCGATGACGATGCTCCGCAGCGCCGCCGTGTTCGCCGGTCTCTCGCTTGAGAGCAATCCGGCCGACGGGGCGCTCCTGACGCCAACGGCGCTCGCGCCGCCAGCGGCGCTCTGACCCAAAGGACAGGATGAAACGGCGGACCCGCAAGCCGCGGCGACGAAGCCTGCGTGCCGCCGGTGAAACGTGGTACTGGTGCGCCCCGTGCGCACAGCGGTGGCAGCTCGAGCTGATCCCGCTGCTTCAGGTGGAGGGGTGCCCGGTGTGCGGCGGCGAGGTCGTGCCGATCCTCGGTCCCTGGCGCCCCGACGAGCGCGCCGATCTCGGCCGAGAGGCGTAGGCGGGCGGCAGTGTTGGCCGGGCCACGCGCTCCTGCGTCGGGAGCAGCGCGAGCAAGGCGGCCCGGCTGGCCTCATACAGCGCCTCGCCATGGGGCGCTCGGTAGAGCACGCTGTCCGGGTCGCTCAGGAGCAGGTGCGCCAGCGCGAGTCCCTGCGGGCAGAGGGAGTCACGCTCGCGGATGGCGCGCTCGAGCTGCTCGAGCGCCGGCCGGGCGATGTCGACGGCCCCGGGGTCGCACGCCACCGCGGCGGACAGACCCGGTCGCCGTTGGGTCTCGGACAGCACCCGCCGCAGTCCTGCCGCTGTCCGTCGTCTGCCGTGCCGGGACGACAGCATGGCGGTGCGCCGAGTGAGCGCAGCGCTCCGTGCCGGGTCGGCGCCGGCCGCCAAGGCACGGTCGAGTGGAACCGCCGCGAGCCGGGCGCGGAGGGCGGGTGGAAGCGAGATGGACACGGTTGGCCTCGACGCCAACTTAGGACAGGCCGACCGCGCCACCAACGACTTTGACGCATTCTCTATGGGCCGCCGCAGATTCTTAGCGGCGTCTTTACGGGCCGGCTCGGATCGGCCGCTTCCCTAGCGCGGCGCGGTCACCGCAGAGCGGCCGAGCACGTGGCCCGCCCGGTCAAGCGCCGCCACGGCGACGGCTCGCTGCGCCGTGGTTTCGATTGCGGTCTCGAACCCGTGACTGCGAGAACCGGCCAGCGGGCGCAGCCCGCTCGCGCTGGCGCCGCCGAGCACACGTCCAGCTCCACACGTTGGTGGCTCCATTCCAGCTCGCGTAGACGAGCATCCGGTTACCCCGCTTGGTCGCCGCGAGCGCCGGCGGCTGCAGCGGGATGCCCGTCCAGCCGAACCGGTAGGCGCGGTAACTCGAGTTGGCGCCGACGAAGCGACCGTCGAGGACGACCTTGCCGTTGCGGTCGTACTCCGTGAAGTACGGCACCCCACCCCAGCCGACGAAGTTGTCAAGGTTGAGCAGCAACTCGTTGTTGCCCTCGAAGAACGCCGCCAGCGACGGCGAATGCTGGCGTTGGTAGACGACACGCGCAGTGCGGTGCGTGAGGTCGAGCGCCAGCTCGAGCGCGCGGGACGGGTGGACCTTTGGCGGGCCGCCTCCGTCGTCAAACAGGGTGACGGTGGTGTCGCCTGCGGAGCGGATCCGGACATCGTGCTGGAACGCAAACGTCGCTCCGGGTCCGAGCTTGAACGTCGAGTGCCGCCCTCCCAGGGTCCAGATGACATGGCCCGTCTGGCGACTCACCTTGTACGCGGCCCACGTGTTCCGCGCCGAAATCACGAGGCTTCCGTCCGGGTCGACGTCGATCGCGTTCACGTGGAAGTAATCGAACGGCTGACGCGTGTTGCGGGGCGGCAGCGGCCCGCGACTGTCGGTGAGAGGCACGTGATCGAGACTGTCCCACTGGAAGAGCACGAGCCCGGTGGGGATGTCGATCTCCTGGACCACCGAATCAAGCACGATCTGGCGGGCCGGTCGGTGGACCGACCTGCCGTTGACGTACACGGGGTAGTACGCGGTGATGAGGGCCGTGTTCGCGCTCGTGAGCTCGAACTCGTGAAGGTCGGCGCCGAGACCGTTGGCGGCGCGCACGGTGGCGATCTGGCGGTAGCTGCTGTCGTAGATGTAGTCGGTGCCGCTGCCGGTCCCGGCGTTGACGTGCCCCTGCCACCAGGTGAGCACGGGCTGCCCGCGATAGCTCTGGACGCGGAAGTCCGTGACGCTGTTGCCGGCCGGGGCGGGGTGGTACCAGACGAGGTGGCCGTTGCGGTCGAGGATCTCGGCGCCCGCCGTGAGCGGGCCTTCCTGCGGCCCGAGAAAGATGTCGCCGTCGCCGCCGGTGCGGTCCATGTGGACCGCGGCCGGGCGCAGTGAGGTCGTGTGGAACGTGTATACGTCCCCGGGAGTGCGCTCGGGCGAGGTGCCGGGCCTAGTGGGAAGCCCGGACGCTGGGTTGGCCACCTGGAACGAGAACGTCCCGTTGCGCGCGCCGGTGATGTTGAAATGCGTGTGGACGGTCACCGTCTCACCGGCGCGAAACGCGCGGCCGGGCACGAACGAGCCGCCGAAGCCGTCCGAGTCAGCGCGGATCGAGCCCCCGTGTGAGCGGCTGCGGGATCCGATGACCGTGATCCCGGTGAGCTGACTGGGAGCGACGCCGCGGAACGTGATCTGGGTTCCGGGAGCGGCCACGTGCGCGCCCGGGATCGGGAACACGTCCACCGCGAGCGCGCTCGATGCGGAGGCGCACGACACCAGCAGCGCGGCGCCGAGCGCGCAGCGCACGAGGCGGCCGCGCCGGCCGCCCCCGACGGGCAAACGGTGAGATAGGAGCGTCATTGGGCCTCCGGGGGCAGGCGACACGCGCCTGTAAACCCGCATCATTCCGTAAGGATGCGCTTAGGGCCATCCGGACACGGGGTGTGTCCGAATGCTGACAACCCAGAAGCCAGCGGCACCGCTAACGGAACTCGGTGCCGCGGCGTGTGTTTTGCTGCGAGTGCCCGTGGCCCGACATCTGCATGCCCCAAAGCACGTTCCGCTCGCGCTCGCGCTGCTCGCGCTCGTCGTGTTGCTGGCCGTCGGTTTCGGCACCGGCACGATCGGCGGGTCGGACGCTTCGTCGCGGGGTGGGGGTGTTCCGGCACGCGGTCCGGGGTCACACGAGACACCACCGCTCGCCGCGCAACCGGCGGGCGCCGGGCGAGCCACTGCGGCGGAGTCACGGCGGCCGAACATCGTGTTCGTGCTCACCGACGATCTGTCGATGGATCTCGTGCGGTTCATGCCCGAGGTGCAGGCGCTCGCCCTGCGCGGCACGACCTTCGACAACTACTTCGTCACCGACTCGCTGTGCTGCCCGTCGCGAACGTCGATCTTCACCGGCGAGTTCCCGCACGACACCGGCGTCTTCACGAACGGCGGCGCCGACGGGGGGGTCGAGGCTTTCTACAGCCACGGGAACGAGCAGACGAGCTTCAACATCGCGCTCCAGCAGGCGGGCTATCGCACGGCGCTGATGGGCAAGTACCTCAACGGCTACCTGCAGGCCCGCTCCCCGGTACCCGGGACCTACGTGCCTCCGGGTTGGAACGAGTGGGACGTCGCCGGATGGGGGTACCCGGAGTACGACTATCCGATGAACATCAACGGGACGGTCCATCGGTTCGGCCACAGCCCGGATGACTACCTGACGAACGTGATCACCCGGCGCGGCGTGGACTTCATCAACACGTCGGCCAGGGCACATAAGCCGTTCTTCCTCGAGTTGGCGCCGTTCACGCCGCATTCGCCGTTCGTCCCGGCGCCCCGTGACGCGCGGAAGTTTCCCGGGCTCACCGCGCCGCGGCCAGATAACTTCGACGCGCTCCCGACCGATGCACCCAGCTGGCTGGCGGGTCGCCCGCCACTCAGCGCGGCCAAGATCGCCCGGATCAACCGGGCCTTCCGTCTCCGTGCCCAGGACGTTCAGTCGATCGACCGGATGATGGGCGAGGTCGAGGCCGCCGTCCAGGCGCACGGGCTCACCCGGGACACCTACATCGTGTTCAGCTCGGACAACGGCCTGCACACCGGCGAGTACCGGCTGATGCCCGGCAAGCTGACCGCGTTCGACACCGATATCCACGTCCCGCTCGTCGTTGCCGGTCCGGGCATCCCCGCGGATGCGAGCGTCCCGCAGGTCGCCGAGAACATCGATCTCGCGAGCACGTTCGCCTCGATCGCCGGCACCCAGGTCTCATCCGATGGCCATAGCCTGCTGGCGCTGCTCCATGGCAAGGACGTGCCCGACTGGCGCAATGCCGCGCTGATCGAGCACCACGGGCCGGCCGTCGGTCCCGGGAACCCGGATGCGCAGAACCTCCCGAGCGGCAACCCGTCGAGCTACGAGGCGATGCGCACCCCGCAGTTCCTGTACGTCGAATACGACAACGGCGAGCGCGAGTACTACGCGCTCGACTCCGATCCGTACGAGCTGCACAACCTCGCCCGGACGCTGTCGCCCGACCGACTGTCGCAGCTGCATTCCGAACTGACGGCGCTCGAAAGCTGCCACGACGCCGACGCGTGCTGGTCAGCCGGGCACGTCTCGCACTAGTCCGAGTACGGCGACGGGGCTACGCCGAGGCGCCGTTGACGTCCTGGCGATGCAGCGAGAACGCGACGTTCCGATCGTCGATTTCGGCGTCGAGCACGTGGCCGTCAAGCAGGCCCGCGATCTCAGGGGCGAGAAACACCTCGAAGTCCATCGCCGCCGGGACGTGCTCGTCCTCGGGGCCGGGCTCGGCGACGATCTGCATCCCGATCGCCGTCTCACCGGCTGAATCGACCGCTCGCTCGAGCCGCAGGCCGGCTCCGGCGGGCGCTTCTGAATTGGCAAGGATTGCGTCCACCGCTTCGGCGGCGGCGGGGGTCACGGTCAGCATCGAGCCCTCCTTCGGTTGGGTTCAACTCTGTCGATTACCCGGACAGCGGACCGCTAACCATCCGGCGCCGTGGAGGCTGACTTCCTCGTCAGGGCCGCCGCGCGCGCCCGATCGCCTGGGTCGCCACCGGGAAGGCGATCGGCACCGTCCCGACCCACATGCGGCGCTCGTCCTCAACCTCGAATCCTGCCGCGACGATCGCCGCTGCGGTGTCCCGGGCGGTGTGGCAACCGCCGAACGCCCGCGGCCAGAACACCCGATCGACGAGCCGCTGGCTACGCGCGATCCTGGGTTTGTGTGACAGCACGTGCTCGTAGAAGCGGAGCTCGCCCCCCGGTCGCAGAACCCGCCGCAGCTCGGCGAGCGCGGTCGCCTGGTTCGGAACCGTGCACAGCACGAGACACGCCACCGCCGCGTCGAAGCCCTCGTCTTCGGCGGGTAAAGCATCGGCGACGCCGTCGAGCACCGTGATCGGGATCGCGGCCTCGCGCGCGGCGGCCTGCGCCTGCTCGCGGAGGTATGGCTCGGGCTCGACCGCGATGACCTCGGCCACCGTCGACGGGTAATGAGGGAAGTTGCTGCCGGTGCCGGCGCCGAGTTCGATCACGCGGCCGGCAAGTCCCGTCAGCAGCTCATCGCGATGGCGGCGGATGTCCGCTGGTTCATGGCGACTCATCACCGACCACAGCCGGGCGAACAGCGGATGATGGATCGCGGAGGCGGAGTCCGACACGCGGTGTGGATTCTCCCGCATCAACGCTCTCGGCGCCGGCGCCGGTTGAAACCAACCGGCGACCGACGCCGTGAGCGGTGTTCGTCGTGAGGATCAGAGCTGAGACAGGAGTGCGGCTGCTGCGGCGGGGTCGATTCCGACCGAGCCGGATCCGTCGCCGTAGCCACCGGAGCCGGGGTCATAGCCGTAGCCACCGGAGCCGGGGTCATAGCCGTAGCCACCGGAGCCGCCGCCATAGCCGTAGCCGCCGGAGCCGGGGTCATAGCCGTAGCCACCTGCCGACGGGTCATATCCGCCCGTCGAGGTAGTCGCCGACGACGCCCCGACGTAGGACACCGAGAACGATGACCCGTCGGACGACAGGTCGGTCGGCTGGGCTCCGCCGGAGGAGCTGCCGCTGGCCGCGACGTCGGTGACGCCGCCGCCCGGGCTGAGCGTGACCGGCTGGGCCGTCCACGCCGAGTCGGAGATCGTGCCCGTGTGGCCGGACGCAGTCGCCGAGGAATTCGTGAAGCCGACCTTGCCGAAGTCGGCAAGCGTCAGCGGCTGGCACCCGCCGGTGCTGTCGCACTGCGACGGCGCCTCGGCGATCCATTCCGCGGTCGACACATCCGGCTGGTTGGGCATGGTCACGTTCTTCGTCGTGCTCTGGCCGGTCGTGTCGTTGGACACGGTGATCGTCACCGCGGAGCCGTTGACGGTGACACTGGTCGACATGTGGTCGCCGGCCGAGACGTTGAGGTCAAGCTGGACCGGCGACGCCGGCAACAGCTCGTACCACGCGGTGTGGGTCGCGTTGCCGCTCGCGTCGCAGTCGACGGCGGTGCCTGCCTGCTCGAGCGCATCGGAACCGCTGTCGCTCGCGCCTGACCCGCCGAGCCCAACCCAGAACGAGGCGTGGCCGGCCGACGTCGAACAGTTGGCCGACGGCTCGGTCCAGCTGCCCGAAACCCGGGTGAAGCCGTTTGCGTCCTGGGTCGCGACGCGGTAGCCGGACCAGTTCGAGCTGACGCTGGAACCCGTGCTGACCGTGTCCGCCGTCGCGGACGGAGCGAGTGCGGCGGCGGCCAGTCCCGCCCCGACTAAGAGTGTTGAAAGTCGTGTGATCTTCATCTCTGCCTTTCCTTCGTTGAGCGCATCACACGACGGTGTCTCTGCTGGCGAAGAGGCCATTGAGAACGGGGTAAGAACCGCTTACGAATACGCTGCGCCGCAGTTCGGCATGCGCGCTCTGACGATCGGCACCTCGTGGCGGCCCTGCGGCGGATCCCGCGCGAGCTGATCGCGCTCGTCTATTCCTCCGGCGTTCTCGACGAGGCGCCCGCGCTGTCGTGGTTCTTCGTGAGCTCGCTCGTCCCGCTTGCGCTCGGGCTGACCGCGCTCGCCACGCTCCTCGTCGGCGACGCGACCCAGGCCGAGCACCTCGGCGAACGCATCGCCCACGTGCTCCCCAAGGACGTCAACGCCGAGGTCACCAACCTGATCCTGCGCACGCGGCGTGACTCGCCGCTGCTCATCATCGGGTCGATTCTCGTGATGATGTGGACGGCCTCGGGCGCGGTCGGCGTGCTCGCGCGGTGCCTGCGTCGCGTCGCCGAGCTGCCCTCGACGGGCATGATCCGCGGCAAGCTCCGGAACATTGGCGTCGCCGGCGCCGTGGCGCTGCTGATCGTCCTGATGGTGCTTGCCGCCTCGGCCGGAACGGGGCTCGTCCGCGAGCTCGGGCTACCGTCACTGGTCACTCGGATCGCCGTGCTGCTGCTGTCCGTCGCCGTCACGATCGCCATCTGCTCCGGCGTGCTCCTCGCGCTTTCCGATGGCTTGCTCAGTCGCCGGGCCGCGCTCGCCGGCGGCGCCGTCGCCGGCGTCATCCTCCAGCTCACGCCGACCGTGGCGGGCTACTACCTGCGGATCGTCGCCGGCGGGACGCCCGTCGAGCTGTTCCTGGTCCTCGCCGGCGTGCTCGCCACGTGCTACATCGCCTCGCTCGGCCTCTTGCTCGGCGCCGCGGTCGCCGGACGGGTCCACCTCGAGGTCCACCCGGACGCCGCGGTCGAGATCGACTCCGGCTGACCCGCGACTCCGGCTGACCCGCGATCCGGCTGACCCGCGACCCCGGCTGACCCGCGACTGGTCTTGGGCGTATGGGTGAACTATTCACCCAAAGTCCCAATACCAACGCTCAACCCGGCGCCGCCGGTGGGCGAGCATCGCTGGCACGCAGCGGCCCGGTCGAGGCATGGGCGAGACCGATCTCGCGGTTCGCGTGGGGCGAGATCCCGCCCAGGGATGAGGACTGCCGGTGGCTCATATGTGGACTCCGCACGACGTCAGTTTCGCCTGAAACTGCCGGGACCGACGGGTCTGGTGGGGGCTATAGCACCCATCAGGCCCATCGACCCTGCCGTTTCGCATAGGTTCGTCGTGGTGTCAGCGCGGAAAGGAGTGCCATGACGTTCATCAAGACCGTTCCCGAGGCCGACGCAACGGGCGCGGTGCACGAGATGTACGAGACCGACCGAGCGGTGTTCGGCGATCTCCCCAACCTCACCCGGGCGTTCTCCCTGCGCCCTGAGGTCTACGGCGCCTGGCGGCAGCTCAACGGGTCGATCAAGGCCGGGATGGACCTCCGCCGCTACGAGCTCGCCACGCTCGCGGCCGCCCGCCGGCTGCGCTCGAGCTACTGCGCGCTCGCCCACGGGTCGGTGCTGATGAAGAACGAGTTCCTCACCCCCGACGCGCTCAGCGGGCTCATGGAAGAGGACGGCACGACCGCCGACCTTTCGCCGGTCGACGTCGCCGTCATGGAGCTCGCCGACAAGGTCGCCGACGACGCCACGGAGGTCACTCAGACCGACATCGACAAACTCCGCGCCCTCGGGCTGAGCGACACCGACATTCTCGACGTCGTCCTCACGGCCGCGGCCCGATGCTTCTTCTCCAAGACCCTCGACGCGCTCGGCGCCGCCCCGGACGCCAAGTACGCGGCGCTCGATCCCGCCGTCCGCGACGCCCTCACCGTTGGGCGCCCGATCGCCACCGAGTAACCCGAACCCTGCCCGCTACGGCCGCTTGACGCAACCGCCACACGTTGATCGTGATCACGCGCTCCCCATCGGCCGCGACCGTCGCCGAGTGCGGCACACCACCCGGCAACACCGCGAGCTGCCCCGGCCCGAGCGGAGTCGGCGCCCCGTCGACGACGAAGTCGACGGTGCCACCCTCAGAGACGAACGTGATCTGGTCCTCAGGATGCGAGTGGGTCTCCCAGGCGCACCCCGGCTCGTACCGGTAGACGGTGACCGTCAGCTGCTCGGTGTCGATCGTGGCGCCGAAGATCCCTGGCCGGACCTCGGTGAACTCCTGCTCGTCCCACCGCAGGGCAAGGGCCTCGGCGAGCATCAGACGCGCGCCGGCACGCTCGCCGGCACGACGTGATTGCGTAGCACGCCGATGCGCTTGATCTCACACTCGAGGGTGTCGCCCGGCTTGAGGTACAGCGACATCGGGTCGTCGCTGAAACCGCCCACGCCGGACACCGTGCCCATCGAACTAATGTCTCCTCGGGAGAAGCCCATCGGCGAATAGTGACTGATCACCTCGGGGACCGCGACCGACATCTTGCTCATGTGCGCACGTCCTCGATGATGTTCTCGGTGTCGGAGACGATCGCCCGCCTGTCGGCGATCTGCCCGCTGCTGGCGGGGGATCTCATCTTCACCGGCACCCCGGCGGGCGTCGGCAACCGGATGGACCCGCCGCGTCACCTGCAGCCCGGCGACGAGCTCATCTCCACCATTGAGGGCAAGCGCGGACACGCCACATGGGATGGATCCCGCCGCCGGAGGACGTCGCCGGAGCCGCGCTCTTCCTCGCGAGCAATGACGCGATTCACATCACGGGCAGCTGCGTGATTTGCGACGGCGATTATTCGATGCTCGGCGCCTGAGCGCCAGCGCCGCGCAGCAGCACGGTGTGCAGGCTGAGCGCGGTCACCCCGGCCGCGCCCATCACGATTCCCATCGATGCGGCGGACGTGCCGGCCAGCCCCACGATTGGAGCGACCGCTGCCCCGGCCGTGAACTGAAGGAAGCCGAACACCGCCGAGGCGCTGCCGGCGCGCTCGCGCTCACCCTCAAGCGAGAGCGTGATCGCGTTGGCCATGATGAACCCCATCGTCCCCGCGAACGCGAACAGCAGCGGGATGATCGCGGCGGCGCCTAAGCCGGCGATCCCGGAGATCGCGAGCAGCGCCCCCACCGTCGCGTTCGCCCGCAACGCAAGCCCGAGCAGAACCGCCGGTGGATGCTCGCGGACCAGCCGTCCGTTGACGACGTTCGAGGCGAGGATCGCGAGTCCGTTGATCCCGAACAGCAGGCCGTAGACCTGCGGGCTGACGCCGAAGACGCGCTGGTACACGAATGAGGACGCCGAGATGTATGCGAACAGGGCGGCGAACGCGAACGCCGCCGCCAGCGTGAAGGCCATGAAGCGCCGATGGGTGAGCAGGTCCCGGTAGGTCGAGAGCGCCAGCCGCAGGCTCGCCGGTCGGCGGCGGGCGGGCGGGAGCGTTTCCCGCGTCCCCAGCAAGACCGAGGCGAACAGCACGGCGCCGACAATCGCGAGGAACAGAAACACGCCGGGCCAGGCGACGAACAACAGGATCCCGCCGCCGATCGCCGGGGCGACGACCGGCCCGATGCTGATCACCGCTCCGAGCGTGGAGAAGAACCGGGCCGCCTCGATCCCGCCGTACAGGTCACGGACGATGGCGCGGGAAATGACGAGTCCGGCGGCGCCGGAGAGGCCTTGGACGAACCGCGCCGCGTCGAGGATCCACACCGCCGGCGCGACCGCACAGGCGACCGACGCGAGCGTGAACACGGCGAGTCCGGTGAGCAGCGGCCGGCGACGACCGAACGTGTCACTGAGAGGGCCAATCAGGACCTGACCGATGGCGAGTCCGAGGACGCATGCGGTCAGGGTGAGCTGGACGCTCGCCACCGCCGTCTGGAACTGGTGGGCGATCGCCGGCAGCGCCGGCAGGTAGACGTCCGTCGTGAGCGGCCCGAATGCGGACAGCGCCCCGAGGATGATCAGCAGTCGCGCGCGGGACGGTCTCAATCGCCGATACGCACCCGGTCAACGCAGGTAGATGCCGTGATGCTCGAGTCCCTCACGCGCCAGCCGATCGCCGACCGATTCGATCCCGGGCTCGGCGAGCAACGTCCCCAGGGTGAGGCCCCCGGGCCGGCACCGACAATGGCGATCTGCGCGTGTCCATGGCGCGATCTGCACGCACAATGGCTGACGCTATTGAACTTCCCGAGACGGCGTGCCGCCCGCCGCGGACCTCAGTTAGCGGACCGTGAGAGCCCTCTCACTCTGAGAGGATTCACACGCCGGTTTCGCGTTGCCCTTACACACGGGCGGCATAGTCCTCGCCATGACAGCTCTGGCCCGCGAACCGATTGCCCTCGCACCGTCCTTCGGCCGCTCACGCCGGGAGGCACGCACGTCAACCGTGCTGCGGCTCGTGCCGACCGATGATGGCTGGTCGCTCGTCGGCGGTGACGGGACCGCGGTCTTTCAAGCGCCCGGGCCCCGTGGACGCCGCCGCTGCCTGCTGTTCGCAAAAGCGCACGACGTTCTGACCGTTCTCACGTAGTCCGCCGCCGCGACGCCGGCGGCCACTTGTGCGCGTCCACCCGGACGTGCGAGGGTGTGGCCATGGCGGATCGCACTCAGCCCGCGGACATCACGGCGGCTGTTGTCGCGAGCTTCGCCGGGTGCTCCGACCCACGCCTGCGTGAGCTGATGACCGCGCTCGTCCGGCACCTGCACGCGTTCGCGCAGGACGTCGAGCTGACGCCGGCGGAGTGGGAGCGGGCGATCGCGGTCCTGACCGCGACCGGCCACATCACCGACGACAAGCGCCAGGAGTTCATCCTCTGGTCCGACACGCTCGGCCTGTCGATGCTCGTTGATGCGCTCGATCACGACCTCCCCGACGGGGCGACGGAGTCGACCGTGCTCGGCCCGTTCTACGTCCCGGGCGCTCCCGAGCGGGCCAACGGCGAGTCGATGACCGAGGACCCCGGAGCGCGGCGGCGTCCCCGTCCGGGTGTCCGGTCACGTGCGGGCGCTGGACGGCACGCCGATCGCCGGCGCCGAGGTCGACGTGTGGCAGAACGGCGAGGACATGCTCTACGCGGTCCAGTCGCCAGAGGCGCCGGAAGATCACCTGCGCGGCCGGTTCCACACCGATGCCGAAGGTCGTTATGCATTCGTCGGCGTGCGCCCGGTGCCCTACCCGATTCCGGACGACGGGCCGGTCGGCGCGATGCTGTCCGCCACCGGTCGGCACCCGTGGCGCCCGGCGCACATCCACATGATCGTGCGCGCGCCCGGCTACCGGACGCTGACGACCCACATCTTCGACGCCGCCAGCGAGTATCTCGACTCCGACGCCGTGTTCGCGGTCAAGCCGTCGCTGGCCCGCGCGTTCGTCCGCGAGGACGACGGCTACGTACTCGGTCGACAACGACGTCGTGCTCGCACCGCTCGACGGGTAGCCTTGTCGTATGGCTCCGCTCCGCTCAAGAACCGTCACCCACGGGCGCAACATGGCAGGTGCTCGCGCCCTCCTCCGCGCCGCCGGCGTCGCGCGGGAGGACTTCGGCAAACCGATCATCGCCGTCGCGAACTCGTACACGCAGTTCGTTCCCGGTCATACCCACCTCAAGCCGGTCGGAGAGATCGTCTCCGAGGCGATCCACGCGGCGGGCGGCATCGCCCGCGAGTTCAACACGATCGCCGTCGACGACGGGATCGCGATGGGCCATGGGGGAATGCTCTACTCGCTGCCGTCCCGCGATCTGATCGCCGACAGCGTCGAGTACATGGTCAACGCCCACTGCGCCGACGCGCTCGTGTGCATCTCCAACTGCGACAAGATCACGCCCGGGATGCTGAACGCCGCGCTCCGGCTGAACATCCCGACCGTGTTCGTGTCTGGCGGGCCGATGGAAGGCGGGACCGCGGTGCTCGTCGACGGCACCGTCCGCAAACGCATCAATCTGATCACGGCGATCGCTGATGCCGTCGCCGACGACGTGTCGGACGAGGACATTGCGCTGATCGAGGAAGCAGCCTGCCCGACGTGCGGTTCGTGCAGCGGCATGTTCACCGCCAACTCGATGAATTGCCTGACCGAGGCGCTCGGCGTCTCGCTGCCGGGCAACGGCTCGACGCTTGCGACGCACACCGCGCGGCGCGAGCTGTACGAGGCGGCCGGCCGAACCGTCGTCGAGCTCGCCCATCGCTTCTACGACGAGGACGACGCCTCGGTGCTCCCGCGCGCGGTCGCGACCCGACCGGCGTTTGAGAACGCGATGATGCTTGACATCGCGATGGGCGGCTCCACGAACACGGTGCTCCATGTCCTCGCCGCCGCCCAGGAGGCGGAGATCGATTTCACGATGAAGGACATCGACGAGATCTCCCGGCGGGTGCCGTGCATCTGCAAGGTCGCGCCGAGCGGCTCCTATCTGATGGAGGACGTCCACCGCGCCGGCGGGATCCCCGCGATCCTCGGTGAGCTGTGGCGCGGCGGTCTGCTCAACACCGACGTCCACACCGTCCACGCCCGCACGGTCGACGAGTGGCTCGGTCCGTGGGATGTCCGTAGCGCCGTCGCGTCGCCCGAGGCGATCGAGCTGTTCCACGCCGCCCCCGGCTGCAAGCGCTCGGCGACCGCGGGCTCCCAGTCCGAGCGGTGGGAATCGCTGGACACCGACGCCGCCGAGGGCTGTATCCGGGACGTCGCTCACGCGTACTCCGCCGACGGCGGTCTCGCGATCCTGCACGGCAACCTCGCGGTCCGCGGCAGCGTCGTCAAGACGGCCGGCGTCGACGAGTCGATCCTCACCTTCAGCGGCCCGGCCGTCGTCGTCGAGTCCCAGGAGGAGGCCGTCGAGGTCATCCTCGGCGGCGGCATCAAGGAGGGCGACGTCGTCGTCATCCGCTACGAGGGCCCACGCGGCGGTCCGGGCATGCAGGAGATGCTCTACCCGACCTCCTACCTGAAGGCCAAGGGGCTCGGCAAGGCGTGCGCCCTCATCACCGACGGCCGGTTCTCCGGCGGCACCTCCGGACTGTCGATCGGGCACATCTCGCCCGAGGCGGCCTCCGGCGGCGCGATCGCGCTCGTCGAGACCGGCGACACGATCTCGTTCGACATCCCCAACCGGCGGATGACGCTCGAGGTCTCCGAGGAGGAGCTCAGCGAGCGCCGCGAGCGGCTCGAGTCCGGAAGCGGCTACGTGCCGAAGCTGCGCGAGCGGGCGGTGTCACCGGCCCTGCGGGCGTACGCGATGATGGCCACCTCAGCCGACACCGGTGCCGTCCGGGACATCAACGCCGTCGAGCGCGCGGTCGCGGCGGCGGCGCAGGCGTCGCCCCAGCTCACGAGCTGAGCCGACGCCGGGGCCGTCCGGGACATCAACGCCGTCGGGGGCGCCGTCGGGCGTCAGCCGCCGACATAGGCCGCCAGGTGCTCACCGGTGAGGGTGGAGCGGGCGGCGACGAGGTCGGCGGGTGTTCCCTCAAAGACGATCCGGCCGCCGTCATGGCCGGCGCCGGGGCCGAGGTCGATGATCCAGTCGGCGTGCGCCATGACGCCCTGGTGGTGCTCGATGACGATCACTGATTTGCCGGAGTCGACAAGCTGATCGAGCAGCTCGAGCAGCTGCTCGACGTCGGCGAGGTGCAGACCGGTCGTCGGCTCGTCGAGGACGTAGACGCCGGGTGGGCGGGACCCTTTCTCCGACATGTGGGTCGCGAGCTTGAGCCGCTGCCGCTCGCCCCCGGAGAGCGTGGTGAGCGGCTGGCCGATGGTGAGGTAGCCGAGGCCGACGTCGGCGAGCCGGCCGAGGATCGTGTGGGCCGCCGGCGTCGCCGCCTCCCCGTCGCCGAAGAATTCCCAGGCGTCGGTCACCGACATCGCCAGCACCTCGCTGATGTCGCGGCCGCCGAGGTGGTAGTCCAGCACCGAGGCATCAAACCGTTTCCCGTCGCACTCCTCACAGGTCGTGGCGACGCCGGCCATCATCGCCAGGTCGGTGTAGATGACGCCGGCGCCGTTGCAGTTCGGGCACGCGCCCTCGGAGTTGGCGCTGAACAGCGCCGGCTTGACGCCGTTGGTCTTGGCGAACGCCTTGCGGATCGGGTCGAGCAGTCCGGTGTACGTCGCGGGGTTGCTCCGTCGGGAGCCCCGGATCGCCGTTTGGTCGATCGACACGACCCCGTCTCGCCCGGACACCGAGCCGCCGATGAGCGAGCTCTTGCCGGAGCCGGCGACGCCCGTGATGACGACGAGCACCCCGAGCGGAATGTCGACGTCGACGTCGCACAGATTGTGCGTCGTCGCATCGCGGATCTCCAACTGGCCGGTGGGCGTCCTCACCGTCTCCTTGAGGCCGGCCCGGTCCTCGAGATGGCGGCCGGTGAGCGTGTCGCTGGCCCGCAGCCCCTCGACGGAGCCTTCGAAGCAGACGGTCCCGCCCGCCGCGCCGGCGCCCGGCCCGAGGTCGACGATGTGATCGGCGATCACGATCGTGTCCGGCTCGTGCTCCACGACGAGCACGGTGTTGCCCTTGTCTCGCAGCCGCAGCAGCAGCTCGTTCATCCGTTGGACGTCGTGCGGATGCAGGCCCGTCGTGGGCTCGTCGAACACGTAGGTGACGTCGGTCAGCGAGGAGCCGAGGTGGCCGATCATCTTGACGCGCTGTGCCTCACCGCCGGACAGCGTGCCCGAGGGCCGGTCGAGCGAGAGGTAGCCGAGCCCGATCTCGGCGAACGAGTCGAGCGTCTGCTTGAGCGCGTCGAGCAGCGGCGCCACCGACGGCTCGCCGAGGCCACCGATCCACTGAGCCAGATCGCTGATCTGCATCGCGCACGCATCGGCGATGTTGATCCCGTTGATCTTCGATGATCGGGCCGCTTCGCTGAGCCGGGTGCCGTCGCAGTCGGGACAGATGCTGAACGTCACCGCCCGTTCCACGAAGGCGCGGACGTGTGGCTGGAGCGCGTCGAGATCCTTGGAGAGCATCGACTTCTGGATCCTCGGAATGAGGCCCTCGTAGGTCAGGTTGATGCCCTCGACCTTGATCTTGGTCGGCTCCTTGTGGAGGAGGTCACCCAGTTCCTTCTTGGTGTACTTGCTGATCGGCTTGTCCGGATCGAAGAACCCGCATCCCTTGAAAATGCGGCCGTACCAGCCGTCCATGCTGTAGCCGGGGATCGTCAGCGCGCCCTCGCTGAGCGACTTGCGTTCGTCGTACAGCGCCGCGAGGTCGATGTCGCTGACCGAGCCGCGGCCCTCGCACCGCGGACACATGCCGCCGGCGCGGGTGAAGGTCGCTCGCTCGGTCTTCCGGTTCCCCCGCTCGACGGTGATCACGCCGGTCGCCTTGACCGACGGGACGTTGAACGAGAACGCGTTCGGCGAGCCGACGTGTGGCGTGCCCAGGCGACTGAACAGGATGCGCAGCATCGCGCCCGCGTCGGTGGCCGTCCCGACGGTCGAGCGCGGGTCCGCCCCTAACCGCCGCTGGTCGACGCTGATCGCGGTCGTCAGCCCCTCGAGCACGTCGACCTCGGGCCGGGCCAGCGTCGGCATGAAGCCCTGCACGAAGGCGCTGTACGTCTCGTTGATCAGCCGTTGTGATTCGGCCGCGATCGTGTCGAACACGAGCGAGCTCTTGCCCGACCCCGACACCCCGGTGAACACCGTCAGGCGGCGCTTCGGGAGCGCGAGACTGACGTCCTTGAGGTTGTTCACGCGCGCGCCGTGCACGCGAATGAGATCGTGACTGTCGGCAGTCGGCGACGCGGGCGCCGCCGACTCCCTCCGGGTGGCAATGCTCATCGGTCCTGAACGAGCCCGAGGACGTTGCCGTCCAGGTCGGTGAAGGATGCGACCACGCGTCCGGGGCCGACCTCGTGCGCCGGCTCGCTCACCGTCGCGCCCGCGGCGGTGACCTCGGCCAGCTTCGCCTCGATGTCGTCCACCTTCCAGTACGCCACCGGCGAGCTCATGCCCTGGCCTCCGCCGTTCGGCACCAGCCCGATGTGCTGGCCCTCGACGTCGAAGCCGACGTAGTAGTCGGAGTCGGCCTGCGGCGCGATGCCGAGCAGCGCGGCGTACACGGACTTGGCCGCCGCCAGGTCGGACACGGGATGCAGCACGATCTGTGATGCCCTGCGTGGAAGAACCGCTCATGACACTTCGTCCTCCTGTGGTTGGGATCGTTCGCGCTTAAGACACACGGGGAGTCCGGAAATCGACAGCCCGATCCCTGGGGATCCATTTAACCCGCTCGGAGCGATCTTCAGCGAGCCGCCGCCGTGGTCGATCGAGCGGCTTACGATCCTCCGGCCGCCACGTCCGCTTCGATCGTCGCCACCACATCCAGCAGCTGCGCGAGCATCTGTCCGCGCAGCTTCTCGAGCGTGGTGCGGCTCGCATGGGTGGAGACATTGACCGCTGCCATCGTCTGACCGTGCTGATCTCTGATCGGCGCGGCGATCGACCGCAGGCCGTCCTCGAGCTCCTGGTCGACCAGCGCCCAGCCTTGGCTGCGGACCCGGGCGAGCTCTGCGACGAGCTCCTCGAGGTCCGTGATGGTCCTGGACGTGCGGGCTGACAGCGGGGAGCGGGCGAGGATCATGCGGAGCGTCGGCTCTGGAAGTTGGCTCAGCATCGCCCTGCCCATCGACGTCGCGTAGGCGGGGAAACGGGTGCCGATCGAGATTGCGACGGTCATGATCCGCCGCGTCGGCTCCCTCGCGACGTACACGATGTCGGTGCCGTCGAGCACGGACATCGAGCACGACTCGTCGACCCGTGCCACCAGGGTCCGAAGATGAGGCTGGGCGATTTCCGGCAGGCTGAGGCCTGACAGGTATGCGTGGCCGAGCTCGAGCACACGTGGGGTGAGGGAGAACCGACGGTCGTCCACGCGCACGTAGCCGAGATCCTCGAGCGTGAGCAAGAACCGCCGTACGGCCGCCCGCGGCAGTCCCGTCTCTCTCGCGACCTCAGCGAGCGTCTGACCCCGGCCGGGCACGTTCAGCGCGCGCATCACCGCGAGTCCGCGGTCGAGCGACTGAACGAAGTGTCGCCCTGGGGCGTCGACTTCGGCTCGGTCCGTCACGCGAGGTCAGACGGCGAAGAAGACCGTCTCATCGGCACCCTGGACGCGGATGTCGAATCGGTAGCCGTTGTCCGTCGGCTGGGCGAGCAGCGTCCGACGGCGGTCGGCCGGCACGGAGGCCAGCAGCGGGTCCGCGGCGTTCGCTTCGGACTCGTCGGCGAAGTAGATCCGGGTGACGCAGCGGTGAAGCATCCCGCGCGCGAAGATCGACACATCGATGTGGGGCGCCTGCACGGTGGAACCGAGTCCGGGCACGGGACCCGGCTTGACCGTGATGATCTCGTACGTGCCGTCGCCGTCCTCGTACCCGCAACGGCCGAACCCGCGGAAGCCCTCGAGCCGCGAGCCCTCGCCGTGGCCGTGAAGATCGGCGAACCGACCGTCCGGGTCCGCCTGCCATGTCTCGATGAGGTGGTCGGGGATGAGCGCCCCCTGGCCGTCATACACCGCACCGGCGATCCGGATGGCTTCCGGCGTGCCGGCGGGCACGACGTAGGGTCCGGCGTCGAACGGCAGCCCGATCGCGAAGTACGGCCCGACCGTCTGCGACGGCGTCGTGGCGAAGATCGTCATCTAGTGCGCCTCCTCGAACGGAGTCTGACCCGGGCCGCGCAGGTAGATATCGAATCGATAGGCATGTGCCCAGTTCGGCCGGGTGGCATGGATGTCGAACCGGGAGATCATGCGCTCACGTGCCCGCTCATCTCGGACCGCGTTGAAGATCGGGTCGTAGGGGAAGAACGGGTCGCCGGGGAAGTACATCTGCGTGACGAGTCGCTGCACGAAGGCTCGGCCGAGCAGCGAGAAGTGGATGTGGGCGGGACGCCAGGCGTTGTAATGGTTGCCCCACGGATACGGGCCCGGCTTGATCGTCGTGAACGCGTAGCGGCCTTCGGCGTCGGTGACGCAGCGCCCGGCGCCGGAGAAATTCGGATCCAGCGGCGCGGGCCAGTTGTCCCAGCGGTGCAGGTAGCGGCCGGCGGCGTTCGCCTGCCAGATCTCGACGAGGGTGTCGCGTAACGGCTTGCCCTCGGTGTCCCGCACGACACCGGAGACGATGATCCGCTCGCCGATCGGGTCACCCTCGTGCTGCGCGGTCAGATCGGCATCGCGTTCGGACGTGGGGAGGACCGAGCTCAGCTGCGGCCCGGTGATCTCGGTGATCGTCTGCGGCAGATAGACGAGCGGCTCCTTGGGGTGGCGAAAGCGTGTCGACTTGTAGCCAGGATCGTCGAGTGGGGGATGGGCGTCAGCGCCCTCTCGCACGTAGCTCGTCGGCGTGTCGGCGACTGCGTCGTAGATCGCTCGCTCTTCGGTCTTCTCGCTCATCGCGTCTCCTCCAAGGCGATTATCGGCTCACGAGCTCACGCAACGCTGCGAGCTCCTCGGCGTTGGGTGGCTCGGTCTCGTGAAGGTCCTCGGCCACCCTCAGCTCCCAGCCGGTGGCCGCGCGCGCCTGCTCGGGCGTGACCCCCGCGTGGATGTGAGTCAGTGTCAGCTCGCCATCGCGCGGTTCCATGACGCCGAGGTCCGTGATCACGTGCGTCGTCCGTACGCCGGTTGTCGTGAGGAAGTCGAGCCGCTCGACGAACGTGCGGGGCGTGTGCGGAGCGATGACAACCACCTCTGGGCAGCCCGTGGCGATCTCCGGGGCCCCGCCCGCGCCCGGCAGACGGACCTTGGGATGGTCGTAGTCACCGATCACGGTCGAGTTGAGGTTGGCATGACGGTCGACCTGGGCCGCCCCCAGAAAGGCCACCTCGATGCGGCCGGTCCCGATCCAATAGTTGAACATCTCGGGCACGGACACGATCGCGTCGGCCGTCTCCGCCAGCTCGCCGTCGCCGATCGACAGGGGGACGCGGTGCGGCTTGGCGCCGATCGTGCCCGACTCGTAGACGAGCACGAGGCGCGGGTTGTGCACCATCCGGGCGAGGATCGCGGCCGTACTCGGGCGCCCGACGCCGATGAACACCGAGGCCACGTCGCGCAACCGCCGCGCGGCCACCACCGTCTGCAGCTCGCCCGATGTCACGGGCTTGGGGTGCGCGGCAATCGTCATCGCGTCACGGTCTCGTCGCAGGCGGCCAGCATCTCTCGCGCAACGCGCTGAAGCCGGCGGAGGTAATCGAGGTGCTCCACCCACGTCGGGTCGTCCTCGAGCGTCGCCGCCAGACGCGCGGTGTCGTCGTGGGCATCGAGGAGCTCGTACACGAGGGTCACGAGCGCTGCCTGCCGGTCTCGCATGACCGTCATCTCGTCGCTACCTCACTGAGCACGTGCTCTTCCATCCACGCTCGGAACCCCTCCCGATCGCGGCTGACCTCATCCCACATCCGGTAGAAGTCGTTGTCACGCCGGGTCACGCCGAGCGAGTACGACGGGAGCGATCCACCAGGCGCCTCCGCAACCGCGTCGATCACCCAGCCCGGAATCGTCACCGACCCGGGGCGGGGCTCGAGGCGGTCGACGATCCGCTCCACCGTGACCAGCGATCGGCTCGCGGCCAGCACCGCCTCCTTCTGGACCCCCGGGATACCCCATAGCTGCACGTTGCCCTCCCGATCGGCCTCCTGCGCGTGGACGATCGCGACATCGGGTCGCAGCGCGGGCACCGCGACCAGCGCCTCGCCGGTGAACGGGCAGGTGATCGGCGCCACCCGGGTCCGGCCGACGAGATCCGTGCCCGTGTATCCGCGCATGACGGCGAACGGCAGGTGCGCCGCGCCCGCCACATAGCGGTTGGCCATGCCGGCGTGAGAGTGCTCCTCGATCTCAATCGCCCGCGGCCATCCGTGCTCGACGGCGTCGCGGAAGCGGTGCAGCGAGCCGACCCCGGGGTTCCCGCCATAGGAGAACACGAGCTTGCGCGCCGCGCCCATCCCGATCATCTGGTCGTAGATGACATCGGGCGTCATCCGGATCAACTCGAGCTCGGTCAGCCCCTGGCGCAGAATCTCGCGTCCGGCCGCGAACGGGATCAGATGGGTGAATCCCTCAAGCGCGACGCTGTCCCCGTCGTGGACGAGTTCGCGAACCGCGTCGGCGAGGGACGAGATGTCGGCCATAGATGTGCGCATAGCGAACACTTGCTCGCTATGCGCACATCTATCGAACGGGTCGGTCGGTCGCCTGAATCGGGGTGCTACTGACCGCTAGATGCTCAGCCCGCCATCGACGGCCAGCGTCGCGCCGGTCATGAACGCGCTTTCGTCGCTGGCCAGGAACACAACCGCCTGTGCGATCTCCGCCGGAGAGGCATGCCTCGCCAGCGGGATCATGTCCTCAAAGACCTTCGCCGCCTGCTCCTCCGGTGCCCCAACGGCCTCGACCTCGATCGCGTGCTGGAACGCGTTGTCGGTCGGGCCAGGATGAAGCGAGTTGACGCGGATGCCATGCGGCGCCATCTCCTTGGCGGCGGTTCGCATGAGCCCGACCACCGCGTGTTTGGATGTCGCATACGCGCTGATCCCGGCGTCGGATGTGAGCCCCACGACGCTCGAGTTGATGACCAGGCTGCCGCCGCGCTCCATCACGGCGAGCGCGTGCTTGGCGACGAGGAAGCAGCCGATCACGTTGACGGCGATCACGCGCTCAAACACATCGACCGGGTAGTCGGCGACCGGCGCGACCGTCCCGAAGATGCCGGCGTTCGCGAACGCCACGTCGAGCCGGCCGAACCGCTCGACGGTCGCCGACACTGCGCGCTCCACCTGGTCCGAGTTGGTCACGTCGGCGGTCGTCGCCGCGGCGTCCTCACCGAGCGTCCCCGCCGCCCGCTCGAGGTCGGTGCCCGGGAGGTCCACGAGCATGACGCGCGCGCCCTCGGCGACGAACGCCTGGGCGGCCGCCAGGCCGATGCTCCCGGCGCCGCCGGTGATCAGGGCGACCTTGTTCGCCAAGCGCCCTCCTGGTGCTGCGTTCATTGAAGGACCTCTCTCAAAAGTCATCGGTCGCCGGAAGACCGGCGTAGTTTTCAGCCAGGCTCGTCGCGGCGGCCTCCGACCGCGACAGGTACTCGAGGCGCGCGAGCTGCAGACGCTCGCCGAAGGCGCCCTCGTACAGATCGTGAAGCAGTTGGGTCATGTAGTTCGAGAAGTCTTGCGCGCGCCAGACGCGCCGCAGCGCCGTCGGTGAGTAGGACTCGAGCCCGTCGGCGGAGCCATCTCGGTACCAACGTGTGAGCGCGCGGGCGAGCAGCCGCACGTCGTTGACCGCCAGGTTGAGCCCTTTGGCTCCCGTGGGCGGAACGATGTGCGCGGCGTCGCCGGCGAGGAACAGGCGGCCGTACTGCATCGGCTCGCAGACGAAGCTGCGCATCGGGGTGATCCCCTTTTCAAGGATCTCGCCCTCATTGACCTGCCACCCCTCGGTGGCGAGGCGGACCTGGAGCTCCTCCCAGATGCGGTCGTCGGACCATCCGTCGAGTTGCTCGTCGGCCGGAACCTGAAGGTAGAGCCGACTGACGTCGGCCGAGCGCATCGTGTAGAGGGCGAAACCTCGCTCGTGCCACGCGTAGATGAGCTCGTCGGTGGCCGGAGCCGCGTGCGCCAAGATGCCGAGCCAGGCGAACGGATAGACGAATTCGTGCTGGGCGCGCACGGCGTCGGGAATCGTCGGGCGGCTGACGCCGTGGAACCCGTCGCACCCGGCGATGACGTCGCACTCGATCGTGTCTGCGGCGCCCGCCTTCCGGAAGCTGATCGACGGTCGGTCGGTGTCGATCCCGTGGAGCTCGACGTCGGAGACCTCGAAGTGCAGCTCCCCGCCTCGGTCAAACCACGCGGCGATCAGGTCCTTGACGACCTCCTGCTGTCCGTAGATCGTCACGTGGCGGCCGGTCAATTCGGTGATCCGGATCCGCTGCGTGTGTCCCTGGCGGCGGAGATAGATGCCGTTGTGGGTCAGCCCCTCCCGCGCGAGCCGCTCGCCGACCCCGAGCTCATGCATGAGATCGACGGTGTTCTGCTCGAGCAGGCCGGCACGCACCCGCCGCTCGACGTAGTCCCGGTCACGCGCCTCGAGGATCACCGACTCGATCCCCTCGCGCTGAAGGAGGAGCGCCAGCGTCAGGCCGGCCGGCCCGGCGCCGACGATTCCGACCTGTGTCCGCATCCTGCTCCTCTCGCGCGTATCCCCGTCAGCCAGTTTGCGCCGATCGTATGCGATCGCGGCTGCGGCTCGCCTGTGTGTCGGATACGTTGTTCGCGTGACGGTTCGCGACGCCACGTTCGAGGTCATGCGGCGGTTCGGGATGACGACGATCTTCGGCAACCCGGGCTCGACCGAGATCCCGTTTCTCACCGATCTCCCGGGCGACATCCGCTTCATCCTCGGGCTCCACGAGGGAACCGTCGTGGGGATGGCAAGTGGGTACGCGCTCGCTCGGGGTCGTCCCGCCTTCGTCAACCTGCACACCGCGCCGGGCCTCGGCAACGCGGTCAACGCGATCGCCAATGCCCGTGATTCCCGGGCGCCCCTGGTGATCGTCGTCGGACAGCAGGACCGCCGGCAGCTGCCGTTCGAGCCGTTCCTCACCGGGCGCGCGCTCGATCGGCTCGCCGGCGAGTACCCGGTGTGGACCTCGACGCCGCTGCGCCCGCAGGACCTGCCCGGCGCGATCGCCCGCGCCTATCACGAGGCCGATGGCGCCCGCGCGCCGACGCTCGTCGTCGCGCCGATGGGCGACTGGTCCGAACCGGCGGACCCGCTGTCCGCGGGGACCCCGGCCGAGGTCGTCCGCTCGGATGCGGTGACCGACGCGGACGTGGGTGCGCTCGTCGAGTTGATCGATGCGGCCGACGCGCCCGCGCTCGTCGTCGGCGCGGGCGCCGATACGGAGGATGGCTGGGCGGCGGTCGTGCGGCTTGCCGAGCGGCTCGGCTCCCCGGTGTGGCAGGAGGCGTTCGGTGGCCGGGCGGGATTTCCTCAGGACCATGCGCTGTTCGCCGGTCATCTGCCGTGGATGCGCCGGCGGATGCATGCGGCGCTGTCGCCGCACGACCTCGTGATCGCCATCGGCACGAACGCGTTGCGCGCGTATCTGTTCGACGATGAGGTGGCGCTCGTCGAGCCGTCGGCCCGCGTTGCCGTGATCACCGATACCGAGGCCGAGGCGCTGCGCAGCCCGTGCGACGTGGCGCTCGTGGCGCCGGTGGCCGGTGCATGCGCGGCGGTCGCCGGCGCGGTCCGGGATCGGGCGCTCGCATCCGGGTCGCCGCGGGCCCCGCTGTTCACGCGGCCGCCGGCTCCGGCGCCGCCAGGTCCGGGTGAGCCGCTGCGGGCCGCTCACGTGCTCGCCGCGCTCGCCGAGCGGCTCCCGCAGGACGTCGTGCTCGTGGAGGAGACGCCCTCCAGCCGCCCCGAGCTGCACGCGCGCGTGCCCGCACGTGCCCCGATGGGGTTCGTCAGCGGCGCCAACGGCGGGCTCGGGTTCGGTCTCTCTGGATCGATCGGCCTGCGGATGGGCAACCCGGATCGGCCGGTCGTCGCCGTGCTTGGCGACGGCGCCTCGCTGTACACGATCCAGGCGCTCTGGAGCGCGGCACGCTACGACGTCGGCGTGCTGCTGATCGTGATGGCGAACGGCGGCTACGCGGTGATGGACGCGCTCGCGCGGGCGGAGGGAGGCGACGGCGCGTGGGGGCAGTTCAGGACAATCGACATCGCCGCGATCGCCGGCGGGTTCGGCTGTCCGGCGGCCCGCGTGGAGACGCATGATCAGCTCCTGGGCACGCTCGACGAGGTCATCCCGACCCTCCGCGAGCGGCGCGAGCCGCTGCTCCTCGCGGTCTCCGTCGCGCCGTAGTCGGCCAGGCGCCGCCTGCCCACCCGCCGCGCGTCCGCCGGAGTCGCCATCTGGTGTCGCCGACACTACGCCGTCGCGGTCGCGGCGGCCCTGACGAAGTAGCCGTGCTCGTCGCTGTCGATGTACTCCGCCAGCCGGCTGGCGAGCGCCATGATCGTCAGCGAGGGATTGACCGACAGCGTCCGTGGCACGACCGACCCGTCGCCGATGAACAGCCGCCGCACGTCGTGCGACTCGCCGTGCGGCCCAACCACCGATCGACCCGGGTCGCTGCCCATCCGGCAGCTTCCCTGGACGTGCGTGCTGAGGACTCCGGTCTGCAGCACGCGCTTCGCGCCGGCCGCCTCAAGCACCTCCCGCGCGAACTGCAGCGACGCGTCGATCCGCTCACGCTCGCGCTCGTTCCAGTCGAACGTGTAGCGATCACGGCCGGACTCGTCGACCCATGCGGTGCCGTTGTTTTCGTCGCTGACCATCGTCAGCACGCCGGTGAAGTAGCGGTAGCGGCGCATCGTCTGCACGAGCTCCTCGCCCCACAGCGGCCGGTCGTGCTCGTCGGATAGCGCGGTGGCAAAGCCGATCGGGTCCTGGACGGTCGCCGACTCGACGACGAAGCCGCCGTCCTCGTCACGCTGGAACTTCATGCAGTGCGCGCTGATCGGATACACCATGTGGGCATCCTGGATCTCGTCGAACAGCCCCTCGACGAGACGCGCTGGATGAAAGCCGAGGTTGCGCCCGATCAACTCGCTGCTGGGGGAGCCTCCGGCCGCCTCGCGGACCCCGGAGCGCAGCAGGATGCCCGGTGTGGCGAGGGTGCCCGCGGCGACGACGACGACGTCGGCCTGCGCCTCATGAGCGGTGCCGTCGGCCTCGAGAAACACGAGGCCGGTGGCCTGGGGTCCGTCGCCGCGATCCTCGATCGTCACTCGCTGGACCGTGCAGCCGGCGCGCAGCTCCAGTCCGGCCGTCACGACGGCCGGCTCGATGTAGGTGTTCAGTGTCGACTTGCCGGCGTTGGTCGGGCAGCCCTGCAGGCACGAACCGCAGCGCATGCAGTTGGCGTCGGTGTACGAGATCACCGGCTCGAGCTTCGCGCCGAGCGCCCGGAAGCCCCGCTCGGTGGTGTGGACACACGTTTGCCAGTCGCGGCGCTCGCGGACGCCGAGCCGCTGCTCGACCCGCTCCAGATGGGCGCGCAGATCGGACTCCGCGAACGGCTCGCCGGACGCGCCTGTGAGCCCGGATGCTGCGTGCCACTTCTCGTAGTCCTGTGCGGTGGGGCGGAGCGCCACCTTCGTGTTGATCGTCGTCGTCCCGCCGACGCAGCGGCCCCGGAACAGCGGCATCGGCGGCTGCACCGGACCGTTGGCCGGCTCGGCGAACGCGATCGGCCACCACAGATCATGCGTCGCGTGCGCCTCCCACCGCGTGAAGTCGGCGGCGGTGCGGTGCGGGCCGGCCTCGACGAGCAGCACCCGCCGGCCGCGCTCGGCGAGCTCGCCGGCGACGACGCCGCCTCCGGCGCCCGAGCCGACGACGATCACGTCGTAGCGCTCACTCATGCGCGCTCACCCCCAGGTACGACCAGTCCTTGTTCAGCCGCGTCGCCAGCGGCGTACTGAAGTCGATCTCGGACCACGCGCCAGGCCCGGGCGCGCCGGGCGCCACGAAGTCGCTGTAGAACGCCTCGCAGGCGAGTGCGCGGACCATCATGAACTCCGGCGTGAGCGCACGCTCGGCGAGCGCCTCGGTGTCGCCGGCGGCCGGCTCGAGCGCGTCGACGGCGCCAAGTGCCAGCTCCCGATCCCCGTCGGGCATCCGTGCAAGCAGCGCGTCGATATAGACCTCGGGACCGACGCGTTCAGAGCCGGGCACGATCAGCTGACAGAGCCGCCGGACGAGCTCCGAGCGGCGACCGTCGAGAACCAGCATGTCTCTCTCCTCCTTGGGCCGTGCGTGTGGGCAACGTACGCCAAGTGCCGGTGGCGGCGCAATCGAATGTGCGCGCGGTGGCGAGAACAGATGCGCTCTTGACCGTGGTCCTATGATCCCGAGGGATGTTCGACAGGATTGTCGACAATCTCCGGTCGGCTCCCGGGACGCCGGCGCAGCGCCGATGAGTGCCGAACCGTCCAGCCGCGCCCGGGCACTCGTCCGCGGCGGGTTTGACACCCACATTCACATCGCGCCAGACGTGGTGCCGCGCAAGATCGACGACATCTCGTTTGCGCGGCGCTGCTCCGAGCTCGGGATTGCCGGCTTCGTGCTCAAGTCGCACTACGGCTCGACCGCCGAGCGTGCCGCCGTCGTCCGCGCCGCCGTCCCCGGGATCCAGGCCCTCGGCGCGATCACGCTCAATCGGGCGGTGGGCGGCATCAACCCGCTCGCGGTCGAGATCGCCGCGCGGGAGGGAGCGCGGACGGTGTGGCTCCCGACGGTCGACGCGGTCAACGAGGCGGCGGAGCGCGAGGCGCCCCCCGGCGCCAAGCTTCCGGTCTGGGTGAAGCTCCAGCTCGAATTGCGCGAGCAGGGGCTCGAGATCGATCCCGTCCCGGTGCTTGACGGCGACGGTGCCGTGCTTCCGGAGACCCACGCGGTGCTGGCGATGATCGCCCGCCACGGAATGGTGCTCGCGACCGGTCATCTCGGGCGTGACGAGATCTTCGCCGTCGTCGACGCCGCGGTCGACGCCGGAGTCGCGGACATCGTCGTCACCCACCCCGAGTTCCCCTCGCAGAACCTCTCGGTCGAGGATCAACGCCGGCTCGCCGCGCGCGGAGCGCTGCTCGAGCGCTGTTTCACGACGCCGCACACGGGCAAGATCGACTGGGAGCGATGGATCGAGAACATCCGCGCCACCGGTCCCGAGCACTCCGTCCTGTCCACCGATCTCGGGCAGGTGTTCAACCCGCCGGTCGAAGACGGGATGGCGCTGATGGTTGACCGCCTGCTGTCGGCCGGGTTCGACGAGGAGGAGATCCGCGTCATGGCGGTCGTCAACACGCGGCGGGTCGCGGGAGCTGGGCCGCTGTGAGCCCGCGCCGGATGATGGTGATCGGCGCCCACTCCGCCGACTTCGTGTGGCGGGCCGGCGGAGCGATCGCCGTCGCGACGTCCCGGGGTGGCACGGCGAGCGTGATCGCGCTGTCCTATGGGGAGCGCGGCGAGTCGGGTGAGCTGTGGAAGGAGGAGGGCCAGACGCTCGAGCGGGTCAAGGACGATTCGCCACGGCGAGGCGGAGCGGGCAGCGGCTGCGCTCGGCGCGTCGTTCGCCTGCCTGGACCTGGGCGACTATCCGCTTGAGATCGGGACAGACGCGCTGTTGAGGATCACCGAGACGATCCGCGAGTTCGCCCCCGACGTACTCGTCACCCACACCGACACCGACCCGTTCAACCCCGATCACCCGGTTGCGTCCGCGGCCGTCATGCGTGCCCGCAGCCTCGCCGCGGGCGCCGGCGTGCCGAGTGCGTTCGCGACCGTCCGGCCGCCAGAGCTGTTCCTGTTCGAGCCGCATCAGCCGGAACTCTGCAACTTCACCCCGACGACGTTCGTCGACATCACGGCGGTGATGGACTCAAAGCTCGCCGCGATGAGCGAGATGAAGGCGCAGCGCTACCTCCAGAGCTACTACGCCGAGCGCGCCGAGCACCGCGGCAACCACGCGCGTCGGTCATCGGCGAACGCGGAGATCCGCCAGGCGGAGGCGTTTCAGCGGGTCACGCCGCAGGTGGTCGGCGAGTTGTGAACGCGCTCTATGCGGAGCTGGCAGAGCTCGGGACGGCGACCGTCTACGAGGCGGGCGGACGGCGCGGATGCGTCGAGGCCGATTTCATCCAGGTCGTTCCCGGCTCGCGTGCGGCGGGTCCGGCGCGGACCGTCCGCTGCGGGCAGGACGACAACCTCATGGTCCATGCGGCGATGGCTGGGCTCGAGCCGGGCGAGGTGCTCGTCCTCACGATGCCCGAGCCGCGGCCGGTCGCGCTCGTCGGGGACCTGTTGGCCACGCAGGCTCAGGTGCACGGCGCCACCGCGATCCTCGTCGATGCCTCGGTGCGCGACGTGGACGAGCTCGCGCAGCTTGGACTGCCGATCTGGGCCCGGTGGATCCGCGTGCGCGGCGCCGGCAAGGACGTCCCCGGATCGATCGGCGAGCCGGTGAGCGTCGGTGGCGTGACGGTCCGCCAGGGCGACGCGGTCGTCCTCGACGCGGACGGCGTGGCGATCGTCGAGCGCGAGCGGGTGACCGAGACGCTCGCGAGCGCGCGCGAGCGCGCCGAGCGGGAGGCGGTCAAGCGTGCCCGCCTCCAGGCGGGTGCTCTGTCGTACGAACTCGACGGGCTGCGGGCGCGGGTCGAGCGGGAGGGTGAGTGATGCCATGACCGACGCCGTCGTCGAACCGATCCACGACCTCGCCCATATCGGGCACGCGGAGCTGCTGACGCCGTTTCCTGAGGAGAGCCTGCGGTTCTTCGTCGAGCTGTTCGGGATGGAGGTCGAGGCGCGTGAGGGACAGTCCGTGTACCTGCGCGGGTGGGGGGACTACCAGCGCTACAGCCTCAAGCTGACCGAGGCTGCGCTCCCGGGCCTCGGCCATCTCGCGCTCCGCGCCTGGAGCCCGCAGGCGCTCGAGCGTCGCGTCGACGCGGTGCAGCAGACCGGCCAGGGCGGAGAATGGATCGACGGCGATGTCGGCCACGGGCCCGCGTTCGCGTTCACCGACCCCGACGGGCATCGCCTCGAGCTCTACTACGAGACCGAGCGCTACCGGCCACCCGAGCATCTGCGGCCGGCACTCAAGAACGTGCCCCAGCGCTACGTCGGCCGGGGCGCCGCGGTCAAGCGCCTCGATCATGTCAACGTGCTGGCGCGTGATGTCGCCGTCAACCGGCGCTTCGCCCAGGACGTCCTCGGATTCCGGCTGTACGAGCAGATCGTGGCCGACGACGGCAGCGAGGTCGGCGCATGGATGAGCCTGTCGATCGCCGCACACGAGCTCATCTACGTCGCCGACCACGCCGGCGCCAGCGGCCGCCTGCATCATCTGGCGTTCTTCGTCGACACCCGCGAGGAGGTGCTCCGCTCCGCGGACCTGTTCCTCGACGCGGACGTCCCGATCGAGGCGGCACCGTCCAAGCATGCCGTGGCGCAGGGCATGTTCCTGTACGTGTACGAGCCGGGCGGCAACCGGGTCGAGGTCACGACCGGGACCCACTTCATCTTCGATCCCGCCTACGAACCGGTCGTCTGGACGCAGGCCGAACGCGCGCGCGGTCAGGCGTGGGGGGTGAAGACGATCGAGACGTTTCACACGTACGGCACGCCGGACGTCAGCGGTGTCGCGACCGGGCCGCCGATCCCGCCGACGAGTCAGATCCCGGGCGTCGCCGGAGCTCCGACGTGAGTGTCGACGCGCGCGGCGACACCGTCGAGGACCGCCGGCTGATCCGCGAGCTCGTCGAGAACTGGGCGCTGTGGCGCGACGCGGGGGACTGGGAGCGATTCGCGACGGTCTGGCACGACGACGGAGTGATGATGGCGACCTGGTTCCAGGGACCGGCCGCGGACTTCATCCGGGTCAGCCGAGAGGGGTCCGAGCGCGGCGTGAACATCCTCCACTTCCTCGGCGGGTGCACGATCGATCTCGCGCCGGAGCGCGCCCGCGCCATCGCCCAGACGAAGATGACGATCTCGCAGCGGGCTGAGGTGCATGGTGTGGTGTGCGACATCGTCTGCACCGGGCGCTTCTATGACTTCCTCGAGCGCCGGGACGATCGGTGGGGCATCGTGCTGCGCCAGCCGATCTACGAGAAGGATCGCCTTGACCCGGTCGATCCCGCCGCGACGCTGACGCTCGCGCGCGAGCGGCTCGAGCAGTTCCCGGTCGGCTACCGCCACCTCGCCTACGCGCAGAGCGAGATCGGCTACGACGTCAAGCGCGACATGCCCGGCCTGACCGGCCCAGGCGTCGCGCGCCTCTACGCGCGCGGCGCCGACTGGCTCGCCGGGCGCGCGTCGGTGTACGAAACGCAGCACGATCCGCGCGTCCGGTGGATCCGGGGGCGTTTCTTACGCTGAGCGCAAGGAACGTCGCTCGATGCTCCGGCTGGACGTGATTTGTTGCGTTTCTGACATAGGCGCGCGGCCGGACGAGCGCCGGCGCCTACGCCACGCCCGCCGTGGCCGTCGCGCCCGCCCCGGCGCGGATCAGGTCGGCCGCGCGCTCGGCGATCATCATCACGGGAGCGTTTGTGTTGCCGCGCGTGACGGTGGGCATCACCGAGGCGTCGACGATCCGCAGGCCCTCAAACCCGAAGACGCGCAGCTCGGAGTCGACGACCGACCCCATCGCGCAGCTTGACGTCGGGTGGTACACGGTCTGCGAGACGCGCCTGATGAAGGCCATCAGGTCCTCATCGGAATCGGACTCCGGCACGCTGAACGGTGCCCGCTCGACGGCCTTCAGCGCCGACTGCTCGGCGATCGTCAGCGCCATCCGCAAGCCCGCGAGCATGCTCTGGCGATCCTCCTCGGTCGTCAGGAAGTTGCACAGCACGCGTGGTTTTGAGTCCGGCAGCGGCGTCCGGAGCATCACACGACCCCGGCTCGTCGGCGCGATCACGACCGGTCCGAAGCAATAGCCGTGGTCGGCCGGCGCGGCCAGGCCCTCATCGAAGAACATCGACGGCGCGAAATGAAACTCGATATCAGGCGCGTCGAGGCCCGGACGCGTGCGGAAGAACCCTGCCGCCTCGGGGATGTTGGAGGTGAGCGGCCCGCGACCCTCGGCTTCGAGCAGGGCGAGGTGCGCCGGGTCGGCGGCGGCCATGAACAGCGACGGCTCGTCGGTCAGGTAGTTGACCTGAGCCATGCAGTGATCCTGGAGGCCGATGCCGACCGGCAGGGTCTCCCGGATCTCCATTCCGAACGGCGCCAGTTGATCCTCGGGACCGATGCCCGAGACCATCAGCAGCACGGGTGACTGGTAGGCGCCGGCCGAGAGGATGACCTCGCGTTCGGCGCGCAACTGCTCGACCTTGCCGTCGCGTGCGACCTCGACGCCGACGGCACGGTTGCCCTCGAACAGGATCCTCAGCGTCATCGCGCGCGGGATCACCTCGAGGTTCTCTCGCTGCGCCGCCGGGCGCAGGAACGCATCCGCGCTGCTCCATCGCAGGCCGTCGCGCTGGGTGAGCTGGAAGCGACCCACTCCTTCCTGACGGGCGCCGTTGAAGTCCGGGTTCTGCTCGTGGCCGGCCTGACGGGCCGCTTCGAGCATCGTGTCGACGAGGGCGTGCATCGACCGGCTGTCGGACACCGACATTGGCCCCCCGACGCCGTGGTAGGCATCCTCGCCGCGCTCGTTGTCCTCCGAGCGCTTGAAGTACGGCAGGACCTGGTCGTAGCCCCAACCGTCACACCCGGCGGCCGCCCAGCCGTCGTAATCCACGCGATTGCCGCGGATGTAGATCATCGCGTTGATCGAGCTGCAGCCGCCAAGCATCCGTCCGCGGGGCAGATAGAGCCGGCGGTCGTCAAGCCCGGGTTCAGGCTCGCCCTCCAGGTCCCAGTCGAGGCTCGACTTGAACAGCACCGGGAACGCCGCGGGAATCTTGATCTCCGGCTGGCTGTCCTCGCCGCCCGCCTCGAGCAGCGCCACCCGGACGTCCGCGTCCTCGGTCAGGCGAGCCGCGAGCACGCAGCCCGCCGACCCCGCCCCGACGATGATGTAGTCGTAGCTGTCAGTCACCCCGGATCACCACCTTCATCACCTGATTTGGATTGCTCATCGCGAACTGCAGCGCCTCCGGCGCTCCGGCGAGCGGGAACTCGTGACTGATCAACCGCGCCAGCACGCTGCCGTTGCGCTCCACCGCATGGACCGCATCGCCGAACTCACCACCCCCACAGCAGGTGACGCCGACGTAGTCGAGCTCCTTCTCGGTCAGACTCCCGATGCGGATCGGCGCCTCCTCGTTGGACATCCCCACCTGCACCGCGCGGCCGGCGGAGGCGACGACGTCGATCATCGCGCGGACGGCCGCCGCGGCCCCGGTTGCGTCGACGCCGACCGGGGGACCGTCCGGGCCGGCCCAGTCGCCGACCGCCGAGACGACCTCGTCGTGGCTGCTCCACGCGAGCGTGTCGGCACCCATCTCCCGGCTCAGGCCGAGCCGGCTCTCCTGGAGGTCGATCACGAGCACCTCGGCCCCGCGCTCGCGCGCGAGCAGGCAGACGCACTGGCCGATCGGCCCGGCGCCGAACACGACGACGCGCTCGCCGGGCTGAAGGCGAGCCCGGTTGACCGCGCGCACCGCGATCGACACCGGCTCGGCCATCGCCGCGATCGCGGCGTCGTCGGCTTCGATCGGGAACACCTGGTCCTGCGCCATCGCCAGCTGGTCCTGAAGCCCGCCGTCGAGGTGGATCCCGATCAGCTTGAAGTTGTCGCACGTATTCGGGCGTCCGACGCGGCACGGGTAACACAGGCCGCACGTGTGCAGCGGGTACACGGCGACGCGCCGGCCGGGGCTCAGCTCGGGCCGGCAATCCGGCCCGACGGCGGTGATCGTGCCGGCGAACTCGTGACCCTGGACGCGGGGGAACTGTGAACCGCCGGCGGCGTCGGAGAGCTCGCCGGCGAAGAAGTGGTAGTCCGAGCCGCAGATGCCGATCGCCTCGGGATGGACGACGACCTCGCCCGGACCGGGGTCATCCGGGTCAGGACGATCGATCACCGCCATCGTCCCGACCCGCTCGGTCACGGCTGCGCGCATGACGGCCGCTCAGCCCCAGACCTCCGCCGCGGTCTCGACGATCAGCGCGAGCTTTGCCACCTGCTCATCGAACGTGACCGAGTTGCCCTCGACGGTTGAGGAGAAGCCACACTGCGGCGAGAGGCACAGCTGCTCGAGCGCGACGTACTGCGATGCCTGCTCGATCCGCTGCTTGAGCTCATCCTTGCTCTCGAGCTCGCCGCGCTTGGTGGTCACCAGTCCGAGGACGACGAGCTTGTCCTTGGGAACGAACCGCAGCGGCTCGAAGCCACCGGACCGGGCGTCGTCGTACTCGAGGAAGAACCCGTCCACGGCGAGCTCGCCGAACAGGGCCTCCGCGACGAAGTCATAGCCGCCCTCGGCGACCCACGAGGAGCGGAAGTTGCCCCGGCACATGTGCGTCGTCACGGTCAGCCCATCCGGCTTGTCGGCAAGCGCCTCATTGATGTGCCGGATGTACGTCTCGTGGAGGTGCTCGGCGTCCTCACCCTTGCCGGCCATCTCCTCACGCTGGAGCGGGTCGTTGAGGTAGGCGAGACTCGTGTCATCGAACTGGAGGTACCGCCCGCCCATCGCGGCGACTGCCTTGACCTGATCGGCGTACGCCCCGGTGAGGTCGGACCAGAACGCGTCGATGTCGGGATAGACGCTCGGGTCGATCGCGGCCCGCCCGCCCCGGTAGTGGACCATGCTTGGCGACGGGATCGTCAGCTTTGGCGTCACGCCGTCCTGCACCTGGCCCTGCAGGAACCTGAAGTCCTCCGCGAAGATCGGCTCAGACAGGTGCACGCGTTCCGCTATGTGGATCGACGCGGGGGCGAACTCGATCTCACCCTGCTCGTTGTGAAACTGGACCTTGATGTCTCCGGGCGGCCGCTTCTCGATTCCGCCGAGCTGGTAGATGAAGTCCATGTGCCATGAGGCCCGGCGGAATTCCCCATCGGTCGCCGACTGCAGGCCGACGTCGCGCTGCATCTTGACGACGTCCCGGATCGCGTCGTCCTCAACGGCGCGCAGTTGCTCGGCCGACAGCCGTCCGCTCGCGAACTCCTCGCGCGCTTCCAGCAGCCGCTTGGGACGCAGCAGGCTGCCGACGTGATCGGCGCGGAACGGCGGCGTCGTGCGGCGGCCGGACGTGATCGAGTTTGCGGTCTGCGATTCAGCCATCTCTACCTCGCTTCGTGGTTCTGTTCGTAAGTACGGCGACACCGAGGGCCACTAGCTCAGGGGGTCTCTCACGTTGATCTCGACGCGCACGCCATTGGGGTCCTCAAAGAACAGCTGGCGGAGCCCGGCTGCCGGGACGCGATTGCGGACCGAGCGGACGCCTTTCGTCGTCAGCCGCCGGCGAACCCCGTCGTAGTCGTTTGCGTTGAACGCGATGTGGTCGACCGGTCCCGTGCCGGGCGGCTCGCGTGAGATGGCGAGCCCGAGCGATGCCGCGTGCGTCAGATAGGAGTGGCGCTCGGCGATGTGCAGGCATGCGGTGTCCCCGGCGTAGAGCCAGTAGCCGCGGAACTCGAGCGGCGGGCGCTCGCCGACCCGGAGCCCGACGATGTCGCAGTAGAACTCGCGGGTTGCCTCGACGTCGTCGCTCAGCACGAGCACGTGCTCCATCTCGGTGACAGTCATGTCGGCTTGACGACGGCAGACACGGGCGCGCCGTTCCCGGTTGGCGCACCCCGGAACAGGTACGCCGAATGGAGCAGTTCCGGCTTCTCCCGCAGTTCCTTGGCGGGACCTTCGTAGCGGATGCGCCCACCTTCCATCACATACGCGCGTTCCGACAGACCGAGCGCCACCGTCGCGAACTGCTCGATCAGCAGCACGCCGATGCCGTCCTGCGCGATCGATCGGATCGTCGGGATCAGCCGCTGCACGACGACGGGCGCGAGACCGAGCGACAGCTCGTCGATGATCACGTAGCGCGGGCGGGACACGAGCGCTTGAGCGAGCACGACCATCTGCTGTTCGCCACCTGAGAGTGAGCCGGCCGACGTCGTCAGCCGCTTCTCCAGCTCAGGGAACAACTCGAGCGCGCGATCCCGGCCGGCCTTCGCCTGCGGGCGGGACAGGGAGTAGGTGGCGACCCGGATGTTGTCCTCGACCGTCAGGTCGCGCAACAGCCGCCGCCCCTCGGGGACGATCGCGAGTCCGGCCTGGCGGATCTTCTCCGGGCGTCGACCCGCGAGTTCGCGACCGTCCATCGCGACGGACCCGCCGAGCGGCTTCAGCACGCCGCCGGCGGCAAGGACGAGGCTTGACTTGCCGGCACCGTTCGGCCCGAGCAGCGCCGTCACTGCGCCGGGCGCGACGTCGAGCGAGACGCCGTGGACGACGGTGTGCCCGCCCCGCGCCACGCTGACGTCCTTGAGGCTGAGCGATCCGTCGCTCACTGGCTCTCCTCCGCGGGCGCGGGGTCCCGGTCGGCGGCGTCCGCTTCGATGTCCTCGGTCCCCAGATAGGCCCGGATCACACGCTCGTCACGCAGAACGTCCGCGGTCGGCCCGTCGGCCAGCAACTTGCCGAAGTCGAGCACCGCGGTCGTCGTGCAGCAGCCGGACACCAGGCTCATGTCGTGGTCGACGAGGATCGTCAGCGCGCCGATCTCATCCGGGATCCGGCGAATCACTTGACCGAGGTGCTCGGTCTCCTCATCCGGCAGCCCAGCGGCGGGTTCGTCGAGCAGCACGACGCGCGGCCGTCCGACGACGGCGCGGGCCACCTCGACGAGGCGGCGGTCACGCGCGCCGAGCACGCCGACCTTCGTGTCCGGATCCATGCCCAGCCCGACGAACGAGATCGCACCCAACACGTCGTCGCGGCGTGAGGACCCGGTCAACTTGGAGTGCTCATGGATCATCGCCACGTTGTCGAACACCGAGAGCTGCTCGATCGCCTGCTCGGTCTGGAAGGTCCGGCGCACCCCCCAACGGGCGCGGCGGTAGTGCGCCATCTTCAGGAGATCCTCGCCGAACGCGTGAATCGTTCCCGACACCGGACGGACAAACCCGCTGAGGACGTTGAAGAACGTCGTCTTGCCGGCACCGTTGGGTCCGATCAGACCGCAGGTCCCCTGCTCGAAGCGCAGGCTCATCCCGTCGAGCGGCGTGACTCCACCGAAGCGGACAGTCAGGTCACTGACTTCAATCACGCCTTCTCACCCTCGGTCGCCGCGCGCCGCCCGCGGCCGAACAGGAGCCCTCCGAGGCGCTTGATGTCACGCGGAACCTGATCGATGAGGCCGGCGGGCGCGGTCGTCAGCACTTGGAGGACGCCGATCCCGAACAGGATCGTCAGCCAGTCCGGCGAGACGCCCCAGTCGTTGAGCAGCGCCTGGAGGAACTTGCAGGAGGAACGCGGCGACGATCGCGCCCCAGAGGCTGTAGGCGCCGCCCATCAGGACGACCGCCAGCAGCGTGATCGAGTCCTGGGTCGCGAACGTCAGCGAGTTCAGGTACCGGTAGCTGGACGCGACGAGCCCGCCGGCGACGCCGGTGACGAACGAGGCCAGGGCGAATGCCCACAGCTTGTAAAACGTGGTGTTGATCCCGGCCGCCAGGGCCGCAGATTCGCTCTGCCGGATCGCCGCCCACGCTCGGCCCGGCTTGCCCCGCAGGTGGACGAGCACGAGCAGGAACATGAGGACCGCGACGATCAGCGAATAGCGGAAGAACGCCGGATCGGTGGTGGCGACGCTCGGCCGGCGGATCGCCTTGATGTGGACGCTCGCACCGTTGTAGCCGGTGAAGCCGTGTCCGCCGTTGGGGAAGTTGATGTTCTCAAGCGCCACCGTGATCGCGCCGGCGAGCATCAGCGTGATCAGCGCCAGATACAGGCCGCTCATCCGCAGCGCCGGCAACCCGACGAGGGTTCCCAGGCACATCGTGATCAGCCCGGCGCCGAGCAGCACGAGCGGGAACGGCAACGATGTGGCGAACAGCAATCGCGCGGCGACCCAGGCGCCCATGGCGAGCACCGCGCCCTGGCCGAGGGACACCATCCCGACACGGCCCACGAGCAGCCCGAGCCCGAGGGTGACGATCGCGTAGATCGCCACCTGGGTGAGCGCATCGACGTAGTACAGGCTGAAGATCGACGGCACGGCCACCAGCACGACCAGCAGGACCGCGGCGATCACGAACGGCCGGACGAGCGCGCGCGGCGGTGGCATCGCGCCGCGTGGTTTCCGGCTCGCGGTGGTGTTCTCCTCGGCGGCGGTGGCGCCCTCGGTCTGTGTCTCGTCGGCCGTGCTCTTGACGCTCGCAGATTCCACGCGGCGGCTACATCCCTTGGCGACCGACGGAAATGACGCGTCGCCGGTTGAGGATCAGGAGCGCGATCGCGGCGAGCACGAACGGCGTCATGTCGCGGTAGTTGCTGAGCGAGGAGACTGGCGTCAGCTCGGCCGTCACCAGACCGATGACGATCGCGGCGAAGAACGTGATCACAATCGAACGCAGGCGCGCGATCAGGGTCGCCGCGAGCGAGGAGATGACGAGGAACGTCAGGCTCGTCGAGTCGAGTGCGACGAGGTCCGCCAGCAGCACGCCGGCGATCCCCGACAACACGCCGCAGCCGAACCAGGCGTTCGCCTCGACGCGGCGGACGCGGACGCCGAGCGTGGCGGTGATCTCGCGGTCGTTGGCCATCGCGCGCATCGCTGTGCCGGTCTTGGTGAAGCGCAGGAACGCGCTCGTCACGACTGTGATGAGAAGGCCCAGCGCGAGCGCGATCACGTTCGTGTACGTGACCGAGATCTCGCCGACCTGGAAGGTGTTGTTGTCAGTTGGGATCGTGAGCGCCCGGGAGGCGCCGCCGCTCGAGGGCCACAGCAGGTCCATGACCCCGAGCAGCACCAGCGTCAGGCCGAGCGTCGCCGTGGCCTTGACCAGCGGATCGCGTCCCGCCAGCGCCGGCCCGAAGACCATCCCGTAGGCGAGTGTCACAACCCCGCCGAAGAGCACACTGACCAACGATGCCGGCCAGAACCCGAAGCCGGCATGGTTGATCAACTGCCATGCGATCAGGGCGCCCATCGCACCGACCGCCCCGAATGCCAGATTCAGCACTCCGGTCGCTCGGTACAGCACGACCATGCCGATCCCTGACAGGGCATACACCCCTCCGAGAGACAGCCCCGTGATGAGGAACTGCTCGAGGTCAGTCAGGCTAGGCATGTGGGTTCAGCGCCCTGATCGCGGTTGCAATTCCGTCCTCCTAGCCCGTCGGCGGATTCGTCGACGGCGCCGTTCCTGCGGCTTTACGATACGCCGCAATTTGCGGGTCGGCAGCAGAGATGTTGAAACACCCCTGTGCCGTCACCATCTTCCCGTTTTCCGGGGTCGTGGTGAAGTCGGCGTTGTTCGGGATGTGCAGCGGGTAATTCGCCGTACACCCACGGCTGACAGAGCAGATCCGTCTTCTCGTCCTTGATCGCCTTGATCGCGGCGTTGACGCTCTTGATCGTGTACTGACCCTTGACCGTCAACATCGCATCGGTGAGGAACTTGCCGAGCAGGTACCCCATCTGGCTGAACGAACCGATGCCGCCGGCGACGCTTGAGCCGTACTTGGCCAGGATCGCCTTGTAGAGCTGCATGTCCGGTCCGTTGTGGTCATCGGCGGACGTCAGCTCCGCGTTGACGAACAGCTTGTGGTTCCACTTCGGGCCCAGTGTCTTGGACAGGAAGTCGGTGTTGCACGGTGTCGAGCAACCCCAGCCCTTGACCCGATCCTCGAGTCCGAGCTTCTGCGCGGCCTGGAGGATGACGAGCGCCTCGGGCGGCGTGAAGTTGAGCACGACCCACCCGTTGGAGCCAGCCTTGTTCACGAGGTCCAGCGCGACGGAGTTGGCGTCGTTGATCGGCACGTTCTCCGTCAGCGCGGTGATCGGCACGTTCGCGGCCTTCGACAACGCCGTCGGTCCGGCGGCGATGTACCCGGTGCCGGGGACGTTCGACTGCACGAACACCATCTTCGACGGGTGCTGGCTGAGGCCGTACTGCACCGCGCCGTCCGAGCTGTAGCGCGGTCCCATGTTGACCGCAGCGCTGTTCGGCGTCGACCAGCACTCAGGCGCGATGCCCGCGCCCATCTCATAGATGCCGAGCTGCTTCCAGTAGGCCTGATTGACGGTGCACTCCAGGAGGTCGAAGACGCCGTCGATCGCGACGACGTGATCGGTGCCAATCAGCTTCTTGGCGGCGGCCGCGACCTGGGCCGGCTGCGTCTGGTCGTACTCGACGAACAGCTTGAGCGGATGCCCGTTGACACCGCCGTTGTCGTTGACGCAGCTGAAGTACGCCTGAATCATGTTCGGGCCGTCACTGAAGTCCGTGCCCGGCTGCTTGGTGTCGATCGTGCCGATATTGATCGGCGTCCCCGTCGCCTTCACGCCCGGCTTCGGTCCGCACTTCGAAATGTCGACCGAACTGCCGCTGCTGCTGCTGCTTGAAGCATTGGTCGCTGTCGAGCTTCCGCCGCCCCCTGCCGAACTGCTGCTCGAGCTGCTACTACCGCAGCCCGCCAGAACCAGTAATCCCAGCACCGTGATCAGTGCCAGGCCCGGGCGCACGCGCCCCGAGACGTGAAACATCCTCACCCTCTCCTCTCCTGATGAAGGTATGGCCCGCCATGTCTGGCGAAGCGATGGCTGATACTAATTCGCGCCGATCTTGCATGCAAGAAAGTGTTAACGCACCCCAACAAAGCCCTTCTGCGGATGACAATGCCGTCATCTTGCATGCAGGAATTTCAGGCCGTTAGAGTTGCCGCGAGGGCACCGGACACCGTGACAAAGCCAGCAAACCGAACGCACATCATGAGGGCGCAGCTGCGGCTGCGGGAGCTGATCCTGAGCGGGGAATTCGCTCCCGGCGAGCGGATGTCCGAGCTCCCGCTGGTCGAGCGATTGGGGGTCTCGCGCACGCCGCTGCGACTGGCGCTCGCCGAACTCGAGCACGAGGGGCTGCTGCGGAGCCTGACCCGCGGGGGGTACGCGGTCCGAGAATTCACCCAGGACGACATCCGCGACGCGATCGAGTTGCGTGGGGTGCTCGAGGGCACGGCGGCCCGGTTCGCGGCTGAGCGTGGCCCAACGCGGGGAGATATCCGACGTTTGCAAGAGATCAGCCAGGCGACGCAGGAACTCGTCCACCAGGCCGACTACGAGTCGTTCGAGCGCTTCGTCGCGCTCAACGAGCGCTTTCACGAGCGGCTGCTGGCGATGGCGCGCAGTCCGCTGCTCGAGCGCTCGCTTGAGAACATCCTGCTGCTGCCGTTCGCCAGCCCGAGCGCGTTCGTCCTCGCTCACGCCGAGCTGCCGGAGTCGCGGGAGATCCTCGTCGTTGCCCACCGCCAGCATCTCGCGCTGATCGACGCGATCCAGCGCCGGGAGGGCGCGCGCGCCGATGCACTCGGGCGTGAACACGCGCGACTGTCGCTCGTGAACCTGGAGATCGTGCTGCGGCATCGCGGCGTCATGGCGCGGATGCCCGGCGCGACGCTGTTGGCGCTTGACGGTGAGGGTCACACGCCCACCGTGTCGACCGGTTGATCCCATTCGATCACCACCTGGGCTGCCGCCAGGATCTCGTCAGCACCCGGGCGGTAAGCGTCCTCGAGCGGCGGGCTCACCGGCACCGGCATGAACGGCGCCCCGACGCGCTGGATCGGAGCCTCGAGCAGGTCAAACGCTGCGTCCTGAAGCTGCGCGGCGAGCTCGGCGCCGAAGCCGCCGATCGTCACCGCCTCGTGGGCGATGACGGCACGGCCGGTCTTCCGCAGCGAATCCGCGAGCGTGTCGAGGTCGAGCGGCACGAGCGTCCGCGGATCGATCACCTCCGCCTCCACGCCGCTGCGCGCGAGCTGCTCGGCGGCCGCCATGGCGTCCGCAACCATCCGTGACGTGGCGATGATCGTGAGCGAGCTGCCGGGACGTAATACGTTCGCCACGCCGAGCGGGATGGGCGCCGGCGCGGCGCCGGGGTCCGCAATCGGCTCGCGGCGGAAATAGATCGACTTGTTCTCGACGAACACGACGGGACCGGGATCCGCGATCGCGGACTGCAGCAGGCCGGCCGCGTCTGCGGCGGAGCTCGGCATCACGACCTTGAGTCCGGGGACGTGCGTCAGCCAGGACTCGAGGCTTTGCGAGTGCTGCGCCCCGCTGCGCCCGCCGGCTCCGCCCTGGGTGCGCAGGACCAGTGGCACCTCGAGCTGGCCACCCGACATGAAGTGGGCCTTCGCCGCCTGATTGACGAGCTGGTCGAGCGCGAGCGTGATGAAGTCGATGAACATGATCTCCACGACCGGCCGGAGGCCGCTCTGGGCCGCGCCGATCGCCACGCCGCAGACGGCACCCTCACTGATCGGCGTGTTGAGCACCCGATCACGTCCGAACTCGTCGGCGAGGCCTGACGTGGCCAGATACGGTCCGCCCTCGGCGACATCCTCGCCGAGCACGATCACGCGATCGTCCGCGCGCATCGCTCTCGCGAGGGTCTCCCTGATCGACTCGATGAACGTGATCTCAGGCCGTGCGCTCACGCGTACACCAGCTCCGCCGCGAGACCCGGGCTAGGCCAGGGACTGGCCCGTGCGTACCGCACGGCCGTCTCGACCGCTGCGGCGGCCTCGTCGCGGATGGCGTCGACGGCCGACGCATCCAGCCATCCCTGCTCGACCGCGCGCGGCTCGAACTGGGCAATCGGATCACGCCGGCGCCACTCCTCGTCGGCGAGCACGTCGCGGTACGCCTCGGCGTCGCCCTCGTAATGGCCCCGCCGGCGGTGCGTGAGACACTCGAGCAGGAACGGGCCCTCACCGGCGCGCGCACGGGCGAGGAACGCGCCGAAGGCGTCCCAGACTGCGGCGGCATCGGCGCCCTCGACCGTCGCACAGTCGAACCCGTACGGTGCGACGACGTCGCTGACGCGTTCAACGACGGTGTGTGCGGACCGCGGCGTGAACTCGGCAACGCCGTTGTTCTCACACACGAACACGAGCGGCAGCCGCCACAGCGCCGCCAGGTTCACGGACTCGTGGAAATGACCGGCCTGGACGGCGCCGTCGCCGAAGAAGACGACCGTGACATCGTCGCTGCGACGCGTTCTGGCGGCGAGCGCGGTGCCGAGCGCGAGCGGGAGATTCCCGCCGACAACGCCGGTCGCGCCCATGAACCCGTGCGCGGCGTCGACGAGGTGCATCGACCCGCCGAGACCCCGGCACAGGCCATCGTCGCGCCCCATCAGCTCGGCCATCACCCGCTCGAGCGGCGCACCCTTGGCGATCGCGTGGCCGTGGGCGCGGTGGCCGCTGTACACCGCGTCGGCGTCACGCAGTTGCCGGCACACCCCGCCGGCGACGCCCTCGCCGCCGATGCTCAGGTGAATGAGTCCGTGGACCTGAAGGCTGCGCTTGAGCTGCGCGACGCGTTCCTCGAAGCAGCGAATGCGCCACATCGTCGCCAGCAGGTCGCTGGCGCGGGCCGCGTCGAGCTGCGTCGGTGAGCGCGCCACAGTTTCGGGTGCCGGCGCCGGCTACGGGCCGCTGACAGCCGCGACGGGTGCCGACCCGAGCACCTGGTGAACGGCGGTTGCGATCTTGGCCTCGTTCGGCAGCAGGAACGCTTCCATCGGCTCGCTGTAGGCAATCGTCGCGTCAAGCGCCGTGACGAGTTTGATCGGCGCCTTGAGGCTGCTGAAGCCGTGCTCGGCGACCTCCGCGGCGATGATCGACGCCGCCGACGCGTGCCGGGTCGCCTGGTCGGCGATCACGAGGTGGCCGGTCTTCTCGACCGAGGTGAGGATCGCCGGCATGTCGAGCGGCTGGAGCGAGCGCGGATCGATCACCTCGGCGTCGATGCCCTCGGCCGCCAACGCGTCGGCCGCCGCGAGGGCCTTGCCGACGGTCCAGCCCGTCGCGACGATCGTCACGTCGGAGCCGGGTCGGCGAATCGCCGCCTCGCCGATCGGCACCACGTACTCGCCCTCAGGCACGTCGCCGTGCTCGAGCACCAGCAGGTAGTGCATGAGGTAGATCACCGGGTTGTCGTCGCGGACCGCGCTCGCCATCAGGCCCTTGGCGTCAGCGGGGGTGGAGGGAAGCACGACCTTCAGCCCGGGGATGCCGGCGAACATCGTGTAGATCGAACCGGTGTGCTGCCCGGCCCAGCCGGCCGTGAAGCCGTAGCCGGCCTTGAGCACGAGCGGGACCTTGACCTGCCCGCCGCTCATGTAGCGAAACCGGGGCGCCTCGTTGACGACCTGGTCCATCGCCACGAGCATGAACTCGGCCATCAGCAGCTCAACGATCGGCCGGTAGCCGGCGAGCGCGAGCCCTGTTGCCATCCCGATCTCGGCGGTCTCCGAAATCGGCGAGACGCGGATCCGGTCGCGTCCGAACGACTGGACGAGCGGGTCCTCATCGCTCGGCGCAACGTCCTGGCCGTAGAAGACAACGGTCTCGTCGCGTTGCATCTCGAGGCGGATCGCCTCCTGGACAGCCGCGATGTAAGGGATCTCTCGTGCCATCGTGCCTCCTCGCTCGTGGTCAGGCGTAGACAAACTGCAGCGCCGCTTCGGGCGCCGGGAAGGGGCTGTTGAGCGCGAACTGCACGGCTCGGTCCATCTCGTCGCGGACCTCCTGTGCGATCGCGTCGGCGCGCTCCGGGGTGAGGGTCCCGTGCTCGACGAGGCGCATCCGGAACCGCGGGACGGGGTCGCCGCGGAGCGCCGCCTCATACTCCTCGCGGTTCCCGAACGTGGTGATCGCTTCGTGCTCTGGGTAGTGCAGCGGGACGCCGGGTGGCGCGATCAGGTTGCCGTGGGCCGAGAGCCGGTAGACCTTCGACTCGACGAGCGTTGGGCCGTCGCCGCGGCGCGCGCGGTCGACCGCCGCACGCACTGTCTCGTGCACGGCGAGCGGGTCGCCGCCGTCGATGGTGACGCCGGGCATGCTGTACGCCGGCGCCTTGACCGACAGCGGCTCACCATTGGCGGCATTGGCGTCTTCCTGCTCGGAGCGGGTGGCGACGTTGTAGCTGTTGTTCTCCATGATGTAGACGACCGGCAGCTTCCACAGCGAGGCGAGGTTGAGTGACTCGTGGAAAGCGCCCTGCTTCGAGGCGCCGTCGCCGAAGAAACAGAGGACGACCTGTGGCGGGTGGGACCGACCCCGGAGCTGCGCGGCGAAGGCGACGCCCGTCGCCTGCGGGATCCCTTGGCCGACGATTCCCGACGTGCCAAGAAAGCCACGGCCGGGGTCACACAGGTGCATCGACCCCCCGTAGCCGCCGCACAGGCCGTCCTTGCGTCCGTAGATCTCGGCCATGATCGCGCCCGGGTCCGTGCCGAGGGCGATCGGATACCCATGGCATCGATACGTCGCCATCAGCTGATCGCCGGATTCGATCGCTGCCAGCGAGCCAACGATCGACGCCTCGGCGCCGTCGGCGAGATGCGTGTGACCGCGAATCACGCCGGGGTGCTGCTCGAAGGTGCTCTTGACGCGCTCCTCGAACTCGCGGATCCGCAGCATCTGCGTGTACATCCAGACGAGCCGGTCGGTGTCGAACTCTGCCATGTGTTCCTCCTCGTGGTCAGCGACCACTGTCTATGCGACGCCGGCGTGGAACTGCGCGATCGTCGTCTCGTACGCCCGGTCGAACTCCTGGTCGATCGGGAGGCTGCGCAACTCCTCGGAGAGGACCTCAACGCCCCACGGTCCGGTGTAGCCGGTGTCCTGGCACGCGGCGACGTAGCCCGGGATGTCGAACTCGCCCTCTCCAGGAAGGCGGCGATGGTTGACGGTCTCGTCGACGAGGTCGTCCATGTTTTGCACCTGGCCGTCGGAGAGCTCGACCCAGCTGAGGTACTCACGCGGTACCTGCCGGAGGTCGTCGGGTGCGATCCCCAGCTTGGCCATGTGCCAGGTGTCGATCGCGAGGCCGCCGTTGGGCTGGGCGGCACCCTCGACCACCTGGAGGGCCGCGTCGAGCGCGTTGACGTTCACGTCGAACGGCATGAACTCGTAGACGACCGTCGCCGGGGTGTGACGCGCGGCGTCCTCGCACAGCTCGCCGAACGCGTCGGTCAGCTGCCCGAGCTCACACGGCGTGCCCGGGATGTTCCCGACTTTGATGTGGTGGGCGTCGAGGGCCGCCGCCGCCTCGAACAGAAGCCGCCGGCGCTTGTCGGACTCCGCGCGCAGCGGATCGCCCGGCGCCACGAAGAAGTCGGCGAGGAACTCGAGCTGGAGGTAGCGCAGCCCAGCATCGTCGAAGATCTCCTTCATCTCCCGCAGCGACCGCGTCTCGAGCTGGTGCTCGATGTCCGCGTGCCACAGCCCGATACCCCTGAAGCCAACGCGCGCCGCCTCGGCGCAGCGGTCGCGCCACTCGAACGTGCTCCATTCACGGCCGATGTGGACGTCGGCCGGGCCGGCAATCGTCCAGTACAGCGCCAGCAGCTCGATCTCCGGCATCGCTTCTCCTCTCGCTCCTAGGGCACCGGCCAAGCTACCGCCGGGCCACAGGTCAGTCCAGCCATCGCGTGCAGGCCTTCTTGCCGATCGGCGCTGGTGGGGTCCACTAGTGCCCCACCTACGCCACCGTGCTGATGATCTCGTTCATCGCGCGGACGAACTCGTCGGTCCGCGACACCCATGGCCAGTGATCGGTGTCGATCTCGAGTACCGGATCGCAGCCGCGGTCGGTGAGCATCCGGCGCTGCATCGGCGGCGGAATCGAGTGGTCCGAGCCGCAGTAGGATGTACGCCCGGGGGAGCGCCTCGAAAGCGGCCCGCTCGCCGTCCTCGACGACAACCTTGCCCGCCCACGGCGCGACCGGCTGGGGACCGAGGCGCGGTACCGCCCAGTTCACTTGCTCCTCGGTGCAGCAGTTGAGCATCGCGACGACCGCGCCGTCGCGCGTCAGGTGACCGGACGGAGGATCGCCCTCGACGATGACGTTCGCCTGCACCTGATCGCCGGCGGCCTCGGGATAGGAGACGAGCTCGACGAGGCTCTGGCCCTCGGCGGGAGCAAAGGCGGCGATGTAGATGAGCGCACGGACGTGCTCGGGACAGCGCGCCGCCGCCTGGGTGATCGCCATTCCGCCCATGCTCTGCCCGGCGAGGATCGCCGGCGGCCCCTCGGACAGGGCTCGGCAGATCTTCTTGCCGTACGCGTCGAGCGTGACCTCGGCGACCGGTGTCGTGTCCTCACCCGCGCCTGGCAGGTCGATCGCCTCGAGGCTGTGGCCGCCGTCGCGCAAACCGGGCAACGCCGGCTCCCAGCACCATGCGCCGGCGAACGCACCGTGCACGAGCAGAATCCTTGCCATCTCTCTCCTCCTAACGGGTCATCGGCACCGAGCGCTGTGCCGGGCCGGGGCCGGGGCGATCCTAATCGCGCGCCGCGGCGGCTCGGGCGAACCAGGCGTCGGTGCGCAAGCGCGCCCGCGCGGACCGACAAGCGGTTGACGTGGGGGGAGTGCGTCCCGTATATAAGGCGGGTCGAGCCCAGCCCGCGGCGAGGCGACCGATTGGAGAGAGACGGAGGTTCGTATGGTCAGCGCGACGCCGGCACTCGGCGCATTTCCCAGTCCCTTCTCGATTGAGACGCCTCCGGGCGCTGAGGGCTGGCAGGAGATGTACCCCTACTACGCGCTGTTCGACGAGCGGCGTCGTGACACGGATGAGAACCGGTTCTGGTTCTGGAACTCGATGCATTTCCCCGTGCCGATGCCGGCGTTCGACGTGATCTGCATCGATTCCCCGTACCAGGCGGTCGGGGCATGGCAGAACCGCGTGTTCGCCGTTCCGCCGGCGATGGGCATCGACTACCGCGCGGTCAACGGCTACATCTACATCTCCGGCAACCCGGTGACCGACCCGGCGAAGATCGCCGAGCGCGCCGAGTTCTTCCAGAGGCGCGCGGGTCACTATTACGCGAACTGGGGCGAGCTCTACCCGAAGTGGCGGGCGAAGATGGAGGCGCTGATCGCCGAGCTCGGCGAACTGGTCGTGCCTGACCTCCCCGAGTACGAGCCTGACGAGGTGGCGTTCGGCGAGGATCGCAACACGGCGTTCTACGAGCTGCTTGACGCCTACGGCCGCTGCCTGCGGATGTGTGACCTGATGTGGCAGCACCACTTCGAGTTCCTGCTGCTCGGGTACGGGGCGTACGCGACCTTCGCCGAGCTCTGCAAGACCCACCTTCCGGACATCCCGGATCAGCACATCGCCCAGATGGTCGCGGGGATCGACGTGCTGCTGTTCAAGCCCGACGCGGAGCTGCGACGGTTGGCGCGGCTGGCGCTCCAGACCGGGGTGGACGGCGCGTTCGTGGAGGGCCGCAGTCCGGACGAGATCGACCGCGAGCTCGCGCAGAGCGAGGCCGGGCAGAGCTGGCTGGCCGAGCTCGAGAAGGTCAAGGATCCGTGGTTCAACATGGCCACGGGAGACGGCCTCTACCACTACTACACGAGCTGGCTCGATGACCCGCGCATCCCGTACGCGGCGCTGATCGGACACATCGCGGCGTTGCGGGCCGGTGAGCAGATCGACCGGCCGACCGAGGAGATCGAACGCGAGCGTGACCGGCTTGCGACGGAGTATGGGGCGCTGCTCGACGATGAAACCCGCGGGCCGTGGAACGACCTTCTCGCGTTGTCGCGCACCGTGTTCCCGTATGTCGAGGAGCACAAGTTCTTCTGCGACTACTGGTTCCTCACCCGGTGGTGGAACAAGGTGCGTGAGTTCGGCGCGCTGCTCGCCACGCACGGGTTCCTTGAGGACGGCGAGGACATCTTCCAGCTCTCCCGCCACGAGGTCGCCTCGGCGCTTGACGAGCTCGTGCTCTCCTGGGCGACCGGTGGGCAGCCGCTCGGGCCACAGCACTGGCCGCCGATCGTCGCCGCTCGTCGCCAGATCCTCGAGCGGCTGGCGCAGTGGACGCCGCCGCCGGCGTTGGGCGTCACGCCCGACGCGATCACCGATCCGATGACGATCATGCTCTGGGGGGTGACGACCGACCGCGTGCGGGAGTGGGCGCGCCAGCAGGACGGCGGCTCGGAACTCAACGGAGCCGCGGCATCTCCCGGTGTGGTCGAGGGTCCGGCACGGGTCGTGCGAGCGGTCAGCGAGATCGCGGACGTGCGTGACGGGGAGATTCTCGTCTGTGGCAGCACCTCGCCCGCGTGGGCGCCGATCTTCTCCAAGATCAGGGCGACCGTCACCGACGTCGGCGGCGTGATGTCGCACGCCGCGATCGTGTGTCGCGAGTACGGGCTGCCGGCGGTCGTGGGCACCGGGCGCGCGACCTCGCAGATTCGCACCGGTCAGATGATCCGGGTCGACGGGACGGCCGGCGTGGTGACACTCCTCGGCTCCTCCTGAGCGGTCCAGCCGGAGCCGAACTTTCGCGATTCGGTTCCGGGGTGTGGAACCAGATCAGGAAAGTTCGCGAAGGCCCAGTGTGCTCAGCTCAGCAGCCGCCCGCCGTTGACGAGCAGCGTCTGGCCGGTCACGAACGCGCTGTCGTCCGAGATCAAGAAACTGAGCGCTCCGAGCAGATCCGACGGCTCGCCGACCCGGCCCAGCGGCGTGCCGCTCACGTCGTATCCGCCCGCGCCGGTCAGCCCGCTCGATCCCTCGGTGGCGATGAACCCCGGCGCGAGCGCGTTGACGCGGATGCCATCGGGGCCGAGCTCGCGCGCCATCACTCTCGTCAAGCCGAGCACCGCCGCCTTCGAGGCGACATAGTGCGCGAGGCCAGGCGAGCCTGATAGCGCCGTCTCCGAGGCGAGGTTCACGATCGCCCCGCCGCCGGCCGCGCGCAGCAGCGGCACGAGCGCCTTGGCGCACAGCCACGCGCCCTTCAGGTTGACCGCGAGGACCCGGTCCCACTCATCGTCGGCGATCTCGTCGAACGGCCGCCGCTGCAATCCGGCGATGACCGCGGCGTTGTTGACGAGCGCGTCGAGCCCGCCGACGGCGTCGACTGCGACCTGCGCCAACCGTGCCGTCTGCTCTGGGGAGCTCACGTCGGCGATCACCGGTACCACCGTCTCGCCATGCTCTCCCGCCAGCGCCGCGGTCTGCTCGAGCGCCGACGCGTCGATGTCGCAGCCGATGACCGACGCGCCGAGGCCGGCGAGGTGCACGGTGAACGCTCGACCGAGCCCCTGCCCGGCCCCGGTCACGAGCACCCGCTTGCCCGCGAGACGGGGATCGCTCATGCCGCGATCGATGCGTGCTCGAGCCCGTGGTCGAGCGCGATCTGGGCAAAGCAGTTGTAGCTCGATCCCCGTCCGATGCCCGGCCCCGAGTGGAGGTTGGCCGAACAGTCGTACAGGTTCTCCAGCAGCAGCCGGTACCCGCTCAGCCCCGGCACCGGGCGAAAGCGCCCCACCTGCGAGGCGATCGTGCTCGCGGTTGAATAGCCGCCCTCGATCATGTGCGGCCGCTCCCGTTGATGTCGTCCGGCCCGCACCCGCATCGCGGTGACGTTCTCAGCGACATGTTGGGGGCGTGCGGCCCAGCGCCGGGAGCAGGTGCTGGCAAACTCCTTCGTGATCTCGGGCCAGCGCGGAGCTGAAGCGGGTCTGGGCCCCGCGAGCGCCTGACGCCCACGGGGTTGTCCACCTCGGCCGCGTACTGAGGCGGTTCGTGGATCGCCAGGTTGGCCCAGAACACTGCCCGCGGTTATGGATGTTGGCGAGACGCCGCCGCAGCGTCGCATCGACCTCGTGCTCGCGCAGGAGCCGGAGCACGGTCAGCGGCAGACCGAGGTTGCTGATCACGAGGTCGGCGGCGATCCGCGTGCCATCCGTGAGCTCAACGGCCGTGGCCCGGTTGCCCTCAGCGGCGCATCCGACCCGGCTCCGATCGGACGCACGCCGGGCCCGCCCACGGGCTCATCGGCCGCGGCGGACGATGGACTGCTGATCGTGCCGGCGCCGATGCTCGGGACGTTCTACCGCGCCGACGGTCCTGGCCGGCCGCCGTTCGTCGACGTCGGCAGCACGGTCGAGCCCGACACGATCGTCTGCATCATCGAGGTCATGAAGATGATGAACTCGATTCCCGCCGGGGTGTCGGGCACGGTCGTCGAGGTCGTCACGAGAACGCCGGCTCGCCGAATACGGGGCGCCGCTGTTCCGGGTCCGGCCGGCATGAAGCGGGTGTTCGTCGCCAACCGCGGCGAGATCGCGCTGCGGATCGTGCCCGCGTGCCGCAGCCTCGGCTTGGAGACGGTCGTCGGCGCCTCCGAGGTCGACCGCGACGGCGCCGCGGCCCATGTCGCGGATCGTGTCGTCGTCATCGGACCCGGTCCGGCGGCGCAGAGCTACCTCCGTGACGACGTCGTCGTTCAGGCGGCGCTCGGGACCGGTTGCGATGCGATCCATCCCGGGTACGGCTTCCGTCGGAGAGCCCACGGCTGGCGGTCCGCGCTCGCGAGCACGGGTTGGTGTTCGTCGGACCGCCGCCCGAGGTGATCGAGCTCGCCGGCGACAAGCTGCGCGCGCGCGAGCAGCTTGTCGGCGAGAGCGGGTGTCCCGGTGCTCCGCGGGGGCGAGATCCGCTCGGCAGCGCAGGCAGACGGGCTTGGGTACCCGCTGCTGATCAACCCGACAGCCGGCGGCGGTGGCCGCGGGATCAAGCTCGCTCACGATCCCGATGAGGTGCGCTCCCAGCTCGGTCTTGCGCGCAGCGAGGCCGGCGCCGCGTTCGGTGATGACCGCGTCTACGTCGAGCGGTTCATCGCCGCGGCGCGACACGTCGAGGTGCAGATCGCCGCCGACGAGCACGGAGCGGTGGTCCACCTCGGCGAGCGTGACTGCTCCGTCCAGCGCCGCTACCAAAAGTGATCGAGGAGGCGCCGGCGCCGGGTCCAGTCCAGTCATCTGGCGCAGGTCTACTTGCCGATCTGTGCGGCGCGGAGGAAGGATCGGCGGTCGCTCGACGTCATGGTTCATCAGAGGCCCGATTTGGGCAGACCGAGAGGCGTTATGTCCACTCCTGCCGTGGTAGCATCCTCCACAGGAGGGGTGCACGTGGCAGTTGTGCTCGTAGCGCGGCTGGAGCGCCAGTGATCACCTTCGTACGTAGATGCCCCGACCTTCTCGGCCACAAGGTCACGGGCCTGAGTAGGGCGAGTGACGGGGCTCGTTCTCGAGTGGTGGAGGTGGACCCCGCTGCAGATGCTCGCTGGGCAGCGTTCGTGGAGTCCCACGTGAGAGGGCTCGTCTATCACCACCCGGCGTGGGTGAGGACAATTGAGCGTACCTACGGCTACCCGTTCGTTGGGTTGGCTTCCGAGGATGAGCGCGGGATGCTCAACGGGGTGTTGCCGCTGTTCGAGAAGCGTGGTCTGGTCACCGGGCGCCGGCTCTCCTCACTGCCGCACACGCCCGTCGCAGGACCGCTGGCCGTCAACGACGCCGCAGCGCGGGCGCTGGTCCGGACGGCGACAGAGCGTGCGCGCGAACGCGGACTCGGCCTCGAGCTCAAACTGCCGTCGCCTGACCTCGGGCGCATACTCGCAGCTCCTGGCCTCGTGGCCGGCGATGAGGCGTACGTGATGGAGCTGCCGGAGCGCGAGGAGGATCTGCGTTTCGGCGGTTCACGCAATCATCGCCGCATTAAATGGGCGGTCGGCAAGGCCGCCAAAGAGGGGGTTCGACTGCGCGAGGCCGAGGACGAACGAGACGTCCGCGAGTGGTACTCGCTCTACCTGATGACCATGCGCCGGCACGGCGTCCCGCCCCGTCCGTCCACGTTCTTCGAGGCGATGTGGGACATTCTAAGACCGGCTGGCCATATGCGACTGCTGCTAGCCGAGCGCAATGCCCAATCGCACCGAACGCTGATCGCAGGGTCAATCCTGCTGATGGCCGCGCGAACGGTCGTGTACGCGTTCAACGGCTGTCAGCGCGAGTATCTGCACCTGCGCCCAAACGACCTCATCCAGTGGCAGGCTATACACGATGCCTGCCGCGGAGGCTTTCGCCGGTACGACCTGGGGGAGGTAACCGCAGGCCAGGATGGCCTGGCCGAATTCAAGGCCAAGTGGGGAGCCACCGAGCACCGCATGTACCGCTACCGCTACCCGGCGCCCAAGCAGGCGTCCGCGCGAGAGCAGCACGCGCTAGTCCACAGAGCGGGAACCGCAGCCTGGCGTCGTCTTCCGCTGCCGGTGACCGCGCACGTCGGCGATTGGCTGTACCGGCACGTCTAGATGGGCCTGTCGGTGAACCCTCCTCACCCGGCTGCCCAGTCGGCCCGTGCGAGCGCTCTGAGACGGTGGCCGCGGAAGCAGGCGATCCTGGGCGGCACGACGTCATGGGGTGACGCCGGCGTGGCGCTGCAGCGGATCGTCCAGCCCCGGCGACTGATCGATGGATCCACAATTGGCAGGTACGAGCGGGCGTTTGCCGAGCGGGTTGGGACCCGCCATGCGATCAGCTTCACGAGCGGCCGCGTCGGGCTGTATGGGACACTGCTAGCCCTCGGCGTGGGAGCCGGCGATGAGGTGCTCCTGCAAACCCCCACCCATGTGGTCGTACCAAACGCGGTTCGGTACACGGGCGCACGCCCGGTGTACGCCGACTGCAGCCTGGACAACTACAACATGGACCTCGACGCGGCCGAGCGAATGATCAGCGAGCGTACGAAGGTGCTCGTGCTTCAGCACACGTTTGGCATCCCCGCCGACCTCGATCGGGCAATGGCGCTCTGCCGGCGCCACGAGCTGCATCTGATCGAGGACTGCGTCCACTCGCTCGGGGCGCGCCATCGTGGACGCCCCGTCGGTAGCCTGGGACGCGCCGCCTTCTTCAGCACCGAGGAGACCAAGACGATCTCGACGACCATGGGGGGGATGGTCACCACCGACGAAGCCCGACTGGCAGAAGCCCTGCGGTCTTTTCAACGGCGCTGCGCCCTTCCGTCGCGGTCGCTGACCATCAGGCGCCTGCTCAAGCTCGTGCTCTACCACTTCGCGGCGGAACCACATGTCCATGCGTGTGCGCGCGCCATATACGAGTCAGTGGGGCGTCCCCAGCCGCTGCCTTCTGCGACCAGTGAGGCGGAGGCCTGTGGCCACCGCCCGGACGTGTACGAGGAGCGCCTGAGCGACGCGCAGGCGGAACTCGGTCTGCGCCAGCTTCTACGGCTTGACGCCAACCTCACTCATCGGCGGCGCATCGCGGAGATCTACGACTCGCGGCTGGCCGAAGCCGGCATGCGGCGGCCGCTGCCGCCCGCGGGAGCAGAGGCCGTGTACGTCCGCTACCCAGTGTGGGTCTCTGACCGACCACGCGCCTTGGCGGCGTTGGCTCGGCACACAGTGCTTGGGCAGTGGTTCACGTCAGTGCTCGAAGAGGCAGTGTCTCCAACCTATTGTGGTTATGAGCCAGGCTCGTGTCCGCACGCCGAGCTAGCGGCTCGCCACTTGGTCAACCTTCCCACGCATCAGCGTGTGAGCGGGCGAGATGCAGAGGTGATCGCGCGGGCGATCAGCGCATGCGCGTGACGCGCCTCGTCGCGCTCTCACCGCCGTCCGGACAACCGCTCAGCACGCTCTGTATGTGCGCGACTGCTGGCGGAACGACTCGGCGGAGGTCACGCCTTTTGCAAATGCGTGACTGACAGACGTGGTGATGACCGAGATCGTCTCGCGCCTACGAACGCGGAGATGGATCTTGTTGCCGGAGAGTGTGCCGACCAGCTTTCCGTTGACGAACACCTCGATAGCCCGCGCTGGACGGCGTCCGATGTGAAGTCGCGCCGTCACAGAAGAGACGCAGCGCTTACGGGCAGGCAAACCGACGTTGCCGACCGGCGGGATCACGATCACCTGGGAGCCGCAGCTGGTCGCAGAGGAGGCATTGGCGCTGTCGCCGGTGTAGATGACCTGCCAGTAATACGTGCCGTGACCGCGGATCAGCACCAAGTTCGACCGCAGGCTACCGGCACGGGCGCTAGTGGTGTCAGCAGCGAGAACACGACTCGGGCACCTGTTGTCGGAGAAGAGCTGGAAATAGACGATCCCGGTCGGCTGACCTGAGCCTCCGGTTAGGGTGGCGGTGCTTTGCACGCGCACGCCCGACGGCAGGTAGAGGATGGGACGGCTCAGGCCAGCCGCCGTCTGCGTGGCGATCAGGTGGGTCTGGTGGGTCGTCACCGGCAGGATCTTCCCGCTGGAGAGGACGGCGAGGGCATTCGTGGGCGTCGCTTCGAGTGAGAAGTAAGTCGACTTGCCCGGGTCCAGCGCTGGCGAGAAGTTAACCGTCCCGCTGTTGTTAGGAGAGGGACCGGGGTTGGAGAACCAGGTGGTGGGTCCCTCGTACCCATTCTGGACGTCCCCATTCGGGAAGGCCGGCATCCCGTGGACGGCACCGAACTCCGTATAGTTCGGTGGCTCGTCGGGCGGCAGCGGGAAGGAGCACGGACCCGCGTCGGCTCCACACGATGTCGAGCCGGAGGGGGTTTGACAGCCGTTCGGTACTGGGCCGCTAGCGTTGTTGCAGATCCCGTCGCCGTCGAATTCGAAGATGATCGGTCCGGTGACGTTGAGCGAGGTGACCGCCTGCGAGGAGTTGTTCTGCACCCCGATCAACGCGTCCGTGGCCGGCGGAGTCTCGTGGGTAGTGGCGAGGTTCGAGGCATACGACCCCTGTGAGGGGTCGACCGCGATCGAGCTTCCGGCGTGGGTGACGGTGATGAGGTACTGACAACCGTTGTCTCCTCCCACCGCTGGACACTGCGAGAACAGCGGCGCCGCGGTGGCAGCGTGAGCGAGGGCGCCACTGAACGCGGTCACCAACACTAAGGCCAAGAAAGTCGTCAGTCGGTTCATGTGATTCAACCTCCGCGCTGTATCGGGGTGGCCAATATATGGGAGCGATCGCCTGCGTCGAACCGGTAATTGGTCTAGATCTACCCAGCTGTGGTGCGTCAGGCACACCCGCCGCGTTGGGTGAGATTCCTAGACGGCCGACTAGTTTGAGCCTCATCGACAATGCTGACCCGCGACAATCGTGCGATGACCATCGACGCTCCGGCAGCCGGAATACCGATCACCAGGTTGGATAACGCCGACCCAGGGCTGATGGAGGAGCTGCTCGACGCGGTGCAGCGGGTGGCGCGGTCGGCTCGGTTCACGCTCGGGCCGGAGGTGGACGCATTCGAGTCCGAGTACGCCGAATACTGCGGGACGAGATATGCGGTCGGAGTCTCGTCGGGCACCGACGCCCTGGCGCTCGCCCTGCGGGCTCTGCAAATCGGCCCCGGCGATGAGGTCCTGGTTCCCGCGAACTCCTTCATCGGTACCGCCGAAGCGGTCTCACTCGCCGGAGCGATCCCGCGGTTTGTCGACGTTGACCGGTGGACCGCGCTGATCACGGCCGCTGAGATCGAAGCAGCGATCGGGCCCCGGACTCGCTGCGTGGTGGCGGTCCATCTGTATGGGCGGACCGTGGAGCTCGACCCGATCTTGGTGTTAGCACGTGATCGCGGACTGGCGGTGATCGAGGATGCGTGCCAGGCACACGGCGCACTGATCGGCGGGCGCCGCGTCGGCTCGCTCGGCGACATCGGGTGCTTCTCGTTCTATCCGGCTAAGAACTTGGGTGCGTGGGGCGACGGCGGTGCGATCGTTACGAACGATGTGCGGCTTGCCGAACGCGTTCGGCTGCTGCGCGCTCACGGCGAACGGAGCCGGTACCACCACGAAGTGGTCGGAACGACTGCCCGCCTAGATGCACTTCAAGCCGCGATCCTCCGGGTCAAGCTGCGCCGGCTTGACGCGTGGAACGACGACCGTCGCCGCTTCGGCGCCGCGCTGATCGAAGCGCTGCGGGACGCCCCCGTAACCATGCTCGGGCCGCCATGTGCCAGCGCTGATCATGTCTTCCATCAGTTTGTGGTGGAGAGCGACGATCGCGACGCGTTGCGCTCGCACCTCGCGGCGCACGGTATCGCCACGGCAGTCCACTACCCGGTTCCGATTCACGAAACGCCAGCGTACGCGAGTGCTGCCAAACCGTCGCTCCCGGTTGTCGAGGAGCTTGCTAGGCGAATTCTCTCGCTGCCACTGCATCCCGCGATGATGGATGCGGAGATCGATCAGGTTGCGGACGTGGTTGGCGAGTTCCGCCACCATTGATCCCGCCTCGTCGCGACATCGTCCTCCACGCCACGAGCGCCGGATCCACGAGCGCCGGCAACGGATCGTCGAACGCGAACAGCGCAGCCTGGCGTGGACGCCGCAGTGAAGCTGCCCATCCCCGCAGCGACAGCTCGCCTGCTCTCAGCGCCTCAACAGCGCTCGGAACGTCGGTGGCGAGCCGGACCCAGCGCACGCCGGGTCGCGCGCGCACCGGTTCGACGGGAAGGCCCTGCGACAGCCGCCACGCCAGATACGCGAAGTCGACACCGGCGGGGGGACCCAGCGCGTGCCATGTCCAGACCCGGCCATTGATGTCGAGCAGCTTGAATGTATCGTCGCGACGGTCGTGCTTGAACTCGATCTCGAGCAGACCGGTCCACCCGAGCGCCGCGACGATCGCACGTCCTCGGTCCTCGACACCGGGGGCCTCCACCGTCTCAACCAGCGAACTCGAGCGGCCGAAGTCGCGCGGGTACTGCCGCGTGCGACGCGCAACCAGCGTGGCCAACGGGATGCCTCGCCGGCACAGCGCAGCGAAGGAGTATTGCCCCCCGCCGCAACCCGGGATCAGCTCTTGAACCATCACCGCGTCCACTCCCACCAACGAAGCCGCCTCGTTCCAGGCGCTCAGGAGCGAGCGACGGTCGTCGACGCGCCACGCCTTGGCCAGGGTGAAGCGATTCTCCTCCGGCTTGACATCCGGCTTGAGGATCACCGGATACGGGCATGCAAGTGAGGCAACCTCCCGCGCTGTGCGGGGATAGCGCGTCCAGGGATACTCGACACCGGTCCGCTCCGCCAAGTCATGGGTCAGGCGCTTGTGGTAGGCGCAGCGGAAGACCTCCCAGCTCGGAGATGTGAACGCGAACCGCGTTGCAAGCTTGGCTTGTTGTTGGGCCACGGCCGCTGCGGACTCATCGTCAGTAGGAAACAACGTCCAAGAGTGCAACCGGTGGCGAGCGGCGATTGCCAGCAGGCCATCTCGTCGCTGCTCGGTACTGCCCTCGGGTAAAGGCAATGTGCGGCTGACATGTCGGGACATCCGGGCCACGCCGTCGCTGCCCCGCTCGTGCAGCAGCCACGTCTGTACCCCGCGCCTGCTGAGGCTGCGCGCGATCCCGAGCGCACGCAGGTTCGCCCCGATTACCAGCGCCCCCGGAGTTGAGCTCATCGCACAGCGTCCACGCGAAAGCTCGCGATGATCGAAGTCCCCGCCGTCACGCGGTCACCCTCGCGAACGTGAACAGAGAGGTCTTGCCGCGAAGGTAGAACGACGTCGACCTGCGATCCCAAGCGGATGATCCCGATGCGCTGGCCGAGCTTCACCTCCTCGCCTTCGCCGACATAGGAGGCAATCTGGCGCACCAGCCGCGAGGCGATCTGGACCACCGCCACCTCGAGCTCGCGACCCGCTATCAACGTCGTCGCCCGCTCGTTTCGAAACACCATCTCGGGTCGTCCAAGCGAGCCGAAGCTACCCGGAAATCGCCGCTGCAGGCGGACCCTGCCGGCGATCGGAGCGCGGTTGACGTGCACGTCGAGGAAGCTCATGCCGATCCCGACGACGACCGCCTCTCCATCGTGCACCGGAGTCCGTGTCAGCTCCTCGAGCGACACCTGGTGCCCGCGCTTGCAGGCGAGCGGCAGGTGCCCGTCCTGCGAGCTCTTCACGTAGACAATCACGCCGTCTGCCGGGCTCACCACCACGTCATCGCCGCCGGGAGGCGTGCGCGCGGGATCGCGGTAGAAACGGTAGGCGAGGACGGCAAACGCGGCCAGCAGCGTCAACGCCGCAGCCAACAGCGCGCGCGCCGCGGCCGAGAGGCCAACTCCGGCGCCGACGGCGACGGCGACGGCAGCCGCGAGGATCAAGATCACGCTTAGACCCAGGATCGTCCGGCGCATGCCGAGCTGCCACTTCCACGCCAGTGGCAGCGTCAGCAGCGCCGCCACCACCGCCCCGGCGACGGCGGCCGCAACTGTCATACCGACTCCAGTGCCAGGCTCGTGCTGGGCGTGCTGAGCGGCCTGGCCCCGACGAGGTCGCGCCCCACACGTCTAGCTGCGAAGTCGGCCCCGGCGACGAATCGCAGGAGCGGCCCGAATGTGCCCGCCGCGATTGCCCCCACGAAGTACAGCCGCTGGATCGAGGATTCGAAAGAGTGGCTGAGGATGGGATATCCGTTCACGCATCGCACGGCACGAGCAAGCTCCGGTGCCAAGAACCGATAATGGAGGAGGTCGATCCGGAAGCCGGTGCCGAGCACGACCTGGTCGGCGGTGTGGGACTGCCCCGAGCTCAGCCGCAGCGACACGCCACCGTTGACAGAGCGTGCCGCGACAACGTCGACCCCGGTCTCGATCGGCACTTCGGCAAGACGCGGCACGAGCCATCCGCTCCCGGCAGGGCGGATCGCCCGGCGGTCGAGGCGCTCCCGCGTTCGGCGTGGGATGCGTGCGAACGCGTCCGGGAAAGTCACCAGGCGGCTCACCCCAGCGGGACCGATGTCCGATGGCGCGTACAGGAGCCGCTTCACCGGAGCAAGCCTATGCAGACGATCGCTGCGCAGGAGCCAATGGACGCGTGGTGCGCGCACGAGCACCTTCACCTCGGCGCCGGCCTCGTGCAACAGAGCGGCTGATTCGAGCGCGCTCTGACCGCCGCCGATGACGACCACGCGAGATCCCGACAGCGCTTTCGGGTCGGTCAGCTGCGTCGTGTGGATGGCTGCTTCGAACGGAACGTCATCAAATACGCGGGGCCGCGCCGCGAATCGTTCGATCCCGGCGGCAACCACGACCCGCCGCGCGGTCAGCCGCTCGCCGTCGGCGAGCTGCAATCTGAACCCTGATCCGTTCGCGGAAACGTGACTCACCGTCCGCTCATCGACGCCGGAGCACGCGCGTCGCTGAAACCACTCGCCATAAGCGATGAAATGCTCGAGCGGCAACCGGCGTGAAAGCGGCTGACCGAGCGAGCGCTCGTAGTCGTCGAGCGTTAGTCCGCCGCCGGGAGCGGCGAAGCTGCTAGCCACCCATGGCGAGCGGATCAGCATCCCCACCGGCATCCGCTCGCGCCAGAACGACATCGGCGCTCCAAACATGCGGACGTCGACGTCCGCGCCGTGCAGCGCGGCCTTAGCGGCCAATCCGTACGGCCCGGCGCCGACGATCGCCACGTCGCATTGCGGAACGTTCGTCCATTTTGAACTGGGATCTGTCCTCAAGCTATCGCCCCCTGTGGGTTTACACGGTTCGTCTGCACCACCGCTGCTGTCATCACGTCGACCAGCTGATCGAGCAGGTTGGGATTGCTGTCGAGACGCTCCAGCGGTCCACGTTTACGCAACTCGATCTGGGAGAGCTCGCCCGGCGCGCCCAGCAGCTTGATCCGTCCGATCTGCTGCAGCCAGCGATCAACGGCACCGATCTCGCTGCAGAAGATGCTGTAGGCGGGGATCCCGAGATAGGCGGCCTCCCGAAGCATCGTCCCTCCCGCGCAGACCACCGCGTCGACGCTCTTGAGCAGCGAAACGAACGGAATTGAGCGTCGGAGGATCACGGGGGGACAGCTCCAACGAAGGCCCTCCAGCAGCGCCGCCTGGGAGGCCTCTCGGGGCGCGAACACGATCAGCGCACCAGCCTCGGCCAGCCACTTGAGGGCCGCTCTGGCCATCGCCGTAGATCTCTGGTTGTAGTAATGGCTGGTCTCGGACGGCGGGCGGAAGAGGATCTTGACCGCCTCCGGGTTAACGTCACCGAGGTCGTACGGCTCCAGTGCGTCGAGGTCCAGGCCGGCGAAGGTGATGTCCTCCTTGACCCCGGAGAAGGGAATCAGCTGATCTTTCCGCAGACCGCGGCGCAGGTAGTGCTTCGCGTCGATCACCCCTGGATAGAGGATGTTGGACCCGGTGAGCCGGTAGATCGGGAGGTGGACGTGCTCGTAGTCGCCGATCAAGAAGCTCGGTATGCCCATCCGCCAGGCAGCCACGGCGGCCGCGCGGGAAGCCGACAACGACACGTCAGGGCGCCCAACCTGCGCAAAGAGGCGCACTAGTTCGCGAGCGCGCAGGAATGCGGCGGCGCCCTTGCGAAGCTTGCCCCGCCCCACCCGCTCTCCGATCACGTATGCCTGCTCGCCGGCAGCCTGCAGCATCTCGACGGTGCGACCGTAGTCGCGAGCGGTCATCGCCGTCGCGAGTCCTGCGGCTTCGAAGGCCGCTCGGAAAGGCACCAGGTACTGGGCCTGAGGGGGGTTGTCGACGTCAATCCAGACTCGCGGCCGAGCGGACGTTACGTCGATCCCAGCCGCGCCGTCGAGATGTGTGAGAGTCATGTCCATGATCTACCAACCGCGCTCGCCTGTCGCACTCCCCACATGTCTAGGCGCATCTCGACGTTCCCGTGCGTTCGGCCAACGGGAGCCCGTTTCCGCGGCGAAACCCGGCTCGGCGAACGCGATCGCAACTTCCCTCTCGGCGGGTCCCACCGCCAGCCATCGGCCGCCGACCAGACGCAGCGAGGTGGCGGCGCGCCGTCGCCACCACTCCGCCGCCTCGCGCGGCAACGGTTTCCAAGCCGATGCGTCATCTCGGAACGTCGCCAGGAGCCGTCTGTACGAGGCGAGTCGGCCGTCCTGCAGCATGTAGTCGGGGTGGGTGATCGCGAGCGCCAGGCCGCCTCTGGCGCGGATAAACTCCGCCTTCTCACGCCACAGTGATTCATCGCGGCGCAAGATCACGAACATCGTATGGTCCTGGGTCAGCGTGATCGGCAGCTCCACCATCTCGCCATTGAAGAACGGCAGCCAGGAGCAGCATCCGCCGGCCATCGGCTCGTAGGGGTCGGTGTCCGGATACGAGCTGTCATAGGCGAAGCCGAGCTTCGGCATCGAGTCCCAGGCTCGGAGAGTGGCCGGTGAACGGAAACCGTCCGCTCCCCAGCGCCGAGCCCACCGCCGCATCTCAGGCAAGCGGCTCTGCGGTGTGTCAAGCGACTCGAGGTCGCACCCGTCGTGCCGCAGCCCGTGAACGCCAACCTCGCACCCGACGGCTTTCAGGTGCTCGACGAGCGCCTCCGGCACCTGGTATCCCTCCGGCACGAGGTTCCACGCTGATCGATATCCCTGTGCCGCCTCGACCGCCCGCAACGTCTCGATCGCGTCTCGACCCGCGGCTGTCTCGACGTCATGCGTCAACACCAGCGCCCAGGATCGCCCCCGCGGCCAGAAGGCAATGTACGGCACCGCCCCGCCCGCGACGTCCGCCACGCGTTGCAGCACGAGGTCAACGAGGTCATGGAGCGCGGGCTCTGCCGGCCAGCGGGGGAAACCGGTTCGCGCCTGGACGCGGCTGAACGCGCGGCGGGCGGCGATCTGCACCGTCCGCGGCAGGAGCGGACGGATCCCGTAGTAGGCGCGACGGGCAAACGCCGACAGCGCACGCTTCGGAGAGCCCGTGAGTGTCAGGTACTGCTCGCTGCGCAAGTTCGCGATCAGTTCGTCCGGGTCGAAGGGAAGGATCGTGGCACCGTCGCTTGAGCGCCAGACCCAGGAACGAGCCGCACCAGCGCGATCGACGATTGGAATTTCGCGAGTCCACTCGCCCGGGACGGACCTCACGAACGCGGCTGTCGCGCTATCCGGCGCGACTCGACCCCAGATTGGGATCGCACCGAGCGACCATCCTACCGCCACTTCGCCCGCGCGGCCCGTATACCAGTGCAGCGATTGCGACAGCTCGATTGCGGAGAGCGAAGCCCAGTGTCCCTCCGGCGTAAGGGCGTCGGTGCGATCGTACGGCACTCGCAGCTCGTCGAGCACTGCCAGACGCCGCGTAGCCGCGAGGATCGGAGCCCGGTCTGGGATGGTCGACACTGAGGCCTGCGGGAGGGTCATTCGCTGGCCGCCACCGCAGCACCTTCGGCGTAAGCCGGAACACCGAGCTCCTCGACGAGGATGTCGGCCACGCGTTCACCGGCCCGGCCATCCCAGCCGGGGGGAGGCCTGAGCGGAGACGGTGCGGAGCCCAGCATCCTGGGGATCTCCGGCAACCTCTCGACCCGGAGGCCCAGCAGACGATTGGTGCCATGCGTCAACGTAACCGGCCGCTCCGTGCTGTCGCGGAGGGTGAAGCACGGGACGCCAAGGAAGGTTGTCTCCTCCTGGACCCCGCCGGAATCGGTGATGACCGCGCGCGCATGCTTCTCCAGGGCGAGGAAATCGACATAGCCAACGGGATCGATGAGATGGAGCGAGTTTCCTGACGCCCTGAACTCGCTCGAGCGCGCGCGAGTACGAGGATGCATCGGAAACACCACCGGGTAATGCCGGCTTAGACCATCGAGCTCGGCCAGGACATCGGCTAGCAGCGGGCCGTCAACCAGCGCCGGGCGATGCAGAGTGACGAGGAGGTAACCGCTCCGTGGGATACCCAGTCGCCTGTGAATATCCGACTGGTCGATCCGGACACGCATGCGGACCAATGAGTCGATCATCGTGTTGCCGACCTCGAACACCCGGTCGTTCGATATCCCTTCGCGGGTCAGGTTCTTCCTCGCTTCGGGACTGTGCGTGAAGCACCAGCGACATAAGCGATCGACGAGAACGCGGTTGATCTCCTCAGGCATCGTCCAATCGAAGCTGCGGAGCCCGGACTCGATGTGAGCGATGGGGATGCCGAGCTTGGCGGCGGCGAGGGCGGCAGCAAGCGTGGAGTTCACGTCGCCAGGCACGATCACGATGTCGGGGGGTCATCGAGCATCACGCGCTCCAACCGCTCGAGGGCGCGCGCCGTCTGCGCCCCGTGAGTGCCGGATCCCACGCCGAGAAGGTGGTCGGGAGCCGGCACGGAAGCTCGGCGAGGAAGACGTCGGACATCTCGCGGTCGTAGTGCTGACCGGTATGTACGACGACGTGTCGGACGACGGGGCGCGCGCGCGCATCTGCTCGATGACAGGTGCGATCTTGACGAAGTTCGGCCGCGTGCCGAAGACGTATGCGATCACCGGGGGACGGATGTCACTCCCGCTGTGGAAGACCTGTTGACCCATGGTTACGAGCGGTCACGGTAGATCCTGACCGCCGCCGGATCGCTAACCCAACGGCGGGTTTGTCGATCGCCGATCTGGACGATCGGGGGGCATTCGCGCGGGAGCCCCATTGTTCAATCTGAACGACATGAGTTGCAAGCCGCCGGCACGGGCGAGGGCGTCCGCTCCACCGAAAGGGCCGGAAGTTCCGCGCTGATGATCGGCGCCGCATTCACGCGCGACGGATCGATATCCCGTCAGCGGCCTCACGTGCCGTTCCAGCACGCCGCGCACCGTACGCGATCCAGACGTCAGGTGCGGGTCGCGCCGGTTCGACCCGGGACCAGTGCGATCGGAGCGGTGGTGATCGGCGGCGACTACCAGGGGCTCGGGATCATCCGTAGCCTCGGCCGGCACGGCGTTCCGATCTGCGTGGTTGACGACGAGCACTCGATCGCGCGTTTCTCACGCTACGCCACGCGTGCGGTCAGGGTCGCGGATCTCCGCGATGAGGATCGGACCGTCGCGGCCTTGATGGCGACTTGGCCGTCGGTTGGGCCTCGAGGGCTGGGTGCTGTATCCCACCCGAGAGGAGACGGTCGCGGCCCTGTCTCGAAACCGTCGAACCGAACTCTCGGAAATGTTCCGGGTGCCGACCGCCGACTGGAACGCGGTGCGGTGGGCCTGGGACAAGCGAAACACTTATGTACTGGCTGGCTGGCTGGGCATCCCGGCGCCGCGCACCTGGTACCCAAGGGATGTCTCCGCCCTGGACGCCATAGATGTGGATCCCCCCTTCGTCGTCAAGCCGGCGATCAAGGAGGAGTTCCTGCATGCGACCAAGGCGAAGGCATGGCGGGCGGACAGCCAGGACGAGTTGCTGGCCCGGTTCGAACAGGCGGCCGCGCTGGTGGGACCGGGTGAGGTGATGATCCAGGAGCTGATCCCGGGCGACGGACGCCGGCAGTTTGCCTGCTGCGCGTTCGCGAGGGACGGCGAGATGGTGGCCACGATGGTGGCCCGTCGTCGTCGCCAGCATCCACCGGAGTTCGGCCGGGCCAGCACGTTCGTCGAGACGGTAGACGTCCCGGAGATCGAGCAGCTGACGGCCAGGTTCCTGAGCGCGATCCGGTACTCAGGACTGGCCGAGATCGAATACAAGCTCGATCCCCGCACCGACGAGTTCAAGCTGCTCGACTTCAACGCCCGAACCTGGGGTTACCATTCGCTCGGCTTCGCGGCGGGAGTCGACTTCCCGTACCTGCAGTTCGCCGATCAGACCGGCACGCCCCTAGCGCCGAGCCGTGCGCGCGTGGGGCGGCGCTGGGTCCGACTGGTCACCGACGTGCCGACGGCGCTAACCGAGATGTACCACGGCCGACTTCACCCCCGAGCGTACCTCCGCTCTGTGGCCGGGGCACACACCGAAGCCGTCTTCAGTCTGAGCGATCCCCTTCCGGGACTCGCGGGGCTCGCGCTGATCCCCTACCTCGTATTCAAGCGCGGCTTTTGAGCGTGCCGCAGCTGCACACCAACCCACCGCCTGCGCGGGAGCAGTGCACCTCGCGGCGATCGATCGCCGACCTCGACGTGAGAGACGGAAGCGCGCCGGCGGATTGGGATCGATGGGTGGAGGAGCTCGGGGCGGCCCGTTTCACTGCGTCGCGTGGGCGCGTTACCGGACGACCGAACCGAATAAGCGCCCGCTCTTCTTCGCTTGGCGTCCACCGGAGTCACCAGAGCCGGCCGCAGTGGCGGTGGCGATCGAAACCGCTCTTCCGGGGCCGCTCGCGGCGCGCTCGGTTCACTTCGACGCCTCTCCGGCGACACTCTTGCACTTCCCCCAGTTGGCGCCAGACGTCGAACGCTGGATGAGGAGCCAGCGCGGCATCGCCGACGCCTGGCTCGGCTCGTTCGACACCGAGCAGCCGTGGGCGCCGAACGCGGCAGCGACGCGGATCGAGTTCCACGTTGCACCGGCGTCGGAGGACGAGTTGCTCGTCCGCATGCGCAAGCTGGCTCGGCGATCGATCCGGCGCGCGCAGCGCGACGGAATCGAGATCGATGCCGATGCCGGTCGCTTCCGCGACTTCGCGGGCCTGTACGCGCTAACGCTCGAGCGGCTCCATCGCGTCAAGGGGGTGCCCGCGGCGCCGGTCGACTTCGATGCCCTGGCCGAACGGCTCGCAGGCTGAGGAACGACGGCGGCGCCCGGCTGTTCTTGGCCACCGCCGGCGGCGCTCGGGGTGGCCGGCGCGTTGTTCACGATGTTCGGGCGCCGGGCGTTCTATCTGTCCGGCGGCGCAAACGACCTCGGTCGTCAAACCGGCGCGATGACGGCGGTGATCCACCGGGCGATGTGTGAGTTCTCGAGTCAGGGCTTTACGCGCATAAACCTTGGTGGCGTCCCGCCCGACGCACACCTTCCATCCGACCCTGACCACGGCTTGTACGCGTTCAAGCGCGGGCTCGGAGGGGTGCCGCACCCATGCTCGGACTCCCGTATCGTCGTGCGCCCCCTGCGCAGCCGGTTCATCGAAGCCGCCCGCAGCACGAGATCGGTAGTTCTCAAGATCGCGGCCGCCCGGCCGCTCACCGGCTCCGGTGAGGAGGCTCGATGAGCCAGACCAGGATCGTTCTCCGTCGTCTCTACAACCTCACGACCTCGATCGTCCTCGAGCCGCAATTACGGCTCGAGCAGCGCGCGAGACTCGAATTCATATCAGAGCGATTGATCGAGTACTCCACCGCGCTCCGCTGGATCGCCGCCCGCTATCCAGCGACCCTGCTGGACGTCGGCCCCGGAGAAGGAGCCTGGCCGCGCCTCCTGCAGGCGGAGGGGATCGACGTGGTCGCCGTCGACGAAGTCGGCTCCTACTGGAAGTCACGCTACGTCAATCGGCACTTCAAGGTCACCCGTGGCGACATCACGCGCTGGCGAGCGCCACGGCAATTCCACTGTGTGACCTCCATAAGTGTGCTCGAGCACATCCCGAATCATCGCTCGGCAGTGAGGAACATGGTCGCAGCGCTCGCGCCCGAAGCTGACCTAATCCTGACGTTCCCCTATAACGAGCAGCAATACCACTTCAACGTGTACGCGCTCCCCACCGCGAGCTATGGCCAGGACGCGGGCTATATCACCCAGCAGTACTCTCGGCGCGAGCTGGAGACATGGCTCACAGACACCGGATCGGAGATGTTGGAAATCGAGCGCTGGCGTGTGTGGACGGGTCCTCACTGGACGGCCGGCGAGCGGCTGCGACAGCCGATCCCCGCGACAGCCGACGAGCCTCATCAACTGGCGTGCGTGCGCTTGCGACAAGCCCGATCATCGCCGCTGGCGAGCTCGGGCAACTAGTGAGGCTTGCTCGCCAAGAGCTCACGCCGCAGACGCGGCCGTACCCCCTCCTGCGGCTGTGTGTCGATGACCGCCGCCGACAATGTGATCGACTCCTCCGCGGCCAGGCGCTCCAGCACTGCTTGCTCGAACGAGTCAAGCTGTGCGGCCGACAGGATGAACCACTCTCACGCGTTCTCCAGAGTGATCCGTCTCCACCGTCGTGATCGGTCGCCGCGGCCCGCAGAGACGACCCGCGAGCGCCGGCCGCATCCAGGGTCTGCGGCTCGGGATCGTGGTAGAGCAGGATGCTGACCCGCCGGCGACCGAGGGCCTACGGATCAGCGAGGCGAGCCCCCACCAGCGGAGGATGCCGCAACGAGGGTCTTGGCAGCAGTGGCGGACATGCCAGCGCATACCGCCATGCGAGCACGCGAAAATCGGACAGGACCTCACGAGGGAGGTTCAGTCTCGGTCTCGTAGCCATGGCCACGTGTAGCCGATTAGCGAGCCGTGCCACTGGTTGGCGATCGTGGGACCGGCATCGTTGGTATCGATGATGATCCCCCCGTACACCTGGAGGGTGCGGCACATCTGCCGCTGCCACTCGTATGTGAGTAACTGCCACGTGCTGCAGTTGATCGACGGGTCGAGCTGCAGACGTGCCCCCTCCGGTATGCAGCGCGATCGGTCGGTACAGGTGCCGTCCTCCTGGGTCGCGGGCGCCACGTGCGGACACCAGCTCATCGCGGGCGAGCAGGTGTTCTGATACGCCATCCCGAGCGCGTGGTCCCATGTTGCGCCCGCTGGCATCTGTGTATCGCGGGGGAGGATCGTGCCTGCACCCTCGGAAGTGCCCGACCCCCGCGCCCCGCCGTGCAATTCGCCGCTTCCCGTCTGCCAGTTGGTAGTCACCACCTTCGCCGCCGTCCACTCGTTGACGGTGCGACATGGTCTCGAGTAGTAGACCGACGATTTCGGTGGCCGACCCGGCGACTGGGCCTTGTAGAAGTCGAACTCGGTGCCGGTACCACGCTGAGCGATCGCCATGTGCCCCTCGGACGAGGAGTCCGAGATGGCGCCGCGCGGGATCGGCACCCAGACCGTGCGGGCGTTACAATGCGGGACGTCGATCCGCACCGGAACCTTCGGCGTGGTGCGGCTCGCGTACCAGATCGCAGGCGTGTAGTCGTAGGAGACGCCGATGCTGCTGGTCTTCGAAAGTGCCGCGACCAGGCTCGCGCTATTCGGCGCGAGGCGGGGATGGGGCCCGATCGGCGTGTTCCACAGGCTCGTCGGCGCGTACCACCGGCGACGCTCACCGATCCGTTGCCGCTTGCAGCCTTCCGCAACGTGAGCGTCGAGCTCGTGGTATTGGTGAAAGCGCCCGCGATGCCCAGAGCGACCACCACCACGATCACGGTTGCAATGCTGATCAGGAGGCTCTTAGTGCGATTCGGTGTGCGACGCAACGTGACGGGCAGTTTAGACGGCGCCGGCCGAGACGGAACGGTTCCATCCGTGAGCAGACATTCTATGCCGTGACGAGCATTGGCTTCGGTGGCGCGCGCGAGGTCAGCCGACAGCTGGAGGCTCAGCAGCCCACCCCGGGGCGTGTTCGGCCAGGCGCGAGACAGCTCAGCCTAATGCGCGGGCCGTGCCCGGCTCGGATCGTGAACGAGTAGTACTTGCCAACCCATCTCGGGCGGACGATCATCACCGTGATTTGCGCCCCGACGCCGAGCCGGCCCATGCGGAACTGCGGGGTGAGGTCGAGCCTCCTGGGTGTCAGGCACGTTCGCGTCGCTTTCAGACCGCAGTGCCGGGTTCCCGTGACGAAAGTGGTGTGCTTAGTGAACGGACACCCCGGGCCCTGACACTTGACAACAACCACATTCGCGTTCAGCGCGCCGTTGACCACGAGCGCGTTGACTGTGGTGTACCTACGCGTGTAACGGAACGTCCACTGCATCGTCGCCGTGATCGAGCCGAGGACCTCCGCCGGCGTCCTAACGACGGTGACAGGGCCCGGCGCTGACACCGATCCTGTGAAATTCGAATCGCCGCTGTACCGTGCTGTGATCGTGTGCTCGCCCAGACTTCTGTAGGTGACCGTACACGTCGCGCCGCCGAGGATCAGCGCCCTCGCGGTACACGACGCGATCGGGCGTCCTCCGTCGAAGAACTGAACCGAGCCTGTGGGCTTGAGTGGTCCGGGGCGGACGGCGGGCGGTGTTACCGTTGCCGTGTAGGTCGTGCTCGCTCCCACATTCGCGGTCGCTGAGACGTCAAGCGAGGCGGAAGTCGAGTCCTTACCGACCGTGACGCTTTGGGCCGGGCTGGACGACGGAATCACGTTCGAGCCGGCGGCTGAGGCGAACGCGGCCGAGAGCTGAGTGGTTGACGCTGGGAATGCGATCTGGCAGATGACCGTCACGCTTTGGCCCGTCGGGCGCACCGGTTCGTTCGAGCAGCCGCTGACCGCCTTTCCGTCGCTCCTGAACGTGACCGTTCCAGTCGGCGGCGCGCCGGTGACGCTAGCGGTCACGGTCGCGATGATGGTGACGGTCTGGTTGGCGACCGGAGCGGTTGGGAACACCAGCAGCCCGGTCGTGCTCTCGACGGTGACGAGCGGCGTCGGAGTCGAGCTGGCGGTGGACTGGCCCGCCCTGTTCCTCGCCGTCTCCTGCACGATGATCGTGTGCCCGGCGTCGGCGGCCGTCAGTGCGTAGCTCCCCCCGGTCGCGCCGGTGGCGGCGCAGGCACTGCCGGCGACGTCGCAGCGCTGCCAGGCGTCGCTCAGCGACGGGCTGTCCGACCATGTCCCCTGGGTCACCGTCAGCGTATGGCCTGGCTGAGCGACCCCGGAGATCGAAGGCGGTGAGATGTTGGAAAGCGGTGCCACGACCACGACCGTCGGACGCGAGCTGGCGGTGGACTGGCCCGCCCTGTTCCTCGCCGTCTCTTGCACGATGATCGTGTGCCCGGCGTCGGCGGCCGTCGGAGCGTATGTGCGCGCCACGGCGTCCTGGATCGGAGTACAGCTTGCGCCCGCGGTGTCGCAGTCCTCCCACTGGTACGTGAAGGACGTGGGAGTGGGCGTCCAGTGACCGTGCACCTCGATCAGTGTCTGACCCTCGCTTGCGGTCGCAGCTCCGATGATCGTCGGCGGTGAGCTGTTGGTCGGGACGGCCGCCTGGCATGCCGCGGCGAAAAGCCACCAGCTGATGATGGTGAAGAACCCGGAAAGGCAAGCGATCGGATGCCACCGACTTGCCGCTCCGCGCACACGCGAGGCCGAAGCCGCTCGCTCGAATTGCCGTCTGGTCATTCCCGACTGGTCCCGGAGGGTGAAGACTCGATCGAGCGTAGCCGATTAACTTGCTGACAACGCTCGACATGTCTGGTCCATGACGATCGAGAAACGGTGTGACGTCACACTAAGAGCTGGTCGATTCGCATTTCCGTGAAGCGCGGAAATTGTCAGCCCGCTCTTTTCGGTCGTTGCACGGATCGTGGATATGATTTGAGCGTGCTCGGGCGTGTGAGTGTGCTGTTGAGTAGCCCGATCGGGCGCAGCTTGAGCGGCAGCGTGCTCGTCGTCGCGTTCGCGCTCGCGTTCGTGGTCGGGAGCGCGACGAGACTGACCACGCAGACGGGCGCTCCGGCGAGGTCGGTGCTCGGCGTGAATCTGAGCCAGATCGAGGTGAAGACGGTCGCCGTCGCTCCGGCCGAAACCGTTCCCGCGCTCAAGGTGCACCATAGGTCTCGTCCCGCGCAGTACGCGCCCGTCGCGGCGGCGGTTACGCCCACGAGCACCGCCCCCGTGACCACCACAACGCCTGCCACCACTGCAGCCACGGCAGCGACCACCACCGTCCCGTCAGCTGTTGCCGGCGCCACCGGTTGGACTGCTCCTACCTCCACCGGCACGGGTGTCGGCTCATCCGGGCCGCCGGCTCCCCCGCCCCGACCTCCGTCAGCCGCCGCCGGCGGCGGGACGCCTGAGGGGGCGACTGCTCCGACAACGGGGGGCGGCACCAACCCTCCATCACGGAGCTCGAGGCCGAGCAGCAGCTCTAGCGGCGGCAGCCAGGGCAGCTCTGGGACGGGAACCCTCAGCGGCGGCGGCTGAGGCTCAGCCCACGCGAAGGCCGAATGCCTGCAGCTGCTGGAAGGCCGCCTTAAGCGTCGCGCTCGCCTGCCGCAGCGACGCGGTCGCGTTCGCGTAGCCTCGCGCGTCCGCATGGGTCGCCGCCACCGCAAGCGAGGCATACGACTCACTGGTCATCCGCAACGCCGCCGCGACCGCTGCGTTGGCACGGGCGGCAGGGCCGGGATTGAGCCGCAGAATCGCAGCTGCGGCATTCGCGTGCGCCGCCGCGAGCCTGGTGGCTGCGATCGCCTCGTGGCGGGCGTCTCGCGCCGCGGCAAGCTCCGCGCCGACGCTCGCTCGGACGGCATTGAGGCCGTTGATCGCCGCGGCGAGACTCGCGGCGTAGCCGCCCGGAAGGGTCGCTGACGGCGCCCAGGTACGGACCCTCAGCGAGCCGAGGATTCGCTCGCAGCCGGCGTTGAAGCTCGAGCCCGATTCGCCAGCGAGACACACGCCCACGACGGTTCCGACGGTGGTCGGCAGCACGTAGACCGACTTCAGGGCCTGCGGCGGCTGAGTCGCGGCGCCGGCAGCGTAGCGATTGAACCGGGCGCCGCCGAGCACGACCGGCTGGGGGCCGGACGCCTGCGGCAGCGTGCCGACGAAGCCACGGGCCACGGCCGCCGGATCGCCCGTCGCCCTGCCCACGAGCAGCGTTCCAGCGGCCGCGCTCGGCGGGCGCAGCACGAGCTCGTCGCTGAGCGCGACTGGCTGGGCGGACGGCGCCGCTCCCTGGTGCCATCCCGCGGGAAGCGCGACCTCGAGCAAGCCCGAAGACGCACGCGTCTCGCTCGCGGGCCGCGGCACATCGCTCCCGCCGGACCGCGCGATCGCGAACCCAAGCACCGCTCCGACGACCGTGGCGAAGAGCGCGAGCCCGGTCAGGAGCGAACCCGCCCCCGTCAACGCAGACGGGAAGCTCTTCAGTTTCGCCATCGAGCCGCGGCGCCGAGCGAGCACCGGGCGCCAGCGCTCGCCGATAATCCAAAGAACCAAGGCGAGGCGCAAAGAGCTGTACCTGAACAGCGGCGTGAGCGACGTGAGGCGAGGCTTACGACCGGCCGGCGAAGCGTGCCGAAGCGCATCCACGGTCATCACCACGTCCAACGCGACGTAGACCGAGGAAGACACGACTGCGATCCCGACGACTCCGAGACGACGGGCCACCAGAACGTCTCCGACGAGATTGACGCACAGGGCCACGAAGAACGTCGCGGCAAGCGCTTGATACCGCTGCTGCGCCATCAGCAGACTCGGCGCGGGGGCAAACAGATAGCTGGAGGCGGCGGTGACGAGAAAGATCTGAAAGGCCGTGATCGATTCCGGATAGCGGCCGCCGTCGACAATCGGGATCAGCCACGGCGACAGCGCCACCCCGAGCACCGTGGAGACGACCACCGGCGCCGCGCCGACCCGCATCCAGCGAAGAAGCATGGCGCGTTGAGCCTCTTGGGAGTCGATCATGTCCATTTGCGCCGTGCGCACGCGCAGGATCGCGCCGAGGGCCGGTGCCGCGGCGAGAACGATTGCCAGGTATCGAATCGCTGCGCCCAACGTAGCCACCTGCTTCTGATGAAGAAGCGCGCTTGCGACGAGCACGTCGACGTACGCAAATCCGGCGGAGGCCAGGTAATAGAGTGACAGCCAGCTCTCCTCTCGGTCGAGCCGCAGGGTGCGCGCATTCGGAAGGCGTTGGCGCAGCGCGCCCTGAGCGATCGGCGCTGCGGTCGCCAGGCCGACCACCACCATCGAGACGACGAACGAGATGCTGAGAAGCTGAACGCTCTGGTGCGTCAGACTGATCAGGACTGCCGCGGCGAGCAGCGCCGCAGCTCTGATGAGGCCCAGCATCCCGGCAACCGCGAAACGACGCCTGGCCTGGTGGTGAGCGATCGCAAGCTCGGTGGCGCCGAATCCGGCGGCAAACGCGACGGCGTAGAGGATGAGGCTCGCGTTTGCGCCGAATCTCGATCCCACGTGCAGAGGTCCGACGAGGGGCAGGGCACACACTCCGACCGCGGCGACCAACAGTGTCGCCTTGATCAGCGAAATCAAGAAATAGCCGTCGTGTTTCTCGCTGTGGATGCCTCGCGAGATGCTTTCCGCCTTCTCTCGGAGGTACCGGGTTCGGACGCCGCCGCCGGCCGCCGCCCCGGCGAACTGGGCCAGCGTCAGAAACAGCGTCGTATAGGCGTAGGCGGAAACCGTGAGCCCGCGGATCAGCACCACGACGGTCACAGCTGAGAGAGCCTTGGTCAACAGATCCGCCGTGAACGTCAGCGTGAAGCCCTGCCGGAACGAGCGGTTCAGCTCGACCGTGCTGGCCTGAAGCGACATCGCGCTCTAACCGACGCCTGCCGAACCGGGAAGTTCGGCAGTGACCGGCGGAGCCGCGTGCGGCTCCACTACGGCGTCCAGGTCCGCGCTGCGCTCAGCTGGGCTAATTGTGAGAAGTAATGTGATCACCAGCGGAGCGCCGTACTCCAGGGCACCGTTGAACACGGAGAACGGCAGCAGGATGAGTAGCGGCAGCTTTGAGCGCGCGCGGGCGAGCAGCGTCCACCAGATCAGGACCAAGCCGAGCAAGCCGATCAGCCCATTCTCGACGCCAACCTGGATCACGTCACTTTGCGCGACGCCCGAACTCCCGGTGGCGCGTTGCTCGACAACCTCGATGCTCCGCAGACCAGTCCCGACCACCCATTCCACCGGCGAGGACACCCACCAGGCATGGATCGCCGCGGTGTACAGCTCGCCGCGCCCGCTGCCCAGCGCAGCGAACGAGGAGAACTGACCGCTCTGCTGAGCGTGCGTGTACCGCTGAGCCACCACATTGGCCACCCCAGACACCAGCACCGCGCTGGAGACCACGGCGACGAGCGTGATGGTTCGCAGTCGTGCTCCCGCCCGTGACATCCTCGCCAGGACGATGAGCAGGAGGCCCGGCAACGTCGAGCGAACCCCGGTGGCGATCGTGGCGATCGTACCGACCACCGAGACCGCTGCCGTGCGCACTGTCATCGCCATGCCGAGACTGGCGGCGGTCACCGCTCCGGCCAGCAGTGCGAGGTCGTGCTCACCAGCAAGACCTTGGATGTCACCAGCGTTGTAGTAGCTGTGATTGAAGCCCGCAGCGCCGAGCAGCAGGTTGAAAGTAACCGCGATCGCGCCGCTGACGAACGCCACCTTGCTCAGCTGCCTCAGCGCGGGAAGATTCGTGCCCGCGGTGACCGCGAGCACCGCGAAGGGAAAGACGATGTACTTCGCGGCCTCGATGAACTGCGCGCCGCCGGGGTCTCGGGCGAGGCCGAGGATGACCGACGCGTAGAACAGGATCATTCCGAGCCGCAACCGAGTAGCGGCTCTGGACCCATCGTGCCGGGGAGCCGCCACCACCAGCAGGATCACCACGGTCACGCCGGCCGTGAACGTCTCGGTCAGCTTGGGCTCGACGGCGCTGAACACGACCAGCCACGGCAGTAGGGCGGCCAGGAGTAGAGCAACGCCGATCAATCCACGGCGCAGGACAAACGTCCCGGCAGCAATGACCACCACGATCCCCAGCGCCGCGGCGAGCGAGACGCTAAGGGTGGCAGCCACCAGCAGGCTGCCGAGAGCGGAGGCCGCCACCGCGATGGCCTGCGTGTGGTCCCCGCTCAAGCGCCGACCCGGCCACGCCGGTCGCACGCGACCCCCTCGAGTCAGCTCGATGCTGGACAGCCCGGTCATTTTCCGAGCAAGCATGGACGGCCCGAGGACAAACCGAAAGGGCCACCGGCGAAGACCGCTCATTGGAGTTGGAGGCAGCTGTACCTTCGGCCAGGGCATCGCGATAGGCGTCGCCGCGGCCGTCCCCTACGTTTGCGGGCGAATGAAAATGACGTTCGCCGAAGCGGCTGGTGCGCCGCCTGAACCGAAACCGCGCATGACCGGCGGTTTCCGGCTGACAGACGCTTCGCTGCTCGATGCGGTCGATGCGGCAGAGCGTCACCTCGAGCTCGAGGATCTCCGCGGCTGGGACCCGTATGACGCGTTGTGCTCGCCGCTGTTTGGGCTACCGGTCCTGCGCTCGAATCGGCTGTTGCGATTCGGCGGCCAGCAGGTGCTGAAGCGCTCGCGCTGGAACCTGCGGCCGTTGCTGCGGATCCCCAAGCAGGTCAATCCTGTCTCGATCGGGCTTTACGTTCAGGGACAGGCGCTGCGCACAGCCGGCGATACGTCGAGCGCGGAGGAGCGACGGAGTAAGGCAGAGCATGCCGTGCGCCGCCTGGCAACGACTGTGACGCCCGGCTACTCCGGCAGCTGCTGGGGCTATCCGTTCGATTGGGAGACTCGCTACGGGTCGGTTCCCGCCACGTTCCCCACGGTTGTGGCCACCGGAATGATCGCCAACGGCCTATGGACGGCGCATGCACGGCTCGGACTGGAGCAGGCGGGCGAGCTGGTGCTCAGTGCCGCCGAGTTCGTGATGCACGATCTGAATCGAATCGAGGGCAGCGACGGGAGCTTCTGCTGGACGTATGCACCGACCAGCGGGCCGGCTGTGCTGAACGCGACGCTCAAAGGGTCGCGCCTGCTGGCCCAGGCGCACGCGCTGGGTGGCCGAGAGGACCTGCTACAAGCCGCTGCGCGTTCAGTTCGGTTCGTCGTCGCGCACCAGCTGCCCTCCGGGGCTTGGCCGTACTCGCTGAGCGACCCGCGGGCCGACAACTTCCATACCGGATACCTACTTGAGTGCCTCAGCGCATACCGTCGGCACTCCGGCGATAGCTCCGCGAGCGACGCTATCGATCGGGGTTGGGCCTACTACCGCCGCATGTTCTTCACCGAGGACATGGCGCCTAAGTACTACGACAACCGCGCGGAGCCGCTGGACGCGACAGCTTGCGCGCAAGCGATCATCACGCTGTGCGAGTTCGGCGATATTGAGGGCGCCTCCCGCGTCGCCGAGCACTCGCTGCGCCGGCTCGGGTTACCGGACGGCTCGTTCGCCTACCAGCGCCGCGGCGACCGCGCGATCCGCACTCCCTTCCTGCGGTGGTCGACGGCGTGGATGTACTGCGCGCTGAGCAGGCTTGTCGAAGCAGCTCAGGGGACAACCGAGTGATCCGACCATGAGTGCGTGGACGCGTCGCACCGGCGAGGCGCTGACCGAGGTGCGCCATCACCACATGGCCCGCGCTGCGTCGACGGCGGCGACCGTCGCCGCGGCAGGGTATTGCCTGCGCCGGGCACGCAGCGGCTTGATCGCCGGGCTCGCCGTCGGCCTCGTCGAGGCGTCGCTACTCGACCGCCTGGCCAGCCTGGCGCGCGATGTCCGCAACGCAGAGGACGCTGCTCTCCTCGCGCCGATCCTCGCGCCGGCACAAGCGCCGCTGGCGACGTGGGCGGCCGAGCCGGACTTCCTGCGGCTACTCGCGGCGGAGATGACGCGAGATCCGGATGGGGTGGTCGAGCTGGGCTCCGGCGCGTCGACGCTGCTGATGGCCGAGGTGCGCCGCGAACGAGGTGGGTCCCCGGTGATCAGTATCGATCACGACCCATCGTTCGCGGAGCGGACGCGCGCGGGACTCGCCCGTGCCGGACTCCAGGAGCACGCCAAGGTCCATGTGGCTGAGCTCCGAAGCACCGTAGTGGGCGGCGAGGCATTGGTCTGGTACGACCGCGAAGCGCTGGAACCCATACTCCCGCAGCACATTGACCTGTTGGTCGTCGACGGTCCACCCTCGACCACGCGGCGCGCCCGGTGGCCGGCCGTCGAAGTGCTGTCGGCGCGACTTAGCGACCGCTGCGTCGTGCTCCTCGATGACGGCAGACGGCGTGACGAGACTGCGACGGCGATGCGCTGGGCGTACAGGCATCGGAACTTGGCGCTGTTCTGGCACGACACGGTCAAGGGTACGTGGCGGCTCGAGGCAACCGCGGATGTGGACGGTCCCGCCGTCCGCCTGGCGCGGCGTTTGCTCAGCGCGATCGATGCTCGCCCGGCGGGCTTTCGGCGATGGCCGGTGAGACGATGATCAACCCGGAACCGGCTCACCGTCCAGGCCTGTATACGGGCACGAAAGCTGCCAATACCTCCGTGCAGACCCTGGCTGATGAGCTCGAGTCACTGGTCCCGGTATCACTCCACGGCCTCGCTCAGATGCAGGACACGCGCACCGGGCTCTTCTCCTCCAAGGCATCACTCGGTCCTGGCGTCGAGCTGATCAACCGCGGCGTCAACCGGCTCTACACGGGGGCATGCGTCGTCGGATTGCTAGCCCGACCAGAGGGTCACGCGGAGCCGTATAACAGCCGCGCCAACCAGGCGCTCGACGCGCTCATGAATCAGGCTCAGGAGCGCGACCCGGCGGTCCTCGGCACCACACTGTGGGGTTGCGTTTTGGCCGGACGCGCCGATGGGTCGCGAATCGCCGCGAGGATCATCGAGGTGACTGACCGACGTCGGGCCTCGAGCATGCAGCTGGGTTTGGCGCTGGCGGGCCTGGCCCGGTGGCTCCGCGCGAGCGACGCAGGAAACCCGCGGATCGTCGACGCCGCTCAAGGGCTCGCCGCGGAGCTCCAGCGGCGCTTTCTGCCAAAGGCGCATGTATTTGCGGCCACCGCTCACCCCCTCAGGCAGCACCCCTTCTTCCACGGGATGACGAGCTTCGCGAGCCAGGTCTACCCGGTGCTGGGGCTCTGCGAGCTCGCTCTCGCAACCGACACCGCTCCCCCGGACGCGATCGCGCGCGTCTGCGAGTTGCTGGTGGAGCAGCAGGGAGAGCACGGCCAGTGGTGGTGGTTCTACTCCACGCGCGCTCGCAGGGTGATCGAAGGCTATCCCGTTTACTCGGTGCACCAGGACGCGATGGCATCGATGGCCTTGCTTCCGGCGACCCGCCTGCAGCAGGGAGACTACCGGGCTCCCCTTACTGCCGGTGTGCGCTGGGTCACCGGGGACAACGAGCTCGGCGAGTCGTTGGTGGATCCCCAGGCCGGGCTGATCTATCGCTCCATTCAGCGCCCGGGAGGCGACGCCGACGGGTTGGCCGGGTGGTCACGCCGGCAGCGCCGCGCCGCTGGCATTGCCGCGCTGAGCGGCCGAACACGGCGCGCGCCGAGGGAGTTCGAGCTGTTGCGGGAGTGCCGCTCGTATCATCTCGGGTGGCAGCTGCTCGCAGCGGCGATGGCGCACGAGACCGCCTGAAGCGCCGCGCTTGATCGTGTGGTGTGCGCCGTTGCGCGCGAGGAGGACGTCGACATCGACTTGGGGGCCGGCTATCGCCAGGCGAGCACTCGGAAGTGGGAGAGCAGATCGTTGGGGAAGCCGGGATACGTCGGTACCCACGGATACCTGTAGCTGCCCGTTGAACCGATCCACTGCACGTAGATCCCCATCGCGCCGGCGGTGGTGTCCACGATGATCGCGCCGTACACCTGGAGGGTCCGGCACATTTGCCGCTGCCACACATACCGCAGCGACGGCCACGTGTCGCAGTCGATTGAGGGATCCAGCTGGAAGCGCGCACCCTCGGGCACATCGATTGCCCTGCTCGTGCCGGTGCCGTCCCCCTGCGTCGCCGGCGGCACATGCGGGCACCAGCGTAGTGCGTGCGAGCATGTGTTGCGGTACGAGATCGCCAGGGCGTGGCCCCACTTGGCGCCGGCGGGCTGCTGCGTGTCCCGCGGGAGAATGGTGCCGGCCCCCTCCGGTGTACCCGACCCGCGCACCGACCCACGCAACTCGCCGCTGCCGCTGATCCAGCTAGTGGTAACCACCTTGGCCGCCGTCCACTCGTTCGCTTTCGGGCACGGCCTCCGGTAGTACCGGGATGACTTCGGGGGACCATTCGGATACTGCGCGTTATAGAAGTCGTGCTCGGTCCCATTGGCTGCTGCGATCGCCATGTGGCCCTCGCGCGAAGGATCCGGCAGCACGCCTTTCGGGATCGGCACCCGCACCGTATACGCATTGCAGCGCGGGACGTCGATCCGAACGGGCACCGTCGGCGTCGCCCGGCTTGCGTAGTAGATCGCCGGCGTGTAGGCGTTTCCCGAGGGATGCAGGCACGGTGCGCCGCCGCACGCGGCGGTGTTTGCCCACGCCGCGACAAGCGTCGCATTATTTGACGCGATCCGCGGGTTGGGCAGGATCGGCGTATTCCACAAGCTGTTCGGCGCATACCAACGGCCCTCGAGCAGAGGCTTCATGGCCTGCAGCCGGCTGACCGACACGTTTGGGGCCTCGGAGTTCACGTGCGCGATACGCAACGCGACGATGGTTACCGAGGCGATCGCGCTGATCGCGATGCTCGGCAGGACTCGTTTGAGGGTCACAGTACGGTCAAACGACGGGCCGCCGGAGATTACGTCTGCGCGAGGACCTGCGAAGGGCACCAGGAATCGGCGCAGGTCCCCACACATACACGTCGGCGACCGCGAAGCGGACGATGCCGAGGACGAGCAACGACAGAACGTTCGCGGCCGCTAGACCCACGCCGACGACGGAGACGAAGAGCACCAGCAGCGGAGCGGTGAGGGCCAAAGATGCATTGTTGAAGACTATGTAGGTGGCCAGGCGACAGCGCTGCGTGCGACCCGCCTCCACGTTGCAGAACACCTGCCGCTCCGCCAGGGCGTAATTGAACAGGATCGCGACCTGGGTCGCCACGACGCTAGCAGCCAAGTACCAAACGTGCAGCATACCGACGAGGAACTCCACGACCCCTGTGTTGACAACCACGCCGATCGCCCCGACGGTCCCAAACGCGGCCAGCCGCACGGTCCGCTCGCCGACGCGGAGCTCGATCAGCCGCCGGACATAGCGGGCGCCCTCCCGAAGCGTCGCCTTGCTGTCTCCAGCATGGCGCTCTCCGAAGCAGAACCCCACCTCGCTGGTGGTCAAGCGTCGGCCGCAGAGGAGGATCTCGAGCATGATCCTAAATCCTCGCGGCCGAAGTGCTGAAACGTCGATGGCTGCCCGTCGGACGAGGAAGAAGCCGCTCATCGGATCCGAGACTCCCAACAACCTGCGCGGGAACAGCATCCGCGCAAGCAGGGCGGAGCCACGCGATAGCGCTCTCCGGATGGCCGAGAGATCGCCCAAGTCGCCAGTTGCGCAGTAGCGACTCGCCACGACGACGTCTGCTTTCGATCTCGCTGCCTCCTCGATGAGCGCCGGGAGAAGCTCGGGAGAATGCTGCAAATCAGCGTCCATCACGCAGATCCACTCCGATCTTGCCTTCCCGAAGCCCACGCACACGGCCCCGCCGAGACCACCGTCCCACTGATCCTCGGGCCGGTGAATCACGCTGACCGGACGCGACGACCGTCTTGCGCGCTCACCGATGACCTGCGGAGTGTCATCCGCACTGTCATCGACGAAGAGGATCGTGATTCCTGTTTCAGGACAGACTCTCTCGAGACGGTCGATGAGCAGCGAGATGTTGTCGCGCTCGTTGCGGGTGGGCACGACAACGGTGACGCCTGGAGTGCTTGCAGCTGGCAAGTCAAACGTAGGGACGCGCGCCGTCGCGGGCGTGCTCTGCAGTGACATCAGCGACACCTCAATTAGGGCTCAGTCGCTTCGCCTGACCGAACCGCTAGCCAAGCCGGGCTACTCGAGCGCACGCCATAACCTAAGCGACGGTCGAAGGGTGCACATCAGAAGGACCGCTAGTTGCAGCTAGACCAACGTGTAGTCGGGGAGCGAGCACGGCGCCAAGAAATCCCACCACGGTGTCGGCGACGCGATCCCAAGACTCGGTCTCCGGCGGCCGCAGCTCGGCCCAAGTCCACGCGCGTGAGACATGGTCGTGAATACGTGCGGCGATATCACTTGCGCCCGCCTCCAGCGTGAGCCAGCCGGGTTTATCGGCGACATAATCCGCGAGGGAATCCGAGGCGTGGTCCCGTACCACCGCGAGCCTGGGAATTGGCAGCTGAAGGTACGACACCGCCTTGCTGGGCAGTTGCGTCGGATCTCGATTGCCAATCACCAGGGCGAGGTCGTACCGCGCGGCAATGTCGATGATCTCCGACCATTGCCGCGGTTCGTGGAAGAAGACCTGCGCCGCTGATTGACCGGCGAGGTCCCCGCTCCAGTCCGAACCAAACTGATGCAGCTCGATGCGCTCCCATCTTCGGCTATTCGCGAGCACGTCCAGGAACGGAGCGATGCTCACCCTGACGTGGCTGAGCTGACCGAAGTGCGCGATCGTGAGCACCGATGCCGACTCGCCTGGTGTGCGCTGGCGCCCAGCGCACTGCTCCGACCGTGCGGCCATGTCGAGACCGTTGGCACGCTCGAGGACCGGAAGCGTCGGAAACGTCGCTCGCAAGGCATTCGCTTGCCCGGCCGTGGTGACGATCGCTCCTGAGGCACCGCTCCAGAGGCGGGTCTCCGCGGCACGCGCGCGGACTGCACCCAGCCCGCGCAGCAAAGGCTTGCTCGCCGTGAGAACCCAGGGATCGCCGACATCGACCACATACGGGATGCGTTCCGAAGAGAGGATCCGAGCCGCGTATGTGAGTGGCGAGAACGGATAGCCGATCAGCAGGGCCGCATCCGCGACCGGGTTCCAGTGGCGGAAGCGCCGCCAACTCCACGGCTCGACTCTGTCCAGCATGGTTGAGGAATGCAGCAGACTGAGCACTCGCCGCGCCATCGATCGGCGGACCCGGTACGACTCAGCCGCGGCAGAGCCAGACGGTCCGGCTACGAGCTCGACGGTCCACTCTCGCATCAACTCGGTCAACAGCGCGCGAGTCCGAACGCCGCGAGGAGTGAAAGGCGCATGCGTCAGGTATGACACGACGACCAGCCGTGGGAGGCAAGGAGCGGCGTCCTCAGGTCTGCGCTCGTGGCACCTCGCGCGACTTTCCGGCTCCTGGAGAGTCCCAGTAGCGTCCGCGCCGCGGAAGGTTGCACCCGGGATCATCCTCTTACTGGGCTGCCGATCGGCGTGTTATCAACAAGCCGCAAACGCGCGAATCGGTCCAGGCGACCCTGTCGCGATCGTTCCAGGGGAGCGCGATGCCGTTGATCCCGTTCATGATGGGCAGTAAGCATGGACCGCCGGCACGCAGACGGAAAGGCGCGCGCGCGAAGACCGATCGTTGGGTGGGGAGGGGCTGTACGTTCTACCAGGGCTCCCGGGTCGCGGCTTGCCTACGTTGTGGCGATGAACCGTCCGCTGGCGCGGGTTTGACTGGTGGCCCTCCCATAGCGATGAAACAGGTGCTTCAAGTGCGCAGAAACGGCGTAACGGAGGTGCGCGAAGTGCCGCTGCCCCGCTGCCCGCCGGGAGGCGTCTTGGTCCAGAACGCGTTCTCAGCGATCAGCTCGGGAACTGAGCGGGCACGGGTTGAGCTCTCACAGAAGTCTTTGCTCGGTAAGGCTCGTGCGCGGCCAGATCTAGTGCGAGAGGTGTCCAGTCGAGCGCGGCGTGACGGGATGAGGGCTACGATTCTGGCGGTCCAGCACGGCCTGAACGAGGAGATCCCCGTCGGCTACAGCTCGGCTGGAACCGTGATCGAGGTGGGCGAGCATGCCCGGGGACTGCAACACGGCGACCTGGTTGCCTGCGCGGGCGGCGCTGCCAACCACGCGGAGTTTGTCGCGGTGCCTGCCAACCTCTGTGTCCGCGTACCTCCGGGGGTGCCGCTTCAGAGCGCCGCAATAACGACGATCGCCGCCATTGCCATGCATGCGATTCGGCTCGCCGATGCGCGTGTCGGCAGTCGCGTAGCCGTCATTGGATGCGGACTCGTGGGTCAGATCGCACTCCGCTTACTGCGTGCCGCCGGTGCCGAAACGTTCGGGCTGGACATTGACCCGCAGCGAGTTCAGCAGGCGCACTCCGGCGGGGCGGACCACGCCGTCCTCATCGACGGCTCGACTGTGGAGAAAGTACGGGCCCAAACGGATGACGTCGGGATCGATGAGGTAATAGTGACCGCTGCAGCTCAGAGCAATGAGCCTCTCCTGCTCGCCACAGAGATCGCTCGAGATCGCGGCTCGGTGGTCCTCGTGGGCGCCGTCCCGATCGAGTTCTCGCGTGGGCCGCTCTATGACAAAGAACTGCGCTTCCAGGTTTCGCGCTCCTATGGCCCGGGCCGCTACGATCCCGAGTACGAGGAGCGCGGCCTCGATTATCCGATCGGGTATGTGCGCTGGACCGAGCGGCGCAACATGGAGGCGGTTGTGCGCCTGCAGGCGCAAGGCCTTGTGTCGTTCGCTGACCTGCTCGAGACGGTACCGGTCGAGCAAGCAGCCGATGCCTATGCACGCCTGACCGGCGCGCGGGAGGCACAGCCGCGCGGCGCGATCGTGCTCTCCTACGACGCCGCAAGCGGTCTCGCACACGATGGGCGCCATGAAGCTCTTTGCACCAATGGCGTGGATCCCCAGGCACACGGGGTGACGAACGAGGTGTCGCGGAAGACCGGAACGGGTACATCGCCAGTTCGCGTCGGGCTCATCGGTCCGGGCAGATTCGCCGGGCGCGTCCTCGTCCCCGCGCTGAAAGCTGCCGGAGCGAACCTCCTGGTCGTCGGTGGCGGCTCCGGTCCCTCCGCATCGGCAGCCGCGCGCACCGGAGCATCCCGGCGGACAGCGCGTGACGAATCGGCTGTGATCGCCGATCCCGAGATTGACGCCGTCGTGATCAGCACCCGCCATGGGTCGCATGCCGCGCTGGTCGTCGAGGCGCTGACCGCCGGCAAGCACGTCTTCTGTGAGAAGCCGCTGGCGCTGAGCACGGACGAACGCGACGTGGTCATGAAGGCGGCTGCGACGGCGCCGGGAACGTTGCTGGTCGGTTTCAACCGCCGGTTCTCGCCACTGCTCCAGGAGATGCGCTCGCTGCTCGCGGCGCCGGGCACGCCGATGACACTCACGTACCGGGTCAGCGCGGGCACGCTCCCCGACGATCACTGGATTCACGATCTCGCGCAGGGAGGTGGCCGGGCGCTCGGTGAGGTCTGTCACTTCATCGATAGCGTGTCGTTCCTCGCGGGCAGTCCGGTGATCGAGGTGCACGCCACCGGGCACGGCCCCGAATCCAGGCCAGTGCAGGCGTACGACAACCTTGCGGTGAACCTGCGTCTTGCCGATTCAGGCGTCGCGTCGATCGTCTACACCGCCAACGGCTCGCCACGTGTACCCAAGGAGCGGATCGAGGGATTCTGTGGCAAGCGGACCGCTCTCCTTGACGACTACATCGCTCTTGAGCTGTTCGATGGGCAGCGCCGCCAAAGACGTCGCCTCAAGACACAAGAAAAGGGGCACAGGCAGGAGATCGTGGAGTTTGTGAAGGCGGTACGGACGGGACGACCCGCTGTCGCTTTGTCTGCAATCGACAACGTAACGCTCGCGACACTGGCCATCGTCGAGTCGTTGCGGACGGGTCGTCCGGTGCGTCTTGCCGCCTAAGGTTCCACCTAGCAGGTCCGCCCACGGCGTGAGCGCCGCTTTGGCCGTGGTTGCGTCCCCTCGCCGGCGAGTTCCAGCCGGCGCGATCAGCAGTGCACGGTTGCCGCGCCGTCTGCAGGGGCACCGAAGCGTCCGCCTTGCACTAATCGCAATCTTTCTGGTGGGCGCTTTCCTCCGCCTCGGTTGGCTATACGCCAACTCTGGCTCTATTTCGTTTGCCGGCCTAGCCGAGCAGAACGGCGACGTGGCGCGAAACATCGTTGTGCACGACAAGTGGTTCGTCGTCAACGACGCATCACCGGCCGTCACTGCTCGGCTAGTGGACCCTGCCGATCTCAGCTACACGTATGCGGACGCACATCCTCGCTACCGCCAAGCGATCCTGGAGCCTCCAGGTCCCTCCCTTGTCCTCGCCGGAATTTGGGCAGTCACAGGAAGCGAGCGGTTCATCTACTTGCAGGTGCTGCAACTGCTCATCGATAGCTGCATGATCCTCTTGGTGTACTGGCTATCGATGAGGCTATTTCGGCGCCGGGCAAGTGCGCTCCTTGCAGCGGGATTGTACGCGGTGTACCTGCCGGCAATCCTCCTGGCGCGAATCCCTCACGGCGATGCCTGGGCCGGCTGGATCACGATCGCATCACTCGCTCTGTTCGTCAAGGCACGCGAGAGTGCGAGACCGCATACATGGTTTGCGGCCTTGGGCGTGCTGGTGGGTCTGGGGGCATATTTCAGACCAAACGTCATGCTATTGCCTGTGGCTTTTGCCATTGCGGTCGCGTTTTGGGCTGGATGGCGGCGCGCCATCGCATATGCGGCTCTGCCCGTAGCGATCGCCGTACTCGTGTTAGTGCCGTGGACGATCCGCAATTACGACATCTTCCACACGTTTGTACCCGTGCGAACTTCCTTCGGATGGACAATGTGGGTCGGACTTGGGGAGGTTCGTAACAGTTTCGGTGATACAGGAACCGACGGTAATGCCGTTGCCACCGTGCTTCGTACGTACCCAAACTACGTCATTGGCAGTCCTCGCTTTGACAAGGTGCTACAGAACAAGTCCTTTGCAGTCATTGCGGCACACCCTCTCTTCTATGCAGGGGAGGTCGCCCGGAGACTGCTCGAGTCCACCGTTGTGCCGCCTCCGTCGAAAGCTGCAGCATCGTCTCGGCTCGCGAGCGCCTTGGCATGGGCAATCCCTCTCTTATTTGTAGTCGCGGTGGTGTCGGCTGCGGTCCTCGCCCGGAAGCAGCCGACGAGCCGTTCGGCGCTTGCACTGCTCGGAGCAACTGCCGTTACCACGATACTGCCGTACGTGGTGATGCATCTCGAGGCGAGATTTCTCGTCGCGGCGGCTTTCGTCTATCTGATCTTGACCGGGATCGGCGTCGCGATGGCAATGGGCTGGGCGCGCCGGCGCATTCTGCAGCGGGCGATGTTGCGGGATCCGGTTCACCGCACATGACCGGAAAGACTCGATGCTCTGGCGGGCTAGATAGACTAGAGGCTCGACGGCGTCACGCGACCGTAGTAGCAGCCGTCTCGCCCACCTGACGGCGCCGAAGCCGGTCATAGATCCCGATCAGTTCTGCGAGCGAATCAGCGATGGCTGGCGCGCTTTGCCCGCGGCGGCGCGCGAGCGCCTCCTCGATAGCGGTCGTCCAACATGAGAGCTCCAGTGGGAGGCGCATCACGCCTGGTGGGCGCACAACAACGTCGCTGGCGAGGACCGGCACGCCTACGGCGATCGCCTCCCGAATGCTGACGGCATCGCCGTCAGTCAGCGTCGGGCGCAGATAGATCGCGGCCAGCCGCAACGCAGGGGTCAGCGGCTCGCCGGAAAACACGCGGATGCGGTCGCGCACGTCCGGATCGTCGACTCGCTCGATCAGGCTGCGGAGCCGATCCGACTCCCGGCGCGACCTCGGAGCCTCAGCGAGGAAGATAGCCAGCTGGGCATCCGGTCGGACCGCGGCAATGGCGCCGAAGGTATCGATAGCGGTCTCGAGACCATAGATCGTCCTGCCCGATCGGTCCACGGTGAGGCGGTATGCGGCCACGAGGAGGTTGACGCCACGCCTCAGGAAAGCCTCTGCTTCCGCCGAAAGCGTCAGATGATCGTCGCTCGCCGGGATGTATGCAGGGATCATGCTGATCGGGTGTTCGACCGTGGCTTGCAGCGCGCGCTCGACTTCTACCGAGACCGCGATGAGCACGTCGAAGGTCCTGAGCGCGCGTCGCGTCAGCCGCCTGACGCCGGGAATGCGGCTCCGAAGGTATGGCTCGAGCTCCCGACCGTGAATCGTCGCTATCGTCGAGGAAGACGATCGGCGCAGCGCCAGGGCCGTAGCCGCGAGCGTCGACCAGCGGGCGTGGTGGTAATGCACGATGCGCGCGTCGGCGCCCCGCAGGGCACGCCAGTAGCGCAACGGGTTCCGGCGGAGATCGCCCACGATCAGTGCATTGTCGTCCCGGCTGCGGAAATGATTGAGAACTCCGACCGTCATGCCCTCCGCTTGAATTGCCTCGGCGAGGCGAGCGATGTGCGCCGAGATACCTCCGAATGGCGGCGGATACGGACCGACGAGGACGACGTCGAGGTCCTTCATACGAGCAGCGCCGGCTGGTGTTGGCGCTCACGCGCCGGCGCGTCGAGATCCAAGAACGTCCGCTGCCACAACTCCAGCGTGAGCAGCGCCCAGACGCGTAACGCGTTGTCCTCATGACCGGCTCGATTCGAGACGATCAGTCGGTCAACTTCGGCGGGATCGAAGAGCCCTCGCGCCTTGACCACTTCCGGCGATAGCAGATCTGCGACCATTGCCTCGAGGTCGCCGACGAGCCATGAGCGAAGCGGCGCCCCGAAGCCGGCCTTCGGACGATCGATAACTGCGTTCGGGAGCACGCCTCGCATGCTCTGCTTGAACACGTATTTGCGGGTCAGGCGATGGAGCTTCAGCTCGGGCGGTACCCGTCCCGAGAGTGCCACCAGCTCATCATCGAGCAACGGCACGCGCACCTCGACGCTCGCGGCCATGCTCATCTTATCCGTGTAGGTCAGATTGAGGCACGGCAGGAAGGTCTTCATGTCGAGGTAGAGGAGCTGGTTTAGCCAATGCTCGTCACTGACACGCTCAAGGTACCCGCGGTGATATCGGAACGGGTCGCCCATCGGTGTGTGCTCGCCGAGTAGAACGGCCAACTCCGACGGTTGGTAGTACGAGCAATAGATCAGATAGCGCTCCAATGGATCCGCGTCCAGGCCGCGAGCGAGCTTCATCAGGTTGCGCCGCGGTCCGCGCATTCGCCCCGGCTCCCCGAGCGTCATACGATCAGCGATCGAGCTGCCGGATCGCGCGTCGCAGCGGACTCGGGAACAATTCGAACATCCGCCCGAGCTGAGCTGCCAGGTGGCGAGGATATCCGGCGAAGATCTCATCGCCCCCCATGCCGCTGAGGATGACGGTCAGGTTCTCACGGGCAGCCGAGCAGATGAGATACGTGCTGATCGCCGCGGGGTCGGCCACCGGTTCGTCCATATGCCAGATCAACTTCGGCAGCAGGTTGACCACGTCCGGCCTGAGAATCTGCTCGTGGTAGTCCACGCCGTACCTCGCCGCGATCCGCCGGGCATAGCGAACATCGTCGGACACGATCTCGTGCTGTAGGTCGGCTTCGCTCGCGCCGACGGTGAAGGTCGTGACGCGGTCTGCCACACTGCTCATCTCGGCGACGATGGCGCTGGAGTCGATTCCCCCGCTTAGAAAGCTGCCAAGTGGCACGTCGGACACCATCTGGCGGCGCACGGCGCCCTGCACCGTATCGCGCACCGCGTCGCTCCACTCCCGCTCTGGACGATGTTCCGGTGCGAAGGTCATGTCCCAGTACTGGGTCACCTCGAGTCCGCGCTCGGAGAACGTGGCGTAGTGGCCCGGAGGCAGCTTGTAGATGCCTTCGAACATCGTGTCCGGATCGGGCACCCACAGAAACGTGAGATAGGCGGCGACGGCGTCGCGCCGCAGCCGCGGGCGCGGTAGCGCCGCGAGAAGAGCCTTTACCTCGGACGCGAAATACAACGTGTCTCCGGATTCGGCATAGTAGAGGGGCTTCACCCCCAGCCGATCTCGGGCCAGGAACAACTCCCCTCGCTCCCGGTCCCATATCGCCATCGCGAAGATTCCGTTGAGACGCTCGAGCATGGCGGCTCCGTGCCGCTGATACATCTCAACAACGACCTCGGTGTCACATTCCGAGCGGAATCTGACGCCGTCTACGCTCGAGTTCCGTTCGCAGCTCGCGGAAGTTGTAGGTCTCACCATTGTAGGTAATCCAATACCTCTGGGTGCGGTCACACATCGGCTGTGCACCGCGGGGACCCGGATCAAGAATGCTGAGTCGGCGATGTCCGAGGGAAGCGGGCATTCGGCCACCGACGCTGGGAAACGAGCAGGATCCCATCGCCGTCGGGACCACGGTGTGCCAGCCGATCGCTCATCGATTGCACGAGCGCGGGGTCGGCGGTGCCGGCGAACCCGCAGATGCCGCACATTGCTAGAGCGCCGTCGGGACGCCGGGCGGAGCCGACATGTGTCCGTTGCGTTCGGCCGACGACGACGACGGCTGCGGCTCTACATCACTGGTTCTGCGCACCGCTTCCACGCTGTCGCTCGAGAACACGCTCCCCCCGCTGACCGGGCCCTTACCCACCGTGATGAAGCCGACGGCCAGCGCCGGGAGCGTCGCCAGCGTCGCGGCCAACTCCTCGAGCAGCGCCGGCCGCACCGGCCCGGCCAGAGCGACGATCAGGGCGTCGGCAAGCGCGCTGAGCAGCTGGGACTCTTCCGGAGCCCAGAAGTGGCGGTGCATTGATCAGCACAAGGTCAGCAGGGAGGAGCTCAGGCTGCTCGACCAGGTCGGCGACCGCAGGAGAGCCCAGGAAGCCGGAATGGGGCTGAGATTCGCCGAACGGAAGGATCTCCAGAGATCCCGGCATCCCGCGCGCGTGCGACCTCGTCGTCCGCCGAGGGGAGCCGTTCACTGTCCCCTGGGAAGCGTTCTCCGCGCTCTTGCCGTCTGTCCAGACCGGCGACAGCAACAACGCACGGGGCATCTTGACAGTCGCTTTCCTGAGCGTGGTGCGCCGGAGGACCACGTCTGTCAGTCCTGGACGCCCGTCGAGCCCGAAGAGGTCACTGATCGAAGGACGCTGCGAATCGAATTCGCACACGAGCACGCGCCGGCCCATCTGCGCGGCGACAACGGCGAGGTTGGCGGCGGTCGCCGACTTGGCCCGGTACGGCTGGGCGCTCGTGAGCAGGATCGACTTGAAGCTGTGCTCGAGGCTCGCGAAATCGAGCCTCGACTTCAGGACGCGATACGCGTCCGCCGCACTGCCGCCCGGCTCGCGCAGCACGGCCAGCGTCTGAAGAGCCCGCTCAGGACTATCGGGATCAACCGGCGCGGGCGACGGCCCCGAACCGGAGCCACGTCTGATCAGCTCGCGCGGCGCAGACAGGAGCTTCCTGCCCAGCTGCTTCATCGCCCTGCTCGGAGCGCGTGTAGCCGGAATAGCCGCCAGCAGCGGAAGCCTCAGGCGACGCCTGATCTCCTCCAAGGACACCCGCGTGTCCAATGTCTCCATCAGGAAGACGAGCGCAATCGCCAGAGCGATGCCCACGAGCAGGCCGACGGCAGCGTTCCGCGCGGGATGCGGACCAACCCGCGCGGCGCTCTGGGCAGGCTGAACCAGCACGGCGTCGTTCGTACCCGCCGCCTGCGTGGCCGCTAGCCTCTGTTGGTCGCGGCTCAGCACGGCGTATGTTGGCGTCCCAGTCTGCCCCAAGCTCGCAAGATGGTTGAGGCGGAGCGTGACACCGGCGAGTGCGGAGGCGATCGCTCGACTCTCGATCCCATTGCGGTAGTCGGTGTAGGCCTTGGCGTAGTTGGTCGCCAGCCTCATCGCGAGCTGGGGCGATGAGCTCGTTACCGAGAAATCGAGAACATCGGCGCTCGTGACCTTCGAAACATTCGAGTGATTGAGGAAGTCGTTCGCGCTCGAGCGCACTTGGGCCAGGCTCAGCGCGTCACGCGCCACCGTCGGGTTGCGTGCCAGTGCCGCCTGGGTGGCGACGTTTCGGTCCGGCGCGACTGATGGGTATGTGGCGGCCAAGCCATTCACGTTTGCCCCGGGATTGGAATAGGTGAGAAGGACCTCGGCACTGGCCGAGTAGACCTTCTGCTGCCCGACCGCTAGCAACATAGCCGCCACCGGCACGAGCACGATGGCCGGCACGATCACGGTCCAACGCCGGGCCAGCGCGGCACCGTAGAAGCGGATATCAGAGGAGATCCCGGACAACGTCGGCAACGCTAGACGTGCATGGTTCGCGTGCCAACAGCCCATCGGGCTAGCTTCCCCGGATGCCTAACCGCTCGTCTAGGTTCGCCAACGCGGCTGTCCCCGCCTGCGCCCAGTGCGTCTCGACGGTCCTGTGCAGTTGGAGCCGGCAGGAAGGAGCGATCGGGCCGTCCGGCCAAGCGTTCGGGCTCGCGCCTATGAGCCCACTACCTGCCGCGGACCACGCAACAACCCATTGACGTGGGCGTAATGGCTCGCCTCGGTCCGGTTGCCGACCTTCAGCTTGCGAAACACATTTGAAAGGTGGAACTTCACGGTCTGCTCGGTCACCCACAGGTGCCGGGCAATCTCGCTGTTCGTCGACCCGGCGGCCACTAGCCGAAGCACCTCTAGCTCACGCGTTGTCAACGAGGAGTCCTCGCTGGCGAGCGTGCTGGTTGCTTTTCCGCCGAGATCACCTACATTCCGGTACCGGTGAAGGATGTGCCCGTTAGCCGTCTCGCGGACCAGCGTGGCTAGCGCCAGTGGATGAGTGGCCTTAGAGATCGCCCCGGAGGCGCCCGCGTCGAAAACGGCATCGAGTCGGTCTGGATCCATCGGCATCGTCAGGACGAGGACGGCGATCCGAGGTCGCTCAGTCTTGACATGTCGGATCAGATCGAGAATCAGCTGCGAATCGTCGATGTCGTCGATCAGGACAACGTCCGGCTCCACCTCGACGATCGTCCGCCACGACGGGCCGCGTGCGTCGACGTGCCCGACCAGTTTGAATTCACCACTCGCTCGCAGGCCAATGGCGATCGCCTCGAGGATGAGAGAGTTGTCTGCTATCACGACTAGTCGCTGCACGACAGATTCAATCTCCTTGGCGGTATCTACCCGCCGCCCACCAGCTGCAGTCATTCATGAGTATCGCCACCGCCGTTCATCAATATAGGCGCCGGCGCCCACATCTGCCCAACAAGGTGTGCTCGTTAATTTGCCAGAACCTGGCGTGTGGCTTCCGTCAATCTGTGGATAACGTAGAGCCGCGGTCGGGGTATGGCGCTGAACGAACGTCCAGGGCCATACCCCCCCTGGACCGGTCTTCCAGGTCTGGTCTAGCGGAAGGAAACCCTCGGGGTCCATGCTCTCGGCTGATGAGCACCGTCAAGCGGATCGAGGGGTCGAGCGCTTCGGACACTCTGTCCGCTGACGGCGGTCTCGGCGCAGCGCGCGCCGTCGCCGAGCTGATCGAGGTCATGGATGAACGCACGCGAGCGTTGCTGGCCCGCGGTCGACGCGCGCGGCGCGCCCAGCTCGTCCCACGGTGCCTCATGATCGCCGACCTGGTTGGTCTTGGCCTCGCGTATTATTTCGCGACACTCCTCGCCGGTGGCAGAGCACTGGGATCCCGTCGCGAGGTAATCGTGTTCATCATCACCCTTCCGTGCTGGGTGATCGTCGCGAGACTCCACGGTCTGTACAAGCGCGACCAGGAGCGCACGGATCATTCGACCACGGACGAGGTGGTTGAGATCTTCCATCTGGTGACGACCGGGGTCTGGGTTCTGCTGGTGGCCTCCAACTTCGCAGGACGGGACGGCCCGGGCATCTATGGCCTGATCGCCTTCTGGGCTCTGGCCGTGTGCATCCTGCCAATCACCCGCATGGTGGCGCGCGAGGGATGTAAGCGCAGCGGCGCCTACGTACAGAACGCGGTCATCGTAGGTGCGGGCGAAATCGGCCAGCTCATCGGCCGTAAGCTCGAAAAGCACCCGGAATACGGCGTCAATGTGGTGGGCTTCGTGGACCGCGACCCCAAGATGCGCCGCGCTGATCTTCCGGAGCACCTGACCCTCCTCGGCCCGCCAGAGCGGTTGCCGGAAATCGTCCAATCGCTGGACGTTGAGCGTGTGGTGATTGCGTTTTCACACGAGCCGGTTTCCGAGCTGCTGGCGGTGGCACGACAACTTCGGGGTCTTCCGATCCAGATCGATCTGGTGCCGCGCCTGTTCGAAGTCGTCGACCCTCGGGCGGCCATCCACTCGGTCGAGGGCATCCCTCTGCTCGGACTCCCGCCCCCGCGGATGGCGACCGGTGCTCGAGCGTTGAAGCGGGCGATCGACCTGGCTGGCGCGTCGGCCGGGCTGGTCATGCTGGCACCGCTGTTCGCGTATATCACCCTGCGCATTCGCCTCGATTCGGACGGGCCCGTCCTGTTTCGCCAAACCCGCCTGGGCATGAACATGGAGGAGTTCACGACGCTGAAGTTCCGAACGATGAAGGTCGATACCGACGATTCGGTCCATAAGGCGTTCATCCGGACGACGATGACGGCATCGGCCGCGGCCGATGGAAATGGGCTTTACAAACTGGACCGTTCTGATGCGGTAACGAAGTTCGGCAGCTGGTTGCGGCGGACAAGCTTCGATGAGTTGCCGCAGCTGATCAATGTGCTGCGGGGGGAGATGTCACTAGTCGGGCCGCGACCGTGCATTCCGTACGAGCTAGAGAACTTCGAGCGCCACCACTTCGATCGCTTCCTGGTGCCGCAGGGAATCACGGGGCTGTGGCAGGTGACGGCGAGGGCGAACTCCACCTACCGCGAAGCGCTCGATATGGACGTCGTCTACGCCCGCGGATGGTCGTTGGGACTCGACCTACGGCTGCTGCTGCGCACCCCGATCCAGGTGTTTCACCAGAGATCCTCGACGAGATGACTTCCGGTCGTAGTTCGCGCGGCTGCCAGATCCTGAACGTCGCCGTAATCGGGCTGGGGTACTGGGGCCCCAACCTGATCCGAAGCCTCCACCAGCTCCCGCAGGTGGCCGGCCTCTGGGCGTGCGATCTCCGCACTGATCGTCTGGAGGCGCTGAGTCGCCGGTTCCCCGGCACCACAGTCACGACCAGCTATGACGCCGTTTTGGCGAATCCGGCGATTGACGCCGTGTTGATCGCGACCCCGATCTCCACGCACCACAAGCTTGCCGCCGCGGCGCTGAAGGCCCGCAAGCATGTGTTTGTGGAGAAGCCTCTTGCCGCATCAACCGAGGAGGTGCTGTCGCTCATGGAACTCGCCGCTCGAGCCGATCGCGTGCTGATGCCGGGTCACACGTTTCTCTACAGCCCGCCGGTGATCATGATCCAATCGCTGATCGAGAGCGGCGAGCTCGGCGAGCTCTACTTCATCTCGACCAGTCGGGTGAACTTGGGGCTGCACCAGCCAGACGTGAGCGTCGCCTGGGATCTGGGGCCCCACGACTTCTCGATCCTGCGCCACTGGCTGAAGGAGACACCGGCGCGCGTTGGCGCGCTTGCGCGGGGGTGCATCATCCCGGGCATTCCGGATGTCGCGTTCATCGACCTGGAGTACGCGTCGGGGACGCTCGGGCACGTCGAGCTGTCATGGCTGTCCCCGAGCAAGCTACGCCGGACGACGATCGTCGGGTCACGCAAGATGGTGATCTACGATGACACGTCAACAGAACCGGTGCGAGTCTTCGACTCTGGCGCGAACCTTCCCAACCCCGCCAGTTTCGGTGAGTTCAGGCTGACATATCGGACCGGCGACATCTTGTCGCCGCGCGTCGAGGCGGCTGAGCCACTCTATCGAGAGCTGGAGGACTTTTGCGCTGCGATCCTTGAGGGAACGACTCCGCGGTCTTCTGCAGAGCTTGGTCTAGACGTTGTGCGAACCGTCGAAGCGGTGGACGCTTCCCTGGCCCGCGGTGGCTCGCGCGTCAATGTTGAGCCGGCGCCCGGCATGCCTGTGCCGGTACGGGCGCAAGCCTCGGTGCCCGCCTCCAGCCGCACCGGCGCCGGCGCAACTCCGGGCGCAAATCCCGGGTTGTCCGGTGCCGGAGCAACCGAACCCTGAGCCGCCTGGCGCCTCCGGCCTGCTTGGAGGCTCACGGAGGTAGGTATCGCGGCGCCAGCGCCCAGCGGGGGACTCCCGGTGGGCTCGGGCCGGTAGCGGCGCGGCGACGATGAACAATCATCAGGACGCGACCAGCCCAAGCCGCTCGGTTTCCTCGGCCGCAACGAGACCATTTACGTGCGCGTAGTGGCACGCCTCCGTTCGGTTGGCGACGGCGAGCTTGCGGTAGATGTTGGAAACATGGAACTTGACGGTCTGCTGGGTGATCCAGAGACGACGAGCAATATCTCCGTTGGTTGCGCCAGCCGCTACGAGCTGCAAGATCTGCAGTTCGCGCTCGGTTAGCGCGCAACCGTCGCTCGGGACGTCCTTCGGCGACCTGTCCTTGACGGTGAGGCTTGCGAGCGTGTGGGCGATGTGCCCGCTCAATGACTCGCGGACGAGCGTCGCAAGAGCCGCTGGATGGACCGCTTTCGAGATCGCAGCACTGGCCCCCGCGTCAAACGCGCGGTGCAGCCACTCTCCTTCCATGCAAACCGTTAACACAATGACGGTCACATGATCACCCGCTTCCTTGATGCCCTTGATCAAATTGAGCATCTGCTGGGACTGATCGGCTTCATCCATGAGCACGGCGTCCGCGCCGGCGTCGACGATCATGCGTGCACTGGCATTGCGAGCGTGGCTGTAGCCCAGGAGCTGGAACGCTCCGCTGTTGCGCAGGCCGGATCGAATTGCTTCGACGATTAATGCGTTGTCCGCCACGATGATGAGCCTATTCACAGCGACTCACCGTCCTGCGAACCGATTGGTTCCATCTGGTCCAGGGTCATGCGTTACCTCCACGCGATTGATGTCGCATCGTGCTTGCCTTCCCACGCAAGGCGCTCGGTGGCGTGACGCGCTGTGGCGCACCACGACCCAGGCGCAAGCGACGCTCAGAAAGGAGCGTCGGCTAGAACACGTACGGGAGGATTAATCGGGGCGCTCGAGGCGGCCTGCGACAAACGCTGACTGCCAATGCAGGAACTCGAGCGCCAGGCGACTAGATGACAGCTTGGGAGCCAGGCCAAGGCCGGCCGCGGTGACGACCGCCCCGGTGGCAGGAGCAGTCGACGGGGGCGCACCGCTCGCAGGACCGGACGTCGCCGGCCGCAGAACGGGGGCCGGACGGAGCGCAGCCGGCGGCTCGTGCGTCAAGATCGTGGTGGAATGGACGCCCGACGTCCGCGGGCCCGCCCCAGCCGAGGCGTCGTCGGTGTCCGCTGCTGACTCTTCGACACTTTGCGGTGCGAACGCGACGGCCGCTCTGGCTTGGAACGGCACCAGGGTTGGCGGAGTGGGGAGGCCCGGCGCGATGGGGCGAGCGAGGGCGTCGTGCCGGTGTCCACGCAACAGGGCGTCCAGAAGGGCGTGCAGCACGTACAGGGTCGGCGCGAGGCGGCGGGCGGCCGACGGGTCCACACGGGTCAGGTTGGTGAGCAAGCGATGCAGAGACGCGATCCTCGCCATCAGCGAGGCGACCGTTGGCATCCCCCTGATCGTCGGCTGCGCGGCCGGGGCTGACCCCGTCACACCGCCGCTCAGCAGCAACCACAGGCCGCGGATCGAACCCGTCAGCGCCGGGCGCAGCGGATCGTTCGCGTGGAGCTGATTCGCCAGGACCAGGAGCTGCTGGGTCGTGACGGCCAGCTGCACGAGAAGGATGCGAGCCCAGGGAGTCAGACGCGGGACGTCCGTTCCAGCACCTGATTGGCGATTCGGCAGCTTCTTCGCCAAGGCGTCGTTTGGCGCAGAGACACGCGATGAGGTGCTGGTGGGGGCCGCGACCGGTTGCGTCGCGGTGGTAGCGCTCGACGCCGGTGTGGTCCCGGCCAGCGTCGCGGCCGGGGCCCTGGGAGGAGTCGTCACCGGATTGGTGCTGGTGGGCAGAGGCCCGGGCGATTCCGGGCCCCCGCTCGCCGGTCCAGAGCTTGAAAGAGACCCGGCAGTGCCCGGGGCCGGGATCGGAGCATTCGCGTTCGGGGTTCCTGCGCCGCTCGAAGAGTGGGAGACCGATGGGGACCCTTGTGAGGCCGGCGTTCCGGTCGCAGCGCTCGGGGGCGGGCACGCGCTCGGCGGCGCACCGGAGCTCGCTGCCGCGGCGGTCGCTGTTGTCGCTCCGCCATCGCCCGAGCTACACGCGGGAGGCGATTCAGCGGCGGGTCTGCTGTTAGCCGAAGTGGAACTCGCAGTGCCGCTACCCGGGGTGGCAGTGCGCCCGTTGCCCGAGGTGGCGGTGTGGTTGCCCGACGTGGCGGTATTACTGCTGCCCGTGGCGGCAGGGCTACTGCCGCCCGACGTGGCAGTAGCGCCGCTGCCCGATTTGCCGGTCGCACTACCCGCGCTGGTAGTAGCGCTGGTAGGCGCGCCACTACCCGAATTGATAGTTGGCCCGCCACCCGCAGTGGCAGTGAGCGTGGCACCCGAAGCGGCAGGGGAATTACCACCCGAAGCGGCAGGAGCCCCAACGATTTGGAGCTTGAGCGGTGCCGGGGCGGGTGCCGGGCAAGAAGGGGAGGCTCCGGTCGACAGCACCAGCGGCAGGCGGCAAGCAGGGGGCGGTATCAGCGTGTGCACGCGTGGCCAGCGCGCACGCCACCAGAAATACGAAGATCGCAGCGCCAGCGCCGATTCGCAGGTTGACAGCGCCGTATGAGGAAGCCGCCCATGCACGCGCGCGGTCCTCACACGGTGGTGTATTTCGACACACCGGAAACCGATGAACTATAAGCAATAAGCTAGACAGTTCTACCGACCGAACATCGCAGACCAGAACATCACAGACACCCGGATCATATATCGTTTTTCAAGCCCACCGTCACACGGACTTGACGAGTTCGAAGTTCAAAAAACAAGGTCACCGCGTGTCCGGTAAACGGTGCATTGCGGTTGGCGATGCTCGGGTTGAGCGCCGCTACGAGCTCGTCGGTGCGTGACAGCACGACGAGTGATCGGTGTCGATCTCGATCACCGGATCGCGGCCCGCCGCCGCGAACATGCGGCGCTGCATCGCCGGGGCGATCGCCCGATCCTGCTGGCCGGTCACGTATGCGAGCAGATCCGACGGCTCGCCGACGCGGCCCAGCGGCGTGCTGCTGACGTCGTATCCGCCGGCGCCGGTCAGCGCGCTCGATCCCTCGGTGGCGATGAACCCCGGGGAGAGTGCGTTGACCCGGATACGGTCGGGACCGAGCTCGCGGGCCAGGCATCTCGTCAGGCCGACGACCGCCGCCTTCGACGCGACGTAGTGGGCGAGCCCAGGGGATCCGGAGAGCGCCACCTCCGACGCGAGGTTCACGATCGTCCCGCCGCCAGCCGCGCGCAGCAGCGGCACCAGCCAGCCGCGCGCCTCCTCCGACCCCCGCCGCTCCTCACTGAACAGCGCGTAGTAGGGGTACATCGACTCCCACCCTTCGCACCCCTGCGGCACCGACACATCGAACGGGCTTGAGAAGCTGCACGGCGGCGAGATCGACGCCGGCTTCGTCCGCCCGCCGCTCGAGGATCCCGGGCTCGAGGAGCTGCTCCTCGGCCGCGAGGCGCTCGTGTGCGTGCTGCCGGCGCGCCACCGCCTGACGCGCCGGACGACGATTCGGCCGGCCGATCTCCATGGCGAACCGCTCGTCTGGTGGCCGGAGAGCCACGGTCCCGGGGCGTGGCGCGAGGTCCGCCGCGAGGTATGCGGTGAGCCTCCATGGCCACCGCTGGCGCGGCTCGAGCCGGAGGAGGAACGGATCGTCTCCGCGGTCGCCGAGGGCGCCGGCGTGTCCTTCATCATGTCCGGGCGGTCGAAGAGCCTGCGGATCCCCGGGGCGGTCTACCGCCGGTTCGCGCCGCCGGAACCGACGATGGGCATCGCGCTGGCGTGGCGCCGCGGAGACACGCAGCCGGCGCTGGAGCGACTCATCGAGGTCGCCCGAGAGGTCGTGGTGCAGCCCGACACGGTGACGGCAGCCTGATAGCCGTCGGCGATCACAGGCGCGCACATCCAGCTTGAACCCGGTCGTGCCGGGTGCGTAATGTGCGCAGCACCCAGAGGAAGAGGACAGGATGACGTACAGCCGTCTGCTGAACGACCTGCGGCTCGCCGACGAGCCGCGGTTCGGCGGGAAAAGCGCAAACTTGGGCGAGCTGCTGGCCGCGGAGATCCCGGTGCCGCCGGGCTTCGCGATCTCGACGGCGGCCTTCGACGCCTTTCTTGAGGAGTCGGGGCTGAAGGGTGAGATCGCGGACGCGCTGCAGCGCGTCTCCCCGGGGGACGTCGATTCCGTCGGCGGGGCGTCACACAAGATCAGCGAGGCGATGCGCTCCGCACCGCTGCCGGATGCGGTCTGCTCCGAGGTGAGCGCCGCGTACCAGGATCTCGCGCGGGCCGTGTCCGTGGCCGAGCCGCCGGTCGCGGTCCGCTCGAGCGCTGTCGGCGAGGACAGTCAGGACGCGACGTTCGCCGGTCAGCAGGAGACGTATCTGTGGGTCCGAGGCGCTGACCGCGTGTGCGACGCGGTGCGCGACTGCTGGGTCAGCCTCTACAGCACGCCGGCAATCAGCTATCGGTTGCGCCTCGGCGACGGCGCCGCGCCGGCCGCGATGGGGGTCACCGTCCAGCTCATGGTCGACGCGGCGGTATCGGGCGTCATGTTCACCTGCAATCCGGTGACCGGCGACCCGAGCATGGTTGCGATCAACGCGAGCTGGGGACTCGGGCTTGCCGTCGTCGGCGGCGAGGTGACCCCGGACGACTATCTCGTGAGCAAGGTGACCCGGGAGGTCGTCCGCGAGCACATCCACTCCAAGCACGTCGAATACGTGCCTGACCGCGGCGCGCGCGGTGCCGTGCGCCAGCCGGTTCCCGACGCGCGTCGTGACACACCGTGCCTCGATGGGGCTGCGATCTCCGAGCTCGTCGACGTCGCGCGGCGGGTCGAGGCGTTCTTTGGCTCACACCAGGACATCGAATGGGCGCGTGACCACGAGGCGCGGTTGTCCATCGTGCAGTCGCGCCCAGTGACAGCCGTACCCAAGCGGACGGAGAAGCCCGTGCCGCGGGATGCGCTGTCGCTTGTCATGAGCACCTTCGGCGCGACCCGGCGCGATGTCTCTGACTGACGACGACGTCCGCGAGATCCTCCGGATCATCGACGAGTCCGAGCTCGAAGAGCTGCGGCTCGAGACCGACGGCCTGTCGCTGTACGTCCGCCGTGGCGGTAGCGGTTCGGGTTCGCCCCTGGCCTCGGACTCGGTGCTCGGCGGCGCATCCGACCCGGCTCCTGGCGGGAGCACGCCCGGCCCGCCCGCGGGCGCATCGGCCGCGGAGGACGATGAACTCCTGACCGTGCCGGCGCCGATGCTCGGCACGTTCTACCGCGCCGACGGTCCTGGCCGACCGCCGTTCGTCGACGTCGGCAGCACCGTCGAGCCCGACACGATCGTCTGCATCATCGAGGTCATGAAGATGATGAACTCGATTTCCGCAGGGGTGTCGGGCACGGTCGTCGAGGTCTGTCACGAGAATGCCGTCCTCGCCGAATACGGGGCGCCGCTGTTCCGGGTCCGGCCGGCATGAAGCGGGTGTTCGTCGCCAACCGCGGCGAGATCGCGTTGCGGATCGTGTCCGCGTGCCGCAGCCTCGGCTTGGAGACGGTCGTCGGCGCCTCCGAGGTCGACCGCGACGGCGCCGCGGCGCGTGTCGCTGATCGCGTCGTCGTCATCGGACCCGGTCCGGCGGCGCAGAGCTACCTCCGTGACGACGTCGTCGTTCAGGCGGCGCTCGGGACCGGTTGCGATGCGATCCATCCCGGGTACGGCTTCCTCGCCGAGAACCCGCGGCTCGCCCGGCGAGCGCGTGAACATGGTCTGACGTTCGTCGGCCCGCCACCAGAGGTGATCGAGCTCTCCGGCGACAAGCTGCTGGCTCGCGACGCGGCGCAGCGAGCGGGCCTGCCGATCCTCCCCGGGCACGAGATTGCGACGGCGGCCGAGGCCCGTGACATCGCCTACCCGCTCTTGATCAAGGCGGCGGGAGGTGGCGGCGGGCGCGGCATCAAGCTCGCCCAGGACGAGAGCGAGCTGCAGAGTCTGCTCGGCCTTGCCCGCAGTGAGGCCGGCGCCGCCTTCGGCGATGAGCGCCTGTACGCCGAGCGGTTCATCGCCGCCGCCCGACACATCGAGGTGCAGGTCGCCGCCGACGAGCACGGGGCGGTCGTCCAGCTCGGCGAGCGGGAGTGCAGCGTGCAGCGTCGCTATCAGAAGGTCGTCGAGGAATCGCCGGCGCCCGCCCTGTCAGCCGAGACGCGTGACGCGCTGCACGGTGCGGCCGTGGCGTTCGCCCGCGCCATCGGTTACCGCAACCTGGGGACCGTCGAGTTTGTCGTCGATGCCGTCACCGAGGAGTTCTTCTTCCTGGAGATCAACTGTCGGATCCAGGTTGAGCATCCCGTCAGCGAGGCCGTCACCGGGCGGGACTTCGTTGCCCTCCAGCTCCAGATCGCCGACGGCCGACCGCTCGGATTCACGCAGGACGACGTCTCGATCGCCGGCCACGCGATCGAATGCCGGCTGAACGCCGAGGACGTCACGCAGGGCTTCCAGCCGTCCCCGGGCACCTTGACGCTGTTCAGCGTGCCCGAGCATCCGGGGCTGCGCGTCGACACCCATTGCCAGCCCGGCGCGGTGGTGCCGCCGTACTACGACTCTCTGCTGGCGAAGCTGATCGCGCACGCTCCGGATCGCGATGGGGCGATCGCGATTCTGATGGAGATCCTCGACGACGTCGACGTCGAGGGCGTGGAGACGAACCGGAGCCTGCTCGTCAGCGTGCTCGGACATCCGGACTTCGCCGCGGCGACGGTCACGACCGACTGGCTCGAGCGCGCGCTGGCATGAGTCGCTGACATCGCGTACATCGACACGACGGTCCGGGACGGCAATCAGAGCCTGTGGAGTGCGACGGGTCTGACGACGCCTGACGTGCTCGCGATCGCCCCGACGATCGACCGCGTCGGCTACCACGCGCTTGACTTCACCTCAAGCACGCACATGGCCGTGTCCGTGCGCTTCCATCGTGAGGATCCGTGGGAGCGACTGCGCCTCGTCAGCGCCGCGATGCCGAGTACCCCGCTCGGCATCATCACGACCGGGATGCGGTTCATCTCCTGGGTGCCGGCCGACGAGGATGTGATGCGGCTCTCGTTCAAGCTCGTCGTCCGCAACGGGATTCGCCGCATCCAGATCGCCGAGCCGTCGAACGATCCGGAGCGGCTGCGACGGCTGGCCGCGATGGCGCGGGCAGAGGGCGCTGAGGAGATCGTGATCGGGCTCACGTATTCGATCAGCGACGTCCATACCCACGACTACTACGCCGAGCGGGCGGCGGCGCTGGCCGACTGCCGGGACATGGACAGGCTCTACCTCAAGGATCCCGGCGGGCTGCTCACGCCGGACGCTGTGCGCGAGTTGGCGCCGCCCCTGCTGGCGGCCGCCGGCACCCGACCGCTCGAGCTGCACAGTCATTGCACGATCGGACTCGCGCCGTACGTGTACCTGGAAGGCGTGAAGGCGGGTTTCGGCGTCGTTCACACCGCATGCGGACCGCTGTCGCGCGGGACCTCGCAGCCGGACGTCCTGAGCACCGTGCGCAACCTGGGGGCGGCCGGGTATGGGCATGCGCTCGACCTCGACGCGGCGGCCGCCGGCGCCGCCCACTTCAGCGACATCGCTCGGGTCAAGGGGCTGGCGCCCGGGGCCCCGCGGGAATTCGACGGGGTCTACTACACGCATCAGCTGCCCGGGGGGATGGTCAGCACCACGCGCCGGATGCTCGAGGAGCTCCGTCGCCCGGAGCTGTTCGAGGCCGTGCTGGAGGAGGTCGCCCGGGTGCGAGCCGAGATGGGGTATCCGATCATCGTCACGCCCGTCTCGCAGTTCATCGCCACCCAGGCGGCACGGAACGTGATCGACGGTGAGCGCTGGGTGAACGTGTCCGATGAGACGGTGCGCTACTTCCTCGGGCACTACGGGCCGCCCCCGGCGCCCGTCGATCCCGACGTCGCCGAGCGCGTGCTGTCACGGTCGCACACGGCGAAGCTGCGAGAACTGCGACCGATCACGCTCGAGGGCGCCCACGAGCGGTTCGGGTCACGGATCTCCGAGGAGGAACTGCTGCTCCGGCTCACGATGCCCGAGGAGCAGGTCGACGCGATGGTGGCGGCGCGCGGACGGCCCGCGCCCCCGGCGGCCGCGCGGCCCGGCCGCGCCCCGCTCGTGACGCTGCTTGAGGAAATCGCCCGGCGCGAGTCGATCACCCACTTCGAGCTCGTCAAGGACGGCGAGACGGTGCTCTGGCGTCGTGGGTGACGCGCTGGCGCTCGATCACGTTCGCGGGTTCGTGTTCGACATCGACGGCACGCTCGTGCACCGTGGTGCAGACGGACACGCGCGTCCCCAGCCGGGGGCGGTCGAGGTGCTCGAACGTGTGCGTGCGTCCGGGCGCCGGCTGGTGCTGTTCACGAACGGCAGCCACGTGCCCTCGGCGATGATCGCGCGCGGGTTGCGCGACGACGGACTCCTCGTGGCCGACGACGAGGTGCTCACGCCGGTTGACAGCGCCACGGCGTACCTGCTGCGCCGGCACCGGTCCTCGGCGGTGCAGCTGTTCGCGTCCGAGCGCGTGCGCGAGTGGATGGTCGCCGCCGGCGTCACCGTGACGGACGGCGAGGGCGCGAGCGCGGTGTTCATCGCGCACGTCGACCACGTCGACTTCGCCGCGCTCGAGCGCGCCGCACGGGCGGTGAGCGACCGGCGCGCCGCTGCTGACGGGCAGCTATGTCCGCGGGTACGCGGGCGCGAACGGCATCATCTTCAGCCGCGGCGCGATGACGACCGCGGCGATCGCGAAGGTCACCGGCGCCCGCCCGCGGGTGCTTGGCAAACCGTCCCGCGCCGCGCTCGGCGAGGTCAGTCGCCGTCTCGGGGTGGACACGAGCGAGGTCGCGGTGATCGGAGACGACCTGGGGATGGACATCGCCCTCGGCCGCATGGGTGGCGCCACGACCGTGCTCGTCCGCAGTGGCATCAGCGGCGACATCGTGCTCGACGACGTGCCGGCCGCGCGCCGCCCCGACGCGGTCATCGACACCGTCGCCGACCTGCTCGATCGGCTCTAACGCGCCTCCGCGTCCTGCAGCGCCCGCCAGACGCGCTCGCCGTTGACCGGCATGTCGATGTGCCGGATCCCGAACGGCGCCAGCGCGTCGATCACGGCGTTGTGGACGGCCGGGGTCGCGCCGATCGTGCCCGACTCGCCGATGCCCTTGGCGCCGAGTGGATTGACCGGGGTCGGCGTCTCCATCTCGACGAGCTCAAACGACGGCAGCTCGGTCGGACCGGGCATGCTGTAGGTCACGAGGTTCGCGTTCAGGGGGTTGCCGTGCTCGTCGTAGGTGAGTTCCTCGAAGAGCGCCTGGGCGATGCCGGCCGCGAGCCCGCCGTGCACCTGACCTTCGGCGACGAGTGGGTTGATGATGCGTCCCGCGTCATCGACCGCGATCAGCCGCTGCAGCGTGACTTCTCCCGTTTCCGTGTCGACCTCGACGACTGCGAGGTGGGCGCCGAACGGGAACGTCGGCTGTGCGGCGGTGAAGTCGACCTCGGCGCGCAGCTCGGCGAGCGCGTCACGCTCCGACAGGCGGCCGGCCAGGTCCGCCCAGGTCAGCGCGGGCTCCGGCGCTCCGGCGACATGGAACCGCCCCGTGTCGAGGTCGAGCACCATGTCATCCGGGCTCGCTTCGAGCTCGTCGGCGGCAAGCTGCTTGGCGCGCTCGACGACGGCCTCGGACGCCTCGGCGGCGGCGGCGCCCCCGATCTGGGTTGACTTCGATCCATACGTACCGGTGCCGCGGGCGACCGCGTCGGTGTCGCCTTCGATCACCGAAATCTTCTCCACCGGGAGTCCGAGGCGGTCGGCCGCGATCTGCGCAAACGTCGTCTGGTGACCCTGTCCCTGCGACTGGGAGCCGCTCAGGACGATCGCCTCACCGGACGCCGTGATCTCGACCGCGCCGAACTCCGTCTCGTTGATCCCGTTGGTGATTTCGACGTAAACGCTGAGACCTATTCCGAGCTGCTTCGAGCTTCCGCTGCGGCGACGGACCGCCTGCTCCTCGCGCAGGGCGGCGTAACCCGCACGCTCGAGTACCCGGTCGAGCGCGCCCTCGTAGTCGCCGCAGTCGTAGTGCCCTCCGGACGCGGTCTGGTACGGGAACGCATCCGCAGCGATGAGGTTCCGGCGGCGGACCTCGGCCGGATCGAGAGAGATCTCAGCGGCGAACATGTCCATGGCGCGCTCGATCATCTGGGTCGCCTCGGGCCGTCCCGCGCCGCGGACCGGTCCCGTCGGAGTCGTGTTCGTGACCACAGCGGTCACATCGGCCTCGATCCGAGGGATCGCATAGACGCCGCTCGACATCATCGCGGTCAGCATCGGGAGGAACGATCCGATGCCCGGATACGCGCCGGCGTCCTGGAGGATGTCGAGCCGCAGAGCCGAGATCCGTCCGTCTCGGCTGCCGCCAAGCTCGAACGCGATCCGCTGCGCCCGTCCCTGATGCATCGCCACCAGGTTCTCGCTCCGCGTCTCGGTCCACCGGACCGGCTGCCCGATGGCCCGCGCGAGCCAAGCGAGGATCACATCCTCGACCGCAAGACCCTTTCCGCCGAAGCCGCCGCCGACATCAGGCGCCACGACGCGCACCTGCTCAGGCTCCAACCCGAGGAGCAGGCCGAGCACCATCTTGTCCGTGTGCGGTGTCTGCGTCGACAACCAGATCGTCAGGCGGCTGTCGTCGCCGAACTGCGCGAGCGTCGCTCGCGGCTCGATCGGACAGGCGGCGAGGCGCGGAGACACCGTTGTCCCTCGCACGACCACCTCGCAGTCGTCGAACAGCTGCGGATCGGGCGCTTCCGGTGCATGCCGGAGGCAGACGTTCGTGCCTACCTCATCGAACAGCAGTACCTCGTCGCGCATCGCGCTGTCGATGTCCGTCACCGGTGGGAGCGGTTCGTAATCGACATGGACGAGCTCGGCCGCATCCACCGATGCCGCCCGCGAAGGCGCGAGCACGACAGCGACGATGTCGCCGGCGAACCGAGCCCTCTCGGAAGCGATGAAGGGACGGAACATCCGCGCGTCGACCTCGATGAACGGGGGCGTCGGGTTGACGGCGAGATCGACGTCCGCGGCCGTGAACACGCGGGCGCCCGCCACGTCCGAGGCGGCGGCGGCGTCGATCTGGCCGACCCGGGCGTGGGCCCACGGCGAGCGGACGAAGGTCGCGTGCAGGGCACCCTCGATCGCCACGTCGTCGACGTACTGTCCGCGCCCCAAGAGGAACCGAGGGTCCTCCTGGCGACGCACTCGCTGGCCGATCACGCTCGCCATCTGTGCGGACACTAACCAGATCGAGGCCCCCACGACAACGAACTTGTCCCCGGTTTGCCACGGTCCTAGCTCGCGCGCGCCGATTCCCTTGCCGTTCCGCGCATCACCGACCTCGGACCGGGCCAGACTCTGGGCTCAGCGATGCGCCGACACCCAGGCGACGGACCCGGCGTCCACCGGCAGCGCGACCCCCGTCACGAACGACGCCTGATCGGAGCACAGCCACACGACCGCCGCGGCGACCTCCTCCGGTTCGCCGAACCGCGTCAGCGCCTGCGGGGCGAGGATCTCCTGCTGGCGTTCAGGCGGCTGTTCGGACATCAGCGGCGTCATGATCGCGCCCGGGCAGACGGCGTTGACCCGGATGCCGTCATTGGCGTACTCCACGGCGGCGTTCTTCGTCAGCCCCAGGATTCCGTGCTTGCTGGCGGTGTAGGCGCTGAGCATCGTGACGGCGCGCAGCCCGGCGTTCGAGGACGTGTTGACGATCGCGCCGGCCCGCTGCTTGCGCATCTGAGCGATTTGGTGCTTCATTCCCAGAAACGTCCCCCGCAGGTTGACCGCGATCACGCGGTCGAAGTCCTCGTCGGAGGTCTCATGGAGGAGTCGGTGGACGCCGATCCCGGCGTTGTTGTGAGCGAAGTCGAGCCGATCGAAGCGGCGCACGGCATGGGCGACAAGCGCCTCGTTGTCGGCCGCGCGGGAGACGTCGCAGGCAACGAACTCCGCCTCGCCGCCGGCGGCGCGGATCTCCTCCACGGTCTGCTCACCGCCCGCCCGCGCGCTCTCGAGGTCGGCAACGAGGACCGTCGCCCCCTCCGCCGCGAAGCGCACGGCGCAGGCGCGGCCGATGCCACTCGCGGCTCCGGTGACGAGGCCCACCTTCCCGTCCATCAGGCCAGCCATGGTGCGAGCCTATCCTCAGCGCGCGCATGACGTCGACGGCGAGCTCTCAGGACGACATCCTCACGCAGGCGGGACTCACGCCGGAGGCGCTCTACGACGAGTTGACCGACGGCTGCACCCGGTCGCTGCGCCTCGAGCCGTTGCTGTACGCCGCGGCGGAACGTGTGCCGGGTCTCGTTCCGACACGCGCGGAGATGGACGCCGAGCGGGAGCGACCGCTCGCCGATAAGGATCGACTCGAGTTGGCGCAGGGCCTGCTCACGGAGCGGTTCCTCGCGTCGCCACGGACCGGCGAGCATCTGCTGGAGGCGATGCTCGAGCCGACGCCCGAGGCTCGGGAGCTGATCGGCGACTTCCGCGCCTCCGGTTTCGTCGACCTCGGCCCAGTGCAGGTGACGCGCCGAGGGAAGGCAGGGATCCTCGAACTCCGCAACCCCCGGCATCTCAACGCCGAGGATGGCTGGACGCTCGGCCCGACGGAGACGGCCGTCGACCTGATCCTGCTCGATCCTGCGATCGAGGTCGGTGTGTTCCGCGGCGGCCCGGTCGATCATCCGCGCTACGGCGGGGAGCGCGTGTTTGGGGCCGGCATCAACCTCACGCTCCTCTACCAGGGCCGAGTCGACTTCCTGTTCTACCTCGTGCGGGACATGGGCTACGTCAACAAGATCTTCCGCGGCGTGCTCACGCCGGAGGGCGCGAGCGAGAAGCTGTGGATCGCCGCGGTCGAGCGCTACGCGATCGGCGGCGCCTGCCAACTCCTGCACGTCGTCGATCATGTGATCGCGACCCGCGGAGCGCGGCTCTACCTGCCCGCGCGCAAGGAGGGGATCATCCCGGGAGCGTCCAACCTCCGGCTGCCGCGCTTCGTCGGCGACCGCGCCGCGCGGCAGGCGATCCTCTCCGGCCGCGAGTGGGAGGCGGGGCAGCCCGACGCCGCGCTGCTCTGCGATGAGGTCGTCGAGGCGGCCGAGATGGACGGCGCGATCGAGACGCGCATCGACGCTCTCACCAGCTCCGGCCTGATCAATGCCGCTGCCAACCGGGCGGCGATGCGGGCGGGCGCTGAGCCGCTCGATCTCTTTCGCCAGTACATGGCCACGTACGCCCGCGAGCAGGCGTACTGCCACCTCAGTCCCGCGCTGGTGCAGAATCTGGAGCGTCACTGGAATGCCGACCAGCGCCGCGTCTGAGCAGCGACCCGGCGCCCGCGATCGCGCGGAGACGATGCCGCGCGCCGAGCTGCAGGCGCTCCAGCTGCAGCGTCTGCGGGAGACCGCCCAGCGCGTCCTCGCCGCGCAGCCCGCCGGCGCCGAGCGACTCGCCGCGGCCGGGGTGGATGATCCGTCGCGCCTGGAATCGCTGCAGGATCTGGCGGACGTACCGTTCATGACCAAGGACGACCTCCGCCGGCGCTACCCGCTCGGTCTGCTGGCGGTACCGAGAGACCAGGTCGTCCGGATCCACGCGTCGAGTGGCACCCACGGCAAGCCCACGGTCGTCGCCTACACCCGTGCGGATCTTGAAACCTGGACCGAGTTGATGGCCCGGTGCATGTCGATGACCGGTGTGCGCGCGGGGATGATCATCCACAACGCGAACGGCTACGGTCTGTTCACCGGCGGCCTCGGGTTCCATCAGGGTGGTGAGCGCCTCGGCGCCACCGTCGTGCCCGTCTCCGGCGGATTCACCGCGCGCCAGGCGACGTTGCTGCGGGACCTCGCGGCGGACGTGCTCGTCAGCACTCCGTCATACGCGCTGGCGATCGCTCAGGCGCTGAACGAGGCGGGCGATGGCGAGCCACGGGCCTCGACCCTGGCGCTCGGGCTGTTCGGTGGTGAGCCGTGGACAGAGGCGATGCGGAGCCAGATCGAGCAGGCGCTCGGGCTGACCGCGTTCAACTTCTACGGGCTGTCGGAAATGTGCGGGCCCGGCGTTGCCGCCGAATGTCCCGCCCGTGACGGGCTGCACGTCCAGGAGGACCACTTCCTCGTCGAGGCCGTCGATCCGGTGAGCGGCACGGTGCTGGACCCCGGTGCGGAAGGCGAGCTCGTGTTCACGACGCTCACCAAGGAGGCGCTGCCGCTGATCCGCTACCGCACGGGTGACATCGGGACCGTCGTCGTCGAGCCGTGTGCCTGCGGTCGGACCACGGCGCGCCTCGTCGGGCTGCGCGGTCGCCACGACGACATGCTCATCGTGCGGGGAGTCAACGTGCATCCGTCGACGGTCGAGCATCTGCTGCTGGGCGTCGACGGCACCTCACCGCACTACCGCCTCATCCTCGAGCGGCGTGGCCCGCTGGATGAACTGACGCTCGAGTTCGAGCCCGCGCCTGGACACGATCCCGCGCCGCTGGCGGAGCGCGTCGGCCACGTCCTGCGCGAGCACACCGGGCTGCGCATCGGCGTGTCCGTCGTCGAGCTCGGCAGCATCCCGCGCAGCGTCGGCAAGGCATCCCGGATCGACGACCGCCGGTCGTAGCGACCGGTCCGAGCCCCGCGTCCTAGCTGCGAGCTGAGACCTCCGCCGCGATCGCGGCGTGGCGCACCTCGCTCGGTGTGGCACCGAACTCACGCTTGAACACGCGTGAGAAGTGGGCGGCGTCGCAGAATCCCCAGCGGAACGCGATCTCGGTCACCGACCCGCCGTTGGGACGCTGCAGATCCTCGCGGCAGCGCGCGAGCCGCTCGGTGCGGACGAGCGTCGCCACCGAGGCGTCGGTGTCCTCGAACAGAGCGTGCAGCGCGCGCACCGACATGGCATAGGCCAGCGCGATCGAGCCTGGGCCGAGCCCGGCATCCTGCAGGTGGGTGCGCACGTAGCGACGGATGTCTGTCCGCATCGCGGCGCGCTCGGCGGCGCGATTCGTCGGCAGGCGCGGCTCGACCGCGGCCCGCAGCAACTCGAGCGCTGCGTTCGCCGCCGCGATGCGCGCACCCGTCTCCAGCTGCGGCAGCTCAAGGGCGAGCGCGTTCATGTACCGGACGAGCAGGCGGGCCGGTCCGTCGCGGTCCAGCGCCGGCGGCGCATCCGCTTCGGCGAGGCGCGGGCAGAGGGCGAGCACCTCGTCACGAGGGAACATCAGCGTGCGCTTGTAGAACGGTTCGACGATCTCGACCTCGGTCGGCTGCAAGCCGTCCCACAGCACGACGTCGCCGGGCTGCAGCGCGACCTCGCGGTTGCTCTCGCGGACGAGCTCGGTGCCCTTGCACACAAACTGGAACCCGAGGATGTTCTCGTTGCCGGACGGGCTGCTCATCCCGCCGCGGTGGAGCCCGAGAAACGGTGATGCTGCGCAATCAACGAGCATCAGGTCGCCCAGGCGGCGCCGCATCACGGCACCCTGGAATCCCACCGGCGTCCGCGGTGTCTCACGCACCTCGAACGCGATGTGAGTAGCCGCGAGGATCTCTCCCCACGACTCGAGGCGGTGCTCCACACTCGGGCCGTGCGCGCGCCAACGCTCGGGTTCGCGAAGCTGCGGACCGAGCGGCTCCGGGCCCTCAAGCATCCCACTGAGTCCCTGTTCTCCACTCATCGGTTCCCTCTCGGACGCATCGTCCGAATCGGAGGCTCATGCTATTGCAGACGGCGGTCCGGGTGGGGAGGCACCCGGCTCCACCGAGGCGGCGGCGGCCGCGCGGCGCTCAGACGCGAGCGCGACGAACGCGTCGAGTGCCGCCGGGTCGGCGAGCGAGTCGCGGCTGGCCACCTGCTCCACGGGGTCCCCGCGGAGGATCCGCTTGACCGGCGACTCCAGCTTCTTGCCGGTGAGCGTGCGTGGGATGGCGGGCACGACGAAGATGCCATCCGGCACGTGTCGCGGTGAGAGCTCGCTGCGCAGCATCGTCGCGATTCGCCGGCGCAGCCCGTCGTCGACGACGGTGTCGTCGGCGGCCACGACGAACAGCAGCAGTTCGCCTGCGCCGCCGCCGGAGTCCTCGAGATGGACGACCAGTGCGTCGATGACCTCCGGCAGGTCCTCGATCACGGCGTAGAACTCGCCGGTCCCGAGTCGCACGCCGCCGCGGTTGAGCGTTGCGTCTGAGCGCCCGGTGAGCACGCAGCTCCCGCGCGGCGCGAACCGGATCCAGTCACCCTGGCGCCAGACACCGGGGTACCGGTCGAAGTACGAACTCCGGTAGCGACTGCCGTCGGCGTCGCCCCACAGTCCGACCGGCATCGACGGCATCGGCTTGGTGATCACGAGCTCGCCGAGCTCGTCGATGACCTCGTGCCCGGAGACGTCGAACGCGTGCGCGTCCACCCCCAGGCATCGCCCGGAGATCTCACCCTCATACACGGGTTGGGCGAAGGACCCGGACACGATGCCGGTGCAGACATCGGTGCCCCCCGAGCCGTTGATCAGCACGAGCTCCGGCGGCAGCTGCTCGTACACGTAGCGATATCCCTCCGCCGGCAACGGCGATCCGGCGGTGCACAGCGCTCGGAGCGAGTGCAGGTCACATTCCTCGCCGAGCCTCAGCCCGGCCTTGCGACAGGCCATCAGGTACGGCGGGCTCACACCCATGACCGTCGGCTGAAGCTCCTCGGCGAGCCGCCACTGCTGGAGCAGGTCAGGCCAGGCCGGGTCTCCGTCGAGCATCACGATCGAGCTTCTGAGCAGCAGCGCCGAGACCAGCGCGTTCCACATCATCCACGCGGTCGTCGAGAACCACAGCAGCCGCCCGCCGGGCTTCAGGTCCCAGCCGAGTCCCTGGTTCTTGTGATGCTCGACGAGCTGTCCTCCGTGGCCATGGACGATCGCCTTCGGCAGCCCCGTCGTCCCTGAGGAGAAGAGGACGTACAGGGGATGGTCGAACGCGACCGGCTCGAACTCGAGTGGCTCGGCGTCACGCGTCAGCTCCTCCCAGTTCGTCGCGTCCGGCAGCTCGGCGGCGCCGTAGGGCACCCAGACAACGTGTTCGATACTCGGGATACGCGCACGGATCGTCGCCACCTCGGCGCGTCGGTCGACGTAGCGGTCGCGGTAGCCGTAGCCGCCGACGGCGAGCAGCACGCGCGGCTCGATCTGGGCGAACCGGTCGACAACGCTGCGCGCGCCGAACTCGGGAGCGCACGCCGCCCAGATCGCACCGAGGCTGGCCGTGGCGATGAACGCGGCGAGCGTTTCCGGAATGTTCGGCAGGTAGGCGACGACCCGGTCGCCCGGCTGCACGCCGAGCCGCTGAAGACCGGCGCGCACGCGGCCCGCCAGCTCGCGCAGTTCGCCGAAGGTGAGCTCGATCGGCGGGCGCGTTTGTGAGCGGGCCACGACCGCCGTGCGGTCCGCGTCGTCCTCGCCGCCGAGGAGGTGCTCGGCGTAGTTCAGACGGGAGCCGCTGAACCATCGCGCGCCCGGCATCGTCGGCGTTTCGAGCACCCGGTCGTATGGCGTGTGCGCGCGAATGCCGAAGAAGTCCCAGATCGATGACCAGAAGCCCTCCAGATCGTCGACCGACCACTGCCACAACTCGTCGTAGGAGCGCAGCGTGCGGCCGCGCTCACGCCCGAGCCAGGTCATGTAGCGGCCGACCTCGGTGCTGGTCGCAAGATCAGCGGGCGGGCTCCAGAGGATGTCTCCGATCATCGACTTCTCTCCGAGGTAGGCATCAGGGCGAGATCATGGGGGAGGCATTCCAAGCAACGCCAGGTACCGGGCAACCGCCTCGGCCCGGTTGGCGACATGGAGTTTGCGCAGAATGCTGTTGACGTGAAACTTGACGGTCCCGTCCGACAGAACGAGCTCGCCGGCGATCGCGCGGTTGGTGGCGCCGTCGACGAGGAGCCGTAGTACTTCGAGCTCGCGCCGCGTGAGCAGCCCGGCGAACACGACCCGATCGTCTCGCCCCTCTGCCGGCGAGTCGGCGTCGAACGGCTCCGGCGGCGGCAGCGGCGCGGGCGGACGCGTTCCGAGGTTGATCGGTGCCGCGGTGAGGAGGTCCGAACGGGCGCGGGCCCACTCCAGGAACTGCCGCATCTGATCACGCTCGTGCCTGAGGGTCCGTCGCAGGCTGGCGGTCTCGTAGGCCTGCACGAGACCGCTGGCGAACTCCCACAGGACATCGCGATCGAGAACGTCGATCGGCGCGTCGGGGCCGCGGTCGGCGTGAATGACGCCGACGACGTTCGAGCCGATCAGCAGCGGCGCCGCCGCGTACGCTCGCCAGCCCATCAACTCGGCCAGCCGCCGGTCGACCCGGGGGTGAGCGTGGGCATCGAGCACGATCGTCGCCCGCCGCCGGCGCAGGAGCTCCGTCTCGATCAGCGGGTGCTCGAGGCGCACCGGAGCGCTTCGGAGCTGCTCGACAACCCGTATGGCGCCGGCGGTGTCATCCCGGAAACAGGCCGCCTCCGGAACGATCGCGCCATCGCGGACGACGCTGAGGACGGCGCGGCGGAACGTTGAGGTGGAACACAACACCGTCGGCGCACGTTCCAGCATCGCGGCCGGCGACGTGATCTCGCGCAGCTCAGCGACGGCCGACTGCGCCCGCGCGAGGGATTCGAAGCGGCCCTCGAACCGCACCCGCAGCCGCTCGAGCGCGAGCTCGTGGTCGGTCTGTCCGGGATCGTCCTGGGCGGACAGCTGCTCCCGCAGCACGGCGGCCGTCCTGCGCAGCCGTGTGAGGTCATCGGCAGCCCCCGGATCGATCTCGCGGCCGAGGAGGTGTTCCGCGTCGGCGATCGTCTGCGCGACGCGGTGGTGCAGCTGCTCGCCGAGCGGACCTGAGAAGACTTCGGGAAGCTCGGCGGCGGCGCTCATCGACCGGTTCCGCTCCCCCGCGCGTACCGCGAGACCGCGTCCGCCCGGCTCGTCGCCCCCAGCTTGCGCAGGATGTTCTTGACGTGGTACTTCACGGTGCCGACGCGGACGACGAGCGCGTTGGCGATCGCCTGGTTGGTGCGGCCCCGGGCCATCAGTCGCAGCACCTCGAGCTCGCGCGGCGTCAGCGCCTCCCGGGTGGCGCGGCGCGACGTGGCGTCACCCGCTGCGATCGCCGGCGCGGCGGCATCCGCGGCGAGCCGCCCGAGCCGTCCCGACATCCACTGCACCGCGGCCTGGAGCTCGGTCCGATGGCGCCGGAGCGTGTCCCGCAGCGCGGCGCGCTCAAACGCGGCCGCGAGCCCGTCGCAGAAGCGGTTCATCACCTCGTCGTCGAGTGCGTCGAGCAGGCGGCCACTGCCGGCCGTGTCGGCGTGAAGCAGCCCGATCGTGTTCCCGCCCACGGCGACCGGGGCGACGACATAGCCCGGCCACCCGAACACGTCGGCCAGCAGCGCCGGCGTGCGCGATCGCGCTGACGCGACGGTGACGCGTGCGGCGACGCGCTGGCGCGCCACGTCTGCCTCGATCAGCGGGTAGTCAAGGACGACCGGATCGCGCTGCAGCCGCTCCAGGATCGCCGGTATTCCGGACTCCGGCTCGCGCATCCACAGCGCGTGCGCGCACATCTGATTGTCGAGGACCTTGCTGATCAATACGCGGTCGAACTGGGATCCGTGACCGAGCTCCTCCGCCGCGCGGTCGAGTATCCCCTCGGGCGAGCCGACCTCGCCGAGTCTTCTGACGGCGTCGCCGACGCGCTCCACAGCGTCGGAGCGGCGAACGTACTCCAGTTCAATGATCTCGCGCTCGAGCTGACGGCAGGCGGCCAGCGCGCGCCGCAAGTTCCTGACGATCGCGCACCTGCTCGCTTGCCGCACGCGTGTTCACCGGCGTCGAAACTATCAGTGCATCGGGCCCCACGAGCAAGCCTCAGGGCCGCGGCGGCCGCGGGCCGGTAGCGGTCCTACGTTGGCGGATCAAGCAGCGAATACCGCGATGCGGCCTGCTGGCCGACACAGCTGATCGCGAACGGCCGCCCCGCCTCCTCGAGCGCCCGCCAGGCGATTGCTGCGTGCTCGCGCGCCACGAGCGCGAGCGCCCGGCGCGGTGACTCGAGCAGCCAGTTCACGTCGACCGTGCCGATCCGCGACGCGGAGAAGGGTGCGACCCGCCGAGCATCGCCATCCTCGCCATAGACCCCGAGCGCGGCGAGGATGCTGGGCGTGGCGCGGCCGATCAGCTCGATCGCGGTCCACGTCTGCGAAGCATCGCTGAGGGCGACGGACCCATGCCGACGGGTCTGCAAGCGAAGCTCCTCCCATAGCCGCTTTCCCCGGGCCGATTCGCAGATCGCGATCACCCGGTCCGGGTCGGCCCGGCACCACCAGGTCGTCGACCGCTGGGCCACCCCGCCGACGGCGAGATCGGTCCCGGCGACGCGAACGAGAACCGCGCCGATCCGCTCGGCCGGTCCCTCGAGCACCAGCTTCGTCAGTTCGGAGCGGTCCACCAGCCCGACCGCTCTGAGGCAGACCGCCAGCTCGCCGGCGGCAGATCCGAAGTTGAGGACGGTCAACCGCCCCTCGTGTTCGGCAAAGACGGCTCCCGCCTGACGCAGGATCGATGCGAAAGCGTCCTCGTTCCGAGCAACCGTCGACACGACAGCGACGATAACCGCCCCCTGTCGGCTGCACCCTATCCCTTTGGCCGGAGTTTCCCGACCGATCGGGAGGCCAACCCATGCCGGCCGGGGATCTGCTGCGGTCGAGGGTGCCCGACCTATCCGAATGGACAGGACAATTAGGCGATGTGGGAGTGGCGTCGTGCTCGTGCGAGCGAGAAGGTGTGAACGCGCGGACGTGCCGCCATCGATCTGGAAGGAGAGCGGGGACCTTGAGGACCACCCACATGAACCGGGTCGGCTCCGTGGACGCTGACCGGCACAGCGATCCCTACGCCCGGTTGATCGGGCTGATCACGGCTGAGGAGTGCGTGATCATGGACGGAGCCGTCGGGACCGAGCTGTTCGACGTCGCGGGCCAACCGCCGGACGTCGAGGAGCACCTCTGGGGAGTGACGGCGATCCTCGACGCCCCGGCCAGGGTCGCCGATGTGCATCGCCGCTACGTCGAGGTCGGGTGCGACCTCGTCTCGACGAACACGTGGGGGCTGCCGACCGCCCTGCGCGAAGGGTCTCTGTGGGAATCGGCAGGGTCGGTCCACTGGATGGATGTCGCGCGGGACGCGGTGAGGCTCGCACGGTCGGCCGCCGCCGATGCCGGTCGTGAGGACGTGGCCGTCGCCTTCAGCATCAACGGTGACGTCGACACCGCCGACGGTCGGGAGACGATCCGACTGCTCGCCCGGGCGTTCGAGCAGGATCGACCCGACCTGATCCTGCTGGAGACGCTCTCACTCGTGCGCGGATCGACGTATGCGACCGTGGAAGCGCTGCTCGACACGGGACTGCCGGTGTGGCTCAGCTTCCGGCGTTGCCGCCAGGGCGTCTGCGGCGTCTACGGCGAACATTGGGGAGGTCCGGAGGGCGATGCGTTCGGTCGCGCGGCGCGACGCTTCGAGGAGATGGGCGTCGGCGCACTGGCGATCAACTGCGTCCCGCCTGACCATGTCACCGGCATGCTGTCGTGGCTCCGCGACTTCACCGATCTGCCGCTCGGCGTCTATCCGAACCTCGGCTACCTGTCCGCCGCCGGCTGGCGACACGAGACGAGCATTGGCGGTCCCGAGTACGCGGAGCTCGCACGACGGTGGCGTGACGAGGGGGCTCAGATCATCGGCGGCTGCTGCGGCGTCGGGCCGGAGCATCTCGCGGCCGCCCGCGCCGAGCTGGCCGGCACCAAGCCGGGAAACGCACGCCCGGAGGCGCTCCCCAGCGACCGCGAGCTGACCGCGGCGCGGAGCCGGCGCAGTGCACCCGGGTGGAGCGACTCCCGCGGCCGGGCGATGTTCCCGCTCGAGTTCCCCGACATGACGCGCGAGTCGGGCGTGTTCGTTCCCACCCAGGGAAGCCTGCTGATCTGGAAGTACCTGTACCGGGAGGCGATCGGGGCGCATCAGCGGTGCGTTGACATCGGTTGCGGGACGGGCTTGCAGACGGTCCAGCTGGCGCGCAACGGAGCCGCGCACGTCCACGCGATCGACATCGACGAGAGCGCGATCACGAACACGCTGACGAACGCATTTCGTAACGGCGTCGCCGAGCGGGTCACCGCCGCGGTTCAGGATCTGTATCCGTGGGTGCCCGAGGAGCGATACGACCTGATCGTCGCGTCGCTGTACCAACTCCCGGTCGACCCCTTCGAGCAGGTCGTCACCCATCGCCCGCTCGACTACTGGGGGCGCAACCTGCTCGACCACCTCATCCGCCTGCTCCCGACCGCTCTCGCCGACGACGGCACCGCCTACGTGATGCAGCTGTCGATCATCGGAGAGCGCCGGACCGTGCAGTTGCTCGAGGAGCTCGGTTACCAATCACGTGTCGTCGACTTCGCGTTCTTCGAGATGGCCGAGACGTTCGAGGAAAAACGCGAGCAGATCCTGCGGGTCGAAGCGAGCTCGGACGCGTATCACCTCGACGTCGGCGGGCGCGACATGATGGTCGCCTACCTGCTCGAGATCACGCGCAAAGATCTGCGGTAGAACGCGCGCCGCGCCTCCTCGCGCGCTCACATGTTATAACTGACTGACAGTTAGTTACCGTGGAGGGAGAGGAGACCCGGCGTGGAATCGCTACTGACCCGGAGACGGCTGCTCGAGCTGGCGACGGCCTCGCTGGTCGCCGACGCCGGATGGAGCGCCCTGGCGCCACACGCCGCGACCGCCGGCGGAACGGGTTCGCTGGCCCCAGGCTGCGCTCGGCGCCCGGGACGCCCGCCGCGTGAACGCCACGCAGTTCATGCCCGCCGGGCAGCTGACCGAGTGGCACCGCCAGCTTGACGCCGTCGGTCTACGCGCGACCGGGAGTCCGGTGCACGAGCACTACATCGACGTCCTCCACGGACGCCTGCAGCGCGCCGGAGTCCGGCAGTTGCACTTCGAGAACGTCCCGCACCGGCGCTGGCTCGCGGACTCGTGGTCGCTGCACGCGGGCACCACGAGCGCCGCATCGGCGATCCCGACCGCGTCGTACATCCCGTACTCCGGTGGCACGCCCCGCGGCGGGGTGACCGGGCCGCTCGTGCTGTTGGCGGATCCGGCCACGACACCGCCGGCGCCGGGCACGTTGCGCGGCAAGATCGCCCTGTTTGCGCTGCCGGTCACGTCGCTCACCTATGGCGCGCTCGGGACACTGGCGTACAAGAGCTATGACCCGGCGGGCCTGCTGAGGGCGAACGCCGAGTACGCACGCTCGTGGCTATCGATCTCAACGCTCATCCAGATCCTCGACGCGCTGACCCGCGCCGAGGCGGCGGGGTGCATCTGCATCCTCGACCTCCCGGCCGACGCGGCGCATGGCGCCTACTACCCATACGACGGGACGATCCGGCCGGTGCCGGGCGTGTTCGTCGATCGCCGCACCGGTGAGCGGCTGCGTCCCTCGCCGCGGACCCCGGCGGGGCGAGCGCGCGGCTGACGCTGCGCTCCGAGACGCGCCAGGTGCAGACCCGCAACCTGATCGGGGTCATTCCGGGTGCCTCGAGCGAGTTGATGCTGTTGCACTCGCACACCGACGGCCCGAACGCGATCGAGGACAACGGCCCGAATGCGATCGTCGCGATCAGTCAGTACCTGACCCGGCTTCCGCGCCACAGCCTCCCGCGCAGCGTGATGGTGTTGCTGACGACCGGACACTTCGCCGGCGGTGCCGGCGTGGAGGCATTCGTGCGCCGCCACCGCCAGACCACACTGCGCCGCGCTGCCGCCGGGATCACGCTCGAGCACCTCGGCGCCCTCGAGTGGAATCCACAGCCGAGCGGACATTCGCACCTGACCGGACGCGCCGAGGCGGGCACCGTGTTCACGCCGGAGACGAGCGCGCTTGTCGATGCGGCAGCGGGGGCGCTGAAGCAGGCTCGTGATGATCCGGGCAGCGTGCTTCGGCCCTACGTGGCGGCGCCCGGGAGTCCCGACGGCAACGGCTGGCCGGCGGAGGGCACCCAACTGTGGACGATGGGTTCCCTCCCGACGGCGAACTACATCACCGGCCCCACGTACCTGCTCAACTGGGGGATTCCGACGCTCGACAAGCTCGACGTCGCGCTCATGCGCCGCGAGGCGATCGCGTTCACCGAGATGCTGCTCACGCTCTCCCGGGTGCCGAAGGCGAAACTCCGTACGCTCGATCTTCTTGGCAAGCGATGACGGCGACGCGGTCCCGGATCCCGCGCGCCGAGCGCGAACGGCGGATCCTCGACGCCGCCGTGCGCGAATTCGATCGGCACGGATTCCGTCAGGCGTCGATGGAGCGGATCGCGCAGGCTGCCGGCATCACCAAGGCGCTCGTGTACCAGTACTTCGTCTCCAAGGAGGGCATGTACACGGCGTGCGTCGAGCGCGGTCGCGCGGAGATGTTCGAGCGGATGCGAGAGGCGGCCGAGGCGGCGGGCTCGGATCCGCCCCGGGTGCTCGCGGCCGTCGTCGGCTCCTACTTCGACCAGCTCGAGGCAACCCGGGGCCGCTCCTACGTGCTCTACGGAGACGCGCCGCCGAGCGCCGTCGATGCCATGCGCCGTCGCAACGCCGAGGTGATTGAGGAGCTGCTCCGGACCGGGTCCGCGTTGTCCGAGGCCGACCTACCGCTCGCCGCCCAGCTGATCATCGGCGCAGGGGAGCAGGTCGGACGCTGGTGGCTTGCGCACCGCGAGGTTCCCCTCGACCGGGTCAAGGAGCGGTACACGATCGCGATCGGCGCCGCAGTCGCCGCTCTCAGCCGGCGATGATCGGGCCGCGCCGGATCGCCGGGCTGGCTCTGCTCGTCACGCTCGCCTGCGCCGCGCCGCCGGCGGTCGGACTCGCGTGGCCGTCTGCCGACATCGCGTCCTCCGCCGGAAGCGGTGACTTCGGTCGCTGGCAGGTCGACCGTTTCGGTCTGCCGAGCTACAGCTACCGCATCGACGAGCGGCGCAACCCGCTGGCGCGTCAGCCAGAGCTGGGCGGGTCGAGCGACGCCCAGCATCAACTCGGCAACGATCATGTCGTCGCCGCCGCCTACAACCACGGCTACGTCCAGCTCTGGAGCCAGGACCGCCGGTACCAGTGGACCAACCGGTATGACGCTCCGGACGGTCACTACGCCGGTGGCTTCGGTTATCTCCGGGTCGGGCGGCGGGTGATCAGCAGCCTGTTCGACGACCGCCCGCCGGGAACGCGCTCGACGCGGACGTTCGGGGTCGGCTACTTCGAACACACGACGCACGCGGCGGGCCTCGACGTCGGCGAATCCGTGTACGCGCCGTTTGGCGACGATCCGCTGCTGCTGCACGACGTCACGATCCACAACGACGGCTCCCGCGCGCAGCGCATCACGTGGTTCGAGTACTGGGACGTCAACCCGTTCGACCAGGCGACGAAGACGCCGATCGCGACGGGTCGCGTGCGCTGGGTTCCGGCGCTCCGAGCGTTGGCGACGACGCAGCGTCCGACGGCGGACGACCGTCGTCCGTTGACGATCTTTGCCGCCGCGCTCCGCGGTGACGTTGCCGGTCACGCCGGCGATGTCGACGCATTCTTCGGCAGGCGCGCCGGCACGGCCGGCTACCGTCGCGCGGTCCCGGCCGCGGTCGCGGCTGGCCGGCTGAACGGTCGACTCGCGCCGGCGTCGCGGCCCGGTCGCGTCGGCCGAGCGCTGTTTGCGTTCCGCACCACAATCCGCCTGCGAGCGCACGGGTCGATCACGCTCCGGTACGCCTATGGCGCCGCCCACGCCTCGGTGATCCCACGGCTCGTGCACCGCTATCGGCGGGCCGTCGCACCACTGCTCGGGAGCGAACGGCGGTGGCGCGGCTGGCTGCCGCAGGTCACGTTCGGCAGCGGACGGGCGTGGCTCTCCCGCGAATTCGGGTGGGACGCCTACACGCTGCGTTCCGGCGCCACGTACGAGGACTGCCGCGGCCGGCACATCGTCTCGCAGGGCGGCTACTACCAGTATCAGCTCGGGTTCCAGGGCGCGTTCCGTGACCCGCTGCAGCAGATCCTGCCGCTCATCTACGCCGACCCCTCACTCGCGCGCGATGTCCTGCTCTATTCGGCCCAGGAACAACCGCGGCCGGGCGGACTGATCCCGTACGCGATGTCCGAGCTGTGTCACAAGCTGCAGTTCGGCAACGCCGATGATCTCGATGTCTGGCTGCTCTGGGCGGCCGCCGAGTACGGCCTTGGGACACGGGACCTGCGCGTGTTCGATGTGCGGGAGCCCTACACCGGCCGTGGGTCCGGGACGCTGTGGGACCACCTCAAGCTCGCCTTCCATCACCAACAGTCGCTGCTGCGCGACCACGGCGGCTATGCCGCGCTCGACAGCGGCGATTGGTCCGATCTCTCGACACAGTTCCTCGCCATGACCGAATCGACGCTCGTCACCGCCCAGGTCGCGTACGTGTACCCGCGCCTGGCGGAGCTCGCGCAAGCCCGGGGCGACCACGCGTTCGCGGCCGAGCTCCGGGACGCCGGAAACCGCGCCCTGCGCACGACCCGCGGACAGTGGACGCAGCGCGGTTGGTACGCGCGCGGATACGACGGCCAGCGCGAGCTCGGCACCGGAGCGATCTTCGGGGAGCCGCAGCCGTGGGCGATCCTCGCCGGGGCACCGAGCTCCGCCCAGGCGCGAACGCTGGTGGCGAACGTCCGCCGCTTCCTCACCGGCATCGGCGCGCCGGCCGCGGTCCACGGTCCGGCCCGGATCGGGTCCGCACAGTCACCCGCGGCGGCCGACCCCGCGGTCACCGAGCGGACACATCCGCCGGCGGGACTCGGCTCGGGCGCCGCCGTCTTCCCGGGCGGCAGCTGGTACGCCGTCAACGGCTGGCTGACGTGGGCGCTCGGGTCACTCTCCGGCCGCGTGCCCGGGGCCCGCGAGGATGCGTTCTCCGAGCTCACGCGCAACACGCTCACAGCACACGCCGAGGCGTATCCGCGTCACTGGGACGGGATCATCTCCGTCGACGACGTCTGCCACGCGTCGTATTCGCCGACGCCGGCGCAGTGCGGCATCGGCCTGAACGGGAGCTACGAGGGGCAGATCATGCACCAGCCGGCGTGGAGCCTGTTCGATGCGATTCGCCTCGCCGGCGTGACCGCGACCGCCGACGGCTACCGGATCGAACCTGAGCTGCCGGTCCGCACGTTCTCGCTCGCGTTCCCCGATCTCGGGGTCGCGTACTCGCCGGCCCGCGCCCGCGGGTACATCGTGGCGGCGTCGAGTGGCGCGGTGATGATGCACGTTGCCCCACCGGATCGCAGCGTGCGGCGCTGGAGCGTGACGGCGAACGGCACGTCCAGACGCATCGCCGTACGTCACGGCGTGCTCGTCTTTCGACTGCGAACGCGGGCCGGACGCCGTGCGAGCTGGTCGCTTTCCGTCTGAGCAGTCATGCGACTGCAGCCGCACGGTGTCGGCCCCGGCCTCGGCCTCGCGGGACAGGGCTAGGCGTCCGAGTGCTGGTCGGGTGTCGCCGAGCGGACTCGTATCGTCCTTTACCGGCCTGGCTTCCGGATCGGGAAAAGGGTCCGATGCGCGAGGCCTCGCGGGCAGGTCGGGAACTTTTCCCGATCGGAGCGGGAAAAGGGTCCGATTCACCCGTCCCGGCGCGCTGCGGCGGGAAGTTTTCCCGACGGAGGGAAGGACCGAACCCGGCCTTCTCCTCGTTGCAAGACCGGCGGCGCCAGCGATCGATCCTCACCCGAAACGACCGGCCTGGCCTCCCAGGTCGGGACAACCTCCCGACGCCCGCGCCCCAGCGGGCGTTGTTCTGGTTGACGGCCGCGTCACGTCACCGATAGCGTTATGGACTAGACCAATACACCCGGGCCCCTGCCGCCTTGGGCCCGTCCTCTCGGAGAAGCCCGCTCCGACCCGAACCCCCGAAAGGTGACCTGATGCCGCGTCCTCGTAACCTTCCCGACCGCGCCCGGATCGTCATCATCGGTGGTGGCGTCGGCGGGACCTCGATCGCGTATCACCTCGCCCAGCTCGGCGAGCGCGACGTCGTGCTCGTCGATCGCAACGAGCTCACGAGCGGCTCGACGTTCCACTCCGCCGGTCTCGTCGGCCAGCTCCGCGGGTCGGTCTCGCTGACGCGGATGATGATGTACAGCGTCGAGCTGTACCGGCGGCTCGCCGCAGAGACCGATACCGATCCCGGATGGGTCGAATGCGGCGGGATCCGCCTTGCGTGTACGAACGAGCGCGAGGAGGAACTCGACCGCCAGGTGGCATGGGCGCGGACGTTCGGGCTGCCGCTGCAGCGGATCTCGCCGCAGGAGGCTCAGGAGCTGTTTCCGTTGATGGAGATCGACGGCGTCCGCGCCGCCTCGTACCTGCCGACCGACGGCTACCTCGACCCGTCGCAGCTCACCTACGCGCTCGCCGACGGCGCCCGCAAGGGTGGGGCGCAGATCTTCACCCACACCCGCGTCACCGGAATCGAGGTCCGTGATGGCCGCGTCCGCGGCGTCTGCACCGAATGGGGTGACATCGAGGCCGAAATCGTCGTCAACGCCGGCGGGATGTTCGCGGCGGAGATCGGGCGTCTGGCGGGCACGCGAGTCCCGATCGTGCCGTTCGCCCACGAGTATCTCGTCACCCAGCCGTTCCGGGATCGCGGCGGCGCCCACCTGCCGACGCTGCGTGACCCGGACAACCTCATCTACTTCCGTGAAGAGGGTGGCGGACTGGTCATGGGCGGCTACGAACGCCGTAGCGCGCCGTGGTCGCTTGACGACCATCTCGTCGACCGCATCCCAGCGGACTTCAACGGCCGCCTGCTCGAGGAGGACTGGGAGCGGTTCGAGGAGATCGCCGATAACTCCAAGCGGCGCGTGCCGGTGATGGATGAGGTCACGATCACGAAGCTGATCAACGGACCGGAGGCGTTCACCCCGGACAACGAGTTCTGTCTCGGCGAGAGCGACGTGGGCGGCTTGTTTGTCGCCGCCGGGTTCTGCGCCCACGGACTCGCCGGCGCCGGCGGGATCGGCAAGGTGATGGCCGAGTGGATCCTCGCCGGCGAGCCGACGATGGACGTCTGGGAGATGGACATCCGGCGCTTCGGCGCGCACTACCGCTCGCCGTCGTACACGCTGAAGCGCGCCCAGGAGGTCTATGAGACCTACTACGACATCCGCTATCCGGGGCACGAACGCCAGGCCGGCCGTCCCCTGCGGGTCTCAAGCGCATACCCCTGGCATGCCGAGCACGGCGCCGCGTTCGGCGAAAAGTCGGGCTGGGAGCGCGTCAACTGGTACGAGTCGAACGCCGCCGAGGGCGACCCCGGTCTGCGACCCCGCGGCTGGGCCGGAATGCACTGGTCGCCGGCGATCGGCGCCGAGCACCTTGGCACCCGCGAGCGGGCCGGGCTGTTCGACGAGTCCTCGTTCGCGAAGATCGAGGTGTCCGGCCCGAGCGCCGCGACCTTCCTGGAGTCGCTCTGCGACAACCGCGTCGCCCGGGGAGTGGGCGACATCACCTACACCCAGATGCTCAACTCGCGCGGCGGGATCGAGTGCGATTTCACCGTGACGCGCGTCGAGGAGCAACTGTTCTCGATCGTCACCGGCACGGCGTTCGGCAACCACGACCTCTCGTGGATCCGCTCCCATCTCCCCGGCGATGGATCGGTGCGTGTCGCCGACGTGACCGCGCGCTGGGCATGCTTCGCCCTGTGGGGCCCGCTCGCCCGGGAGATCCTCGCGCCGCTGACGCCGGATGACGTCAGCGAGGAGGGCTTTCCGTACATGACGACGAGGGAGATCGCCATCGGTGATGTCCCCGTCCGGGCGCTCCGGGTGACGTTCGTCGGTGAGCTCGGCTGGGAGCTGTACTGCCCGACCGAGTACGGCGCGGGACTGTGGCGCACGCTGTGGGAGGGCGGCCGGACCCACGGGCTCGTCGCCGGCGGCTACAAGGCCATCGACACGCTGCGCCTGGAGAAGGGCTACCGCGTCTGGGCTGCCGACATCACCCCGGATGAGAACCCGTACGAGGGCGGGCTCGGCTTCTGCGTCAAGCTCGACAAGGCGGGCGGGTTCGTCGGGCGCGATGCGCTCGCGTCGGCCAAGGAGGACGGTCTCCCGCGGCGCCTGCGCTGCGTCGTGCTTGAGGACCCGCGCTCGGTCGCGCTCGGCAACGAGCCGGTTCGACTTGGGGGTGAGGTGGTCGGCCGGGTGACGACGGGCGGTTACGGCTACAGCGTCGAGCGGTCGATCGCCTACGCGTATCTGCCCCCGGACGTGGAGCTCGGTACGGCGGTGGAGATCGACATCTTCGGCCGTTGGGTCACGGGCGAGGTGACGGCCGAGCCGCTGTTCGATCCCCGTGGCGAGCGGATCCGACCAGTGCCGGCACCCGTCTAGGCAACCCTCGACGGCGCGTTACGCCGATCCGCTCGTCGTCGAGACCTGAACGACGAACTGCGCGCGGTCACCACGGTGGTGATCACACGCGAACTCGACCGGTACGTCGTCGTCGGCGTACGTCTGGCGCTCGACGCGCATCAGCGGGCTGCCGATCGCGACGTCGAGGGCGTGCGCTTGGTGTGCGTCGGCGAGGGTCGGCTCGAGCCGCTCGATCGCGCGCACGGGCGGACAGCCGTAGACGTCCCGCATGAGCGCGTAGATGGAGCCGCGCATGTCATGGTCGAGCAGCCCCGGGAACCGCGCGCCGGGCAGCCACGAGTCCTCGAGGGTCAGCGGCTCTCCGTTCGCGAATCGCACCCGCCGAACGCGATACACCGATGCGCCGGGTGCGATGCGGAGCTCGTGGGCGACGGCGTCGGGCGCGGCGAGCTCGTCCAGCGCGCGGATCCGCGCGCTCGCCGACAGGCCGTGGCGATGGACCATCTCCGTGAACCCCGCGAGATCCCGCAGGTCATAGGCGAGCTTCGCTCGGGCTACGACGGTGCCCCGCCGGCCGACGCCGCGCTCGACGAGGCCTCGCTGCGCGAGCGAGGTCAGCGCGGCACGGGCCGTGAGCCGGCTGACGCCGACCCATCCGGCGAGATCGCGCTCGGAGGGAAGCCGGTCGCCGACCGCCAGCCGGCCGGACTCGACGAGCGCGATCACGCGCGCCTCGATCTGGGCGTAGGCGGGAACGTCGGCCGCGCGATCGAGGGTCCACTCCTCGGTGAACAGCGAACGCAGGCGATCCGGCAACCGCGGCTCGGGCACCACGGTCAGGCGTGCAGGCCGGATCGCGTCCCGGCGATCGCCACGAGCTCGGCGAACAGCCGTCCGTCAGCGCCCTCCTCGGGGTGCCAGAGCACGCCGACGGCAAACCTCTTCGCCGGGTCCTCGAGCGCCTCGACCGAGCCGTCGTCCGCCCACGCGGTCACGCACAGGCCATCCCCGACGGAAGCGATCCCCTGGTGATGGCCGGAGCTGACCTCCGCGTGCTCGCCGAGCGCCTCGCCGACGCGGCTGTCAGGACGGATCCGCACCGGGTGCAGATCGAAGCATCCCGGCTGTGTGCGGTGCCCGTCATGGCCGACGACATCCGGAAGGTGCTGCTCGAGTGTGCCGCCGTAAGCGACGTTGAGCAGCTGCATCCCGCGGCAGACGCCGAGCAGCGGGACATCGGCCGCCAGCGCCGCCTCGAGCAGAGCGAGTTCGGCCGTGTCGCGCTCCGGGCTGAGCGCCGCCGTCGCATCGACGGCCGCCGCCCCGTAGCGCACCGGATCGATGTCCGGGCCGCCCGCGAACACGAGCCCGTCGACCGATGCCAGCGTCTCCGCGACGCCGTCTGCGAGTGGCGGCAGCAGCACCGGGCGACCGCCGGCGCCGGTCACCCGCTCGACGTAGCCGAGCGGCACGAGGGCAGCCGGCAGATTCCAGAAGCCCCACTGGGCGGGCGCCTGGTAGCACGTGATCCCGATGATTGGCCTTGACTCGCCCGTCGTCGACACGGTCCGAGTCCTAACACATGGTCTAGACCATTGTCAAAGCGCCAGCTCCGCAGCAGCTGGCACGCCGCGACGGCGGTGAATAGGCTGCCGGGATCGCCAGCCAGGCCAGCAGGACGATCGTTTTCTTCCCCGAGGGCGCGTTTGGCCCCACGAACAACTGCGTCGGGATCGGCGATGTCCTGCGAGCGCGCGGCCACCGAGTCGTGTTCATCGTCGAGGAGTCGTTTGCCGGGACGCTTGAGGCGAAGGGGTTCGAAGAGCGGCTGATGCGACTGGGGCCGCCGCCCGAGGTGCCGGAGGAGCCGGGGCAGTTCTGGAAGGACTTCATCCGTGATACCGCGCCGGTCTTTCGTCAGGGCACGCTCGAGCAGCTCGGGAGCTTCATCGCGCCGACGTGGCAGGCACTCATCGACGGCGCCCGGTACGTCGACGCTCGCCTCGCCGAGATCATCGGCGAACTTGAACCGGACGTTGTCGTGGAGGACAACGTGTGCGCGTTTCCCGCGATCCCCGCAAGTGGACGACCGTGGGTGAGGATCGTGTCGTGCAATCCGTTGGAGGTCAAAGACCCCGCGCTCCCGCCGCCGTTCTCCGGTCTGCCGTCAACGGACTCCACCGACTGGGAGGCGTTCCGCGCCGAGTACACCCGCCAGATCGGGGAGATGCAGGAGAGCTTCTCGGCGTTCTGCAGCGAGCGCGGCGCTCCGCCGTTGCCGACCGGGGAGATGATCCACGAATCGCCGTGGCTCAACCTCCTCATCTACCCGGCCGAGCTCGACTACCGCCGCCGCCTCCCCCTGCCCGCGACGTGGCACAACCTCGAGACGAGCGTCCGCGCCACCGATGAGCCGTGGTCGTCGCCGGAGCACGACGGCCCACTCATCTACGTGAGCCTCGGGTCGCTCGGCTCGGCAGACGTGGCGCTCATGCGCCGGCTCGTCGAGGCGCTCGCGCGCACGCCGTATCAGTACGTGGTCAGCATGGGTCCGCAGCACGCGGAGTACGAACTTGCCGAGAACATGACCGGGGCAGAGTTCCTGCCGCAGGTGTCCGTGCTGCCGCACGTCGATGCGGCGATCACCCACGGCGGCAACAACACGACCACCGAATGCCTCTGGCACGGCAAGCCGATGCTCGTGCTGCCGATCTTCTGGGACCAGCACGACAACGCGCAGCGCGTGCACGAGACCGGCTTCGGAGTGCGGCTCCCCACCTACACGTTCGCCGACGGGCAACTCGACGATGCGCTCGCGAGTCTGCTCTCGGACGCAGCGCTGCGGGAGCGGGTGCAGGCGGCCGGAGAGCGGCTGCGCCGTCGCCCAGGCACCGCGCGAGCGGCCGACCTGATCGAGCAGCTCGCGGTCGCCCAGTCCTAACGCGTCGGCACCGCGATCGCGCCAGTCCTAACGCGTCAGCAGCGCGATCGCGTCGGTCACGAGCGCGTCCGACTCGCCGGCCTCGACGATGCCGGCGCTGACGACCGCGGCGATCCCCTGAATGAATGCGAACAAGACCAAGCCGACCCGCCCCGGGTCTCCGGCGCCGAGAATGCCCTCGGCCTGACCCTGCTCGGTCAGCTCGAGGAGCACCGCGAGAGCGCCCGCCGCGGCCTCCTGGATCGGACCCGACGGTTGGCCGTGCTTGCCGGCGAACATCACCTCGAGCAGGGCTGCGTTCCGCGTCGCGAAGCGCACGTACGCCCCTGCGGTCGCGCGCAGCCGTGGCTCGAACTCATCACCGGCCCGCTTGACGGCACGGCGGAGGTCGGCGCTCAGGCGGGTGAAGCCGGTCTCGGCCAGTGCGTCAAGCAAGGCCTGACGGTTGGAGAAGTGGCGCCGGGGTGCGGCATGGCTCACGCCAACCTCACGCGCCAGCTCGCGCAACGAGAGGCTCTCGACGCCGTGCTCGCGCAGGCTGCGCTCGGCCTCGGCGAGCAGTGCGCGACGCAGGTCGCCGTGGTGATAGGCGCGTGGCGGCATCGGCGCGGAGGGTAACGAACGATGTAGACGTTGACAGCATTGTTGTCAGTGACTACATTGTTGTCCGTGACTACTTCGATGATGCAGCGCACGGCGATCGTCACCGGGGCGAGCTCGGGTCTCGGCTACGAGTGTGCGCGTGCCCTCCTGGACCGTGGGTGGCAGGTGGTGATGGCGGTGCGCGACGTCGAGCGCGGACAGGCCGCCGCCGCCCGACTGGTGGCGGGCGACCGGTGCCACGTCATGCACCTGGACCTGGCGTCGCTGGCCTCGGTCCGCGCGTTCGTCGCCGCCCACGGGGAGGCCGGATTGCCGCCGACGCATGCGCTGATCTGCAACGCCGGCCTCCAGGTGGTCTCCGACACGCGCCTGACCGAGGATGGGTACGAGCTCACATTCGGCGTCAACCACCTTGGACACTTCGCGCTCGTCCAGGGACTGCTGGGGGCGCTCGCCGACCCCGCTCGCATCGTCGTCGTCAGCAGCGGCACGCACGATCCGGCGAAACGAACGGGCATGCCCGCGCCGCGCTACACGTCCGCAGACGCGCTGGCGCACGCGAATCCCGCGGCGCCGCCGGAGGAGCCGATCACCACCCTCGGGCGCCGTCGCTACACGACCTCGAAGCTCTGCAACGTCCTGTTCGCCTACGAACTCGATCGCCGGCTCCGCGAGAGCCGGGGTGATGTGACGGTCAACGTCTTCGATCCCGGGCTGGTGCCGGGGTCCGGCCTCGCGCGCGACTACACCGCTCCGCAGCGCCTCGCCTGGCGCTTTCTGTTCCCGCTCCTCCGCGTCCTCCCGGAGGTCAACAGCGCCCGCACCTCCGGCCGGAACCTGGCCGCGCTCGCCACCGACGAACGGTTTGCCGGCACGAGCGGCCAGTACTTCTCCGGGCTGAAGGAGACGAGCTCCTCAGCGGAGTCGCTCGATCGCGCCAAGGCGGCCGATCTCTGGACCACGAGCGAGCGGCTGGTTGGAGCCTCAGCCTGATCGGGGCGCCCTGATCGGAGCGACGCCCTGATCGGTTGGGTCAGCGCTGGAGCAGGCGTTGCTGGAGCTCGCGAAGCTCGGGCGCGGGCGTCGCACCGAGCTCGTCGCGGAGCCGTTGGCGGAGTTGCTCGTAGATGCGCAGAGCTTCCGCGCCGTTGCCGCGAGCGACGAGGATCTCCATGAGCAGCGCGTGTCCGCGCTCGCGGTATGGCGCGAGCTTGACGAGCTCGCGGGCGGTCCGTTCGCCGGGCGCGAGCTCGGACCCGCCGACGCCGAGCGCGACGGCGACATAACACTCGAGCGCCGAGATGTGGATCTCACCCAGGCGCTGACGGTATTCCTCTGCCCACGGGAGATCATCGTTGGGGAGGAAGCCGCGGCGAGCCGTGAACATCGCGATCAGGGAGGGTCCCCATCCGCGCGACCAATCGCGCTGGGCGACCGCCGCTTCAGCCCGGTGGATCGCGTGTTCGGCGGCCTCGAGATCAATCCATGCCGTCGCGGGCAGCTCGAGGTGGATCTCGCCGCGGCCGCAGAGCACCTCGGTGCCAACGGCCGTGCGAAGCCGGGACAGCAGCGCGCTGAGCGCCGTGTCGGCGCCGGCGGGCTGGCGATAGGGCCACAGGGCCTCGATCAGCTGGTCGCGTGAGGAAGGGAGCGCCCGGGTGACGGTCAGGTATGTGAACAGCACCCTGGCCTGGCCGCCCGGGAGCATGGGCGTGAGCTCACGCCCCCCGAGCTCGACGGCCAAGCGTCCGCAGAGCTGAATCCGCGTGGTTGAGTTGTCGCCCAAGGTTGGAGCAAGGAGAATCGCAGAAGCGTGCAAACCAGCGGACGTATCGTCGCGCTCGACGTAAAGGAGATGGTCATGGCGAAGATCATCCGGTGTCAATGCGGGTTCCTCGGCCGCGGCCAAAACGCGGATGAGGCAGCAACGGTGATTGAGGCGCACATGCGTGAGGATCACCCCGAGCTGGTCGGCAAAGTCACCCGAGACGATCTGGTCGCGATGGCCGAAGAAGCCTAAGCCCCCCGGCACGAGGCCGGCGGTGGCGCGCGAAAGGAGCGCAGATGGGACCAACATCGCCGGAGCTCGAGCTGCCTGACGGGCCACTGGTCACGGGTGACTGGCTCCAGGACCACCTCGACGATGCACGGGTGCGCGTCCTCGACGCCCGCGGCCGTCATCCGAGTTCGTCGTTGCCGCACGCCAAGCGCCGGGAGCACGCCGCCGGGCACATCCCGGGCGCGACATTCGTCGATTGGGAGCACGACTTCATCGACACGAGCGACCCTGTCCCGGTCCAGGTCGCAGGCCCGACGGAGTTCGCGGAGCGCGCCGGCGAGCTCGGCGTCGGGCACGGGGACCTGGTCGTGACGTACGACGACTACTACGGGATCTTCGCCTCCAGGGTGGCGTGGGCGTTTCGCTACTACGGAGCACAGTCGAGAGTCCTCGACGGCGGCTGGAGCACCTGGACGGACGAGGGCCGGCCGGTGAGCGACCGGAGCGAGACGCCCGAGCGGCGTGTGTTCACGGCGAGACCGAGACCACGGTTGCGGCGCGCGCTCGCCGATGTGGAAGCGGCGAGAAGTGCGGGTGCGACCTTCGTGGACGCGCGACCGCGACACCTGTTCGTTGGCGAGCCGGGAGCTGCGGGCACGGGCCACATCCCGGGATCGCGGTGTCTGCCCTACCAGGAGCTCGTCGATGGCGCGACCGGATTGTGGGCGGCGCCGTCAGCGGTCAGACGCCTGGCGCGCGATGCAGGGATCGACCCGGACCGACCGCCGCGCGACCTGATCGCGACCTGCGGAAGCGGGGTCTCAGCCACCGTCGCGCTGTTCGCGCTGGAGCGCATCGGCGTTCACGCCGAGGGCGTGTACGACGGGTCCTTCAACGAGTGGAGCGCGGACGCCTCGCGCCCGGTCGAGTACGGCCGCGCCGCCTGACGACGGGCGGCTGACGCACGACACACAACCAACGATTCCCTACGGGAATGGAGGGATGCAAGATGTCGGGACTGATTCGGATGAGCCTGGACTCCCCTGAGGAGGTGCGACCGTTCGCGGACGACAGCGGGCAGCTCGAGCTCGTCAATCTCGCCGCGGGTCCGGTCGGGCGCGCAACGTTCAAGCCCGGGTGGCGGTGGTCAGCGCACGTCAAGCCGATCGCCGGCACCGACAGCTGCCAGGCCGCGCACACGTGCTACTTCATCTCCGGTCGCATGGCGGTCGTGATGGACGACGGCGAGCAGGTCGAGTACGGGCCGGGCGACTTCGCGATCATGCCGCCTGGGCACGACGCGTGGATCGTCGGCGACGAAGATTGCGTAGTCGTCGACTGGCAGGGATTCGCCGACTACGCCAAGCCGGGGGCAGTAGCCGAGGGTCACTCGTGCATCATCTGCCGCGCCACGGTCCGCCACTCGTCGAGCATGTCCGCGCCGCCGTTCGCCTCGAGGTACTCAACATCGAACGTGAGCGGCGGCGGCGCGACGGGTGAGTCCGTCGCCTCGATCTCCTCGATCAGGATGTTGGCGACGTACAGGGCATCCACGCTCGGCCACGGGGCGTTCTGCAGCCGGCCGGTGTGGTGCCGGGCGACAGGCTCGGTCACCGTCGCCGGGAGGCCCCACAGGGAGAGCAACTGGGCGCCAAACTCGGCGTGCGTGGCCCCGAACCGGTCGAGTTCGATCTCGAACACGTGGCGCCCCGAGGTCCTCGCCTCCGACAGGACCTCCGCGAGCTCGCCGCGGCTCTGCGAGGCGAGCACGAGCAACCCGACGTCGTGCAGCAGCCCGGCGGTGAATGCCTCATCACGCCCCGGCTGGCGGCCGACGAGTTCTACGGCGAGGCGTGCGACGAACAGCGAGTGCTGATGGAGCATGCTGACGTCGAAGCCCGGAATCGGCGGGTCCACCTTGAACGCGCGGAACACCTCTGCTTGGAGCACGAGCGTCCGGAGGATGTCAACGCCCAGATAGGCAACGGCGCCGGAGATCGTGCTCACCGGGGTGCGGCGACCGAAGTACGCCGAGTTCGCGAGCTGCAGCACCTTTGCGGACAGGGCGATGTCACGCTCGATCACGCGCGCCGCGTCGGACGCCCCGGCGCTGCCCGACTCCAGCACCTCGGTCAGCTCGGCGTACACGCACGGAACCGAAGGGAGGGCAGACGCGCCGAGCGTCCGGCGACCCAGATCCACCTGCCTCATCATGTCCTGGATCGAGCACGCCTGCTCGATCACGCGCCCCAGTTCCCGCGCGTCGCACGGCTTGGCGATCATGCGATGAGCGACGGCCGCGGCCCTGGCGATGAGCGCCATGTCCGCGTGACCGGACAACACCATCCGGATTGTTCCCGGCCACCGTTGCTTGACGAGTTCAAGCAGTTTGGCCCCATCGGTGCCCGGCATTCTGAGATCCGAGACGATCGCGTCCTGCGCCTGCGTCTCGATGACGTCCACGGCCTCATCGCTGCCTTCGACAAAGCTCATGTCCCACTGCCTGCGGTAGGAGCGGAACGCGTCGCGCAACCCGTCGAGCAGCTGGCGATCGTCGTCGACGAACAGGATCCGCTTCTTCACTGCGATCGCCTCCGTCGTCATCCGCGCGCACCTCCGGGTGAGCCCCCAAACAGTATGACCTGCTCGGCCGGCGAGGCTGCTGGCGGTGTTGCTCTCTGAGCGGGCACGGCGCTCATGGCTGCCCGTCGGCGTCCGCGTCGGCGCCAGTGTCGGGTGCCGCTTGGCCGATCGGGAGACGGACCGTGAACGTCGTCCCGGCGCCGACTTCGGTCGCGCAGCTCAGCGACCCGCGATGGCGCTCGATCGTTGTCCGGGCGAGCGCGAGACCCTGACCCGTGCCCTTGCCGACCTGCTTGGTGGTGAAGAACGGCTCGTAGATCCGTTCTCGGATCTCCGGCGGGATCCCCGGTCCGTCGTCCTCGATCTCGATGACGACCTCGTCGCCGTCGGTCCGCGTCGAGATCGAGATGTGGCCGAGTTCCTCGCCGTCGTCAACGGCGTCCGCGATCGCTTGCGCCGCATTGATCACGAGGTTGAGGAACACCTGGTTGATCTCGCCGATGTTGCACGCGACGAGCGGGATGTCGGCGAAATCGGTCGTGACCTCGGCGACGTACTTGTACTCGTTACGGCACACCGCGAGTGTCGTCCTCAGCGCATCGTTGACGTCCGCGGGGCCGACCTCGGTGGACGATGCGTACGAGAACCGCTTCATTGCCTGAACGATGGTCCGCACCCGCTCGATGCCGTCCTCGGTGCGGGCAAACGCCTTTGGGAGGCTGTCGATCAGGTACTCAACGTCGGCCTCGTCTTCGGCATGCGCCATGGTCCGTTGCCGCTCGTGAAGGGGGATCGGAGTTTCGCTGAACAGCCCTTCGCGGTAGAGCCCAGTGAGAATCAGCAGGTCATCCACCGCGTCACGGAGGAACGTCACCGAGTCCCCGACGTACTGGAGCGGAGTGTTGATCTCGTGCGCGATGCCCGCGGCGAGCTGACCGACCGCCTCAAGCCGCTGCGAGACCCGCCGATCCATCTCGAGCCGGTCGCGCTCCTGATCGAGCTCGAGGCGTTCGGTGATGTCGTGGGAGATGAGCAGCAGCGAGGCATCGTTCGTGTCATCGAGGCGCACGACGCGCGATTCGAACCGAGCGCCACGATCCGTCCGCGGCCCGCACGGTCCGCGTCAGCGTCACCGGCTGGCCGGAGCGGGCGTCCTCGAGCGCGCGCTTCAGGTCGGCGGTCTGATCCGGATGCGTCGCCGCGGTCAAGTCCTGGCCGATGAGCTTGTCCGCCTGATAGCCAAGCCAGCGTTCAACGACCGGGCTCGCATATTCGATGCGGCCGTTGGCGTCGACCACGACCACCATCTCGTCGACGTGAGCGAGCAGCGAACGCCACCGCTGTTCGCTCTCCCGAAGCCGTGCGTCGGCGAGCTTACGCTTGGTGACGTCGATCGAGATCGTCACCGTTCCGACGACCGCGCCGTCTCGCCGGTCATGCAACGGCACCACCGAGGTCGACAGCCAGACGCCCTGGCCGTCGCGGCGCGTGACGAACTCCTCTCGATCGACGACCGCCTCGCCGCCGGCGATGATCGTCTGCTCCTCCTCATGCAGCGATGCGGCCTGCGCCGGTGGAAAGACGTCGAAGTCCGTCTTGCCAATCGCCTCCTGCGCGGTCGTGAATCCGAGTTCTTCGGCCAGCGCGTCGGACATCCCCAGGAACCGCCCGTTGCGATCCCTGAAGCTCACATAGAACGGAGCCCGGCGTAGATACGCGGTGAACAGCCGACGTTCGTCCTTGAGCGCCTCCTCGGCGACTTTCAGGCGGGTGATGTCACGGATCTGGGCCAGGTGCAGGCGCGGCTGGCCCGGTGCCGCGCTGTAGGTTGAGACGTCGACCAGCGCCCAGAAGACGGCGCCGTCGCGAGTGAGCCAGCGGTTCTCAAGTTCGATGACGTCCCTGTCGCCGCGCCGTAGGCGATCGAACTCGCGGCGGATGACGAAGCGGTCGTCGGGGTGCGTCAGCTCATCCAGCGAGCGTCCGACGAGCTCCGTCGGTGAGTGTCCGAGCATCCGGCCAAGCGCCGCGTTGACCGCGACCCACCGGCCGTCGTCGGCGACGACCGCCATCCCGACACCGGCAGCCTCGAACATCGCCGGGAGCGATCGGTCGCGGTCGTTGGTTGACATCCCGTCGTGATGAATCCATCCGGTCATCACCATTAAGAGTTCGGTCAAACCCTGACGTTGAGGGAGGGGGGGTCACGCGGATTCACGTTCGGGTTTCCACGCATCTCGTCACGCGCTAGACTTGTGAGCCACTGGTTGAGCAATGGGCTCAACACTTCAAGGTGCCCGCGTTTCCGCAGTCGTTGCCTCCGCAGCGTCACCGAGTTTCGCTGCACATATCCCAGGAGGGAAAGCCACATGGCAACAGGAACCGTCAAATGGTTCAGCGACGACAAGGGCTTTGGATTCATCACGCCCGATGATCAGAGCAAGGACGTCTTCGTTCACCACAGCGCGATCCAGGGCAGCGGCTTCAAGTCGCTGGCCGAGGGCGCGAAGGTGAGCTACGACTCCGAGCAGGGGCCGAAGGGTCCCTCGGCGGCGAACGTCCAGGCGCTCTAGCCATTACGGGCCGACAGCGACGGATGCGTTTTCGCGTCCGTCGCTGAAGGCCATGCGCCAAGTCAGCCGCCGGCAGAGCTGAGTTGCGGGCCGGCGCACACGATCGCCGGCGAAACTCAACACGTTAGGACGGCCAAGTATGGCTCAGCGCAACAAGAAGACGACCATGGCGAAGCTCGCCCGGGAACACAAACTCCGCGAGCGGCGGGTTGACAAGCAGGCCCGCAAGGACGCCCGCAAGCAGGCAGCGTCGGACGACGCTACGCCCCTCGGCGACGCTACGCCCCTCGGCGACGCTCCGCCCCTCGACGACGCTCCGCGTTTCGAAGAGGCGCCGGAACCTAAAGAGGCCTAGGCCACCGGCCGTCACGGACAGGCAGTCATGTCCGCTCTCACTGGACCCGAGGCGCTACTCAAACCGCGTCTACGCGGTGTCCTTCACCAATGGACGTTCGCCGTCGCCCTGGCCGCCGGCGTCCTCCTTGTAGCACTCGGCGCCGAGTCGGCGCGCTCGCGGATCGCACTCGCGATCTACGCCTTCAGCGTCGCCGCACTGTTCGGCACGAGCGCGCTCTATCACCGGATCGACTGGCGCACTGTCCGCGCGCGCAGGCGCATGCGACGACTCGATCACACGATGATCTTCGTGCTGATCGCCGGCAGCTACACACCCTTCGCACTGCTCGTTCTGCACGGAGCGTTCGGCCTTGTCATCCTGATCGTCGCGTGGTCCGCGGCGGCGGCGGGCGCCGTGTTCAAGCTGGTCTGGATTGACGCTCCCGGCCGGCTGGTGGCCGCGACGTACGTCGCGGCAGGTTGGATCGTCGTGATCGCCTTGCCTCAGCTCTTTACCCGTCTTGGTCCCGTGGCCTTCGGCGGCCTGGCTCTCGGCGGCATCCTCTACAGCGTCGGCGCTGTGATCTACGCGCGCCAGCGGCCCGACCCGGTGCCCTCGGTGTTCGGCTACCACGAGGTGTTTCATCTGCTCGTTGTCGCGGCCGCGGCACTGCAGTACGCCGTCATTGCCTTCTGGGTCGTGTAGCGGGAGAACCGCTCGACCGGCGTCTAGCAGCGGCGATCAGCCCGCTGAGGCCGATCGCCAGGAGCGCTGTGCCGGCCAGGGCGGCCACGCCGCTGAGCGCAAGCTGACCGACGTAGCGCACCCGCGTCTCGGCCGACGCGATCCATCGGTCGACCCGCGTCCCGCCCCAACGGCGGATCGCCAGCAGCGCGATCAGCGGCGCGATGAACAGCACGTTGTAGGCGACCACCAACGCAAACTGGACGGGCGCCGCCGGGTGCGCGGCAAGGATCGCCGAGATGACGCCGAAGTACATGAACGCCGTCGGCAGCTCGAACGCCATGATCCCGGCGCCGAGCGCGAACGCGGACGCGCGTGTATAGGAGCGCCTCGCGCTGCGGCTCGTCGTCTCCGCCCGACCGCGAGCGCCACAGGACGACGGCGACGACGAGCACTACCACCCCCCCGACCGCCTCGAGAGCGTGTTCAAACGGTCCGTGGAAGTGGTGCAGGGCGTTGATCAGGACCCGTCCCGGACCGAACAACAGCACGAGCCCTCCGGTCGTGTAGACGGCGAACACGCCGAGCGTGAAACTGGCCAGCCGGCCGGCCGCAGGCGCCGACGCGAACCACAGCCCCGGGATCAGCGTCGACGGGTTGAGTGAATCCGCCAGCGCGACCGAGGTGACGAGCAGGGTGAGTGCGAACATTCGACCTGCGAAGACGGTCGGCTAGGACGGGGGAACCCGCAGCAGCACGACGTGGTCGGGATTGATCCCGATGCGCTCGCCCGTGTCGGCGTCATCGAACCACGCGAACTCCATGATCGAGCCCCGGGCGGCGTCGAGAATTTTTCGCTCGGCATCTCTAGCGGTGCCCTCGACCCGGTAGCGATCACCACCGACGACCGTGATCTCCGTCGTGATCGGGGGGCGGGACGACTCGGCGGTCATACGGCCACCGCGGCAGACACGGCGTCGTGCAGGCGCGTCGAGCGATGAGAAGGTTGTGGCATCCGGGTTCCGTTCAACGCGAGAGCGAGACTACTCGCTTCCGCGCCCCCCAAGAAGAACGCCTGGATGTGCGTGCTACGGTGAAAGTGATGGGTGATCTCAGTCGCCCGCGGGGTTCACTACGCCGACGCAGCGAACCTCACGTCAACGAACGTGATCGCGCCGGTGAAGGGAGACGGACGATGCCCGACGGACCGAGCCGGCCAGCCGGACCGAAGACGACACGAGAACGCGCCGAGGAGAAGCGGCGGGAGAAGCTGGACTTCGTCGCTGAACAGGTTGAGAACGGCCAGCTCGTCATCCGGCAGATGACCGAGGCGGAGCGCCGGCGCTATCCGCCGCGCACGTCGCCTCCGAAACGTCCGAAGCGGTGAGCCCGATGCGTGAGCGAGAAGGGCTGATTGCGCGGATCCGTCAGATCCGCCGCACGGCCGAGGGGCCGGCAACGCCGCCGCGGAAGGCTGCGCCACGAGATGACGCCGGGCCGCTTCAGGCACTTGAGGCGCGAGTCGAGCATGTGGAACAGCTCGTCGAGGCGCTTCAGGACTCCGTCCATCGGGACTCGGAGCGGTACGGGGAGCGGATCACCGAGCTCGAGGCTCAGATCCAGCCCAGCGCTCTCCACGTCGCGCTGAACAAGGACGCCCGCGACCGCGGGCTGTGACTCGGATGGCGGCGTTCTTCATTCCCGGCATCTCCGACATCGATGCCCACGCCACGGAGCACGCGTATCTCGACATCCGGACACGCGTGGAAATCGACATGGGCCGCCCCCCCAGCGTGCGCCGAATCGAGAAGCTGTGGACGCGCCGAGGCAGCATCGACTGCATGACTGCTGTGGGCAAACCGGATCCTCTAAGCGGTGGGACCGTCATGGCGATCTTCGACATGGGCCTGCGACAGCCGTTTGTGGTGTGGCGCACCCAGAGCGACTCGGTGGCGGGGGGTGGCTGCTGCGAAGTTCTCGGCTCGAGCGCCTACTCCGTCCTGGAGTTCGACGCTTGAGCGCCGCGCATGACATCGAGCTCCTCGAGGCCGACGCTCGCGACTACCACGACCGGGTCGCTCTGTTGCGGGCCAAGCTCTACAGATGGGGTCAGAGGGCGACTCCGCAACTGCGCGAGCTCGAGCGGCGTTTGGCCGATGCCGAACGACGGCTGCGCGCGCAGCGCGCTCGAGCACGGCGTTGAAGCTGCTACGTTGACTGGAGTGGTCGACGCCGTCGGCCGCGAGGCAGCTCGCTTGGGTCCCGCAATCAGCGGTTCGGGTCAGCCTTAGCCTCCCGAATCGTTCGCGGCCCACTTGCCGCCAAGGAGTTCTACATGTCTTCGCAGTCCTTTGCCGATCTCGGCGTTTCATCCGCCGTGCTCGGATCGCTCTCTGAGCAGGGTTTTACTCACCCGTTCGCGATTCAGCGCGACGTCATCGGGGATGTTCTCGATGGTCGCGACGTGCTCGCGAAATCCCCCACCGGCTCGGGCAAGACGCTCGCCTTCGGAATCCCGATTGTGGACCGAATCGAGGCTCATGATCCGCGACCGGCCGCGCTCGTGCTCGCGCCGACGCGTGAGCTCGCCACCCAGATCGTCGACGACATCTACGCGATCGCCCATGCCCGGGCGCTCCGGGTGACCGCCGTCTACGGCGGCGTCGGCCTCGTCAAGCAGGCGCGGGAGGCGGCGCGATCCCACGTGCTGGTGGCCACCCCGGGACGCCTGGAGGACCTTCTGGCGCGCGGCGCCTTCTCGCTCAAGAACATCCGCATGCTCGTGCTCGACGAGGCTGACCGGATGCTCGACATGGGCTTTCGGCCCGCGGTCGACCGGATCGTCGCGCTCTGCCCGACAACGCGCCAAACGCTGTTCTTCTCGGCGACGCTCGACGGCGAGGCCGGCCGGGTGGCCCGGGAATACACGCGGGACCCGGCGATCCACGAACGCGGGCCGACGGCCCGGCGCGCGGCAATCGATGTCGAGCATCGCTTTCTGGCGGTCGAGCATGAGGACCGGCTTGACGCGCTCGTCGCCGAACTGCGGCGTGACCGCGAGCTGACGCTCGTGTTCGTACGGACCAAGCACGGCGCCGATCGTCTCGTCAAACGGCTCCGCGCTCACGGCGTCGAGGCCCTGGCGATGCATGGCAACAAGTCACAGCGCCAGCGTGAGCAGGCGCTCGCGCGGTTCGAATCCGGCGAGGTCGACACGCTCGTTGCCACCGACGTCGCAGCCCGCGGGATCGACGTCAGCGGCATCTCGCATGTCATCAACTTCGATCCGCCGGCCGACGGCGAGACCTATGTTCACCGGATCGGCCGGACCGGCCGCGCGGGCGCCAAGGGCATCGGCATCACGCTGGTCGGCCCCGCCGAGCATCACGATGTCAGCCGACTCGCCTCCGGACTTGGTCTCGAGCACGGTTTGCCGGGAACGGGCGGCGAGCGCCGCAGGACGCACGCGAACGCGCGCGGCCCTGCCGGTCGGCCGCGTCGGCGGAACAATCGCTCCCGCGCCGGCAAGCGCTAAGCGACGCTTCGTGCTGCCGAGGCCGTGTCCGGCGCCGCGACGGAGCGGCGAATGGTGTATCCCTTTCCGCCAATGAAGGACCTCCACGGAACGGCCAGCGCCGTCGTGCCGGCGCCGCTCGACCGGTGCCGGGCCCTGTTCGAGGCGGTTGACCGCTACCCGGACTGGTACCCCGACGCGGTGCGCGAGGTCGACGTGCTCGAGCGTGACCACACCGGTCGTCCCACGAAGGCGCGGGCGAAGCTTCACCTGGTCTGGGGGCCGGTGGTCAAGGACTTCGACCTCGTCCTCGCGGTCGTATCCGAGCCGCCGGGCCCGATTCGCCTGACGCGCATCGCGGACGCCGGCTCCTCGCAATTCGCCGTCACGTGGGGGCTCCGGGACGACGACCACGGGGGCACGCGCATCGACCTCAACCTCACCGCGAGCATGTCCGTCCCACGCTTCCTTCCGGTGGGTGGTATCGGCGACGCGATTGCCGACGGCTTCATCGGCGCCGCGACGCGGGCTCTGAAGTCACCTTCGGGACCCGCGTAAGCACGGGCGACCCGGGTACGGCGTCGGACAGGTGGTTCGCCGCCGAGCGTCGCGCTACAACTCAGGCAGAATTCGCATCGCGGAACTGCCATCAGGGACGTTCCGCGGACGTTCCCAGAGGAGGGGCTCTTTCATGTCATGTCGCTCGATTTTCGCCGCCGGCGCTACACGGCGGATCGTCCTCTTGGGGCTCGGACTCGCTGCCAGCGCAATTCTCTGCAGCGCGCTCATCAGCCCGAGTCAAGCCGCGACGGTGAAGTGCCCCGGGACGTTCCAGGTCCTGCACAACGACCGCATCGGCAAGCTCTCCCTGCCCGGCGGGCCGTACAACATCACGGCCACCGGGCTGGCCTGTACGACGGCATCACAGCTCTTCACGCAGTTCCTCAATGACTGGGACGGCCGGCTCCCGGGCGGGTGGAAGACGATCGTCCGCGGCGTTGGACGAGGCGGCTTCACCGGCCCCCGCGGGCAGTCGTTCAACGTCCAGCGCGCCGGTGGCGGTGGCGGAGGCGGAGGCGGAGGCAGCCTCGTCTGCAGCCAACGCCTCGTGCTCACGCAGAACGACCGGATCGGGCCGCTCGTGATCAAGAAGGGGCGCTACATCCTCGATCGGCTCGGGCCGCTTTCGCCGACGTGCTCGCAAGCCATGTCCTTGCTCCAGGGATTCCTGATGGACTTCGACGGCGTCCTGCCGGGCGGCTGGGTCGTGCTTCCCGACGACGGCTCGTTCGTTCGCGGATCGGTCAGTTACGGCTTCCGCCTCGAGCCTGATCCGTCAGGCGGCGGCGGCAACCGGTTCCCCACCAAGACCACCCGCTGCCCCGCGACCTTCCGGGTGCTGCACAACGACAGCATCGGTGCCCTCTCATTCCCGGCCGGTCCGTACTGGGTCAGCATCTTCAAGGACTCGAACATCACGTGCCCGCAGTCGACACAACTGTTTGCCGCCTTCCTGCAGCGTCCGGACGGCAGCTTGCCGAGCCCCTGGGTCATCAACGTGGCCACCGGCAGCTTCCGGAGGGGCAGGACGAGCCAGTACGGCTTCGTGGCCAAGCCCGCCTTTAACGACAGCGCTCGCGGGTAGGTGCCCGGCGTGGCTCGCGGTTACCATCGCGCCGTGCCACAGCGCCTGAATGTCGTCGAGCACCCGGTTCTCGCGGATCGACTCACGGTGCTGCGCGACCGCGAGACGCCGCACCCCAGCTTCCGCCAGGCCCTCTCCGAGGCGGCGGCGATCATGGCCGTCGAAGTCGCGAAGGAGCTGGAGGTGAGGCAGGTCGAGATTCGCACGCCACTCGAGGTCACGGCGGGCGTGCGCCTACGAGACGAGGTGACGGTCGTACCCGTCCTGCGCGCGGGGCTGGGGATGGTCGAGGGCTTCCTCCGTTTGCTTCCTGAGGCGCGCGTCGGCCATGTGGGCATCTATCGCGACGAAGCTGCACACGTGCCGGTTGACTACTACGAGCGCCTGCCGCCAGGCCTACCCACAGCGCGCGTCTATGTGCTCGATCCGATGCTCGCCACCGGTGGGAGCGCGGTGCGCGCACTGCACCACCTCAAACGCGCGGGGGGCAGAAGGCTCGAGCTGGTCTGCCTCGTCGCGGCTCCCATCGGGATCGAGGCCGTCAGCTCGGAGCACCCGGACGTGCCGATCTGGACCGCGGCGGTCGACCGCGAGCTCGACGAGAACGCCTATATCCGGCCAGGGTTGGGCGACGCCGGTGACCGCGTGTTCGGCACGGCCTGATCGCTTATCGGCCACTTGTCCTGCGCGTGGTGGCGGTAGGAGGCGAGACGGTCCACGAGCGCGGGCGCCGAGCCATCGACCACAAGCTCGTCGAGGTGCTCGGCGCGTACAAATCCCTCGGTGACGGCGTGCTCCAGGAAGGCGAGCAGAGGTCGCCAATAGCCGGCGATGTCGAACATGCCGAGCGGCTTGTGATGCAGCCCGAGTTGGCTCCAGGTGAACAGCTCGAACAGCTCATCGAGCGTTCCGGTCCCACCCGGAAGTGCGATCACACCATCCGATAGTTCGGCCATCAGCGCCTTGCGCTCGTGCATCGTGCCCACGACGTGCAGCTTCGTCAGTCCGGCGTGCGCGATCTCGTGCTCGACGAGTTGGCTTGGGATCACACCGATCACCGTGCCCCCGGCGTCCAGCGCCGCGTCGGCCAGCACTCCCATCAGGCCCACGCGTGCGCCACCGTAGACGATCTCCAAGCCGCGCCCGGCCAGCAGGCGCCCCAGCTCGTTGGTTGCCTCGGTGTAGTCCGGCAGCCGACCCGAGCTCGACCCGCAGAAGATGAGAACACGCTTCACCGTTGGGAGCGTAGTCGGCGCCGGAGCAGTGTGGAGGCGTGGCCCGCACGTATTGGCTCGCGCACATTTCACGGATGCGCTCGGGTTGGGTTCCCGGCACTGTAGTCGCGATGAGCTCGGCATTCAGCGTCAGCCCTCGCGACGTGTCGCGGGCTCTCGTCCGCGACGTGCTGCTGCGGGATGGGTCGACGCTCCGGCTGCAGACGCCGTCACCGGCGGACTTCGACGAGATCAAGTCGTTCTATGACGGGCTCTCCTGGGAGAGCCAGTTTCTGCGCTTTCGGGGCTATCCGCGCACCGACCTGGCGGCGCGACTGGAAGCGGACGCGAGCGGCCGTGAGCGGTTCGCGCTGATCGGCCGGCAGTCCGGGCGGGTCGTCGTCGCCGCCGCCTACATCGAGCTGCGCGAGAAGGGCGCGGCCGAGGTCTCGTTCGCAGTCGCGGATGAGTTCCAGCGGCGCGGGATCGCGACCCGCATGCTCGAGCAGCTCGCGTCGGTTGGGGCGGAGCGCGGGATCCGTCGCTTCGACGCGGAGGTGGCGGCCGAGAACCGGGCGATGATGCGTGTCTTCGAGCATGCCGGGTTCGCGGTCAGCCGTGTTGGGTCAGGCGGCGAGGTGACGGTGTCGCTCGACATCACGCCGGGCCGGGCCGTCGATGAGCGGATCGGCGAGCGCGATCATGTCGGCGCGGTCGCCGCGCTTCGTTCGGTGCTCGCGCCGTCCTCGATTGCGGTCCTCAGCGCGGCGGGACCGTCGGGGAACCTGCTGGCGCGGGTGATGACCAACATCTGCGCCGGAGATTTTCGCGGTCGGGTCCTGCCCGTCGATCCCGGTGGGGGTGTGGTCTGTGGCATTGCCGCCGTGCGCAGCCTCGGCGAGCTCGAGGTCGCGCCCGAGCTGGTGATCGTCGCCGCCGCGGGGGAGGAGCTACTCGAGCATGCCGTGGCGGCGGGCAGGGTCGGAGCCCGCGCGCTGCTCGTGCTGTCCACCGACGGCGACGAGTCGCAAGCGACGTCGTCAGAGCAGGAGCAGCGGCTCCTCGACGTCCTCCGGGATGCCGGCATGCGGATGGTGGGGTCGGGCTCTCTCGGCGTGCTCAACACGGCAGGCGATGTCAGCCTCAACGCCACTTTCAGCGGCGCTCGCCTCCGACGTGGTGGCTTGGCGATCGGCTCGCACACGGTCGCGTCGGGGTTTGGGTTGCTCGGTTACGCCGCTGCGCACGGCCTCGGCGTCTCCGCGTTCGTGTCGCTCGGCAGCCGTGCCGATGTCTCGACCAGCGACCTGCTGGAGTGGTTCGCCGAGGACGAACGGACGCGAGCGCTGATGCTGCACGTCGAGAACTTCGGCGATCCCCGGCGCTTCATGCGCGTCGCGCAGCGAGTCTCGCGTGAGAAGCCGATCCTCGTGCTGACCGGAAACCGCCGAAGGAAACCTGCCGGTGACGAACCGACCTCACAGACGGCAGCCGCTCTCGGCGGCGACGAGATCTTCGAAGCCGTTCTCCGCCACGCCGGGGTGCTCCGCTTCCGAAGCGGCGAGGAGCTCTGTCAGGCAGCCGAGCTGCTCGAGAGCCAGCCGCTGCCGCGCGGAGGGCACATTGGGATCGTCAGCAACTCGCGGTCGCTCGCGAACCTCGCCGCGGAGAGCTGCGCGGCGCGAGGGCTGGAAGTGGGACGCACCGCCCGCGGTGTGAACCCGCTGATCATGAGCTTCGCCGCCGGCGCGCGCGAGTACGAAGAAGCCATCCGCCGGTTGCTCGCCGATCCGGCCATCGATGCCGTGATGCCGTGCTACGTCGACCAGCACGATGCCAGCCCCGCGTCGATCCTGGCATCGATCTCGGATGCCTGCGCAGGTGCATCGAAGCCGGCAGTCGCCTGCGTCGTCGGCTCCGACGGCCGGCTACCCGCCCCGCCACCGCCGGGCATCCCGAACTTCCTGTTCCCCGAGGCGTGCGCCGCAGTGCTGGCGCGCGCGGTCGAACGTCGCGCGTGGCTCTCCCGGCCGTTGGGCGAGCCGCCTTCCTACAGCGACATCGACGCGGAGGCGGCCCGCACGCTCATCGACTCCGTCCTGCAGCAACGTCCCGCCGGCGGCTGGCTCGATCCTGAGCAGCTCGACGAGCTACTGGGCACGCATGGCGTTCCGCTGGCGACGGTGCAGCGCGCGGACGATCTCCGTCAGGCGCTCGACGCGGCCACGGCGATTGCCGGCCCCGTCGCGTTGAAAGCGAACCTGCCGGCACCCGCCCGAGCCAGCGAGATTCACGCCGTCCTGCTGGGCCTGCGCGGTGAGGAGGCGATCACGTCGGGCTGGGAGGAGCTGGGGCGCTGCGTGCGGGCAGCAGGACAGCGATGGCATGGCGCGATCGTCCAGCCACTCGCGCGGGAAGGCGCCGACGTGCTCGTGGGCGCGGTGCGGGATCCTGACCTGGGAACGGTGATCGCCGTCGGGCTCGGCGGGCGCCAGGCCGGTTATGGGAAAGCGACTGCGTTCCGCCTGCCGCCGGTCACCGACGTCGAAGCCGACGAGCTGATCGACGCGTGCGAGCCGGTCGCCCGGGAGCTGGCGAACTTCCCCGGCGGACGGCCACTCGATCGCGCGGCCCTCCGGGAGCTGATTCTTCGCTTCGCGCTGCTCGTCGAGATCGTGCCCGAGCTCGTCGAGGCCGATCTCAATACGATCAGATGCACGACCCACGGCTGTAGCGTGCTCGACGCGCGAATGCGGATTGAGCCCTTAGAGCCAATCGAGAAGATCAAGACCTGGTGAGCCATAACCTCAGTCCGTCGCGACCAACGTTCGCCGAGCTGTTCGATGCTCGCGTCGCCACCGGCGCTCATCTCTGCGTAGGGCTCGACACGTCGCCGGCGTCGCTTCCGGACATCATCGACGGCACGCTCTCCGCGCCGGAGCGCGTGGTGCGCTTCAACGAATGCATCGTCGACGCGACGCGCGACATCGCTGCCGCCTTCAAGCCCAACGCGGCCTTCTATGAGGCGATGGGCGCGGCCGGCTGGGAAGCACTGCGGCTGACCGTCGATTACATCCACCGGGTCGCGCCCGACGTCCCCGTGCTCCTGGACGCAAAGCGCGCCGACATCGGCTCGACCAACGAGGGCTACGTGCGTGCCGTGTTCGACGAGGTCGGCGCCGATGCCGTCACGGTCCACCCTTACCTCGGCGAGCAGGCTCTGCGGCCGTTCCTCGATCGTCCCGGCGCCGGCATCTTCGTGCTTGCACGGACCTCGAACCCAGGAGCGGGCGAATTTCAGGACCTCCTGATCGATGGACTGCCCCTGTACCGGCAGGTGGCCAGGAGGGTCGCTGGCGAATGGACGGCGCAGGCCCGGCTCGGGCTCGTCGTCGGGGCGACCTACCCCCGCGAGATGGAGGAGATCCGCGCCGACGTCCCGACCGACATGCCGATCCTCATCCCCGGCGTCGGGGCCCAGGGCGGCGATCTCGCCGCATCTGTCCGTGCCAACGTCGAGGCCGGCAGCCGTGCGTTCATCATCAGCGTCTCACGGGGGATCGCCGGTGCTGCGCGCGGCGACGATCCGACCGCCGGGATCCGGGCGGCCGCACAGGATTTCGACGCCCAGATCCGACGCGCCGCAGCCTGACTCGCTCAAGCAAGGCCAGTTCCGGATAGCGGAACTCTGGCTTGCATCAATCGAACCCGGGAGCGGTTCATGCAAGAAACCCGCCGCTATGCGGCGGAAACCTTGCAACCCGCGGCCGCCGCTAGTCGGCGATCAGCTCCTCGAGCTCGCGGGCCCAGCTCAGCAGCCGCATGTCTTCGCCGGGCCGCGCGACGATCTGGACGCCGCAGCCACTGACCTCGCGCACGGCACACGGGAGCGATATCGACGGGCAGCCGAACATGCTCCAGGGTCGAGTGAAAGCGCTGGTCACGCTGACGGGAGCGGGCTGCTCAAGCGGTGGAGGCAGGATCGGCGCGGTCGGGAGGATCAGCACGTCGACGTCTCCGAACAGCGACGGTGCGACTCGGCGCGCCCCGGCCAGCGCCTCGGACGCCCGGAGGTAATCGGTGGCCGTCAGCGAGCGGCCAAAATCGACGCCCGCGCGCACGTCGGGACTGACGAGATCGGGCGGTTCGGCATCGACGCGGTCTCCCCAGCGTGACGCGAGATTCGCCGCGAAGATGGCGCCGGCACCTCGGACCTGCGGAGGTGAGGCCACGTCGCGAATCTCGATCCGCGCGCCGTCGAGGCGCTCGAGCGTGCGCTTCCACGCCGCCAGCAACGCGGGCTCGCAATCAGTGGCCTCAATCATCCCGGCGGGAATACCGACGCGTCGAGCATCCCCTTCTGCGGGTCGCAGCGCTGTCGCCGGTGTCGCCCGTGTCGCCGCTGTCGCCGTGCCGCCGGCCGAGAGCGTGGCGAACGCCAGGCAGCAGTCGTCGACTCCCCGCGCGAGGATCCCGGCAGTGTCGAGCGGCGGCGCAAGCGGCGCGCACCCGTCGAGATCGATCGCGCCGAAGCTCGGCTTGAAGGCGACGACACCGCACCATGCGCCCGGCACGCGCACCGACCCCGCGGAGTCGGCCGCGAGCGCCAGCGGCACGACGCCCGCCGCGACCGCCGCGGCCGCGCCGCCCGAGGACCCGCCGGGGCTGTGTCCTGGAAGGAGCGGGTTCTCGCATCGGGGGTATCCGCGGCGCCTGGCCAGTCATCGTCCATGCGAGCTGGTCCATCGCGGTCGTGCCGATCACGATCGCGCCCGCTCCGCGAAGCGTCGCGACCGCCGCGGCGTCGCGGTCGCTGACAACCGCTCGCGAGAGGCCGAGATGCTGCGGTAGCCCGCCAACGGCGAAGGCGTCCTTCACCGCGACCGGCGCGCCACAGAGGGGTCCCGGCGCTCCACCGTCGCGCAGAACGAGAGTGAAGCGACGCCGCATCCGCACGGGCCCGATCGGATGCGAGCTCCCAGAACACGCCGCCGGCGGCGGCAGCAGCGGTCAAGGCTGCCGCCGCGATCTCTCGCGGGTCGGCGTGACCGCGCCGAACCTCCGCGGTCAGCGACGTAAGCATCTGTCGGCTCACGGAAGGGCCGCGACGATGCCGAAGGCGAGGGCGGTGCCCGACGTGGTGCCAACGGACCGCAGCTCCGAGAGGGCATCCGCCACGTCCTCCTTGCCGCATAGCGACGCGAGGAAGCGAGCGGCCTGCGGCACGACCTGGCCGGCCGCCGCGCACGACAGGAGCGCCGCGGACAACGAGGTGGTGGCCACACGGGCTCGGTCGAGGATCTCCGGCACCGCACCGAGCGCGGCCGCATCCCCTCGCAGCGCACACGCCGCGAGGCCACCGGCGATGACATCGTCCCCGGCCGGCGTCAGCCCCGGCCCCTCGCCCAGTAGTGAGCAGGCCGGTCGTGGATCAGCCGCCAACAGGCCGGCGATCGCCGCGCGCGCCCGCGCGATCTCCACGCCGAGCTCGGCGGCTGACAGCTGTCGCAGCAGCCCGTCGGCGCCTGTCACCCGGTCTGCATCGGGGTCGATGAACCCGTGGGGGCGCGGCTCGAACCAGCGCGTCGCCGTCCACACGTGATCGCCAACACGCAGCATGCCCTCGCCGACCTCGACGGGAGGATCGCCCACAAGCGCGGGGAGCGCTCCGGCGACGACCATGGCGAGCGGAAGCCGTACCGAGGACATGGGCACAAGCGCGACCACGTCCGGGCCTGCGCCGCCATCGAAGCGCAGGTAGATGGCCGCAGGGGAGGCGCCAAGGACTTGACCAGCACGCTGCGCTCCCGTTGAGAAGCGGCGCCAAGGAGGTGCTGGCCGCGGTGCCCCGCCGAGCGCCGGATGTGACAGGTCGGGAAGGCGAACGTGACGTCACGTTCGGGTTAGTGACGCGGTCGTCTTTGACGAGTTCGTCCTACGGACATGGATTAGTACTTTGCTCGGACGTGTCCCCGCAAACCCGATGGTAGCGTGCCGAAATAGCCGGATTAGGCAGGAAAAACCTCACAAATAAGTGCAGGACAACGCCTTTTTCGTACAAGGAGGATCAGCAATGGTGCTATGGAAACTCCACGGGGACGGTAAGCACATACCGCCCACTGAGGTAGTAGCGCCAGACGAGCGTCTCGCTTGGCCGCAGACGATCGGGCTGGGATTTCAGCATGTTCTTGCGATGTTCGGGGCGACGTTCCTGGTGCCGTTGCTGATCGGATTCCCTCCGAACACAACGATCTTCTTCTCTGGTATCGGCACGCTGATCTTCCTGATCGTGACGATCGGGCGTGGCCAGCGTCTCGGGCTGCCGAGCTACCTCGGGAGCAGCTTCGCATTCATCGCCCCGGTGATCGCCGCCAAGGCGGTCGGCGGGATCCCCTCCGCCCTCGCCGGGATCTGCATCGCCGGCGCCGTGTTCTTCCTCGTCGGCGCGGCGGTGAACGTGTGGGGCTCGGGTTTCATCACTGGCTGATGCCCCCGGTCGTGACCGGAGCCGTCGTCGCGCTCATCGGCCTCAACCTCGCCGGGAGCGCCTTCACGAACTACTCCAAGCAGCCGTTGCCGGCAACCGTCACCGTCGTCGTGATCATCCTCGTGATGGTCTCGCTCCGCGGGTTCCTCGGGCGGCTGTCGATCCTGATCGGCGTTCTCGCCGGCTACTTCGTGACCCTGGCTCAGGGCCACATCCACTTCACGGCGGTCAACGCGGCCGCATGGATCGGCCTGCCGCATTTCACGACTCCGAACTTCACCTGGCGGCCGATCGGCTTGATCGTCCCCGTGGTGATCGTGCTGATCGCCGAGAACACCGGGCACATCAAGGCCGTGGCCACGATGACCGGCCAGAACCTCGACCGCTCCCTCGGACGCGGCTATATGGGCGACGGCCTGGCGACGATGCTCGCCGGACTCGGTGGCGGTAGCGGCACGACGACCTACGCCGAGAACATCGGCGTCATGGCCGCCACCAGGGTGTACTCCACAGCCGCCTACTGGGTCGCGGGGATCGTGGCGATCTTGTTTGGCTGCAGCCCGAAGTTCGGCGCTCTGATCGCCACGGTGCCCGTCGGGAGTTCTCGGCGGTGCCGGGACCATCCTGTACGGGATGATCGTCATCCTTGGTGCCCGGATCTGGGTCGAGAACCGGGTGAACTTCACGAACCCGGTCAACCTCATGGCCGCTGCGATCGGCCTGATCCTCGGCGCCGGTAACTACACGCTGACGTTCGACCACGGCAACATCGCGTTCAGCGGCATCGCCACAGGCGCCTTCGGGGCGATCATCGTCTACCAGGTGATGAAGTTCATCGCCGCGCGCGGCGCCTTCCGCGACGGCGGGCTGCCCTACCTCGTTCCGCTTTCGGTGCTGTCTGCAAACGTGGACGGCTCCGAGGTGGACCTCGTGTCCGGGACGGTCACAGAGCCACAGACCGCAAACGGCGCGCCGAGCAAGACGGGCACGCCGACCGTCGTCAAGCCGCACACGAACGGGAACGGCAAGACGGACCACCCGGTCGTCGTCAAGGCAGCCGGAGACGGGGCGACGGGCAAGAAGGACAACCCAACAGTCAGCACCTAAGCAGTACTCATCAGAGGTGTGGTCGCTCGGCTCTGCACACCGGGCGACCGACCTCCACACAATCACTGCAGTGCGGGTCGCTTGGTCTCCGTGGACTGGGCGACCCATCTTTCACCACGATGAAATCGACCGATTGATCGGGTGGTGAGTAACTACCAACACGAAAACAGGAGACCCCAATGTTGCTTGATCCGCCCACCGAAGTCTCGCAGGACCACATCAACATCGACGTTCGAGAGATCGAACCGCTCCTCCAGGGTCCTGCGATGAATTTCACCCCGTGGCCTGGAGCGATGATTGAGCTGAAAGACGGGCGCACCCTCTACATCCGCGAGGCGACACTCGACGAGGCGCCCGACCTGATGGGTTACATGAAGCAAGTGATGGAAGCGGACCACGACTTCTACGACGTCGTCGGCGCTCGCGTTCACGCTGAGCTCGCTGGCTGGTACCGCAAGCGCCTCAAGGACCCGTACACCCTCGTCGGCCTGATCGACGGCGAGTGGGTCGGATTCTGCAACGGCCGGCTGATGAGCGAGGACATCAACATCAGCCTTCACACGATGGCCCTCGCCCGCGGCGCGCGCATCGGGGCGATCATGTACTACGCCAAGAGCTATTACACGTTCGAGATTCTCGGGCAGCAGGAGTTCTGGGCGACGTATGAGAGTTACAACGGCTGGCATCGCTGGGGGCTCGGCATGGCACAGCCAAGCTATCCGTGGCCCGAGGTGCAGCACGAGCTCGGCGGCGCCAAGGTCTACTACATCCGCAAGAACTACTGGGAATCGACCGTCAAGAATTACCTGCGTCAGATGGTCGGCGCCGACCTGGTGTTCGACGTTCCGGCCGAGGTCGTCGAGGCCAACAGCCGTCTGATCGTCCCCGACAGCGTTCTCGTCTAAAGGCAGAAGAGGAGGGTGACTGACAATGTCAGACCCCATTGAAGTAAGAAAGGTGCCGATCGAGAGCGTCAGTGACGCCTCCGGGCTCACTCAGCTCATCGACGACGGCATCATCGATGCCGATCGCGTCATCGCCGTCGTCGGCAAGACCGAAGGCAACGGCGGTGTGAACGACTACACACGAATCATCGCCGACCACGCGTTCCGTGACGTGCTCGTCGAGAAGGGCACCAGGACGGCGGAGGAAGTGCATCAGATCCCCGTGCTCTGGTCGGGCGGGACCGACGGCGTGCTCTCCCCGCACGCGGCGATCTTCGCCACCGTCGCGCGTAACGGCGAGGCGCCGAGCGACGAGCCTCGGTTGTCGGTCGGCTCCTCGATGAGCGAGCAGATTCTGCCTGAGGAGATCGGCCGTCCCGAGATGGTCAGGAAGGTGGCCGACGGCGTCAGGGTCGCGATGGAGCGAGCCGGCATTACCTCGCCAAAGGACGTCCACTACGTCCAGACGAAGACGCCGCTCTTGACGCTGCCCACCATCAACGAGGCGAAGAGCCGTGGCAACGCGGTCTTCACCGAGGACACGCTGCACTCGATGGACGTGTCGAACGGAACGGCTGCCCTCGGAATCGCGGTGGCGCTCGGCGAGATCGAGATGCCGACGGCTGAACAGATCATGACGGACCTGTCGCTGTACTCCGCGGTGGCCTCGTGCTCCTCCGGAGTCGAGTTGGATCAGGCGCAGATCGTCGTGGCGGGCAACGTCCGCGGGATTGGCGGCCGCTATCGCATCGGCCATTCGGTCATGCGTGATGCGCTGGACGCCGACGGCGTCTGGGACGCGATCCGCGCCGCGGGACTCGAGCTGCCCGACCGCCCCCGCCCCGAGGACCTGGACGGCCGGCTCGTCAACCTGTTCCTCAAGTGCGAGGCGGACCCGACCGGTCGCGTACGCGACCGGCGCAACATCATGCTCGACGACTCCGATGTCCACTGGCACCGCCAGATCAAGGCGTGTGTCGGCGGCGTCGCGGCGGCGTGCTCGGGCGATCCGGCGATCTTCGTATCGGTCTCGGCCACCCACCAGGGTCCGGCCGGCGGCGGACCGGTCGTCGCGATCGTCGATCTCGGCTGAAAGGGAGGCATCGCGATGACCAGGACCGTCGAAGTGCGGCGCGGGCTCTATCGGGACTCCGTCGCGCTGATGCAGATGTCCCACACAGTCGCCGGATTGCCGGGCGTCGAGACGGCACTCATCGCGATGGCCACCCCGCTCAACCTCGACCTGCTTCCCGGCCTTGGGTTCGAACCCGAGGCCGGGACCAGCCCCGACGATCTCCTCGTCGCCATCTCCGCCGACGATGACGACGCGCTGGCTTCGGCGCTGCGGCAGCTCGAGGAGCTGTTCTCGGCGCGGGAGTCGGAGGGGGCGGCCGAAGTCGTGCCGCCGCGGACGACTCAGAGCGCGCTGAGGCGAAGCGGCGCTCATCTCGCCGTGATCTCGGTCCCGGGCCCGAACGCGTTCGTCGAGGCGATGGATGCGCTGCGCCAGGACGCCGACGTGATGCTGTTCAGCGACAACGTCTCCGTCGAGCAGGAGATCCGGCTCAAGGACGAGGCCCACGACCGCGGTCTCCTGGTGATGGGACCTGACTGTGGCACCGCCATCGTCGGCGGTGTCGGGCTCGGCTTCGCAAACGTCATGCAGCCCGGGCGTGTGGGCGTCGTCGCTGCGTCCGGGACGGGGGCCCAGCAGGTGTGCGCCCTCCTCGACGCCGCGGGCGTCGGCGTCAGCGCGGTGCTCGGCACCGGCGGTCGCGATCTCTCCTCGGCAGTGGAGGCACGGGCGACGCTCGACGCCATGAACATCCTCGACGCCCACGATGGCACCGACCTGATCATCGTTCTGTCAAAGCCGCCTCCCCACGAGGTGGCCGAACGGGTGCAGGCAGCCGCCGAGCAGTTGCAAACGCCATCCGTCGTGGGCTTCCTCGGACGGGGCCGGGACGATCTGACCATGCTGACCGGGAAGGCGCTCCAGGCGCTGGGATGCCCCCCGCTCGACGTCCCGCAATGGACCTGCCGAGCGATCGCGGGCGCCGCGCGCCGGTGCGCTGCGAGGCCTCTTCTCAGGGGGCACGCTGTGCGACGAGGCCATGGTCATCGCCGCCGATGTGCTCGGGCCGATCCATTCGAATATCCCACTCGAGCCCGGATGGGCGCTCGGGCCAGACCTTCGCTCCGACGGCCATCTGATGATCGACTTCGGAGATGACCAGCTGACCCAGGGACGTGCCCATCCGATGATCGACTCGACGCTGCGCGTCGAACGATTCGCCCAGGACGTCGAGGATCCGGGCTGCGGCGTGGTCCTGCTCGACGTCGTCCTCGGTCATGGATCCGATCCGTCGCCCGCCACCGCGCTGGTGCCGGTGATCGAGACCGCGACTCAGCAGGATGTGGCGGTCGTCGTGTCGCTGATCGGAACCCGGGGAGATCCCCAGGGGCTCGATGCGACGGCGAAGCAACTTCAGTCGGCGGGTGCCGACGTATTTCTCTCGAACGCGGTTGCGGCTCGGGTGGCAACTGGACTGGTCACGAGGAGGCCATGATGCAACTGGACGAAACGCCCGCGGTCGTCACGGCTGGACTCGGCCTGTTCGCGGAGGCGCTGGCGGCACAGGCGGCCGCGGTGACCCCGGTGCAATGGCAGCCACCCCTGCCCGGCACCGACGAGGCGCTGGCCACGGTGACGGCTGATCCGCGCATGACCGATGCCAACGCCGAGGCGGTTCGCCGGCTCACGGCGGCTCGGCCCCGGCTCGTCGGCATCGAGCGCGCTGGCGACGCGCTCGGTCTCGAGCGCGGTGAGTTCCTCCACGCCGGACCGCCGATCGACTGGTCGGACCTCTCCGGCCCCGTGCGTGGCGCGCTGCTGGGCGCGATGGTCTACGAGGGGATGGCCGACTCGGTGCAGGCCGCCGAAAGCATCGCGCCGACCGTACGCCTGGCGCCGTGCCATTCCCGCCACGCCGTCGGACCGATGGCAGGTTTGGTCAGCCCGTCCATGCCCGTCTTCGTGATGCACGATGACGTGTTCGACGTCACCGCCTACTGCACGTTGAACGAGGGCCTTGGAAAGGTGCTGCGATTCGGCGCCTACAGCGCGGAGGTGATCGAACGGCTCCAGTGGATCGAGCGTGTCCTCGCTCCGGTGCTGGACGCGACGCTGCGCAAGCACGGACCCGTGGACCTCCCGTCGATCCTCGCCCAGGCACTGCAGATGGGCGACGAGGGACACAACCGCAACCGCGCCGGGACGTCGCTGTTCATCCGCGAGATCGTCGCCGATCTGATCGAGGTCGAGCTCCCGACGACTGACCTGGCGGCCACGCTGCGGTTCATCAACTCCAACGACCACTTCATGCTGAACCTGGCGATGGGCATGGCCAAGGCCGCCGCCGATTCGGCCAGGGACATCCCGGGCTCGACGATGGTCGTGGCGATGGCCCGCAACGGGACCGAATTCGGGATGCAGACCGCCGGCACTTCAGACGAGTGGTTCACCGGACCGGCAGACATCCCGGAGGGCCTCTATCTGTCAGGTTTCAGCAGCGACGACGCGAATCCCGATCTCGGCGACTCGACGATCATGGAGACGGTTGGGCTCGGCGGGTTTGCCATGGCCGCGGCGCCCGCGATCGTCCGGTTCGTCGGCGGACAAGTGTCAGATGCTGTCGAGAACACGGAGCGGATGTACGAGATCACGCTCTCGGAGCATCCGCTGTACCAGATACCCGTACTCGGGTTCCGCGGCACACCGACCGGAATCGACGTTTCGCTCGTCGTTCGGACCGACCTGCTGCCCGTCGTCAACACGGGCATCGCCGGTCGGGAACCGGGCGTCGGACAGGTCGGAGCCGGGATCGTCGCGCCGCCACGAGAAGCGTTCGCCCAGGCCATCACGGCTCTCGCGGCGCGCGCCGAGGTGCCGCGCGCCCGCGAGATCGAACAGCTACAGGCCTAGTGAGGAGGCGCACGCATGACGTCAACACTGGACTACCTCGCCCCCGAGTCACGCGCCGATCTTCTCGGTGTGCTCGCCGACCGTGGGCCGGACGCCAAGCTCTTGGCCGGTGGGACGGACCTCCTGGTCGACCTTCGTCACCATCTGGTCGACCCGGGGTTCATCGTGAACCTGAAGAAGGTCTCGGGTTACTCCGAGATCACGTTCAGTCACGACCAGGGCCTGACGATCGGCGCGGCGGTCACGATCAATGACGTACTCCGCAGCGAGCTGATTCAGGAGTACTACCCGTTGCTGGTGGCCGCCGCCCGTGATCTGGCCTCCTACCAGATCCGTAACCGCGCAACCGTCGTCGGCAACGTCGTCAACGCCTCGCCGTGCTCGGACATGGCGCCTGCGCTTCTGTGCCTCGGCGGCCGTGCCGTCATCTCTTCGCAGCGTGGAGAGAGGGTGGTCGCATTCGACGACTTCTTCCAGGGGGTCAAGCGGACGGTCCTCGCTCCGGACGAGATCCTCGAGACCATCGTCGTGCCGCCCGAAAGCGCCGGTGGCCGCGGCGGTTACCGCAAGCTCAAGCGGATCAAAGGTCACGACCTCGGGATCGTCGGCGTCGCTGTCTTCAAGCGGGACGGCGTGCTGCGCGTCGGGGTCAGCTCGTGCGCTCCCACGCCGATCCTCGTGGACGGGCTGTCAGAGACCGACTCGGTCGAGGACGTCGTCGCCGCCGTTCGGGGCGCCATCAGCCCGATCAGCGACCTTCGCTGCAGCAAGGAGTACCGCGAGCACATGGTCGAAGTCTTCACGCGGCGACTGCTGCAGGAGGTGAACTGATGAAGATCTCTGTCACAGTCAACGGCCGCGAGTACACACGGGACGTCGAAGGCTCGCCAACGCTCCTGCGGTTCCTCAGAGAGAACCTTGGCCTGACCGGGACCAAGGAGGGCTGTGAAGCCGGTGAGTGCGGCGCGTGCACCGTCTTTCTCGATGGCCGCACCGTCAACTCCTGTCTCGTGATGGCCGCGGAGGCCGACGGCGCCGTCATCGAGACGATCGAAGGCGAGGCCTCCGGCGGTGTGCTCTCACCGATCCAGGAGGCCTTCGCCCGTCACTTCGCCGTGCAGTGCGGCTATTGCACCGGAGGCATGATCATGTCGGTCCGGCGGCTGCTCGCGGACAATCCCCGCCCGACGGTGGAAGAGATCAGGGACGCCATCGAGGGCAATCTGTGTCGCTGCACGGGCTACGAGCAGATCATCGAGGCGGTGCTGGACGCGTCCGGCCAGCTCCCCGAGACAACCAGAGAGGATCTGAGGTATGTCTGAGATCGCAACGGCGAAGGCGAGCACGACCGTCGGCGCCAGCGCGCGGCGCGTGGAAGTCGCCGCGAAGCTCACGGGTGATGCCGTCTACACGAGTGACATGGCACTGCCGGGCATGCTTCACGCCGCAGTCAAGAAGAGCCCGTACGCCCGGGCCCGGATCATCAGCATCGACACAGCAGCCGCCGACGCTCTCCCCGGAGTCCGAGCGGTTCTCGTCGGCTCAGAGCTCGACTACAAGCTCGGGCTGTACGTCGTTGACAAGGACATCCTCGCCAAGGACGTGGTCAGGCATTTCGGTGAGGGCGTCGCGGCTGTGGCCGCCGACACGCTCGAAATCGCGCGCGAGGCGGTTGACCTGATCAAGGTCGAATATGAACCGTTGACGCCGGTCCTCGATCACCTCGACGCGATCGCGGACGACGCCCCGCTCGTCCACCCGGACCTCGGCGACTACAGCTACGTCGAGGCCGCCTTCACTCCTCAACCGGGAACCAACGTCGCAAACCTGACGTGTCACCGCAAGGGTGACCTCGAGGCCGGGTTCGACGAGGCAGAGTGGATCGTCGAGCGGGAGTACACCAACCCTTCGGTGCAGCACGTCCCGCTGGAGACCCATGTCGTCGTCGCCGAGTGGAAGGCCGGTGACGAGATCACGATCTGGTCGAGCGCGCAGTCTCCGTTCACCGTGCGCAACCTGTTCTGTTTCGCGTTCAAGCTTCCGCTCAACAACGTGAGGGTGATCGTGCCCCACGTGGGAGGCGGGTTCGGCGGCAAGGCGGGTATCCACCTCGAGCCGCTGGTGGCGTGCCTGTCGCGCAAGGCCAGCGGCAAACCGGTCAAGTTCTGGGCCACGCGCGAGGAGGAGTTCAGCCTCCTGCCGTGCCGGAGCGCGCTGACCTATCGCATCAAGACCGGCGTGAACTCCGACGGCAGGATCACCGCCCAAGAGATGACGATGTATTGGGACGCCGGCGCCTACGCCGACTACGCGGTCAACGTGACGCGGGCGTCCGGTTACTCGGCGACCGGTCCGTATGACATCCCCAACGCAAAGGTCGACGCGTACACGATCTACACGAACAAGCCATTTGGCACCGCGTACCGCGGCTTCGGCCACGTTGAGTTCTTCTGGGGTCTCGAGCGCCACATGGAACTCGTGGCGAGGTCGATCGGAATGGACCCGCTCGAGTTCCGGCAGAAGAACCTGCTGCGCCCCGGCTCGACGACTCTCACCGGAGAGGTCATCACCGAGCACACCGGCAAGCCGCGCAAGTGCCTCGAGGAGGCGGCCGCGGCGATCGGCTACGGCTCGCTGACGCCGGAGGAGGAGGCGCATCAGGAGCGGACCGGGCGGCGGATCGGCAAGGGCGTCGCGACGCTGCACAAGGCGCCGGCGATGCCGTCCAACACGGCCACCGCCGCAGTGATCAAGATGAACTCCGACGGTTCGGTGCTGGTCAACCTGGCGCTGACCGAGATCGGCCAGGGATCGGCAACGGCGCTGGCACAGATCGCCGCGGAAAAGCTCGGCTTCCCACTTGAGAAGGTCAAGTGCACGATCGAGAAGGACACCGACAAGGATCCCTACGACTGGCAGACGGTCGCCTCGAAGGGGCTGATCCTGTCTGGCAACGCCGTCATCCTCGCGTGTGAGGATCTCCTGGCCCAGGCGTACGCGGTCGCCGCGCAGGTTCTGCGGGCGAACGTGCGGGATCTCGCCCACGACGGGGAGAAGATCTTCGTCGAGCACCGTCCGGAGGCTTCGGTGACGTTTGCCGAGTTGTCGATCGGCTACGCCTATCCGAACGGCAACGGCATCGGCGGCCCGCTCATCGGCGTCGGCCGCTACATCGCCCAGGGCCTGTCGTTCCTCGACAAGGAGACCGGCCAGGGGCTGCCCGCGCTCGACTGGACCTACGGGGCTCACGGCGTGATCGTCGACGTCGATCCCGAGACGGGAGAGTTCTCCGTCCTGAAGATCGCCTCGGTGTTCGACGTCGGACGAGTGATCAATCCCGGGATGGTGCGCGGTCAGTGCGTCGGCGGAATGGTGCAAGGTCTCGGCACCGCGGTGTGCGAGGGCTACATCTACGACGAGCAGGGGCATCTCCTGAACCCGTCGTTCACCGACAACAAGGTCCCGACCGCCAAGGACGTTCCCGAGGTCGTGGAGAGCTACGTGGTGCAGACCCCGCAGCTCGATGGGCCGTTCGGCGCGCGCGGCGTCGGAGAGCACCCGATGATCTCGGTTGCGCCGGCCATCGGCAACGCCATCTGCGCCGTCACCGATGCCGAGCTCACGCACATGCCGATTCGCGCGGAGGACGTGTGGCGGTCGATGCGCGACCACCACCCGATCGACAACTGGATCTGCAAGACGCCGCGCGGTTCCTGCCGTTCGCATCAGTTCGAGCAGTATCACCCGTCCGAAGACGTTCCGGCGTCGTGAGGATCAGCGCGACAGTGGAGATCGAGCCATGCGGATCGTCGTAGCGCTGGGCGGCAACGCCCTGTTGGAGCGAGGCGAGAAGCCGGACTCCCAGATCCAGCTTCACCACATTCACGCCGCGGTGGCGGCGCTCGCCCCGATCGCCACGGACAACGAGGTGGTCATCACCCACGGTAACGGGCCTCAGGTCGGGCTTCTGGCGTTGGAGAGCGCCGGGGACGTCTCGCTCTCCCGCCCGTACCCGTTCGACGTCCTGGGCGCCGAGACGCAGGGCATGATCGGATACTGGCTGTCGCAGGCTCTGCAGAACACGCTCCCTGACCGGTCTGTCGCAGCGTTCATCACCCAGACGCTGGTCTCCGTCGCCGATCCTGCGTTCGCCAATCCGAGCAAGTTCGTCGGGCCCGTCTACGAACGGGCCGAAGCGAAACGGCTTGCCGCCGCCGCGGGCTGGACGGTCAAGCCCGACGGAAGCCATTGGCGTCGCGTCGTGCCGTCGCCGCTGCCCCGCGGCATCGTGGAGATCGGGCTCATCCGTCAGCTCTTCGACGAGGGTGTCGTGATCGTCTGCGCCGGGGGCGGCGGGGTGCCGGTCATTCGCAACGATCAAGGCCTGCTGGAAGGGGTCGAGGCCGTTGTCGACAAGGATGCGACCGCCGGACTTCTCGCCGAAGCGCTCGATGCCGACGCGCTCTTGCTTCTCACCGACGTCCAGGCCGTCCAGGCCGACTACGGCAAGCCGACGGCACGGCCGATCTCGACGACCACGCCCGCTTTCCTGAGAGCGCATCCGTTTCCGCCGGGATCGATGGGACCGAAGGTGGAGGCCGTGTGCCGGTTCGCGGAGATGCCGGGACGCTTCGCCGCGATCGGCGCCCTCGGCGACGCTGAAGCCATCCTCGCTGGTACCGCGGGCACGATCGTCACACCGGACGGCGCGTATCCCTAGGAAGCCCGCGCCCATCACGATCACGGAGGACGAGCGCCGGCAGATCGACGTGGCGAATGCCTCGGAGCGGCCGGTGGTCGTGTTCATTCACGGTCTGTGGCTGCTGTCGAGTAGCTGGGAGCGCTGGCGGGAGCCGTTCGAGCAGGCGGGCTACGCGACCGTGGCGCCGTCGTGGCCGGACGATCCTGAAACGGTGGCGGAGGCCAGGGCCGATCCGGAGGTCTTCGCGGGAAAGACGATCGGGGAGGTGGCCAACCATGTTGCGGAGGTGATGAACGCGCTCGCCGCCGAGCGCGCGATCGTCGGTCACGCCGTCGGCGGGCTGCTGGCGCAGATCATCGCCGCCCACGGGTTCTCGCGGGCAACCGTGGCGATCGATCCGGCGCCGTTCCGCGGGATTCACAAGCTGCCTTCCTCAGCGGTCAAGGCGGCGAAACCTGTGCTTCGGAGCCCTGCCAACTGGGGCCGCGAAGTAACCCTCACGTTCGAGGAGTTCCGCTCCGCGTGGGCCAACCACCTCGGCGAGGAGGAGGCGAGGCTCCTCTATGACGAGTTCCACGTGGCGGCGTCCGGCGCACCTCTGTTCCAGTCGGCGCTCGCCAACCTCAACCCGTACTCGAACGCAAGCGTCGATCCGAAGAGCCGCGTCCGCGGGCCGCTGCTGCTGGTCTCGGGCGGTAAGGACCAGACCGTCCCGTGGGAGCTCACCAACGGCGCCTTCAAGCTGCAGCGCCGCAATCGTGGCGTGACCGAGATCGTGGAGATCCCCGAGCGCGGGCATTCGCTCACGATCGACAGCGGCTGGCGCGAGGTCGCCGAGATCGCACTCGCCTTCATCAGGCGTTTCGTCGAGCCCGGTTAGTCGGGGCCCACTAGGGCGTATCCGAACGCAGTGCGAGGCGATCATGAGAGGCGATAGACGAAGTCGTACTCGGTCCCTCCAGCCCGCGCGTGCAGCTTCATGCTTCCGCGTGCCCGGGAGTAGATCCCGGTCCCGCCGGTGATCGCCAGCTCGCTGTCACGCGAGTCGTAGAACGGTCCGTAGACGGTGATCTCACCTCCGCGGAGGAAGGCGGTCCACGTGCAGTCGTAGCTCTCGCCGGGAACGATGCGGACGCAGTGGCCCAGGTCTGTGCCGACCTGACGATGATCTGCGGCGTCGAAGAGCTGATTGTGGAAGGTCAGGAGGTCGCCGGTGTGGTCACCCGACTTCTCGACGCTCACCGTGGTGTCGGTGGTCGCGTGTTCGACGACATGCAGCACCGCGCTTTTTGACTGCGTCGCCGTCCCCCCGATAGCGAGACCAGCCCCGACGAGCGAGCCGAGGAGAATGCCGAAGGTCACGGCAATGACACTGCGTTTGGGCATGACTATTCCTTCCCGTCCGGTAATTGCAGGGGCGCAAAGCCGGCTGCCGCGGTCGTGCGCGGCGCCGTTGAGCTGCAGCGGGGCGCGTCTGGAATTGTGAGCCCAGCTCGGCCTCTCCGGCCGCCGGTCAGCTACTCCTGCCCTTGCCGCTCATGAACCCCACGAGGTGCCGTCCACGGGGACGGCTTGTCATCATCCCGCGCCGGCGGCGCAGCGTCCGCTGCCAACGGGAGCTCCGCGACCGCCACCGAGCTGATGCTCAAGTCCACACCGCGCTCGTGCAGGGACGCGACCTGCCCGGCCACCACGAAGCGCTGGGTGCCCTCAACCCGAATCACGATGCCGTGGAAGATGTCCAGATCCACGGCGGCGACGATGTGATCGACGGTCCCCACAGAGTCCCCGTCGACCGCATACACGGGGACGCCCTCGTCGAGCACTAGGTAGGCGATCGGAAGGCCCTCGTCCACGGCCACAACACTACCGCTCCGGGCCTCCCCACATCTTGGCGCGGGGACAAAGAAGCCCAGCACACCGATCGGCTTTCTGCACAGGACCGCGCTCGATCGTGCGTGTGTTGGGGAACTTTCGTCTGGGATTGGGAAGATCTGTATTCGATCCCGCGCGCTCGACCGATGCCATTCTCGTGAACCGGGCCGATCGGACATGGCGTGCGGTGACTGCGATCGTCGTTGTCGGAACGGCGTTCTTAAGTGCGTCAGTGTCTCCGGCGGTCGCGAATCCGTACGGTGCGCCCGGCGCGCTGGCGGATGCCCAGAGTGGCGGCGGTGGATTTGGTCAGAGCCTCTCGATCTCGGCAGACGGGACGGTGGGTGTGGTCGGCGAGCCGAACTACAACGGAGGTGCCGGGGCGGCGCTCGTCTACGCGAACGCAAACGGCGTGTGGACCCCTGTCGAGCGCTTGGAGCCGAGCGCCGAGATTGGCGCCGGTCACTTCGGCGCTGCGGTCAGCATGGACGGGGGCGGGAGGACGCTGATTGTGGGAGCTCCGGATGACAACGGCGGGATCGGCTCGGCGTGGGTGTTCACGTTGTCGGGCGGCGGGAGTTGGACCGAGCAGGCTGAGCTGGTGGACACGGGCGAGATCGCAGTGCAGGTCGCGGGGCGGTTCGGCACGAGCGTCGCGATCGCCAGCAGCGGCCAGCTTGCGCTGGTCGGCGAACCACTGGCGAGCGCCGGCGCGGGGAAGCCGGTCACGGGGCAGGCGGTCACGTACGAATACTTCAACGGTTGGGAGCAGTGGCAGCACATGCACGTTGCGGGCGTGCCGGCCGGTGCCCATTTCGGCGCCAGTGTGGCGATGCCCGTCAATGGTGGTGCCGCGCTCGTCGGCGCGCCGAACGCGGCAGGGGGAGACGGCATCGTGTACCCGTACTCGTTCTACGGTTTGGGGGGCCCGTTTTGGATCGATGGAACGCCGATCCCGTCACCGGCGACCAAGGGAAGCTTCGGCGCCAGCGTGAGCCTATCGCTGGGCGGCGACCACGCCTTTGTCGGCGCTCCGCTTGCAAACGGCGGCGATGGCGAGGCCTATGAATACAAGCCGTCGGGCGTGCTTGACGCGGTGTTCACTGACCCCACCGGCTCGACTGGCGGCAACTTCGGTGCGAGCGTCGCCGTCGCCGGCAAGACGGTTGACCAGCTACTGGTCGGCGCGCCCGGCGATAACGGGGGGGCCGGCGCGGCGTACGACTTCGACGGCGCCCACGGGGCGGATTGGACCAACGACGGCGCGGCGGTCAATCCTCTCACTGGGCCGGCCGCTGGCGACGCGTACGGCACGTCGGTCGCCGTGGCCGGAGACGGGTCCAACGCGCTGGTCGGCTCGCCCGGCGCGAGCGCGGCCGACGGCGTTGTCACGCACTTGATCTCGGCCGACATCACTGCACCGGATCCACCGATGGCGGTTCAGGCCACGGCCGGAGCCGAGAGCGCAGTAGTCACATGGAGTCCCTCGGGCGTGACCGGCGGCTCGCCGGTCACCGGCTTCACGGTGACGTCGACACCAGACGGCAAGAGTTGCACTGCGACGGCATTCGAGATCAGCTGCAGCGTGCTCGGGCTGACCGACGGCCAGGCCTACACATTCACGGTGACGGCGACCAATCACGCCGGAACCAGCCAGCCGTCATCCCCGTCGGAACCGATCACGCCGCAGGCGCCGCCCGACAGCGGTGGTGGCGGCGGTGGCGGTAGCGGCGGGGGGGGGCGGTGGCGGCGGATCGTCGGGCGGCGGTGGCCTGCCGGTTGACGGTGGCGGCGGTGGCCCGAGCGGCGGCGGATCGTCCGGGTCGGTCCCGACCCCCGGAAATACCGGCGCCGGTGTCCGGCCCGGCGGGACTCCCGGCAAGCTCTCGGCACCCCCGTCGAAGCCGTTCGGCGTGGTGAAAGTGACCAGGCTGACTAAGACCTCGATCGCATTTGGGTGGGGCCGATCGACAGACGACGTGCGCGTCGTCGGCTACCACGTCTACGAGTACATGAGCGGAAAGTGGAAGCTGCTTGGCAGTACCGCGGCGAGCAAACGATCGTTCATCCGCCGCGGGCTTCGCCACAAGACACGTCACCGCTTCGAGATCCGAGCCTATGACGCTGCGGGCAAACTGTCGGTACCGCTGATCGGCGGATGGATCAAAACCAGGTGAGCGGTCGCGGTCGGGCACGTCTCCCCCGATTGGCGTTCAAGCTCGGCGGGCAGTGACGCTGACGTTTGCGCCTGCACGATCGCCCGCGGGCGACTTCGGTTCGGATCGAGCGGTCAGGTTCACCGTCATCGATTACCTAGGGCGTAATCGACACACTGTCGCATTGGCCCGATTCTGTGCACGGTAAGTACCGACCAACAGGAGGACCAATGCAGAAGGCAGAGACACTTGTCACGCAGTATCTGGAGACCTTCAACGAGACCGACGCCGATCGGCGGCGCGAGCTACTCGACGCGCTCTACACGGCGGACTGCACGTATACCGATCCGCACGTTGATCTCCACGGAGCCGAGCAGATCGACGGTTTCATCGAGCAGACGCAGGAGCGGTTTCCCGGGTTCACGTTCACGCTCGGTGGGCCGATCGATGCCCATCACAGCCAGGCCAGGTTCCAATGGCACGCGGGGCCGGCGGACGCCCCCGAAGCCTACGTCGGCTTTGACGTGATTGTCGCCGAGGACGACCGGATCCGCAACGTCTACGGATTCACCGACGCCGCCCCGGCCACGTAGAGGCCGCGAAGCAATCGCCAGCTGCACATGGGAAAGCGCCACCTCTGAATCCTCGTCGCGGTGATCTGCCTCAGCCCAAGGGCACATGAGAGCGGGGACAGGGCATGTTTGAGTCTGAGCGTTGCAGCGGTCGGCGATGGGGTTCGGGCGCGGCGAGTCGCCGTTCCGCGCTACTGGTGCGGGGCGTAGCCGCGCGCGAACACCTCTACGCCGGCCACGATGGCTTCCTCAACGGCCTGCGGCGAGAGCATTCTTCCGTCGGGTCGTGGGGGCTCAGCGGTTGTGAGGGCAGAGAAGTGTCTGGCCGCGCGTTTGAAGTCTTCGATCTGGAGTAGGCCCTCGTCGTCGAGAGCGCGCAGCTGGGCAATGGTCTCCCGTTCGACCCGGTCGGGGCCTGCTTTGCGCCAGGCGGCCAGGACTCCGGGGGGGAAGTGTGTCGTCTCGGTCGAGATTTGGCGGATCATCGCGAAGTGCTCGGGGTGGCCGAGCGCCTGCTTGGTCGCAGCCCGGGCGAGGACGAAGAGGCGCTCATGCACGGTTCCGGCGGCCCGGATGCCCGCGCGGACTGACGCCTCGTAATCGTCGGCGACCGCGGTGGCGCTGGCCTCCAGAACCGTCGCAAATAGCTCGTCCTTGTTGCGGAAGTGCTTGTAGAGCGTCCGGGTGGAGACGCTCGCCTCCGCGGCGATCGCGTCGATCGTGGCTCGTGCGAAGCCCATCGTCGCAAAGACCTTGCGCGCGGCGCGCAGAATTGCTTCCCGCTTGTCAGGGCGCAGGCCACGCGGTGAGCTGATCGCGGACATCGGTCGCAGTGTTGCACCCACCGACGAACGTGTAAAGTACAACGGGTCCTTTACACCTCTCCCAAAAGGAGATCGCATGGCCAAAGCAGCGCTTCGCGTCGCAGTGATCCTCGGCTCCACGCGGCCCAATCGCCACGCCGAGCCAGTCGCGCGCTGGGTTATGCAGCGCGCCGCGCTGCGAGAAGACCTCGAGGCGGACCTGATCGACCTCGCGGAGGTCGATCTTCCGATGTTTGACGAGCCCGTCCCACCGGTCATGGGCGACTACGTGGCTTGTGCCGATATCGGCACAAGCGGTGCTAGGCCGAACCAAGTGACTATGCCGAGGGGCGGTTCCCGACGGGCACGGGGCACCCGTGATGGTGGGCTTCTCGTGGATCCAGGCTGTTACGTCGCATGGTTGAGGCTGTCGCAATATTCGGTGTGGCGGCTGGCGGTGGTGGGAATGTGCCAGTCGGCGGGACCGGTTTTCTGTCCGGTCGGACTGCTAGAAGTACCTCCTGAGCAGGGCTTTTACGGCTGATTGCAGCAGCCGGGGCCTGCGTCAGGAGGTGGTGTGGATGATGACGGGTGAGGCGGCGGAACGCGAGCGGGCGATGTCGGGTGGGTCGGCGGGGCGACGCGGGTGTATGTGTGCCCGGCGCGCGATCAGTTGTTCTTGATGCCGGTGCTCGATGCGCGACTGGTTGGAGGAGGGGCATCTGGCGTGGTTCGTGCTCGACGTGGTCGGCGAGATGGACACGGCGCGGGTTGCATCGTCGGCCGGGTGGGTGTCCGGGCCGTCCGCCGTATGAGCCGGAGATGATGGTGGCGCTGTTGCTCTACGCGTATTGCTGCGGGATCCGCTCGAGCCGGCGGATCGAGGCGCACTGCCGGACCGATGCGGCGTTCCGGGTGATCTGCGGCGGGCTGGTGCCCGATCACGCGACGATCGCCCGGTTCGTGGTCGAGCACGAGCGGGCGCTCGAGGGCCTGTTCGTGGAGGGGGTGCGGTTGTGCGCGGTGGCGGGGCTGGCGGATCTGTCGGTGGTCGCGCTGGACGGGACGAAGATCGCCGCGGACGCGTCGCTGGCGCGCAATCGTGACGCCGACTGGATCCGGCGAGAGATCGCCAAGCTGATGGCGCTGACCGGCCGAGGATGAGCCGCTCGGCCGCGGCCGACACGGACGCGTTGGCGGGCGTGGAGCCGGTCGCGGAGATCTCCTCGCCGACCGGTCGGCTGGCGCGGTTGCACGGCGGCGCTTGAGGTGATCGAGGCCCAGGACGCGGCCGCGGCCGCGGAGGCCGAGCGCCGTCCAGAGCCAGGCGGCGGCAGCACGGCCGAGCACGGCCGCCATCAGATCGGCCGCAAGCCCAAAGCAGCCCGCACGCGGCGCTCGCGCGCGCCGAGGTCGATCACGCGGTCGCGCGCGAGCGCCTTGAGGATCTGCAGGCCGAGCGCGAGCGCCGAGACGGCCGCGGCGGCCCGCGGGGAGAAGCCCGCCGGCCCGCGCCTGCGGATCGACAAGGCACAGGACACGCTCGCGCAGGCCGCAGAGCAAGACTCGCAGGCGGCCCGCGACGGCCGTCCAGGCCGCGCCCGGGACGGCCCGCCGGGTGAACATCACCGATCCCGACAGCCGGATCATGAGCACCAAGGACGGCTGGGTGCAGGGCTACAACGCCCAAGCGATCGTCAACCCGCATCAGATCGTGCTCGCCTGCGAGGTCAGCCAGGACGCCGGTGACGTCCAGCTCTACGAGCCGATGAACGACACGCTCACCCAGACGCTCACCGCCGCCGGGATCACCGCCGAGGTCGAGCTCGAGCTCGCCGACGCCGGCTACTGCTCAGAGCACAACCTCACCTGCCCCGGCCCCGACCGCCTGATCGCCACAACCAAAGACCACAAACAACGACGCGCCGCCCGCGAACTCGGACACACCGACGGGCCCCCGCCACCCGACGCGCACCGCCGATCGAGGAGATGGAACACCTCCTGCGCACCCCCCAAGGCGCCGCCGCCTACAAACAACGCTCCCAGCCTGATCGAACCCGTCTTCGGCGACCGCAAACACAACCGCGGGATCCGACGCTTCCGCCGCCGCGGCCTCAACGCCGTCCGCAGCGAATGGGCGTTCATCCACCTCGCCGGCAACATGCTCAAGCTCTACCAGCACCACAGCGCCGCCGCGATCGCCTGACCCGACTCCACCCCCAACACCACCACACCCGGCCACACCCCGGGACACACACGCACGCGCCGATCACTCCCCAACCACCCTCCAACACGACCACGAAACACCCAACGACACACGAACCCCTCCCGACCTCGCAACGCGGCAACGTTTTGCGACAGCCTCGTTGGTTTGCGAGGACGGAGGGCGTCCGGTTAAACTGTGTAGGCGGTTGAGGGTAAGTGTAACAGTGACTCGGTGGGTGTCAATGGGTGACGGTCAGTTTGCAGTGTCGGGGATGCGGTCACCGAAGTGGATCTTGAACGCGAGCAGCGCGGTCGTCCAGTTCCGGGTTCGGGTCCATTGCGGGACGGCGTTCTGCAGGGCGAGGTAGACGAGCTTGCGGGCGGCGTCCTCGTTGGGGAAGCTGCCCTTGGTCTTGATCGCCTTGCGCAGCTGGCGGTTGAGCGCCTCGATCGCGTTCGTCGTGTAGATCACGCGGCGGACCTCGTCAGGGAACGCGAGGAACGGGATCACGTGCTCCCATGCGTTCAGCCAGGCCTGGGTGATGACGGGGAACCGTTGGCCCCACTTCTCGTCGAAGGCCTCGAGCTCGGCTTGGGCCTGGTCGGCGTCCTTGGCGGTGTAGATCGGCTTCAGATCGCGGGCGACCTGCTCGCGCTCGCGTCGGGGGACGTACCTCAGGTGACGCGGATCAGGTGAACGATGCAGGTTTGGACGGTCGTCTTGGGGAAGATCGCCTCGATCGCCTCGGGGAACCCGGTCAGCCCGTCGACGCAGCAGATCAGGATGTCGCGGACGCCGCGCGTCTTGAGGTCGGTGAGGACTTGCATCCAGAACTTCGCGCCCTCGGTCTCTTGGAACCACATGCCGAGCACGTCGCGGTCGCCGTCGAGCGTGACCCCGAGCGCGAGGTACAGCGCGCGGCGCTGCACCGTGCCGCCGTCGCGGATCTTGAGCACCATGCAGTCGAGGAACACGATCGGGTAGATGTCCTCCAGCGGCCGCTTGGCCCACTCGCGCACGTCGTCCATGACCGCGTCGGTGACGCGGCTGATCAGGTCGCGGCTGACCTTGACGCCGTAGATCTCCTGCAGGTGCGCCTCGATGTCGCGGACGACAGCCCGCGCGAGTAGAGCGCGAGGATCTTGTCGTCGAAGCCGACGAACCGGCGCTGTCGCTTGCGGACGATCTGCGGCTCAAAGCTTCCGTCCCGATCGCGGGGCGCGTCGATCGGGACCTTCCCGTGCTCGCTGATCAGCGTCTTCGGGGTCGTGCCATTACGGGTGTTCCCGTCCCCACCTGGCGGCTCGCAGTGCGGCTCATAGCCCACATGCTCGGTCAGCTCGACCTCCATCGCGCGCTCGACCAGCCGCTTGGTCAGCTGCGCGAGCAGCCCGCCGGGCCCGGCGATCTCCTCCTCGGTGCTCGCGCCGGCGAGCAGCTCGTCGATCACCTCATTGCTGATCCGCCGATCAGACGGCATCCCGAGAGCTTGCCGACCCGGCGCCGGCCAGCAGCACGATCAACCGCCTGATCGATGAGTTCTTGCGCGAGCGCGGGTCGATCCGGGGGGTCCCCGGCGAGCGCGCCGCGCCGGGGTTGCCACGCGCCGATCTCCGCTCGCTCCCGCTCGCTACGATCGTCGCCGGGCAACCCCGGCGCGATCCCCAACCCCAGGCTCTCAAGCCCCGGGTCGCGCTCCAACACGCTCCTGCTCTCCTGCGTGGCGCTCCTGCTTCTCGTAGTCGAAGGCATAGCGATCTCTTTCGCTCGTGCCTACACAGAGCGTCGGACACTCCCGGAACGCGAGCAGCGTGTCTGGCGGCGTGTAGCGGCCGGGTGTGACGGTGGCTGGGGTGATCAGGGCGAGTGCTCGTTCTTTGATGGTGGGATCGGCGTGGAGGTATGGCTCGGTTGAGCTGATGTCCGCGTGTCCGAGCCAGAGGGCGATGAGTGTTCTGTCCGCGCCGGCTTGCAGGAGCGACATCGCGCAGCTGTGTCTGAGGACGTGTGGATGGAGCCTCTTGGTCTTCAGCGATGGGCAGTGTCGCGCGGCGGTCGCGGCGTGAGTGCTGACGCGTTGCTCGACGGCGTCGCGGCTCAAGCGCCGGCCTGTGCGGGTCGGGAATAGCGGGTCGTGTGGTTCGCCGGCTCGCTCGGCGAGCCAGACACCGAGGACTGCTCGAGCCTGCTTGGTGAGGAGGACCGCGCGCTGTCGGCGTCCCTTGCCGTCGCAGCGGATGTGCCCGCCGGTGCTGAGCGTGACATCGCCGCAGTCGAGGCCGACAAGCTCGGACACGCGTAGACCCGCCTGGATCGCGAGGATCAGCAGTGCACGGTCGCGGCGGCCTTCCCATCGCTGCTGGTCTGGCGCGTCGATCAGCGCTTGTGCCTCGGCGGCGGTGAGATAGCTGACGGTGGGTCGCTTGGTGCGCTTTGGCGGGATCAGCAGTACCCGCTGGATCACTGCGGCGTGCTCGGGGTGGCGCAAGGCGGCGTGGCGAAACAGTGACCGGATCGCGGTGAGCCGCAGGTTCCGGGTCCGCGCGCTGTTGTCCCGTGCGACCTCGAGGTGCTCGAGGAACGCGCCGATCAGCTGCTCGTCCAGGTCGTCCCACTCAAGCGCGGACGGTGCTTTGCCGGTGTTGTCCTGCGCGAAGCAGAGCAGCAGCCGGAGTGTGTCGCGGTAGGACTCGATCGTGCGAGGGCTCGCGTCGAGCTGCCGGACGAGGCGGTCGGCGAAGAACGACTGGAGGGTCGGGGCGATCAGAGTCATGACGTAGTCTCCTGGGCGTCGTCGAGCAGCCGGGCGCCGTGCGCGAGGAGCTCAGGCGCGGCTGACATGTAGTTGTAGGTGGAGGAGGGGTTGCGATGCCCGAGATAGGTCGAGAGCCACGGCAGCCGCGCTTCGACGTCAACGCCGTCTCGATACCAGCCGACGAGCGTCGTGACAGCAAACGTGTGGCGAACGTCGTGTATGCGGACGTGGCGCGGGAATGCCGCTCCGATCCCGGCCGCGTCGCGAAGGGTCCGGAACGTCTTGAGGACGTTCTGGTAGATGAGCCTTGTTCCGTGCAGCGAGACGAAGAAGCTCTCTTCGCGGCGGGGTGGTGAGAGCTCATCGCGCCGGACGGCGTAGCGCTGCAACGCGTCGAGAGTGCTCGCATGAACAGGGATCTGCCGCGACTTTCCGAACTTCGACAGACGGATTTGAAGGACGCCGGTGGACGAGTCGATGTCGCGGTCGTCCAGGCGGATCGCTTCGCCGATCCGGATGCCGGTCGCGGCAAGCAGCCCGAACAGCGTCTCGTAGGTCGCCGCGCGCAGCGGTTGCCGGATGCCGCGAGCGGCAGTCATCAGCGCAGCGATATCGGCGTCGCTGTAGATGAACGGCGCCAGCCACCGCTTGCGGTACGGGATCAGGTCCGCAGGTGGGATTTCGGTCCGTGGGTCGATCCCGGTCATGTACCGCGCGAACCCCCGCACGACCCACAGCCGGTTCGGCCACACCGTGCCGCCCGGTTTGGCGTCGGGCTCGAGCGACCACGCCAGCGCCGCGTCGATCGTGACGAACTCGACGCCGATGGTGTCGAGATAGGCGACGAACCGCGGAAGCAGTCGGTGTGCTTCGGTGAGTTTGTGACCGAGCGAGCGGCGCAGACGCAGGTAGTCATCGACGGCCTGAGAGAGCGTGCTCATCGTCCCGCCTCCGGCCACGGCCGGGCGACCAGACGCAGCCGCGCGAGATCGACTTTGGCGTAGACGGCCGTGCTGTCGACGCTGCGGTGGCGCAGCACCTGGCCGATCTCGCTCAGCGACGCGCCCTCGAACAGCAGCTCGGTCGCGAGCGTGTGCCGCAGCCGGTGCGCCGCGATCCGCGGCAGTCCCGCGCGTCTGCACGCGCCGGCGACGAGATGGCGAACGACGCTCGTCGGGATCGGCCGGGTCGGAGCACGGAACGTGACGAACACGGTCCGCCAGCCACGACGATCGCAGACCGACAGGTACGCGGCGAGTGCCTCGCCAACATCGCTCGGGAGTGGAAGGCGTTCGCGATCGCCGCCCTTGCCGCACAGCCAGATCTCACCCTCGCGCCAGTCCAGATCGTCAAGCTTCAGCCGAGCGACCTCGATCGCGCGTAGCCCGAGTCGTGCGAGCAGCATCAGGACCGCGAAGTCCCGCGCCCCGACCAGGGTCGACCGGTCACAACTCGACAGCAGCCGCTCAACATCGGCGCGTGGGACCGCCTTGGGAATGGTGCTCTCGCGCCAGCTCGCGACCGGCGGGATCGAGTCTCCCAACGCCAGGTCGGTCAAGCCGCGCAAGCGCAGGAACCGCAACAGCGCTCGCAGGTCACCGACCGCGCCGCGCGCCGCCCCGGTGCTGACGCGCACGCACTCTGCTTCCAAGAAGCCAGTCACATCGGCTCCGGTGAGATCGCCGAGACCGCCGCCGTCTGCGAGCGTTGTGCGCTGCTCGAGGAAGGATCGCGCGACCCGCTCGTATCGCCGCACCGTCGTTGGCGCGAGCTGCCGCTCGCCGAGTAGCCATCGGCGGTAGTCCTCGATCAGCTGATCAAGCGACGTCACCGGCAGCAGGACAGCCGGGCGGCGCGGTGATCCCCTCGCTCACCAAGAACTCCAACAACCGCGCGAAGCTCCGCACGGTCGGCACACACGGATCGCTGGCCGCTCGCCGCGAATCGAGGAACAACTCAATCGTCGACACGTCAAGCTCGCGCGGCTCGACGCCCGCGGTGGCCATCCAGCTGCCGAGTTGCCGAAGCTCTCGCAGCTGATGGTCGATCGTGCCCGGTCGATACCCGAGCTCCAGCAACCGGACCTGGTAGCAGTCCGCAAACGGCTCCAACGCGCTGGCGCTGCCGTCGATTCCCGACATCCTCAGACCTCCTGCCGGAGCGGAACACCCCGGCGATCAAAATGGACTTGCCGGGACCAGAACTATGCCCACCGACGCTCAATCCGGCCGGATATAACAGTTCGACGGCGGCCGCGGACCCTCTTCGTCGACAATCCGGAAGCGCGTCGGCGCTGACCAGCGCGCCCAAGCCGCGCGCCGAGCGCGCCGACCGGGTCGACGAGCGAGCGCGCGAGGCGCGCGCGACGCTTGAGCGTCAGCTCGCCGATGAGCGCGGGGCAAGACAGGCAGCGGAGCTCAATCGCGGCCAAGCGCAGACAGCGCTGAAGGGCGAGCAGCAGCTCCGCGTCCAGCTCGAGAAGGACCTAACCCAGACGCAGCGTCGCCTCGACGCCGCCGAGAAAGCGCGTGACGCGGCGATCAAATCGCTTGAGCAGTCGCAGGCAGCAGACCGCGACGTCTCATGAAGCCAGGCCGTCCATATCCGGCGGCTAAGCCAAACGGCGACTAACGGTTACCGTTGGATTTCGCAAACTTGTGGTCGGAACCCCATCAAGTGCACGGAATCCAACGCTTATTGTTGTCGCCATTCTTTCTTGCCGGCAGCAGGCGTCGCGGAGAATCGTCTTGGTGGCTGGCGTGGCATTTGTGGCAGGGGGTCGCTCACCAGTTTCGTTGTTGTGGCGTCCCAATCGTTGGCCAGCTCGATGCGCCCTCGTGCGCGCTGAGAGATGATTCGTGCTGCCGGGGTCCATCGTCCGTACGATTGCGATCGACAAGCCGAGGAGGGCAGCGATGGCCAACGAAACAACCCAGGGCACACAATCGAAGGTCGGATTGGCTGACGCCGTTGACGCCTTGCGCGCGGAGTTGAGCGAGGCGATGGCGCGAGCCCGTGATCAGGAGATTCAGTTTCCGGTAGGAGAGATCCAGGTCGAGTTCCAGATCGGAGTGACCAGAGAAGCCGAGGGGAAGGCTGGCCTCAAGGTCTGGGTTCTCGAACTTGGCGGCGGCGGCAGCTACACCCGCGAATCGGTCCAGAAGATAACCGTATCGCTCGAGCCTCCCGTGACCGCCGACGGTCAGCGCGTGAAGGTTCACCGGGACCTGGACAGGAAGCCGTAGGCGCACGGTAGACCAGATGGCGGAGCGTGTCAGCGTCGGACGGGCGGTGGAGGTCCTTTGGCACCGAGCCCCCCCGGTCCACCCGGGCTGGTCTGTGGGCTCGGGGTTCCTGATCGGAGGTGACCGGGTCCTAACCGCCGCCCACAATGTCGGGCCGGGGACGTTGCTTGTGAGAATCGATGGCCAGTTTGAGCACGCCGCGGAGATCGCGACTGACGCCAGCGCGGCGGGACTGGACCTGGCGGTCGTGCAGATCACTGACCAAGCGTTTTCCGGGCCGATGCCGGTGGGCTTCGCGTCAATCGATCGTGGTTCGCCAGACACGGTCGATGGCTGTTGGGCGGTCGGGTTTCCGCGCTTTAAGGAGCGGGCTCGTGGAACCGGCGATTCCCCGTTGCGGGACACCGCCCACGTCCATGGCAGCATCGCTCCCGGAGCCAATCGGATCAGCGAGTCGTTGGAGTTGTCCGTGACGGCTACGCCGCGGTCGCTGCCAGCCACACGTCTGAGCGAGTCTGAGTGGGAAGGGATGTCGGGGGCGGTGGTCTTAGCCAAGGTTGCCCCGTACGGGGACTTGGCTGTCGGCGTGGTGACCGAGCACGCCCTGCCGGAGGGCGAGAGCACGTTGACCGTAATACCAATCACCGCAGTAAACGCGCTCGAGGACGCCCCGAACTGGTGGGAGCTGCTGAGCGTCCCGTCGTCGGAAACCCTGTTGTCGCTACCCCACGCTGTGGCGCGAAGACCCCCGCCGTACAGAGCGACGGTCGCCGAGATCGCCGCACGGACGCCGGTGCTGCTGGGCCGGGAGGATGATCTGGCCGCGCTGGCCGCGTTTGCGACGGGGAGCGAGGGCTACCGGTGGGAGGTGGGTGGGCCGTGGGCGGGCAAGACAGCACTCATGTCCCATTTCGTCGGTGCTGCTCCTGGCGAGGTGGACGTCGTGGCTTATTTCCTTGTTCGACGTCAATCGAACCCTGACTCGGCCGGGTTTCTCAGCGTGGCTAATCAGGAACTGGCCTGGCTGTTTGAGGAGGACCCGCCGAGCAGAGCTGACGACGCGGATGTCTTTCGCGACCTCTGGGTCAGGGCGACAGAGCGTGCCGGGCATGCCGACCGACATCTCCTGCTTGTTGTCGATGGGCTAGACGAGGATCTCAGCAGCGCGAAGGGGCTGCCCAGCGTTGCCTCCCTGCTGCCTGCCGCGGCCGGCGGGAGAACCCACGTGCTGGTGGCAGGCCGCCGCTACCCTGAGCTGCCCGGGGACGTCGATCTCGACCATCCGCTCAGAACCGCCAAACATGTGCTGGCAAAAAGCGGAGCGGCCAAAGCGCTAGCGGATCGAGCCTGGGAGGAGCTGCGGTCCTTGCTGCGATCCGCCCACCATGAAGACCACGCGATTCTTGCGTTGGCCCGCGAAGTGGTCGCGGTGCTCAGTGCCGCCCGCGGGCCGTTAGCCGCCAGGGATCTGGCGGAATTGACCGACGGCGACCGCTTCGATCTCGACGAGGTCCTCGATAGCTACGTCGCCAGGATCCTCCAACCCATCGCTGATAACGGCAACCGCCGATATGACTTTGCCCACGACACCCTCGGCGAGGCCAGTGAGCGGTTCTTTCAAGAGCACGGCAGGTCGCAGCAGGATCGGCAGAAGATCGACGCGTGGGCTAACCACTACGCCTCGCTCGGGTGGCCGGCCTCCGGAACTCCGAGCTACCTCTTCGACGCTTACCCCAGCCTCCTCGCAACCGACGCCGAGCGCCTCGGATCGTTGTACACCAGCTTCTCCTATCTGGAGGCGGCGATCACACGAGTCGGGGTCGACCGAGTGGCTGTTGAACTTCGCGCCGCGGACCGCCTCCAGTCGTCCTCTTCTATCTCTTCGCTCGTGCGTCACGTAGAACGGGAAGCTCATCATCTGCGGCCGCCGTACCCATGCCGGCAACCCGGCCATGCAGCGCGTCAGATCGCTCTCGACGCTATTGGCACTGGAGACATTCAACTCGCAGACCAAGCTCGATCGTATCTTGAAGGCATCGCTCCACCGCAGCTCATTCCCCAATGGGTGAGTATTCGGAGCCTCACGGCGCTTACCCGGACCCTCACCGGCCACGACGGGCGGGTAATGGCGGTGGCGGTGGCTGGCGACGGGCGTGTGGTCTCCGGCGGCGAGGACGGGGCGGTGCGACTGTGGGATCTGGCAGCGCCGGAGGACCTCGGCCGCGAGCTAGGCCGCCACGACAGCTGGGTATGGGCGGTGGCGGTGATCGCCGACGGGCGTGTGGTCTCCGGCGGCGAGGACGGGGCGGTGCGACTGTGGGACCCAGCCACACCAGAGGACACCGGCCGCGAGCTCGGCCGCCACGACGGCCCGGTGCGATCGGTGGCGGTGACCGCCGAAGGGCGTGTGGTCTCTGGCGGCGAGGATCGGGCGGTGCGGCTGTGGGACCCGGCCGCACCAGAGGACCCCGGCCGCGAGCTCGGCCGCCACGACCGCCGGGTGCTCGCGGTGGCCGCCGACGGGCGCGTCGTGTCCGGCGGGGAGGATGGCGCCGTGCGGCTGTGGGACCCGGCCGCACCAGAGGACACCGGCCGCGAGCTCGGCCGCCACGACGGCCGGGTATCAGCAGTAGCGGTGGCCCTCGACGGGCGTGTGGTCTCCGGCGGCGAGGACGGGGCGGTGCGACTGTGGGACCCAGCCACACCAGAGGACCGCGGCCGCGAGCTGGGCCGCCACGATGGCTGGGTGGGGGCGGTGGCGGTGGCCGCCGACGGGCGTGTGGTCTCTGGCGGCGAGGACGATGGGGCGGTGCGGCTGTGGGACCCGGCCGCGCCGAATGACCCCGGCCGCGAGCTCGGCCGCCACGACGGCGGGGTGCTAGCGGTGGCCGCCGACGGGCATGTGGTCTCCGGCGGGGACGATGGGGCGGTGCGACTGTGGGACCCGGCCGCACCAGAGGACACCAGCCGCACGGTAAGCCGCGACGACAGCCAGGTGCGAGCGGTGGCAGTGACCGCCGACGGGCAAGTGGTCTCTGGCGGCGACGACGGGGCGGTGCGGCTCTGGGACCCGGCCACACGAGAGGACCCCGGCCGCGAGCTCGGCCGCCACGACGGCAGGGTGCTAGCGGTGGCCGCCGACCGTCGCGTCGTCTCTGGCGGCGACGACGGGGCAGTGCGGCTGTGGGACCCGGCCGCACCAGAGGACCCCGGCCGCGAGCTCGGCCACCACGACGGCCGGGTGTGGGCGGTGGCGGTGACCGCCGAAGGGCGTGTGGTCTCTGGCGGCGAGGACGGGGCGGTGCGACTGTGGGACCCGGCCGCACCAGAGGACCCCGGCCGCACGGTAAGCCGCCACAACGGCTGGGTGCGAGCGGTGGCGGCGATCGCCGACGGGTGCGTGGTCTCCGGTGGGAACGATGGGGCGGTGCGGCTTTGGGACCCGGCCGCGCCGAATGACCCCGGCCGCGAGCTGGGCCGCCACGATGGCTGGGTGCTGGCAGTGGCGGTGACCGCCGACGGGCATGTCGTCTCCGGGGGAGACGTGGGCTTCGGCAGGAAGGACGGGGCGGTGCGGCTGTGGGACCGGGCCGCACCAGAGGATGCTGGCCGCGAGCTCGGCCGCCACGATGGCCGAGTTCGCGGATTGGCGGTGAGCGCCGACGGGTACGTGCTTTCCGGCGGCGAGGATGGGGCTGTGCGGCTGTGGGACCCGGCCGCGCCGAATGACCCCGGCCGGGAGCTGAGTCGCCACGAGGGCTGGGTGTTGGCGGTGGCGGCGACCGTCGACGGCCGACTGTGTATCTCGACCACACGTGGCATAACGGTGTTCCGGATGACTCTGCAAGGTGCTGAAACCCAGAGCAGTACCGCACGCGCTTGATCCCTTAACATCGCACGCGACGTTTCGGCGCCAGGATCGAGCGTCGTCAACCCGGACCATCCCGCCCGGGTCGCTGGAGGACGATAAGTGGTCCGCAGCACTGCCACTGTCGTCTAGCGATTAGCGGGGGCGCGATGCCCGATATCCGCCGGTTGCCCTGTTGTGGATCCACGGCCGCCGAGCTGGACCGGACTGGCTGGTACAGAAGGGCGACAGTGGTCTCAGCTCAAGACAACATCTAAGTCACTCCCAGCGCTGTCCGCCGGCGGTCGGTATGCAGGTGGAAGTGCAGGGGCTTGCGATTCGGTGGAGGGCATGGCTCACCTCGAGAACCGCCGGCAGGCATGTTGCCACGCCGGACATCAGGACATCGAGGAGATTGGGAAGCCGTGGGTCTTGCAGAGTGAGCGTCGCCGGGCGAGCTCAGCGCAGCTCCGAAAGAAGCTGTGGATAGCCGGCCTGATGCCGATTTGCCCGAGGTCGTCGATGCACGGGCTGAGTTACTCACCGTCACAAAGCTTCTCGACGAGCTCGACGAACCAGCCGGGGCTCCAGCACCGCGGCGTACTCGAGGAATAGGGACGGCCGAGCTTGCGACGATGAGCTGAGCTCCCGCGCCCGACCAATGGGAGGTCCGCCCTGAATCGCCATCTTGGACCCGTCGTGAACGACCATTGCCGATGCCCGCCGGCGCATTCCGCAGAGGACCGCGCGCCCCGGCTCGCTCAGTAGATGGACCTGGCGATTCAGATGAAGGACAGGGAGGAACAAGTGCGGCGCCACGAACCGATGACCCACTCGAGCCGCCTCGGGCTGGCGGCTTAGGTTTCGGCAGCCAGGCAAGCCGAGGTGGACGAGCCGGAGCGGCGCGTGTCGCCATCGATGCGCAGCCTGCGCACTGTGGTAGCAAGTGGCGAGCGTTGAGCAGCCTGATCGGGCGTGACGTCCACAAGATCACGCTTCCAGCCGCCAAGCGGCTCCCGCTCGGCTAGCCTCGCCGACCTTACGCGTCCCATGCCCATGCCGCGATCGCGCGTCCGCCCGGTTGCACAGCGCCGTCGTCAGCCGGTGCAGCTGGCGCGGTCAGGCATGGTCCGGTAGCGGCTCCATCACCCCGGTGAACGCGGCGTCGCTTGCCCCGCTGGGATAGTCCTTGCGCAGCGTGGCGAGCTGTTGCCGCGCGCTGTCGCAGCGCATCCGCACGTAGTGGACGATGCCCTCGACCGTCTCCTGCCCCTTGCGTATCCCGTTTTGCTTGTACCCGGCTACGTAGACCTCGTCGTTCGTGAACAGCCGTCCGGTGAACGGTGACGAGTAAGGACTGTCCGCCTCGAGATACGCGGCATGCCGGACGCGCTCCCACAGGCCGCCGCTGCCGTCGGATCCGAGCAGTTCCGCAACCTTGTCAGGGCTGAACGCAGTGTCGAGCAGGTGCTCCAAATGGTCCAGGTAGTACTGGCACAGATCGTGATTACGCAGGAGGTTTTGCACCAGCGGAATGTGGGACGTCTTGTCGTGCTTTCCCCAGTAGTTCTTCGTGTTACTGGGCCAGTCAACCACGTCGGTGTACTGCCACTGAGTCCCGACGAAGTCGATGCCGAAGCTATTGTCGTAATCCCATGGGATGAACACGAAGTAGGGAGAGTCCATGAACTTGGTCTTGGCTCCCTTGTGACCGGCGTTGTAGAGGTAATAGTTCGCGGGCGTCGCGAAGTAGTTATCCCAGCTGCCGAGCAGCAGATTGACCCCGGCCCACCGCAGGAACGCGCGCACGTTCATGATGCCTTCCATCGACTCGCGGAACGCGTCGGAGCCGACCCGCTCGTCTCCCCCCGGCAGTCCGGCACCGTCGAGCGTCCTGATGAGTTGCGCCAGGTCGTCGTAGGTGCTGGCATCCGGATCGTCCTCGTTGGTCTTCAGCCGATACGTTCGATCATCTGAGCTCGGCGTGAAGTACTGACGGCCCCCGTCGTTGCCGTCGGCGCCGACCCGGCGCTCGAGCGTCGCGCACCCCACATCGCCGCAATAGGCCTTGTACAGATTGCCCCGGTCGTTGGCGCCGAAGTGATCCCTGAGGAACCTGCGGTCAACCTGCTCGACGAAGAAGAACAGACCTATATACGTTTCGGTGATCATGAGCTTGGCGTACGTGTGACGCGACGCGGGGACGCCAGCCGTCGCGAACAGGTTCCACGCCAGCGCCTCGCGCATCTGGGACGGATCGTTGTACATCGACTTCAGGTTCAGACGCGACACGCCGACGAGCGGGTCCTTGCTGTCGCGTACGTCGAAGTTGATCTTCCACGACCGCTTCGGGGCATGCTTCGTGCGGTTCCCGCTGTTCATCAGCGAGAAGGTTGGGGTGCTGAGCAGGATGTCTTCCTGGCCCGGCGGTGGTAGGCGCCGGTCGTCCCCGGGATCGGTCCGCCACAGGTCCAGCCGGGCGTCGCCCGCCGACTCCACCGGCTCATCAGGTGTGAAGCTGCCCGGCCATCCCGTCACGTGGATCATGTACATGTCCTGGTCGAAGAACTCCGCCTTCGACTTCGACGCCGCAAGGCAGTCCTGCACCACGTGCCCAGCGGGAGTGAGGGCTCCCGCAGCCTCGCGTAGGCGCAGCGTGTCGGGAGCCGCCACGGAGCCGGGCTCGCGCAACAGCACGTCGAACAGAACCGAGTACTCGGCGCTCGTCCGGAGCGACGCATCCCCATGGCCCTCGGCCAGGTTCACCTGGCTGGCTAGATCGCGGCTATGCCCGAGCGGCAAGTCGGTCACCACCACGGCTCGGGTCTTGAACGCGTCCCAAAAACGCCCCGTATCGAGCGTGTCGTTCACCGGATCCTCCAGGTCGAGGAGATCCAAACCGATCACGTCGACAGCGCCGACGGTGGTCATATCGCGATCCGGGAAGGTGCTCTAATGCTCGATAGGTTCACTGCGGCGCTTTCCCCCAGGCTGCACGGCATGCTATCAGCAGGCCCGAGCCAACCTGACTCGTCGTGGGGCCAAAGGACGTCCCAGTGCGCCGGCCGGCCGGCCGGCTTAACCGTGCGGCTTTGCGACGGCCATAACAGCCCTGCACGTCTGGGCTTGTGGCAGATACGTTCCTTGCTTGCAAGCGTGGCAGGCACGAAACCGGGCGCGTGTGCGGTGACACTTCGTCCTGCCAAGCAAACACCTGGCCGCCTCGACCGAGGAACGCCAACTGCACGCATCCGCAGGCAGAGCAGCAGCGCCGCATGCCACCGCGATCCCTTGTGAGATGGACTAGGGCCGTCAGTAGTAGTGGAACGGAAACGGGTCGTTTGGCTTGGGGTCAGGCGGTGCGTAGTTGCCGCTCGGGGGTCTTGAGCGGCCGTCGTTGGCCATTGCGTACGGGTGGGGAGTTCGAAGTGGAAGCGGCCGAGCATGTTTATGTGCTTGGAGGCGAGCGGTGACAGCCGCTGGAGGTCTCCGGCTTGCGGGGGCTGGGGGAGCGTGTTGATGGCGTCGGTCATGTAGATGGCGTCCCAGAGCACGATTGCGTTGAGGACCAGGCCGAGGGCTGAGAGCTGGTCTTCTTGTCCTTGGCGGTAGCGCTGGCGTAGGCGCCCGCGCTGTCCGTGGAAGGTGTCGCGGCCGAGGCAGTGGCGGTGCTCATGCTTTTGGAGCTGGATGGTCATGTCGCGCCGGTAGGGGTCGTCGCCGGGCAGCGCGAGGAGGTGCAGAATCTTTGCGATACGCCCGTACTCGGCCAAGGCGCGCCCGAGCGTGTCGGGCGGCCTTGGCCTTGCAGCACCCGCAGGATCTGTGACGCCTTGACGGTCCCGCGGTGCAGCGACCCAGCGACCCGCAGGAGGTCATCCGAGTGCTCGGTGATCAGCCGGGTGTTGATGCGGTGGCGGGCGAGGCCGTCGAACGCGCCGTACTCGGCCGTGGGGTCGATGCGCCAGAATCGCTGCTCGGGTTTATCGGCAAGCCGGGGCGCGAACTGGTAGCCAAGCAGCCGGAACAGCCCGAACACCTGGTCTGAGTAGGAGGCGGTGTCGGTGACGATGATCTGCGGTTCAGGGATCCGGGGAGTCTTGGTACAGAAAACCCCTCTAAGGGCGGTCGGCGTGCTTGAGCGAAGGGACATTGTTCGTGACGGCGGCCGGCTGATGGGGGCAGTCAGGGAGGCGGTCGGTCGCGCGGGGCTGCTCGTCGTGCGCCCTGGCGCTGGCGGCATCGTTCGGCGATGGCTTGCACAAGCCGGTGTTCTGTACCAATCCTCCCCGGACCCTCGCCCGTGACGCCGAGGTCCTTCGCGATCTCGGCAGCCCTTTCGGCCGCTCGTTCTGACCAGCTCGACCGGGGGGTCTGGCGAGGATCCGTGCAGGATTGAACTCTAAGGCCGGGCGTGGGAGCGGTGACCCGGTCTGGTCGCGTACCGGTGCAAACACGACATCGCAGGCGTCCTCGACCGCCGCCACCAGACCTCCCGCCGCGCCGTCGGACGGAGCCGATGTGACTCTGGCCAGGAAAGGACACCCGGAGCAGGTCGCATACACGACACCAGAGTGGCGCTTGTGTTCTCCGTGTGCTCCTTGTGCGAAGCCTTGGTCGCTGGAGTAGCATGGCGCTGAGAAGGCAGATCAGTGCCGTTACGAGATTACCTTTACATCTCTCAGCGAAAGCTGCTCCAGCTGTATCCGCAGCTCTTTCGCCAGGCCACTGAGCCGAGCCGGCGTCTGAAGGAGTCGCACGTCTCCGTATTCGGAGTCGGTGGCGGCGCCCAATGGGACACTCTCGACCCGGAAGTGCAGGCTCGACTCGAAGGGCTGCTTACTACGGTCACGAAGCGCCTCCAAGAGTTAGAGCTCATCGGCACGTTTGATGAGCCAAAAATGTATGTACATGACCGGATGTCGGTACGGTACGGGACGTTCCGGGACATCGAGCCGCCGGTTATCTTCATGGCGGGGGCGTCCAGCCGCACGATCGCGGCGCTCGGAGGTAGGCTGGTGCACGCGAGCCCTGGTCTGGAGGAACGGACGGGTAGCGGTAAACCCGACTGGGGGCTCTCGGAGGCGCACGTGGCGAGGGCGATCGCGAGGATGGAACGGCTAGACGAACCGAAAGCTGACGGAGCGCCGACCCGAGGGCTGCCGACCACGTTGCCCCTTGATCAGCAGTGGGCCGAGGACGTCGTACGGACCTATCACGTGCTCAACGGCCCCGATTATCACAGCATGCAAGTGGAGACTCTCGCCCGCGTCGAGAATCACGTCGGCGCGTCAGACCTCCCCGAAGATGTGTCCGACTCGAAAAGCGTCTTGGTCGGCGCCCCCCTCTTCATCTCACGCATCGGTCCTTTCGACCTCTGACTGCCCAGTACACGACGCATTCAACGCGAGGTCGGTGGGTAGCGTCGCGCGCAACCGCTCCGGTGTCCGCAAAACGGGGGAATTTCGCCGCCTCCGGGTTCGCAGGTTCTTCTCATGTAGGGGCGGCGAGAAGTTTCGTTCGGAAAACCGTGGTAAGGGCGACGGCTCAAGCCGGGAAGGGGCCATCGGGTAGGAGTGGAACGGAAACGGGTCGTTCGCTGAGGCCGGGCTGAATCCAAAGAGCAGCCCCCGCCTGCAGGCCAACTCTGACATCCGCCGAGCGACCCATGACGACCGAGGCCTCCCGACACCACCGCTCGGCGTTAGTGGCGACAAACACTGAGCATTGGATTTCGCGCGGATGATGGCGCTACCCGCAGCTGGTGGTGCGTGATCCCTCGGCCTGGTCCGCCGCGTCGTTGTCCCCCTGCGGATATCCTGGATATACTCAACGTGTAATGGGCAAGGTTCTGGTCTCTTTCGACGACGCCCTACTGCGACGCATCGATCGCGCCGCGAGCTCACGTGGGCTAACGCGCAGCGCGTACCTCGCGCAGCTCGCCGAACGCGACGCGGCGCGAGCGACGGGGCCCGGGAAGACACCCGCCGTACAGACCGCTCTTCGCGACCTCGACCGACTATTCGCCGAGGCCCCACCCGGCGAATCCACAGCCGCGATCCGCGCCGCGCGCGACGCGCGGTGAACGAGGCCGTACTAGACGCCTCCGTCGTCCTGAAGTGGTTCCACTCAGAAGGCGAGGGGCACGTTGCCCTCGCACGCCAACTGAGGAAGCGGTTCGAGGACGGCGAGCTACGCGTCCTCGCGCCGCAGCTGCTGTGGCTCGAGCTGCTGAACGTCGCTGCCCGGCGCTGGGGCTGGCCGCAAGCCGAGCTCGAGCAGCTCGCCGTCACGCTCGAGCAGCTCGGCTTCGAGCTGCTCGAACCGGAGCTATTGAGCGTCGCCAGATGGGCCGCCACCGGGCTGACAGCCTACGACGCCGCATACGTCGCCGTCGCCGAGCAGGCCGGCGCACAGCTCATCACCGACGACGAGCAAATCGTGGCCGCCGCCCCGAAAATCGCAACCGCGCTCGGCGACCTTCAGGTCCACCCCTGAACGTGATCAGAGCCCTTGACTTGACACCCGCTTCCACACGGAAAGGAGAAGCCACCATCGAGCCAGCCGTGCCGCCCCTTCTGCTCAAGAGCAGCAGCGTCGTCGAGACTGCTGGAACTCGATCATTCCGACACTCGGCGCCAGCCGACGCCCTCTCAGCCCACGCGTAAAGCCCGGTCACATGGCCGCGCTGCAGCAGGGTGGAGAGAGACCACCGGGGGTAAGACCTGGGATGCGCGTCCGGACCTCGGAGCGACTTGCGGGTTAGTGGGGATGCCGAGTGGGCCTACGGGCGCTCAAGCTCACGAACGGACCGGACGACTAAAGGCACCAGGAAAGAGATTCTCGATCGCAAACCAACCCTTTCGGTCCGTTTGCGTCCTTATGGGTACACGGCCCGTTGCGGCCGAGCCCACGAAAGGGCGCCTAGGGCGCTGAGGAACCACATGAACGAAGGGCAGCTGCAGGACCAAGTGATTCGCGTACTTGTCGTGGACAATCACAATCTGTTTCGCACCGCACTTTCGTCGGCTTTGGCATCGCATCCAGATATCGAGGTCGTGGCGGAGGCGTCCGGTGGCTGGCAGGGAGTTCGGCTCGCCGACGAACTGAAGCCTGACGTGGTGCTGATCGACCTCCGGATGCCGGATCTCGAAGGTCCCGAGGCCACGCGCGAGATCCTGGAGCGTCGTCCGTCGACCTGTGTGGTGGGGCTCACCGTGGCGTTAGACGACGCCGACGCTGTCGCCGCGGGTGCGTGTGGGTGTCTCGCAAAGGACACGCCGATCGACGGGATCGTCGATGCCGTGCACGCGGCCGCTCAGGGGGTAGCTTGGCTGTCGCCGCGTGCCGCTGAGGTCGTCCTCGGACGCGTACGTCGCGAGGGCCTCGACCAGGACTCGGATCTCGGCCTGACGGAGCAGGTATCAGAGCGAGAGCTCGAAGTACTGCGTCTCATCGCCCGCGGCGTGAAGAACGCGGAGATCGCCGAGGCGCTGGGCATCAGTCCGCACACCGTCAAGAATCACGTCTCGAACATACTCCTGAAGCTCGGACTCCCGAGCCGAGTCCAAGCCGCGGTCTAGGTCCGCGGGGGCTTGGCTTGACCGCTGCGCCGCGGAGCAGGGGACTGCTCGGCAGCTGCTGGAAGAACAAAACCGTGAGCGAGCATGATGCTTGGCTCTTGGTCATGCGATGCGCGGAGCTCCGCGATCGCCTCGCGGAGTGACTCGATCGCTTGCTGGACCTCTCCCTGTATGGCCGTTACGTCGCTCGCTTCGGCGCGGATCGTCTCCAACGCGAGCAACGCCGCGCAGTTAGCTTCGAGCGCGGTCGTGATGTGATCGACAGCTGACTGGGTATTCCGATCCAGACCAAGCACTCAGGATCCTCCCGTCTCACACAGAGTCGTAGCTACCGCCAGGATGGCGGGCCTCACCACCGTTGAGCGGAGTGGCGGTGACGTGCACCGGCGTGTAGGCAGTCCCTTCGGGCCGAATCTGCATACAACGTGCGACGGGCCGGTAAGCACCAAGCGCGCAATCGCATGAACCTATCAAACACACACGACAGCAGCGCGAGTTAGGCGCTTCGAGGCATCGACTCGACGCGCCGGTCAGACTCAGACTTCCGCTTTGGGCTGTGGCCGTCGCATAATTCGGTTTCGGCTGTGAGCAGGGGCTCAGGGGCTGTCGTCCTGGAGCGTCACGGGTGGCCGCGATCGAGCGGCGCGACGCCGCGTCGAGCCCCTCCTAGGCTCTGGCGGTGGCGATTTGGTGGTTGTAGAGCTTCAGGAGGTTGTGAGTCGCGGTCATTAATCGCCACTCTGACCTGACTGCGGACCGGCCTCTTCGCATGAACCGCATCAGTTTCCGGTTGAACTTGGTGTGGGCGAAGACCGGCTCGATCATCGCTTGACGGCGCTTGTAGAGACCACCGCCGTAGTCGCTGGCGAGGACTCGGCGCATGTGGTCGTAACAGCCGCCCTCCCAACCCGGCCGGGCGCCCGTGCGGTTGGCCGCGTCGGGTGGGATCAGGACCTGCATACCCATGTTGATCACGTTCTCCATCTGCACCGTGTGCCAATAGCCGGCGTCGGCGAGCACCACGCCGGGAAGCTCGCTCACACCAGCCGCGTCGAGTTCTCGCAGTGTCGCGGTGACCATCGGCTCAAGCGCTCCGAAGTCAGGGGCGACGACAGTCACCTCTGCTGCGAGCACGATCTACTGCTCGTTGCACGCCGCCTGCACGTTGTAGCCCTGCATATGCCCGCGCAACGTCTTCATGCTCCCCGAGTCCAGATCAGTGACGTTGATCCGCCCGTCCGGCAGCTCCGGCGGCACATACGGCTTCGGCGGCGCTCCGAACCGCCGACCGTTCTTCATCCGCCCCGTCGCGCGCCACTGCTCATACCCAGCATTCGCCTGGCAATGCACGCGATGCTCCTCCTCCAGGCGCCGCTTGGCCTCCTGTAGCCGCTCGCGCCGCGAGCGCGGCATCGGCCGCTGCTCCTTCGCCCGACGCTCGATCAATCGCCGCTTCGCGTCCGCCAACACTTTCTGACGACCCTCGCGAGTCGCGAGCTCGCCCGGCAACTCATCACCACGCTGCTCGCCATAGCGCTCGTCCTCTTCCTGATCGATCCGCTCAGCCTGTTCAAGCAGCTCGCGAACGATCTGCTCATAGTTGCGAGTGGACTCCTGCGACGCGTTGGCGCTCAGCTTCGACCCATCGATCGCGATCATCCCCGCGTTCACCAGCCCCGCCTCCGCGCACAGCTCCAGCACACCCGTGAACAAGTCAGCTAGCGCAGTCTCGTGCCGCTTGCGGAACCTCGCGATCGTCGCGTGATCAGGCTTCTGGTTACCCGCGATCACCCGCACCGCGACGTCCTCCACACAAGCCCGCTCGATCCCCCGCGATGAACACAACCCCCGCGAATAGCAGTACAGCAACAACCCCACCATCATCGCCGGATGATGCGCCGGACGACCGTGACCATCCGGCCGATACGACGACACCAACGCCGTCAAATCCATCTGACCCACCGACGCCACAACGAACCACGCATAGTGATCCTCCGGCAGCCAATCCCGCAACGACGGCGGCATCAACCAAGCCTGATCCCGATCCACCTCGATGAAGTTCTGAGCCATCCCGGAATCCTCCGCACCCGAGCGGACAGACCCCCCTTATGCGACAGCGTCCCGGACGGGCCTTGCGCCGTCACCTAGGAGGGATGAGAATTCAGGGTGCCGCCGGGCCGAGGCCGGTGAGGCTTGGTGCCATAGAGCCCGTGCGACAGCGTGGCCCAGGAGCCTGTGGAACCGATGATTGCTGCCATGAGCGCGAAGGCCAGACTCATGTCTGGGAGGCTCCTCCCGGCGGCCCACACCGTCCCTCCGATCAAGGAGCGCGCCGCGCCGAACTGACAACCGGGCAGCTCAACCTGGCCTGGCCGACCGCCAGGCCAACTTGCGCTTGCCCGTCAGCAGGCCCGCGACGGATGGGATTCACAGGCCAGCCACGGCTAAACGGAGCAGTCTCGCGGGAGCTCCAGCCGGACCGCGAGACTTCCCCATCGGAACGAACTCGGCGCTCTCGCCGAGCGCAGGGGTTCCCCTTCCCGCTATCAAGCAGCCACGCCGGTGGGGACGGCGAGCGGCCGGCCTAACTTCCGGATCCACGAACGAGCGGCAATCTGGCTGGCCGACCCGCGATCGCCAGGCTGCTGCTCCCGGCCGAAGGCGGCGGTCTCCTTGGCGAGCCGCGGGCCGCTCTGTACCCGGCCCCTCAGTTGCTACCGGAACCCTCTTGCCTGGCAAGCGGTGGCGTGATTACCCGTCCGGCCGTCTGGCCCCACGCGAAGTGTTTGCCGCAACGCTCGACCGGAACTATGCCGACAGCGTCACAGCCTGGATCCACGAGAAGCCCACCATCACGGGTGCCCCGTGCCCGTCGGGAACCGCCCCTCGGCATAGTCAGTGGTTCGGCCTAGCGCCCACAGAAGTACTCCGCATCAGAAACCTCGAAGAACTCAAGCCCCTTGAACGGGCAGACATCCAAGAGCTCATCGCCGTTCGCGACCAACACCGGTGGGCTCCGATCCAGCGAGGTGTCCTGTTCGAGGATCGAGCGCTCGAGCTCCCGCAGCGTTCGGCTCGGATCAAGCCCGAGCTCGTCGCGCAGCATCTCGCTCGTCTGCCGGTACACGCTGAGCGCGTCGGCCTGGCGCCCGGAGCGGTACAGAGCGAGCATCAGCTGTCCGCGCAGTCGCTCCCGCAGCGGATAGTCGGAAGTCAGCGTCGTCAGCTCGGCGCAGAGATCCCCGTGGCGACCGAGCGCGAGCTCCGCCTCGATCCGATCCTCAGCGGTCAGTAGACGCAGCTCCTCCAGCCGCTGGACCTCGAACCGCGCGAACGGCTCGAACTCCAGATCGGCGAGCGGGCGGCCTCTCCACAAGCCCTCCGCCTCGCGCAAGAGCGTCGCCGCCCGAGCAGTATCCCCACTCTCAAGCGCCGCCCGCCCATCCCGAGACAGACTCTCGAACCGCTCCAGGTCGAGCTCTCCTGCCTCGACGCGCAACAGATACCCCGGCGATCGGGCGATCAGCCGTGGCTCAGCCTCGCCATCGGTAAGCGCCTTGCGCAACCGCGAGACCTGCACTCGCAGCATCCGCTCGAGCGACCGCGCCGATTGGTCCGCGAGCAGCTCATCGATCAACTGATCGCGCGAGAGAACCCGGTTGGCGTTGCACAGCAACAGCGCTAGGAGCGCGCGCTGCCTCGGCCCGCCGACTGCCACCAGCGCGCCGTCGAGCCTGACCTCCAATGGCCCCAGGATCCGGAATTCGATATGTGCGCCCACGAGCCCTGAGCCCAAGTCTCTCGCAAGAGCACACCGCTCGCCAGTCGATCCGCCGCGGCACGCGTGGCTTGAAACCGTTTTGAAACACCGCGATGCCAGGCTGCGGCCCCGATGTTCTACGCAGCCAAGTGCTACTGGCCCGGGGTCAACGAGACCGAGTTCGAAGCGATTGCTGCTCGCGCCACCGCGAACAGCTCATGCGACGCACGGAACGGCGCCAAGTATCTCGGCTCGCTCCTCTTCCGAGACGACGAGCTCGTGCTGTGCATGTTCGAGGCGCCCTCACCGTCGGCGGTCAAGCGCGCCAGCGAGCGAGCCGGCATCCCCTGCGAGCGCGTCATGGACTCGATCTGGCTCGAGCCACGACCGGACACTAAGAACGAGCAGCAGCATGGGCCCCGGCAGGCGTGGGGCCGCGCTCGTTTATGAGCCTGCACCCCGGCTCGACGCCTCATGGAATCCGTCAGCCGCGACTCAGCCGCGCCACTCTGAAAGGAACAGCGAATGAGCAGACATCGAGCCATGTCCAGCCGTACCACCGCTGTCGCGATCGCCGTCGCGGCGACCGCCGCCTTGGCCGTCCCGCTACCAGCGGCACACGCCACGTACGCCGGGAAGCGCGGGCCGATCGTCTTCCAGCGGCAGCTGAACCCGAAGGACGACGGCAGCACGCAGCTCTTCGCGCTCTCGCCCGGGACCGGACAGGTCCGGCAGCTCACCAACTTCCACGGCGGCGCCTTCGACCCCGACTATTCGCCAAACGGCAGGCAGATCGCTTTCGACCGTCGGTTCCAGTCCGGCCCGGACGAGGCCTTCACGATTGGGTTCGACGGTTCCAATCCAACTCGGCTTCCAATTGCCTGCGCTGATCAGTGCCTCGGTATCGACGAACCCGACTGGACTCATAGCGGTCTCGACATCGCCTTCGGGCGTGCGTTTGGCCCGATCGTCAAGGACAACGCCTCCACGCTCGAGCTCGCGACCGCCGGGCTGTACGGAGCGGGCGACCGAGTGATTCGGACGTTCGGGCTGAAGGCAACGGCGACCGAGCCGCACAACGCCGTGTGGTCGCCGAACGGGCGGATGCTCGCCGTCACGATCCTGAACGACCAGGAAGAAGCCCGTCAACGCCAGCGCGATCTACTTGATCAGCGCAAACGGCAAGATCTTCCGCCGGCTCACCCCGCCCAAGCTCGACGCCGGGAACCCGGACTGGGCGCCGAACGGGAAACGCATCGTTTTCAACTCGTTCTACGAAGGGCAGTCGGAGTCGGAGCTCTACACGATCCGCCCCGACGGCACGGGGATGCACAGGCTCCGCAAAGAGAAGAAGAACAACTACGCCTTCGATCCCGTCTGGTCGCCCGACGGTGGGCGGATCGCATTCGTCCACGCTTCGAGGACGACGCCACCCCACATCTGGTCGATCGGGGCCGACGGCAAGAAGGTACGCCAGGAGACTCACGGGAGCCTGGTGGATCTGTCACCCGACTGGGGCACGCCTCCGGCGTAATCCATGTCGGCTCCGGGCTACCAGCCCGTGTCGGAGCACGACCGGGTCGTCCGCGGCCGAGCTCCCTCGGCGTCGGCGCGGGCGACCGCTTTTCTCCGCGCCCCACCCTCGGGCGTCAGCAGACCGGCGACTGCTTCCGCCACGAATGCATGCGACGACCAGCGAAGCCGCACGCGTCCGTTCGCGTGATTCGGGACGACCGCTCAGGCTTCCGGTCGTCAACGAGCACGGCCTGGACCTCGTCTCCGCACGGGTCCGCGACTCGAATTCCACCCCTACTGGGGACTGATCGCAGACCAGCTCTCTCTGCGGTAGGGTAGACGCGCCCGGCAATAGGCGGACGACGATGCTCCTAGGTCGCGAGCGGAGCTCGAACTCGAGACAGTGGCCGCGAGCTTGAGGAGTGACGTGGGCTACGGAGTCAGGTTTGGGCGCCTACGAGGTCTCAGCCGTGTTTGAGCGAGGTCCTGGAACTCGCCAATCTCGCGAACCCCGTTCTGTTCGTAGATCCTTCGTAGTGAGACGCCCGGCCGATGTCGGGACGCGAAGCGAGTCGCGGCGCCTGAAAGTGTGCGGTGATCGATCCCCTCCGGGCGCCTCGAGTCTCGGGAGCGACCGCGGCATCGCCTCGGTGTCCGTTCCGCGGCCTGGTCGATCCGCGCAGACCACCCGAGTCGGACTCGTGAGGTGTCGCTCTCTGGCATCGCCGCCCTGCCCCTCTCTGCGCGCGGACGTAGGCCGTAAGTCATGCGCCGACGCGCTGATTAGAGCTACCGAGATGCGCAGCCGCGGTCAGCTCGACTGGCAGCGTCCGGGCGCGTTCAGTCGAGCTTGCGCGACGTGAGCGGGTGCACCGCCGGGCCCTCGAGCACGGCACCGTCGACGTCGAATCGTGAGCCGTGGCACGGGCAGTCCCAGCTGCGCTCGGCGCCGTTGAAGCGCAGCAGGCAGCCGAGGTGGGTGCAGCGCAGCGACACGCCGTGGAGCTTCCCGGTCTCATCGCGGTAGGCGCCGCTTTTGCCGAGGCCGTCCCGGACGACTCGCGCCTCGCCGATCGGGACCTCGTCGGCGGATGAGACCTCGGCCGGGGTGACTCGATCGGCGGCCATCAGCGCGCTGAACTTCGAGCCGAGCTGGGCGACCTTGGTCAGCGAGCCCAGCGAGAGTCGGCTGGGGGTGAAGCTCGGGGCCCACTCGTGCTCGCGGCCGAGGATGGCCTCGGTCAGGATGCGGGCGGCGAAGGTTCCGCCGGTGAGGCCCCACTTCGCCCAACCGGTGGCGACCCAGAGGGTCTTGGACCGCGGGACGAGCGGGCCGATCATCGGGAGGTGGTCGTAGGGGATCGGATCCTGGGCGGACCAGCGGGCCACCGGGCGGGTGAGGTCCCAGTGCTCGGCGGCGAATCGCTCGAGCGTCTGGAAGCGCTCAGCGCTCACCCCGGCGGCGCCGGCGGAGTGGCCCTCGCCGCCGATGATGATGGTGCTGCCAGTGAACTGGATCGAGCGCGTGGGGCTGCCGGCGTTGATCGCCATCGCCGTCGGCGACCCGCCGCGGATCTCGGCGGCGATGCAGTACGAACGCTGGGCCTCGAGCCGGGCGAAGAACAGGCCGCGATCGAGGATCGGATAGTGGGTGGCGATCACGACCTGCCCGGCCCGGACGACACCATGCCCGGTCCGCACCTCGCAGGGCGAGCCGGCGTCGACCGATAGGACGCGGGTGGACTCATAGATCTGTCCGCCGGTCCTCTCGAACGCGCGGGCAAGGCCGCGGACGTAATCGACTGGCTGAAGGCCGATCTGGTCCCGCAGCCAGATCGCGCCTGACACCGGATACGGCTGGCCCGCATCGTCCTCGCGCCATTCGACGGGGAGTCCGGCGCCCGACGCAGCATCGCGTTCGTCGGCCACGGCCGTCAGCTCTTCGGGATTCGCGGCGTAGGTGACGGCCGGTCGCCGGTCGAGCCCGCAATCGACCTTCTCCTCCTCGGCCAGTGCAGCGACGTCCTCGACCGCCGATGCGCTGGCGGCGGCGTAGACCTCCCCGGCTTCGGTCCCATGCCGCGAGACGATCGTGCTCAGGGTCGTTCCTTGCAGCGCCGAGACCTTCGCCGATGTGTTGCCGCTGACGCCGGAGCCGATCGCCACGGCCTCCAGGAGCACGACGCGCACCCCCTCTCGCTGCAGCCGAAGCGCTGTGGTGACTCCGGCGATTCCGCCCCCGACAACCACGACGTCGGCCGCGATCTCGCCGCGGAGCGGACCATGCTCGGGTCCGGGCCGGCCGGCCAGCCACAGCGAGGAGGACGCCGAGGTCGTCTCGGTAGGGGACCGAGGGCGGCTGGGGGTCAGCTGCTCCAAGATCTCGCTGCTACCCGGCGGCGCCCGCCCGCAAGCCCGCCAGCGGAGATCAGGCGCGCGGTTGTCGACCACCGACACCGGGTAGCGCGTCAGCGTGGCGATGACCGAAGCGCAGTTCTCCGTGCCCCCAGCCCGCGTCTTTGCCGTGCTCTCGGACCCCGAGAGCTACGCCGACTGGGTGGTCGGCTCGCACAGCATCCGCGACGCCGATCCCAACTGGCCGGCCGTCGGCTCGCGCTTCCACCATCGGGTCGGAACCGGGCCGCTGACGGTCAAGGATCACACCGAAGTCCTGCAGGTCGATCCGCCGCACCGGCTCGTTCTCCGCGCGCGTGCGCGCCCGCTGGGTACCGCCAAGGTTGAGTTGGTGCTGGAGCCGCGCGACGGTGGCACCCACGTGACGATGATCGAGGTCGCAGGCGATCCCCTCTCCAAGCTGGCGCTCAATCGCCTGACCGACCCGCTCGTGCACCACCGCAACGTCGAGTCGCTGCGGCGCCTGCGGCGGATCAGCGAGACCGGCGTCCTGAAGAGCTGACCGGGACTGCCCCGGGACAGCCTGACCGGATGCTCAGGCCCGCCACGGACGAAGCCGGCGATCCGCCAGCAGCGCCCGAGCGGCCGCACGGCCGCCCATACCCTGGACCGAGCCTCCGGGATGGACCGACGCGCCGGCCACATACAGGCCGCGCAACGGGGTGCGATGCCGGCACAGCTCGGGGGCTGGACGGAAGACGAGCTGCTGGTCGAGCTCGTAGGTCCCGCCACCGAGATCGCCGTCGACGAGGCTGGGATTCTCCGCCTCGGTCTGCTGGGGGCTGCGAATCGCCCGAGCCATCACCGTATCGGCGAAACCCGGGGCGAACCGTTCGAGCTGAGCCTCGACCAAGCCGGCGACATCCTCCTCAGAGCAGGTGTAGCGCGCCGGAACGTGGGCGTAGCAGTACAGGGTGTGCTGACCTGCCGGCGCGCGCGAGGGGTCAAACAGCGTGTGCTGCCCGACGACCACGGCGGGGCGCTCTGGCATGTCCCCCCGCTGGCCGGCCTCCGCAGCAGCGGCGAGCTCGCGCAATTCGCCGCCGACGTGGATCACGGCGGCTCGGCGCGCCGGCTCGGCCGTCCACGGCACCGGCCGCCGCAACGCGTAGTCGAGCTTGAACGCCGCGGTCGAGTACCGCCAGATCCGCAGCCGGCGCAGCAGCCGGTCCGGGAGCGCCTCCGCGGGGAGCAGCTCCACCAGCGGCCGAGCGCTGACGGTCGTCACCACGTCACGCGCGGTCAGCTCCTCGCCTCCACGCAGCGCCACCCCGGCGGCACGCCCGCGTCTGACGATCACCCGCTCGACATGCGCACTGCACCGCACGATCACCCCCTCACGGGACGCGATCGCCAGCAGCGCATCGGTGATCCGCTGCTGGCCCCCCGCGGGAAACGGCCAACCATGCGAATGGGCGAGCAGCGCCAACAGGAACCCGAACGCACCGCTACCCGCCGTCGACGGCGCAAGCCCGGAGTGCTGCGCGGACCCCGCCAGCCACGCCGTCGGCCTGGTCGCCCCGTCGAAGACATCAAGGCCAAACGCCTCGATCGATCCCAGCATCCGCCTCGCGAGCAGGAGGGCATCCCGGCGCAGCGCGACCGCTAACGCCAATGACGGGCCGACCGGCGGCAAGGGGCCGAGAATGGCATCCACGAGACGTTGTCCCAGCGGCCTGAACTGCTCGATCAACCCCCGCCAGGCAGCTCCCGCTCCGGGACACGCCGCCTCCAGCGAGGCGATCGTCGGCTCGAGCTCATGATGCAGCGCAATCGCGGTCCCGTCCTCGAACGGGTGCGCCATGATCGCGTCGGGCCGGATCCACCGAAGCCCCTCGGCCTCGAGCTCGAGCTCGCGGATCGCCGGCGAAGCAACGGTCATCGGGTTAAAGCCGGCGCAGTGATCGTGCACAAATCCGGGAAGGGTCGCCTCGACGCTCGAGGACGCACCGCCCGGACTGGGTGAATGCTCAAGCACCGTCACCTCCAACCCCGCCCGGGCCAGATGAATCGCGCACACCAGGCCCGTCGAGCCAGCACCGACGACAACGACACGCCGGTCACGCGTCACGAAACGATGGCCAACAGGCATCCCCCGGTCCTACCCATTCCGCGTTCGTTTCACGGCCGCTTGGTTGACAATCCACCCGGCGTGCACAGCGCTGAAGACCGCACCGTCACGAACAGCCGCCCAAGTCGACGATCTCGAATGACGGGAGCAGAACTACACACGATTCGCATCCTGCCCTGAGCGGCATGTGCGCGCGACTCGGGCGCGATCGACCCGAGACCGTCCGGACTCGCGCTTCCGATTCCGCGCCATAGGAGCGTCCGCTGACCCCTCCACCGTCAGACGTCGCCTGACGCCAGACTCGAGGTCGGTCTCGACGTCCATCTGCTCGCAGTCGTTGATCGCCCTGCGGAACGCGGTCACCCCATTGAGTCGTCTTGGCCTCGACCCGGCCGCAGTCGTGTTCCGCGCCGACCAGGGCCCGTGGAGTCGCCGACGAGATGCCCGTACGACAACGAAGGCAGGTCTGCGTCGGCCGTCGCGAGCCAGCCCGAGCGTGGCTCCTCCACGCAGTCACCCCGGCGTGACGACCGCTTCGCACCGCGAGCGGGCACTGGATCGACGGTCGAGCACGCGATCGCAATCGTGGCGGAGCAGTCGTGCGGGGCTCGGTCGTCTGGGCGATCCTGTCGTCGCCAACTCGATCGTGAGCTCCGCGACGGCGCGCCGAGCAAAGATGGCATGAGCAGTAGCGACTTGGCGGCCGCCGCCGGCGCAGGTGGCCGGCTCTCCGGGCGCGGTCCAGATGCCGACGCGAGGGCGAAAGCGGGTCGCATGCTTTTCGGTCGACGGCGAAGGCCTCGGCAAGGTCCCGGCAAGATCGATCGGTTCGGGATCGTGATCGCCACACATGAGCCTCAGCAACGTCGACCGTTGCACGTTCGTTGCGACCTAGCGGCCACCAGGCACGGGCTCGGTCGTTGCCCGTTCGCAGAGACTCACCGATGCGTCGCCGCGAGCGCCTGTATCGCTGGCACGAGTAGCGGCGTGGGGTCGTCGGCCCAGTTGAGTGCTAGCGCCATCGTCACGCGCTGGGGGTGTAGGCGGGCGACATACGCGCTATAGCCCACCGAGATGCCCAGGTGACCGATCGCCTCGACGCCGCCGGGAGGACGCGTCGCTCGATTCCGAGGCCGTAGCCGACCTGGCCGCCCACGTCGGCCGCCGGGGCGAAGGCCAGCATCTGCCGCAGCGTGTGGCGGTGGCGGAACAGGTCGCCGTTGAGCAGCGCATCGAGGAACCGCGCGGTGTCCTGGACGGTCGTGACGAGCGCGGCGCCGCCTGCGGCGCCGGCCATCGACGGGTCGACGCGGGTGAAATCGACCGTCCTTCCGTTGACCTCGCCGTACGCATGCGCGTGAGCGCCGATTAGCGACCGGTCGCCCTGAGCGGGCAGCGCGGTGCGCGTCAGGCGCAACGGGGTGATCACTCGTCGTGAGGCCTCGTGCCGCCACGAGTGACCGGTGATGTGCTCGATGATCAGGCCGAGCAGGTTGTAGTTGGTGTTCGAGTACGAGTAGCCCGTCCCGGGCGCGAACACCGGCGGCTGGGCGGCCGCGAGATCGAGGATCTCGCCGATCTTCCACACCTTGGCGGGATCGTGCGTGATCTCGTCGTTGACGGCCGGGGTGATCCACTCCGGGATCCCGCTGCGGTGGCCGAGCAGCATCCGAACCGAGGTGCCGGCCGCGTTCGCGAAGCGGCCGGCGACCCTCGCGGGCAGCACGTGCGGGAAGCGGCGCGTCGAGCGACAGACGGCCGCGCTCGGCGAGTTGCAGCACGACGACGGACACGAACGGCTTCATGATGCTGCCGGCGCGGAAGCGATCGGCTGGGCGGATCGGTGGGCCGGCGCTATCCGACCGAGACCGACGACGCCGGTCCAGGCTGCCGAGCGTGGGGCTATCAACGTGAAGGATCGCTCCCGGGAAGTGCGTGCTCGGATCGCGTGGGCCTCGCGCAGCACCTGCTGGAGCTGACGGGCGAGGAGGGGTCGAAGCGACGGCGATGTCGAGCCGCCACCGACCGTCGCGTATCGCGCGGCGCGCACAGGCTCTGCGCGGAGCCCGACGACTGCAAGGGCGCCCGCCGCGCCGAGCAGCAGCGTCCTGCGGTCGACGGAGCGGCTTGCAGCGCCGTCCGCAAGGGTGGCGAGGGCACGTCCTCCTCCTCTCGTCCGTTCGACTTCTGGTGCGGCATCGATGCCGGCGAGCTGGCTCATGACTGTGTCCTCTTTGGGTGTGTCGGGTGATGTCTTGACGCCATGACGCGGCTCTGGGAAGCGCATCGTCAAAGGGCCGGATTCGAGCTGCGGAACGGGTTCGGGCGTAGTGGGTGACGTGATCACGGACGCAACGTCCTGGGTCGCCGGCCCGGCTACTCCCCGACCCCGATTGCCTCGATCGGGCGGGCACGCAGCGCCCGTCGTGTCGGCAGCGCCAATGCCAGTAGCGCCAGCAGTGCCGAGACGCCGAGGATGGCCGCGAGTTGGTCGAGCGGCACGTACGGGCGGAGGCTGCCGGTCAGGGCGTGGCTGAGCGGCAGCAGGGCTGCGGCCGCGATCGCCAGCCCGAGCCCCAGTCCGATCGTGATGATCAGGCCAGCTTCCCAGCGTGCCATCGACCGCACCTGACCACGGGTGCCGCCGACGAGCCGGAGGAGCCCGAGCTCGCGGCCGCGCTGCAGCGCGATCATCGTCAGGGTGTTGATCACCGCGATCGAGGTGAACGCGAAGATGATGACGACGAACAGCGGACCGAGCCAGCGGTTGGTCTCGCGCTCGGTGTCGGTCGCGGTGCTCAGCGAGGCGCGGTCGTTCACCCGCAGTCCCGGGTATCGCGCTGCCAGTGCCTGCAGACGGTGGCGACGGCGGCGGGGTTCGCGGTGTGTACGAGGATCGTCCCGAGCAGCGGGGGTGGTCTGGTGCCCGGCTGCGAGCTCGGGCGCGAGCAGGGCGTCGCCGAACGCCAGCGCCCGGGTGTAGATCGCCACGACCGTGGCATGAGTCCGGGTCCCGTCGCCGAGCATGACCGCGACGCGGTCGCCGACGTGGGCGTGTGCGGCGTCGGCGCGCTGGTGCCCGAGCGCGATCGCGTCGCCGTGCAGCGCCGCCAGCGACCCGGAGGTGACGCCGGGGTCGAACCCTCCGCCCTGCCCCCCGTTGAGGATCACGGCGGAGATGGTGTCATCGGAGATCCCCAGGCTTGGGCCGAGGGTGGTGGGGGTGAGCGCGACCGCCGAGCGCACTCCGGGCGTGGCGCGGACGTCCGCCAGCGTCGCGGCCGGCAGTCCGGGTCCGGTGCTCGTGATGGCGAGCTCGCCGGACAGCCCCGCCTGCCTCTGCTGGGTGACGGCGTGGTCTTGGGTCGTCGTGCTGAACAGCAGGGTGCAGCTCATCGCGACGGTGAGCACCAGGGGCGTGCTGGCCGACGAGAAGCGCCTCGCGGCCGTGCGCAGGTTCGCGGAGGCCAGAAACCCGCCGACGGGTGAGAGCCGCGCAAGCGGTGGCCCGAGTAGGCCGGCGGCCGCGCGGGCGACGATCGGTCCGAGGAAGCCGGCCGCCACGCACGAGGAAGAGCGCCGTCATCTCCGATGTCGCTGCGGCCGTGTCCGGGGCGTGGGTGGTGGCCGAGACGGCGAACAGCGGCACCGCGCCGGCGAGCGCCACCAGTCCCCCGATCACCCGGCCGGGGCCCAGCAGCCGTGGCTGGACTGCGGCTTCGGCAAGCGCGTGGGTGGGTGGCACTCGTGCGGCGCGTCGTCCGGCGGCGAGGACGGCGAGCAGCGCTGCCGTGACGCCGCCGCCGATGGCGGCCGCGATCGGCAGCCAGTCAACGCTGACGGAGAAGGTTGGCGGGGCGATGCCGTGGCGGACGAGTGCATGTGCGAGGGCTCGGCCGAGGATCGACGCCGGGCCAGATGCCGGCCGCTGAGCCGACCAGGGCGGCGATCGTCGCCTCCCAGGAGATCATCCGGCGGATCTGACCGGGTGTCGCGGCGACCGCCCGCAGCAGCGCGATCTCGCGCTCGCGCTGCTGAATCGACAGGCCCATCGTCCCGGCCACGACGAACA
>CAVZZH010000017.1:0-58946 GCA_963779695.1 uncultured Solirubrobacterales bacterium
GCGCCGGACTGACGGAGACCCGGTCCGCGCCGGGCCGTGGCGCGCGACGCGGCCAGATGAACGCCGCCGTTCGGCCGAGAACGTCGCATTCACGTATGCTCCCGCGTGAATCTGGATTCACGTGAAACGAGATCGCGAGGGAGTGACGCAGTGGACCTGAACGACACGCCGGAACAGGCGTCGTATCGCCAGGCGGTACGTGGATGGCTCGAGGAGCACAAGGCGGAGGCGCCGCCGCGCTCGGGCTCGTCCGAGGACACGGGCTACATCGACGCGCGCCGCGCCTGGCAGCGCAAGCTCGCCGAGGCCGGCTTTGCCGGCGTCACGTGGCCGAAGGAGTTCGGCGGTCAGGGCGGCGGCCCGATCGAGCAGGTGACGGTCAACCAGGAGCTCTCGCAGGCGCAGGTGCCCGGGCGTGCTCGACGTGATCGGGATCGGGATGCTCGGCCCGTGCATCATCGCCCACGGCAGCGACGAGCAGAAGGGCCGCCACCTCGGCCCGATGCTCCACGGCGACGAGGTCTGGTGCCAGATGTTCTCCGAGCCCGCCGCCGGCTCGGACCTGGCGGCCGTGCAGACGCGGGCGCGTCAGAACGACGACGGCACGTGGACGCTCAACGGCCAGAAGGTGTGGACGACGAACGCCCAGTTCGCCTCGTTCGGACTGCTGCTCGCCCGCACCGACGCGGATGTGCCCAAGCACAAGGGCCTGACGATGTTCATCGTGCCGATGGACGCGTCCGGCGTCACCGTCCGCGGCCTGCGTCAGATCTCCGGCGAGGCCGAGTTCAACGAGGTGTTCTTCGACGACGTCGTGCTCGACGAGAACGCGGTCGTCGGCGGCGTCGGCAACGGCTGGGGCACGGCGCTGACCGTGCTCATGTTCGAGCGGCTCACGATCGGCTTCGGCTCGGAGGGCTTCGGCTCGCCGACGCGGCTCGCCGAGACGATCGCCGCGCGATCCGGCGGCGCGGGCCGACGGCGACATCCGCCAGCGGCTCGGCGGGATCATCACCGAGATGCTCGCGGTGCGCTTCAACGGCTACCGCGCGCTGACCGCGCTCTCCCGGGGGCAGATCCCGGGGCCCGAGGCCGGTCTGGCCAAGGTGACGCTCGTCAACTCGGCGATCGCCGCGACCGACCTCGGCGCCGACGTCGTCGGGCCCGACGCGCTCGACGCGGACAGCGAGTGGAGCTACCTGATCTCGTTCCTGCCCGGCCTGAAGTCGGCCGGCGGGACCGAGCAGATCCTGCGCAACACGATCGGCGAGCGCGTGCTCGGGCTGCCGCCCGAGCCGCGGCTCGACAAGGGCGTCCCGTTCAGCGAGCTGCGCGCCAAGGAGAAGGAAGGGGCGCTCTCGTGAACTTCGCACTCTCTGACGAGCAGGTCCTCCTGCGCGAGGCCGCGCGCGGCGCGCTCGGCCGCTTCAAGACGATCGAGGCGGCGCGCGACGCGCTCGAGAAGGACGACGCGCTGCCTGACCTGTGGCCGACCGCGGTCGAGGCCGGGTGGCCCGGGCTGCTGATCGACGAGGAGCACGGCGGCGCCGGACTCGGCGGGTTCGACGCGCTGCTCGTGGCCGAGGAGTGCGGCCGCGTGCTCGCGAGCATCCCGGTGCTCGGGCTGCTGCCCGCGACGGCGATCCTCAACGCGGCCGGCGACGAGTCGCTGGCGCCGTCGCCGCCGGCGAGCTCCGGCCGGCGTACGTGCCGGCGCGGCCGCCGAGCGAGCTCGAGTCGGGCTGGACCGTGGAGCCGCGCAGCGGCCTGCGCCGGGCCGAGGCGCCGCGCGCGACCGTCGAGGGCGATGCCGTCGTGCTCGACGGCGACCGTCGCGTTCGTCCCCGATGCGCCCGGCGCCGACCTGCTCGTCGCGATCGGCGAGACGGCCGACGGCGAGCCGGTGGCGGTCGCGATGCCCGGCCGATGCCGACGGGCGTCTCGATCGAGTCGGTGATGCGCTACGACGCGACCCGGGCGCTCGGGCACGTCAGCTTCGCCCAGGCGCGCGGGCCGGCGGCTCGCGGTCGATGCCGGCGTGCTCGCCGACGCCTGGTACCTCGCGCATGCGCTGATCGCCGCCGAGTCGCTCGGGGCGGTGCAGACGTGCCTCGAGATGAGCGTCGCCTACGCCAAGGAGCGGTTCACGTTCGGGCGCGCGATCGGCTCCTACCAGGCGATCAAGCACGAGCTCACCGAGGTGCTGCGCCTGCAGGAGAACAGCCGCGGCCTGCAGTACTACGCCGGCTGGGCCCGCGACGCCAAGCCGGAGGAGTTCCCGCTCGCGGCGAGCGCCGCGCGGGCGGAGGCCGGTCACGCGCTCGACTACGCCGCGCGCGCGATGATCAACGTGCACGGCGGCATCGGCGCGACCTGGGAGCACGACGCGCCGCTGTTCTTCCGCCGGGCGCAGCTGTCCCGCCGGCTGCTCGGCGGGACGCACGACGCGGTCGACCGCGTCGCCGAGCAGACGCTGCTCGCGAACGCGGCGTGACGCGTCGCTTCGCGCTACGCCGGCGCCCGTGCTGGGGCGCGGGCGAGCGTTCGTCCATGACGCGAGTAACGCGATCGGGTGTCCGTTGCTTGTGCGTGGACGTGGCAACGATCGTCGTCATCGGCGCTGTGGCATGGGCCGCGGTCGCGCTCTGATCGTGCTCGCGATCTGCCGCGCCGCGACGCGGGACGACAAGCCTGAAGCCGCCGACGCCGCTGAGTCCCGGGCGAAGCCCGTCGCGGCGGGGCCGAGAGGAGGCCGACGGCGGACTGGACCGACGCTCGGCGCCGGAGTAGCCGGACCCGCGGGCTGCGGATCACCCTTCGGTCAGCGGCGCGAGCTTGCCATGTGAATCCGGATTCACTAGCCTGTGAATCCCGATTCACGCCCGCCGGACACGAGGAGAACCATGGCCACGATCGACGTCACCGCGAAGCGTTCCGGCGACCCCGCGCGCGAGGTGCTCAACCAGTCGCCGCCGCTCCAGCCGGTCAATCTGTTCGACGCCGATCTCGCGCTGCGCGAGGCGCTTGAGCGTGAGGGTGGCAGCTGGGGGGTCGACCGGGCGCGCGAGACCGGGGGGCGTCGCCGGGAGTGTCGAGGCGCTCGAGCATGGACGTCGGGCGGAGCGCAACGAACCGATCCTTCGGACCCACGATCGCTACGGGAACCGCATCGACGAGGTCGAGCTCGACCCCTCGTGGCACTGGCTGCTCCGCGGTGCGATCGAGCGGGGGATCGCGGGGCTCCCGTGGCGGCAGGAGCGCGCTGGCGGCCACGTGGTCCGGGGTGCGCTGATGATGCTATGGGGGAATACGAACGCCGGGGTCCTGTGCCCCGTCTCGATGACCTACGCCGCGGTGCCGGCCCTGCGCGACGGCGCGCCGGACATCGCCGCCGAGTGGGAGCCGCGCCTGACCAAGCCCGACTACGACACGGGCGCGATCGCCGGCATGGCGATGACCGAGCGCCAGGGCGGCTCCGACGTCCGCGCCAATATCACCCGCGCCGAGCCGGTCGGCGACGGCGTCTACGAGCTGCACGGTCACAAGTGGTTCTGCTCGTATCCGCCATGCGACGTGTTTCTCGTGCTGGCGCAGGCACCGGGCGGACTGTCGTGCTTCCTCGTCGAGCGCGGTCCGGGCATGGAGTTCCAGCGTCTGAAGGACAAGCTCGGCACGCGCTCGCTCCCCTCCTCGGAGGTCGAGTTCCGCGGCATCCAGGCCCGGCTCGTCGGCGAGGAGGGCCGCGGCGTGCCGGCGATCATCCGGATGGTCAACCACACCCGGCTTGATTGTCTGCTCGGCGGCGCCACGGGTTTGCGTCGCGGCACGCTGGAGGCGGTGCACCACGCGCGCCACCGGTCGGCGTTCGGCGCGCTGCTCGTCGATCAGCCGGCGATGCAGAACGTGCTCGCGGACCTCGCGATCGAGTCCGAGGCGGCGACGGCGGCCGCCCTCCGGGTCGCCCGGAGCTACGACGAGCCTGACGCGGCGCCGTTCCGCCGGTTCGCCACCGCGGTGATGAAGTACTGGGTATGCAAGCGGGCCGCCGGGCACGCGGCGGAGGCGCTCGAGTGCCTCGGTGGCAACGGTTTCGTCGAGGAGTCGGGCATGCCGTTGCTCTACCGGGACGCTCCGCTGGGCTCGATCTGGGAGGGATCCGGGAACGTCGCCGCGCTTGACGTGCTGCGTGCGCTCGTCAAGGAGCCGGAGGGCCTCCCCGCGTTCATGGCCGAGTGCGAGCTCGCCGCCGGCGCAGACGCTCGTCTCGATGCCCACCTCGCCGGCGTGCGGAGGCGGGCGGAGGAGACGTTTGCCTCCGGCGAGCCGCAGTTCGCCGCCCGCCGTCTCGTCGAGGATCTCGCGCTGAGCCTCCAGGGCGCGCTGCTCGTCCGCCACGCGCCCTCCGCGGTCGCAGATGCGTTCTGCGCAGCGCGGCTCGCCGGCGAGGCCGGACGGGTGTACGGCACGTTGCCCGCGGGGGTCGACGCGAAGGCGATCGTCGAGCGCGCGTACCCCGTATGAGCGCGGTCACCCTCGAGGTGACCGGTCGCGTCGCCCGGCTGACGCTCAACCGTCCCGAGCGCGGCAACGGGATCACCCGCGGGCTCGTGATCGACCTCGAACGCTGCGTCGAGGAGGCGGACCTCGACCCGGCGGTCCATGTGCTGCTCCTGTCCGGCGCGGGGAAGGGGTTCTGTGGCGGGTACGACCTCGTGGAGAGCGCGGAGGGCCAGGGACGTCTCGGCGACGGCGGTGTGGGCGCCGCCGCGGCGCCGCCCGGGTCGCCCATTGACCCGGCGGTGATGGCCGGCAACCATGACCCGCGCGGGACCTGGGACCCGATGGTCGATTACGCGATGATGAACCGGAACGTCCGCGCGTTCATGTCGCTGTTTCACTGCTCCAAGCCGGTCGTCTGCAAAGTCCATGGCTTCTGCGTCGCCGGGGGCACCGACATGGCGTTGTGCTCTGACCTGCTCGTGATCGCCAGCGACGCCAAGATCGGCTATCCGCCTGCCCGCGTCTGGGGATCCCCGACGACCTCGATGTGGGCCTACCGTCTCGGCCCGCAGCGCGCCAAGCGGCTGTTGTTCACGGGAGACTCGCTCAGCGGCGCGGAGGCGGTGCAGTGGGGTCTCGCGATCGAGGCGCCGTCGCCGGAGACGCTCGACGCGCGCGCCGAAGCGCTCGTCGAGCGGATCGCCCGGCTCCCGATCAACCAGTTGCAGATGATGAAGCTGCTCGTCAACCAGTCGATGTACGCGCAGGGGCTGCACGCGACGCAGCTGATCGGAACGGTGTTCGACGGGATCACGCGACACACGCAGGAGGGGTACGCCTTCCAGCAGCGCGCCGCCGAAGCCGGGTTCCGGCAGGCCGTGCGTGAGCGCGACGAGCCGTTCGGCGACTACGGGGCGTCGACGTACAAGGGATGAGCTCGGTCGCGACCCCCACCCGTGAGCGGCTGCTCCGCGCCGCCCAGGAGCTGATCGAGGAGGGCGGCTACGGCGCGGCCACGGTGGCGGCCATCGCCGACCGGACCGGCGTCGCGGCCGGCACCCTGTACCGCCACTTCGCCTCCAAGGAGGAGCTGTTCGTCGAGGTGTTCCGCACGGTCTGCGACCGGGAGGTCCGCGCGATGGGCGCCGCCGCCGAGGCGATGCCGGCGGACAGCCCGTGCGTCGAGCGGCTCACCACGGTTCTCGCGACGTTCGCCGACCGCGCGCTGCGCCGTCCGCGGCTCGCCTGGGCACTGATCGCCGAGCCGGTCGATCCGCTCGTCGACGCCGAGCGGCTTGCGTACCGCGAGCGGTACAGCGCGCTCTGTGCCGAGACGCTTCGTGAGGGAATCGGTGCGGGTGAGCTGCCCGAGCAGAACGCCCCGCTCGTGGCTGCCGCCCTCGTCGGTGGCTGCGGCGAGGCGCTGGTCGGCCCGTTATCGCCGGTCGCCGCCCGCAAGCCCAACCGGGAGGAGATCGTCGAGGCGTTGCGCTTGTTCGTCCGCCGGGCGGTCGGGGCCGCGCCGGCATGAGCGAGGCGGTTCGCGTCGAGCGGGACGGTCCCGTGTACACGGTCTTGCTGTCGCGGCCCGAGCGCCGCAACGCCGTCGACGGCGCCACCGCCGCGGCACTGGCGGACGCGTTCCGGGCGTTCGACGCGGACGACACCGCGGCCGTGGCCGTCCTCCACGGTGAGGGCGGCGTGTTCTGCGCCGGGGCTGACCTCCAGGCGGCCGGGACCGAGGCCGGGAACCGCGTCGCCGGGGACGGCGATGGGCCGATGGGCCCGACCCGGATGCGGCTGGCCAAGCCGGTGATCGCGGCGGTCGCCGGGCACGCGGTCGCCGGCGGCCTTGAGCTCTCGCTCTGGTGCGACCTCCGCGTGGTCGAGGAGGGCGCCGTGTTCGGGGTGTTCTGCCGCCGGTGGGGGGTTCCCCTGATCGACGGCGGGACGGTTCGCCTCCCCCGACTGATCGGGGTCAGCCGGGCGATGGATCTCGTCCTGACCGGTCGCCCTGTCGATGCGGCCGAGGCGCTCGCGATCGGGCTCGCCAATCGCGTCGTCCCCAACGGCACGAGCCGAGCCGCCGCCGAGGCTCTCGCCCACGAGCTCGCCCGATTCCCTCAGACCTGCCTGCGTGAGGACCGGCTGTCGCTGCTCGAGCAGGAGGGGATGGATGAGGCGACCGCGATCGCGAACGAGCTCGAGCACGGCATGCACTCGCTCGCCGAGGTTCAGGCCGGGCTCGAGCGCTTCCGTGGCGGTGCGGGCCGCCACGGCTCATTCGACTGACCCCAGTCCCGCAGGACGGCGACGTGCTCGTCGGTGATGCCGACGGCGGGCTCGGTCGTCACGAGCAGGGTCGGGCCGGTCCGGGCGGTCGCCCAGGCGGTGCAGTGCTCATCATGGGCGTCATCGAGCCACGCCAGGGGTCGGGTCGGATCGACGTCGTAGGCGCCGATCCCGGCGAGCTTCCAGTGCGCGCCAGCCGGCCGGTCGCATGCGTCAAATGCGACAAGCGGCAGGGGGCCGGGGAGCCCCAGGGCGAACGGGAGGTACTCGTTGGCCTTCTCCTCCCAGCCCGTGCACCAGGCGAGGTCGAACACCTGGGCGAGCTCCACCAGGTGCCCTCCGGCCGCCGCCGAGAAGTAGTGGGCGATCCCGTCGACGAATTGAAAGCTGCCGTGAGGAGGTTGTGAAGGGTCGAAGCCGAACAGCGAGATGACGCCGTCCACGTCGACGAGAAGCAGGGGTTTCTCCGTATGAAGAAGCAGGGGTTTTTCCATATGAAGCGCTTATGCGAGATGGGCAGAGTAGAGGTAGTGGCGTCACTGAGTCATAGATGTGGTGTACTTCGCGAAGCGGATTCAAGCGGGATTCTCAACCTGCCGAGTACCAACGTGAGGCAGCACGCCGGAATCCCGGCTTCCGCTCCCAGTCTCAACTTATGACACTCCTCTTAGGCATTCTGCTCGCGCTCGCGTGCGCTCTCGCAACGAACGTGGGCTTCCTTTACAAGCATCGCGGCGCCTGCGCTGCCCCCGCTGTCGACATCAAGCGGCCCCTGTGGTCGGCGAAGTCGCTGTTCGCGTCACGTCTGTTTGCGCTCGGCATGCTGATCGCCGCCGGCGCGTGGATCTTCCACGTCGCGGCGATGACGGTGGCGCCCCTCTCGCTCGTCCAAGCAGTCCTCGCGGGCGGCGTCGTGCTGCTCGCGATCATGGCCGAGAAGATGTTCGGCCTGAAGATCGGCCGTCGCCAGTGGCTCGGGCTCGGTCTCACCGCGCTCGGGCTCATGCTCCTCGGCGTCTCGCTGCCGGCGGCCCACGGTGCCCACTCGCGCTTCTCGGTCCCCGGGATGATCGCTTTTGAGGCGGCCATGATCGTCGCCGGATCGCTGCTGATCATCGGACCGCGGTTCGGCGCTCGCACCGAGCACCACGGGTTCATGCTCGGCGCTGCCGCCGGAATCCTGTTCGGGGTCTCCGACGTCGCGATCAAGGCGATCTCCGGGATGGTCGCCAGTCACGGCGCGCTCGGACTCATCTCCCCGTGGACGCTGGTGACGATCGGCGCTTCGATCGCCGCGTTTTACGCCTCGGCCAAGGGCCTCCAGGACGGCGACGCCGTCCCGGTCATCGCGGTGACGGGAACGGCGGCCAACGTCGCCGGGATCGTCGGCGGGATCATCGTGTTCGGCGATCCGCTCAGCGGCAACCCGCTGACGCTCGTCGTCGAGTGTGTTGCCTTCCTGCTCGTTCTCGCCGCCGCCTGGCTGATGCCGGCGCCGGTGCGAGCCGCCGGCGCGCCGACCGCCTGATACGCGCCGCTCGCGAGCTTCCGCGTCCGTGCGAAACGGTCGCTCCGCCCGCTGTTCACGTGCGAAACGGTCGCGACCTGCGTTCGCTCAGGCGGCGTCTGCGCTGCCGGCGAGGATGACCCGCGCCACCTGGTCGGGATCGTCGGTCATCGGGACGTGCCCGCAGCCGGCGAGCGTCAGCATCCGGGCGCTCGGGATCGCGCGGGCGGCGCGCGGTGCCTGGCGGGGGAGGAGCACCCGGTCGCGCTCGCCCCAGGCGATCGTGACCGGCACCGAGATCGCCGCGCCGCCGGTGAAGTGCTCGTCGTTGATCGCGCGCAGCGTCTCGTCAAACCACGGTGCGTTGGCGAGCGCCCGGACCGATGGCCCGATCTCGTGGCGCGGGATCTGGAGTGGATGCGCGACGAGCTGCTGGAACGCAAGCTGGCGCAGGCGCGGGCGGCTGAGGATCCGCTCGACGTTCGGCGCGATCAAGCGCGTCGTCCGGATGAGGATCCGGAACAGCGTCAGCTGGTAGATCGCCTCGAGCCGGTTGTGAAATCCCGCGGGCGAGAGCCCCGTCGCAGACGCGACGCGTCCCCGCTTGGCGAGCTCCAGCGAGATCCAGCCGCCGAGCGAGTTACCGGCGACGTGGGGGCGCTCCACCCCCAGACCATCAAGAAAGTCGGCGACCAGGCCGGTGAGCGTTCCGGCGCCGGCCGGTGTTCCCGCCGGCGGCATCGGCGATTCGCCGAACCCCGGCAGGTCGATCGCGATCACGTCCCGGTCGCCGGCGAGGCGATCGATCACCGGCTCCCAGCCTTGCCAGTGGTGACCGATGCCGTGGATCAGGACGAGCGTCGGCCCGCTGCCGGTGCGGTGGTAGTTGATGGCCACGGGACGGACACCCTATCCGGCAACCGCTGCGGGGTCTGGCCCTTGGGGCCTCCACCACCTATCCGGTGGCAATGGCCCCAGGCACCCGACGAATCGGACAATTGCTCTTAAGGCACAATGTCGATACCTTTGTACAAAACGGCAAATTGGAGTGGAGGCAGGTATGGCGAGTACGGTGCAGGAGGTCAGCGGGCAAACGGCTTCGCTGCAGGAGCTGGCGCAACGCCACCTCTGGATGCACTTCACCCGCCTCGGTGACAGCGACGTTCCGATCATCACGCGTGGCGAAGGTTGCTACGTCTACGACGATCACGGCAACCGCTATCTCGACGGGCTCTCGGCGCTGTTCTGCGTGAACATCGGGCACGGCCGGGCCGACATCGCGCAGGCGGGCGCCGACCAGGCGAAGGAGCTCGGTTTCTTCACCAACTGGTCCTACGCGCACCCGCCCGCGATCGAGCTCGCGACGCGGATCGCGGCGCTCGCACCGGGCGACCTCAACCGGGTGTTCTTCACGAGCGGCGGCAGCGAGGCGGTCGAGTCCGCCCTGAAGCTCGCTCGGCAGTACCACAAGCTTCGGGGCCACGGGCTCAAGCACAAGGTGATCGCGCGGGAGATCGCGTACCACGGCACATCCCTCGGCGCGCTGTCGGCCACCGGCGTCACCGAGCTGCGCACCCCGTTCGAGCCGCTCGCGCCGGGCGGCTGCCACGTCCTCAACACGAATCGCTACCGGATGCAGCCGGGGATGACCGAGGACCAGCTCGTGGAGATGATCGCCGAGCGGATCGAGTTCGAGGGGCCGGAGACGGTGTCGGCGGTGATCCTCGAGCCGGTGCAGAACGCCGGCGGCTGCTTCACCCCGCCGGAGGGCTACTTCCAGCGTGTGCGCGAGATCTGTGACGAGTACGACGTGGTGATGATCTCCGATGAGGTCATCTGCGCGTGGGGACGCCTCGGCGAGTGGTTCGGCGCGCAACGCTATGACTATCTGCCGGACCTCATTACGACCGCAAAGGGGCTCACCAGCGCGTACGCGCCGATGGGCGCGGTGATCGCGTCCGACCGGATGGCCGAGCCATTCATCGACGCCGGGCAGAGCTTCACGCACGGCTTCACCTTCGGTGGGCATCCGATGTGCGCGGCGGTGGCGATGGCGAACCTCGACGCACTCGAGCACGAGGGCGTGCTTGAGAACGTCCGCGCCAACGAGGCGGCGTTCCGGGAGATGCTCGAGTCGCTGCGCGATCTGCCGATCGTCGGCGACGTGCGCGGCGCCGGCTACTTCCACGCGATCGAACTCGTCAAGGACACCGAGACGAAGGAGACGTTCACCGAGGAGGAGGGCGAGACGCTGCTCCGCGGCTTCCTCTCGACCGAGCTCTACCGTCGCGGGCTCATCTGCCGCGCGGATGACCGCGGTGATCCGGTGATCCAGCTCTCGCCGCCGCTGATCGCGGGACCCGAGCAATTCGCGGAGATGGAAGCGGTCCTGCGTCCGGTGCTGACCGAGGCCGGCGAGCGGATGCACGTCCACACGCACTGACCAGAGATGCTGACCGTCCGGGACCTTCTTGCCGACCTCGACGTCCGCGTGCTCGCGGGCGACGCCGGCCTGGACCTTCCAGTGCGGTGGGTCCACATCTCCGAACTTGAGGACCCCACGCCATGGCTGTCCGGCGGCGAGGTGCTGCTGACGACCGGTATGCAGCTCGGCGACGAGGCCGGCCAGCGTGAGTTCGTCAACCGGCTCGCCGATCATCAGCTCGCGGCGCTCGGGTTCGGGATCGGATTTGGTCACGATGCCGTGCCCCCAGCGATCATCGAGGTCGCTGCCGAGCGGCAGTTCCCGGTGTTCGAAGTGTCCTACGAGGTGCCGTTCATCGCGGTGACCGAAGCAGCGTTCACGCAGCTCGTCAACGAGCAGTACGCCGTGCTGCGGCGGGCGCTCGCCGCCCAGGAGCGACTCGAGCGGATCGTTCTCTCCGAGCGCGGCCTTGATGCGCTCGCCGGTGCGCTCGCGACGCTCATCGGCGCCGCGGTGCTCGTGTTCGACCCGCGTGGCGAGCTGCTCGTCCAGCACGCGTTCCGTCGCCCTCTCGACGAGGGCACCCTCACCGCCGTCTCCGCCCAGCTGCGTGAACGGACGCGTCGCCGCGACGCTCGCGCGTTCATGCCCGGACCGGAAGACGGCGGGAACGGTCTCGCGCTCCCGGTCGCCGCCGACGGGACACCGCGGTCGTCGGGCACGAGCGTGGCGGCCGGCGAACGGATTCCCGAGGCATGGCTCGTCGCGATCAAGGACGCCGGACCGCTCACCGACTTTGATCGGCTCACGCTGCACCAGGCGGTGACGATCGTGGCGCTCGAGCTGCTGCGCGGCCGCGTCGCGGGCGACACCGAGCGCCGGCTGGCCGGCGACATCCTCGCTGCGGTAGTGCGCGGCGAGCTCTCCGGCGCCGAGCTCGGCCGCCGGCTGGAGCCGTTCGGGCTCGCCGAGCAGGTGGCGGCGATCGTCGTCGAGCGGCCCGGGAACGGACGGGGGTCCGCGACCCCGGCCGAGCTCGGGCTCGTCGCCGCGCTGCGCGACGACGCGGCTCCCGGGCTCGTCGCCTCGAGCGGGGGTCTGACCTGCGCGCTCGTTCCGGGCATGGAGGAGGACGAGCTGTTCTCCCTCGCCGAACGCGTGGCCGGACGGCTCAGCGCCGAGCTCGGCAGCGCGGTTCAGGTCGGCGTCGGTCGACCCGTCTCCGGGAGCGATGCCCGGCGAAGCTTCCACGAGGCGCGGTGCGCCGTCGAGGCACTGTCGCTCGGCGTGCGCGACGAGGACCACGCCACGAACGGGTCGGGAAATGGATCCCGCCCACCCGGAACGCGCCCACCCGGCATCCGCGTTGGCACCTACCGTGATCTCGGATCGTTCCAACTGCTCCTGTCGCTTCAGGACGACGAGGCACTGCGGCTGTTCTGCGACTCGATCCTCGGGCCGATCGAGGCGAGTGAGGGCCCCTACGGGGGCGAGCTGATGCGGAGCCTCGAGGCGTTCATCGAGGAGAACGGGCAGTGGGAGCGTGCGGCGCGGCGGCTGTACTGCCATCGCCACACGCTGCGTTACCGGATACGGCGGGTGGAGGAGCTGACCGGGCGCAATCTCGGCAACGCGCGGGACCGGATCGAGTTCTGGCTGGCGCTGCGCGGGCGGGAACTGGTTTCGTAATGCATCGGGAAAGGATGATGGTGTGAAGGTCGGGGTTCCAAGTGAGGTCAAGCTCGACGAATACCGCGTGGCGCTGACGCCGGCGGGAGTGCGCGAGCTCGTCGATGCCGGACACCATGTCAGCGTGCAGAGCGGTGCGGGCGTCGGCTCGTCGATCAGCGACGACGCGTACACCGCCCAGGGCGCGACGATCGTGCCGGATGCCGCGTCCGTGTTCGGTGAGTCCGAGCTGATCGTCAAGGTCAAAGAGCCTCAGCCGCAGGAGGTGCCGCTGCTCGAAGCGCGCCATACCCTGTTCACCTACCTGCATCTCGCCGCCGATCCGGAGTTGACCCACGGGCTGATGGCCTCCGGCGCGACCTGCATCGCGTATGAGACCGTCGAGGACGCTCGCGGCCGCCTGCCGTTGCTCGCGCCGATGTCGGAAGTCGCCGGCAAGATCGCGACCCAGGCCGGCGCGTTCATGCTTGAGAAGCCACTGGGCGGCCGCGGCATCCTGCTCGGCGGCGTCCCGGGCGTCGCGGCAGCCAACGTCATGGTCATCGGCGGCGGCGTCGTCGGGATGCACGCGGCGTTCATCGCGCTCGGAATGGAAGCGACGGTGTACGTGTTTGACCGCAACATCGACCGCCTCCGTGACCTCGACATCGCGTTCGGCGGACGCGCGGACACGTGCTTCGCCACGACGCTGTCGATCGAGGAGCGCCTCCCGGACATGGATCTCGTGATTGGAGCGGTGCTCGTTCACGGTGCCCGGGCGCCGCGGGTGATCACGCGGGAGCAGCTTGGACTGATGAAGCGCCAAGCGGTGCTCGTCGACGTCTCGATCGACCAGGGCGGCTGCTTCGAGACGTCGCGTCCGACGACCCATTCCGACCCGACCTATGAGGTCGACGGCATCACGCACTACTGCGTGACGAATATGCCGGGCGCGGTCCCGATCACGTCGACCTACGCGCTGACGAACGCGACGATGCCCTACGTGCTCCACCTTGCCGGCGTGGGCGTCGCCCGTGCGGTCGCGGAGAGCCCGGGGCTGAAGCTCGGCGTCAACGTCGCTGCCGGCCAGGTGACCTACGCGCCGGTCGCCGACGCCGTCGGGGTCACCGCCGTGACCGTGGACGAGGCGCTCGCGGGTCTGCAGACGACTGCCGGCTGACCCCTGCTACTCTGCGAAATCGCATGCCGACTACCAGCCAGTTGATTAACAAGGGCCGCAAGAAGCCGAAGAAGAAGCTCGCCACCCCGGGCCTGAAATCCGGCAAGGGGCGCAAGAAGAAGGTCGCTGCCCCGCAGCGCCGCGGCGTCTGCACCCGTGTGTACACGACGACGCCGAAGAAGCCGAACTCGGCTCTGCGCAAGGTCGCCCGTGTCCGGCTCACCAACGGCATGGAAGTCGGCGCCTACATTCCGGGCGAGGGGCACAACCTCCAGGAGCACTCGGTCGTGCTCGTCCGCGGTGGCCGCGTCAAGGACCTGCCGGGCTTCCGGTACAAGGTCATTCGCGGCACGCTTGACGCCGCCGGCGTCAGCGATCGCAAAAAGGCGCGCTCGCAGTACGGCGTCAAGGCCAAGTAGCCCGATATGCCACGTCGCGCAGCAGCCCAGCCCCGGAAGATCGATCCCGATCCCGTCCACCGCAACCGTCTCGTCCAGCAGGTCATCAACAAGGTGATGCTCGACGGCAAGAAGTCGGTGTCGGAAAAGATCGTCTACGACGCGCTTGCCATCGTCGGTGAGCGCTCCGGCAAGAATCCGGTTGAGCAGCTCGAGGCGGGGATCAAGGCCCTGACCCCGGTGCTCGAGGTCCGCTCCCGCCGTGTCGGCGGCGCGACCTACCAGGTGCCGGTCGAGGTGCCCGGGCCCCGCGCTCGGACGCTCGCCGTCCGCTGGCTCGTCCTGTTCGCCCGCCAGCGTCGTGAGAAGACGATGGCCCAGCGGCTCGCCAACGAGCTGCTCGACGCCCAGCAGCAGCAGGGCAACGCGTTCAAGCGCAAGGACGACATCTACCGCATGGCGCAGGCCAACAAGGCCTTCGCTCACTACCGCTGGTAGACGCACCCGGCGCGTGCTTGGCCGCCGTCCGGCGGCTGCAAACCTTCACCTCAGTGCCAGAGCGTCCGGCGGCTCGTCACGTAATCGGCGCCGGCGGCGGCCGCGGTGGCCGACTCGTCGCGGCCGGCGGCTGACTCGCGGCCGGCGAACAGGAGCTGGCCGGGTCCGACGTGCATCTGCCAGGCGACGTGGAAGGCGGTCGCACGGTCCTTGTGGGAGCCGAGGTCGGAGGGGACCGGGTGCCAGCTCTCATCGAGCGGCTCCTTGAACGTGAGCGCCCGCCACACGACGGTCCCCGGCCGCGCGCCGGCCGGCCATGCGGGACGGCTGACGACGTACCGAGGGTTGATCGCGGGGCTGATCGCTTCGTCGAGAGCGGAGGCGAGGCGGGCGTTCTCGGCGGCGTTGCCAGCGGGCATCGAGCAGCGGACGATCCCACCCGCGCGGGGGGTGAGCGTCAGCGAGACGCCGGATCGCTCACCGATCTCGCCGAGCGCGATGTAGGTGTCGACGACGGCGCGGGCGACGCGGTCAAGCGGCAGGACCGTCGGGTAGGACCGCTCCAGCGAGCGGACCCGCAGCGCCGCCCCGATGCCCGCGGGCCGGGGTGTCGGGTTGGGGAGCTCGGTGATCAATCCGGTGACCATCGGCGCCGGCGCGCGTCCGGAGGACGGCGTGGGGCGCGTGCTACGGACGAGCAGGACGGGGACGTCCTCACCGACGTAGGGCTCGCCGATTCGCCACCGCTCGCGGGCGCCGCCGCGGTCATCGGCCCGGGCGACTCCGTCCCGGTTGAGTTGCTCGAGCTCGCTGTCGGCCGGTGGCTGGTAGGGCGAGAGCAGCGGGTGGACGTGGGAGACGCCCGTCTCGATCGAGCCGTCCTCGCAGGGGGCATGCAGATGCGAGTGCCGGCGGACGAAGCGGCTGTAATCGGCGATTCCGCGGGCGAGATCGGGCGCGACGCAGACGACGTCCCAGTTCGACGCGAGCTTCTCCGGGTCGGCGGGATCGAGCCGCAGCGCCCGGCCGCGCATCTGCCGCACCGAGACGTCAGCGGCCACGGTCGTGAGATCGACGACGACGTTGAGCGACGGCGCATCCCAGCCCTCGCCGAGCAGGCCGCGGGTGCCGACCACGAGTTGCGTCGTCCCGCCCGCGAGCGCCCGGCCGGCGGCCGCCACCCAGTCCCGGCTCTCCCAGCCCGGCGCGCTCAACACGACCAGGCCGTCGTCAGGCGTGGCCGTGGCCGCCCCGAGCGCGACACGCATGCGCTCGGCGTCGTCAGGGAGGCAGCCGACGACCTTGCCGGTCACAAGCAGGGGGCCGAGGGCGGCCGTCCGGAGGTCATCGCCGAGCGCTCGGAGCACGCCGCGCGCACCGCCGGTCAGCGCGAGCGGCGAACCCTCAGGTTGACGCTCACCGATCTCGGCGTCGCACAGGACGGCCGCGCGCAGACCGTCCCCGCGTGATTCGGCCTCGGCCGCGAGCACCTCGATCGCCCCCATCGGCTTCGCGGCGCTTGAGGTCAACACCCGATCGACGTCGGAGCCGCCGCGGCGGATGCCCTGGCGGGTGAGGACGAAGCCCAGGTCACGCAATCCCGTCTGGAGCTCGGCGAGTCGACGCTCGGCCGCGTCGCCGGGGTGGGCGCGCAGGCACCCGACCGCGTAGTCGCTGATCAGCACCAGCCAGTCGTCGAGCGTCGGCGGTTCACGCCAGCCCTCGCCGCGCGGTGCGTCGTCCGGCAGCTCGAGTCCGCCGGAGGCGAGGTAGCGCAGTCCGGCGCGGGCGAGCTCCGGTCGCCGCGCGACGAGCGTCGAGAACGGCACGCGCGCGGCGCCGTCGCCCGTGTCCCGATAGCGGATCCGGCCGATCACCCAAGACGAGAACGCCAGGTCCTCCTCGCCCGGTGCGGCCGGCTCCTGCAGCCGGTCGAGCAACTCGGAGAAACGGACGTGGCGCTCATCCAGCCATTCGCGCTCGCTGTCGAGGGGAGCGGTGAAGTACGCCAGTTCCTGGTAGGGCGCGAGATGGCCGTCGCGGACGACGGCGGGGGTCGGGATCTGGAAGTCGACCGGCCCGAGCAGCGAGGCGTAGAGCTCCGCCTCCTCGCCGGTCAGCTCGCTGGGGGACGTCGCGGTGAGTCCAACGACGTGCACGTCGGGCAAATCGGTGATGACCGCCCGCACGAGGTATCCCCACAGCGAGGCCAGGTGGTGGCACTCGTCGAGGACGAGCGTGCCGATCCCCGCCGTGACGAGCCCGTCGAGCCGGGTGCGCGCCGCCGGGGAGAGCAGCGAGGCGGCGGCAAGCGCGGTCGCGTCGCCACGGACGGCGGCCTTCTTGCAGCGGGCGATTTCCGCAGACACCTCGTGCTCAAAGCGCTCGCGGGCGGCGCCGGTGAACGCCGCGACCTCGGCCTTCACGTCCGCCTCCGCGGCGCCGATCGCGGCTGCGCGCTCCTGGACGAGCCGTTCCTCAGCCGCCGCCCGCAGCGCGTCTCCCGGATCGCTCGTCTGACAGATGGACTGGTACGTGAGGACGTGCAGTTCGCCCTGGGGCGCGAGGAACGCGGCGGGCTGGTCGGTGAACAACCCGAGCTTGTCCGCCCACTGGGCGCTGATCGTGGCGGTCGGCGCGAGGACGAGCGCCGGTCGATCCAGCCGGCGGACGATCTCGAGGCCGATGACGGTCTTGCCCGAGCCCGGAGGAGCGACGAGGTGCGTTGAGCGGCGTCCGGCGGTGCGGTCGGTCTCGAACGCGTCGAGCGCGAGCCGCTGGTAGGGGCGCAGGGAGCCTCGCAGGCTCAGCCCGTCAAACGAGGTCCCGGGGGTAGTGGCCACGAGCGGACGCTATCCGGTGAGCCACCGGACGCGCCCGCTCGTCGACCGGCGTTCAGGCGGACGTCGCGATCTCCGTGAGCTGCGAGAGCCGCAGGTGGTTGCCGGACGGGTCGCGGAAGCCGGTGTCGATTCCATAGGGTCGCTCTTCCGGCTCCTCGGTGAACTCAACGCCCCGGGCCTTCAGCTCCTTGTAGTCCGAACGCACGTCGTCGGTCGTCAAGAACACGGTGCCGGCGAAGCCCTTCGACATGAGCTCACGGACCTGAGCGGCAGTCTCGTCGTCCATCACCGGAGGCCCGGGAATCGCCATCAGCGTGATCGCGATCTCCTCCTGGCCGGCCGGCCCGACCGTGAGCCAGCGGAAATTCCCCATCTCCGGCAGCGTCACGTCGGACTTGACCTCCATCCCCAGCTTGTCGGTGTAGAACGCCAGCGCCTCGTCCTGGTCGTGCACCCATAGTTGTGTGGTGCTGATCTTCATCTGTCTCCCTCCGGGTCGGCGTGATCTGTGGTCGCCGACCCTAGAGGCCGCTCGGAGCCTTGTCTTCTCCAAACGTGCGCCGTTGCGGCCGGCCGTACACCCGCACGACGCACGCGGGCAGACGGGCCTGCGCCGCCGCCGGGGGAAACTGGGCGCGATAGCGCTGGGGAGAGACCCCGAACGTCTTCGTGAAGCTCGACGTGAACGAGCCGAGGCTCTGCAGACCGACCGAGAAGCAGATCTCGGCCACCGATCGATCGGTGTTGCGCAGCAATGCCGCGGCGCGCTCCAGTCGGCGCGTCAGCAGATACGCGTGGGGTGACTCACCGAACGCCCGGCGGAACGCCCGACTGAAATGCGCGCGGGACAGCCCGGCGGCTCGAGCGAGGTCATCGACGGTCAGCCGTTCGAAGTACCGCGCGTCAGCGAGATCCTTCGCGCGGAGCAGGTGCCGGGTCGTCGGGACGTGAGCCATCCCGCGTCAGTATCGCGCGCCGTCGCGGCCGTGGCGGCGTGAGGGAAGTAAACGCGAGGGCCGCCCACCACACGGGACCGGGGGCTGCGGTGGGACAACCCTCGCGTTGAGTAAATGTAGACGGGAAGTCTGGGGGCCGAGGCAGTCCCGTCGTTTTGTGTCAGTAAAAAGACCTGCCGCTGACAATGGCTGATCCTTGGATGCGTCTTGGCGCCATGCGTGCTAGTCAGTGGGTAGGGCCGGTTCAGGCGTCGGTCGAGCGGGGGGCCGAGCGGCGCCGTCCCGACCGGGGCGGCGGCCCGAGCAGCAGGAAGCCGCACACCGACGTGATCAGCAGGACAACCCCGCCGAGCGTCTCCATGTACAGGCCCGCGCTCGGCGTCGCGCTCGCCGCCACGTAATGCTGGGCGCCGCCCCCGACGAGACCGCTCGCGTGGGCGTCGGGCAGATCGCCGAGCAACGCGATCAACAGGCTGAGGACGGCGAGCATCCCGATCGAGAGGAGCGCCGGACGGCTGACCGCGGTGTACACCGCGATGCTGAAGACGACTACGAGCACAGCGATCGGGATGAGCGCGTAGGTGTGATGCGAGCCGGTGCCCACGGACTTGTACGGCGCTCCGCCGGCGCTCGTGCGAATCTCGAACAGGGTCGTAAACTCGGCAACGAGCAGCAGCAGGGCGCCGAGCAGACCGCCGATCAGGATCGCGCCCCGGACCAGCCGGGGCGCGGCGATGGTCGGGCCGGCGGTGCGGTCCGCGGTCCCTCGCGAGCCCCGTTTGCGGGCGGCCGAATCACGGTGCGGGGAGGCGCCGGAATCCCTCTCGGAATGCTCCGAAGCTCTGCTATATTCGGTCTTCGCCTCGGGCGGCGTTGCGTTCATCTGTGCTCGCTCCCGGGCGCGGAGAATCCAAGCAATGGAGACGCCGACCGAATAAGAATTCGCCCCCTCCCGACAGATGCGTCGTGAATGGGCCCTATGGGGCCTTTTTCATGCCAGTTGGGAGGGCAGACCCCCCCGGAAACGGCACACGCCCCCGAGGGATTCAGGACCACAGACGGAAGCCCTACCGAAACACCGGAAACCTTCATGCCTCGCACTTTCCCTCTAGAGAAGATTCGCAACATCGGGATCATGGCTCACATAGACGCCGGTAAGACGACGACGACTGAGCGCATCCTCTATTACACAGGTCGGACCTACAAGATGGGGGAGGTTCACGAGGGCGCCGCGGTGATGGACTGGATGGAGCAGGAGCAGGAGCGCGGCATCACGATCACCTCCGCCGCGACCACCTGCGAGTGGGAAGGCCACCGGATCAACATCATCGACACGCCCGGCCACGTCGACTTCACGGTCGAGGTTGAGCGCTCGTTGCGCGTACTTGACGGCGCGATCGCGCTGTTCGACTCGGTCGCGGGCGTCGAGCCGCAGTCGGAGACCGTCTGGCGGCAGGCCGACAAGTACCACGTCCCGCGCATCGCCTACATCAACAAGATGGACCGGATCGGCGCCGACTTCGAGCGCGGCGTGCAGACGATGATCGATCGCCTCGCCGCGCACCCGGTCCCGATTCAGCTGCCGATCGGCGCCGAGTCGGAGTTCCAGGGAATCATCGACCTCGTCGAGAACCACGCGATCATCTACAAGGACGAGCTCGGCAAGGAGAAGGACGTCGTCGAGATCCCGGCCGAACACGCCGAGGCTGCGGCGGCCGCACGCGAGCACCTGCTCGAAGAGGTCTCCCACTTCGACGACGAGCTGCTCGAGATGATTCTCGAGGATCAGGAGATCCCGGTCGACCGGCTCAAGGCGGCGATCCGCAAGGCGACCCTCCAGATCAAGCTGACTCCCGTCCTCTGCGGCTCAAGCTTCAAGAACAAGGGCGTTCAGCCCCTGCTCGACGCCGTGCTCGATTACCTGCCGAGCCCGCTCGAGGTGCCGCCCGTGGAGGGCATCGAGCCGGCGAAGGGGTCGTCGAACGGTGACGGCCAGCCGGTCGAGCGCCACGCCTCCGACGAGGAGCCGTTCGCGGCGCTCGCGTTCAAGATCATGGCCGACCCGTACGTCGGCAAGCTCACGTACTTCCGGGTCTACTCCGGAAAGCTTGAGGCGGGCTCGCGCGTGCTCAACGTCAACACGGGCCGCACCGAGCGCATCGGGCGCATCCTGATGATGCACGCGAACGAGCGCGAGGAGGTCAAGGACATCTTTGCCGGCGACATCGCCGCCGCCGTCGGCATCAAGCAGGTCGTGACCGGCGACACGCTGTCGGCGCCGGACAAGCCGATCAAGCTCGAGATGATCGAGTTCCCCGAGCCGGTGATCAAGGTCGCGATCGAGCCGAAGACGAAGGCCGACCAGGAGAAGATGTCGACCGCGCTCGGCCGCCTCGCCGAGGAGGATCCCACCTTCCAGGTGCGCACCAACGAGGAAACCGGCCAGACCGAGATCTCCGGCATGGGCGAGTTGCACCTCGAGGTCCTCGTCGACCGGATGATGCGCGAGTTCAAGGTCGACGCCAACGTCGGCCGGCCGCAGGTGTCCTACCGCGAGACGATCCGCGGGACCGCGCAGAAGGTCGAGGGACGGTTCGTCCGACAGACGGGTGGCTCGGGCCAGTACGGCATCGTCTATATCGACGTCGAGCCGGCGCCGGGCGAGGGCTTTGACTTCGTCAACAAGATCAAGGGTGGGTCGATCCCCACCGAGTTCATCCCCGCCGTCGAGAAGGGCGTCGAGGAGGCACTCGAGAACGGGCCGCGGGCCGGCTACCCGATGGTCGACGTGCGCGTCACGCTGAACGACGGTAAGTACCACGACACGGACTCGAGCGAGATCGCGTTCAAGGTCGCCGGCTCGCTGGCGCTCAAGGAGGCGGTCCGGCGCGCCAAGCCGGTGCTGCTCGAGCCGATCTTCGCGGTCGAGGTCGTCACCCCTGAGGAGTTCATGGGCGATGTCATCGGCGACCTCAATCGCCGGCGCGGCCAGGTGCAGGGAATGGAGCAGCGCGGTAACGCCCAGGTCGTCAGTGCGTATGTGCCGCTGGCCGAGATGTTCGGGTACGCGACCGACGTGCGGTCCAACACGCAGGGCCGGGCCACCTACACGATGCAGTTCGAGCGCTACGACGAGGTCCCGGCGAACATCGCCGAGAAGGTCGTCGGCGAGTTGCAACCGGCCTAGCAGCAGCGCCGGACGGAAAACTTATATCCTGAATAGGTTCGTCCTGAGACGAACAGAACCACTGAGAAGAGAAGGAGCGACCCCAAAGTGGCGAAAGCCAAATTCGAGCGCGACAAGCCCCATGTCAACGTCGGCACCATCGGTCACATCGACCACGGTAAGACGACGCTGACCGCCGCGATCACCAAGGTGCTGAACGAGAAGTACGGCGGCGGTACAGAGGTGCGGTCGTTCGAATCGATCGACAACGCTCCTGAGGAGAAGGCACGCGGGATCACGATCGCGACCTCACACGTCGAGTACGAGACGCCCAACCGGCATTACGCCCACGTCGACTGTCCGGGCCACGCCGACTACGTCAAGAACATGATCACCGGCGCCGCACAGATGGACGGCGCGATCCTGGTCGTGTCGGCGGCCGACGGCGCCATGCCCCAGACCCGTGAGCACATCCTGCTCGCGCGCCAGGTCGGCGTGCCCTACATCGTTGTGTTCCTCAACAAGGCCGACATGGTCGACGACCCCGAGCTGCTCGAGCTCGTCGAGGTCGAGATCCGCGACCTGCTCTCCGAGTACGAGTTCCCGGGCGACGACATCCCGTTCGTCATCGGCTCGGCGCTCAAGGCGCTCGAGGGTGACGAGGACGCCGAGGCGAAGATCCTCGAGCTCGCGGAGGCTCTGGACACGTACATCCCCGAGCCGCAGCGTGACCTGGACAAGCCGTTCCTGATGCCGGTCGAGGACGTGTTCTCGATCACCGGCCGCGGGACGGTCGCCACGGGCCGCGTGGAGCAGGGAATCATCAAGACCGGCGAGACCGTTGAGATCGTGGGTATCAAGGACACGACCTCCACCGTCGTCACCGGCGTGGAGATGTTCAAGAAGATCCTCGACGAGGGCCGCGCCGGCGACAACGTCGGATGCCTGTTGCGCGGCACCAAGCGCGAGGACATCGAGCGCGGGCAGGTGCTGTGCAAGCCGGGCTCGATCACGCCGCACACCCAGTTCAAGGCCGAGGTGTACGTGCTGAAGAAGGAAGAGGGTGGACGTCACACCCCGTTCTTCACCGGCTACCGGCCGCAGTTCTACTTCCGTACGACCGACGTCACGGGCGTGGCCAAGCTGCCTGAGGGCACCGAGATGGTCATGCCGGGTGACAACGTCCAGATGGAGATCGAGCTGATCCAGCCGATCGCCATGGATCAGGGTCTACGGTTCGCGATCCGCGAGGGCGGCCGTACGGTCGGCTCGGGGGTCGTTACCGAAGTCGTCAAGTAGTTCCTCGGGCGGCGGGTCCGGATGGGATTCCCACCCACCCCGCCGCCCGATTATTTTCCGCAGTTTGAGATACGACCTTATGTGGGGTGGGCCCCGCAGCTTGGGACCTGCCCCGTTTGACTGAGAGAAACCAGAAGCCTTTTCGTGGCAACCATTGCTCAAAACAAGATCCGGATCCGCCTGAAGTCATACGACCACACGGCGATCGAGACGGCGGCGAAGGAGATCGTAGAGACGGCGACGCGCACCGGCGCGACCGTCTCTGGTCCGGTGCCGCTGCCGACGGAGAAGAACGTGTACTGCGTGATCCGATCGCCGTTTAAGGACAAGGATTCACGCGAGCACTTCGAGATCCGCACCCATAAACGACTGATCGACATCCACCAGCCGACGCCGAAGACGGTCGACTCGCTTCAGCGACTCGACCACCTCCCGGCCGGCGTGGATATCGAGATTCGGCTTGCGTCCTAGGAGAACCTGATGGCCGCAATCCTCGCTCGCAAACTCGGAATGACCCAGCGGTTCCTGGACGACGGCCGCGTCGAGCGCGTCACCGTGCTCGAGGCTGGTCCGTGTCCCGTGACCGCGATCCGCACGCTCGACCGCGACGGCTACGAGGCCGTCCAGCTCGCCTTCGCCGCCTGCAAGGAGAAGGTGCTGACGAAGGCCGAGCTCGGCCACCTCAAGAAGGCGGACGCGTCCGCGCACCGCGTCGTGCGCGAGTTCCGCGATGAGGCCGGTGAGCTGCTCGTCGGCGAGACGGTCAATGTCGACGCGTTCAACGAAGGAGACGTCGTCAAGATCTCCGGCGTGTCCAAGGGAAAGGGTTTCCAGGGCACGATCAAGCGTCACAACTTCTCGAGCGGCCCGAAGTCGCACGGCTCGCATAACGTCCGCGCGCCGGGGTCGATCGGCGCCTCGGCAACCCCGTCCCGCGTGTTCAAGGGAATCCGGGGGCCGGGTCGCATGGGCGGCGGTCGGATCACCCAGCGCGGCCTCACCGTCGTCGAAGTGATCCCCCGGCAGAACCTGTTGCTCGTCCGCGGGGCCGTTCCGGGCCCGAAGGGCGGGACCGTGGAGGTACGCACCGATGGCTGATCGTTCCGCACCCGTCCTCGGCGGCGGCACCGTCACTCTCGACGCGGCCACGTTCGAGGCTCGCTTCAACATGCCGCTCGTCCACGAGACCGTGCGCGCCGAGCTCAACGCGCGCCGTCGTGGCACGGCCTCGACGCTGACCCGCGGGAAGGTGTCCGGCGGCGGGGCGAAGCCGTGGCGCCAGAAGGGGACCGGCCGGGCCCGTCAGGGCTCGATCCGCGCCCCCCACTTCGCCGGCGGCGGCGTCGTGTTCGGGCCCACGCCGCGCAGCTATACGGCCAAGGTCAACCGCAAGGCACGCCGCGCCGCATTGCGCAGCGCGCTCTCGGTTCATGCCGAGCGCGAGTCACTCGCGGTGTTCGACGCCTCGGTGTTCGACGCTCCGTCGACCGCGCGGGCCGCCGGCCTGCTCGACGATTGGGGTGCCGTCTCGCGGACGCTCGTCCTGCTCACCGAAGAGGAGGCGGCGGCAGGCAAGTCGTTCCGCAACATCTCTCGGGTTGCCGTCATGCCGGTCACCGACGCGGGGGTCGCCGATGTCATCGGCGCCGCATGGCTGCTCGTCTCGCAGGCAGCGCTGCCGGAGCTTGTTGCCCGTGCGGCCGGACGCGCGAGCGATCAGTCGGACGAGGAGGCCGGAGCCTGATGGACCCAAGCCAGGTGATCATCCGACCGGTCGTCTCGGAGAAGACGTTCGTCCTCGCCGAGGCCGGCAAGTACACGTTCCGCGTGCACGACCGCGCGCACAAGACCCAGATCCGCCAGGCGATCGAGCAGCTGTTCGACGTCAAGGTGCTTGCGGTGCGAACGGCGTTTGTCAAGAGCAAGCCCAAGCGCCGCGGCCAGACGGCCGGCAAGACGCGCCATTGGAAGAAGGCGATCGTCCAGGTCCGCGAGGGCGACACGATCCCGATCTTCCAAGGCCTGGAGGGGACTGAGTAACCGATGCCGATTCGTAACCCGAAGCCCACATCGCCCGGCCGGCGCTTTGTGACCTATCCGGACTTCGCGGAGATCACGCGCGACGAGCCGGAGAAGTCGCTGACGGAGGGTCTGAAGAAGTCCGGTGGGCGGAACTCCAACGGCCGCAAGACGTCGCGACACCGCGGTGGTGGCGCGAAGCGCCTGTATCGCAAGATCGACTTCAAGCGGCTCAAGGACGGTGTGCCGGCCAAGGTCGCGCACATCGAGTACGACCCGAACCGGTCCGCATACATCGCGTTGCTGCACTACGCCGACGGCGAGAAGCGCTACATCCTCGCGCCCGCGCGTTTGCGGGTCGGTGCGACCGTCGAGTCGGGCCCGGGTGCGGATATCCGCGTCGGCAACAGCCTGCCGCTCGCGAACATGCCCCCCGGCACGGTCGTGCACAACGTTGAGCTGACGCCGGGTCGCGGCGGGCAGATGGCCCGTTCGGCAGGTGTCGGCATTCAGTTGCTCGCCAAGGACGGCGACTACGTGACGCTCCGCCTGCCCTCAGGCGAGATGCGGATGGTCCGCGCTGAGTGCCGGGCCACGGTCGGGGTGATCGGAAACTCCGACCACCAGAACGTCAAGATCGGAAAGGCAGGGCGCAAGCGCCACATGGGCGTGCGTCCGCAGACCCGAGGTACCGCGATGAACCCGGTCGACCACCCTCACGGCGGTGGCGAAGGTTCGACGACGGCGGGTCGCCACCCGGTGACCCCATGGGGTGTGCCGACACTCGGCTACCGGACACGGAAGAAGCGCAAGGCCTCCGATCGCTACATCGTCCGCGGACGCAGAAGAGGTAAGAAGCGGTGAGTCGATCGAGCAAGAAGGGCCCGTTCGTCGAGGAGCGCCTGATGGCGCGCGTCGAGGCGATGAATTCATCGGGCGAAAAGCGAATGCTGCGCACCTGGTCGCGGACGTCCACGATCTTCCCTGAGATGGTCGGGCACACGATTGCGGTCCACGATGGTCGCAAGCACGTGCCGGTGTTCATCTCTGAGTCAATGGTTGGGCACAAGCTCGGCGAGTTTGCGCCGACGCGGCTCTATCGTGGCCACGCTGGAACCGGGAAGAGGCGCTAGGCATGGCTGAAGAAGAGAAGCCCAAGCGGCGGCGGTCGCAAGCCGAGGCGGCCGAGGCCAGGCCCCTGCCGCCGAGGCAGCGCGCGCCGACGCCCGAGGCCGGTGCGGACGACGAAGCGACGCGAGCAGCCTCGGCGTCAGAGGCGACCTCGGCGCGGGCCTGCCGACGAGCGTTGAGCCCACCCCCGAGGACGTCGAGGCCGAGGAGGCGACTGAGGTCGTGCTCGAGGCTGACGATGAGGCCGAGGGGGAAGCCGAGGAGCCCGAAGCCGAGGAGCCCGAAGCCGAGGACGCCGAGGAGCCCGAGGCTGAAGCTGATGAGGAGAAGCCGAAGCCGCGGCGTCGGCGTCGCGGTGCCGCCAAGGAAGAAGAGAAGGCTGAGGCTCCGGCGAAGCCGGCTCCGTCTCGGCGACGGTCGCGTGAGCGTCCGGTTGGGCCTCCGCCGGTGGTGCGGGCGCAGGCCAAGTACGTGCGCTCGTCGGCGCGCAAGGCGCGACTCGTGTGCGATCACATCCGCGGGAAGACGGTTGAGGAAGCGCGAGCTATCCTCGCTGTCACGCCGCGTGCGATCGCGCGGGATTGGAGCAAGTTGCTCGAGTCAGCGGTCGCGAACGCCGAGCACAATCACGAGCTCGTTGGCGAGGACCTGTACGTCAAGGCGGTGCACGCCGACGAGGGTCCGACGATCAAGCGGTTCCGGCCGCGCGCGATGGGTCGCGCGACGCGGATTCGCAAACGCACCAGTCATCTCACGATCTTGCTCACGCCGAAGAAATAAGAAGAACTCATGGGTCAAAAAGTTCATCCCGAGTCGATCCGCGTGGGCTACATCCACGATTGGAAGTCGAACTGGTTCAACGAGCGGAACTTCTCCGACTTCCTGCACGAGGACACGCTGATCCGACAGCACATCATCGGCCGCTTGTCGCACGCCGGGCTGTCCGACATCACGATCCGCAAGAACGCCACCGAGGTCGAGGTCAACATCCATACGGCGCGGCCGGGGATCGTCATCGGCAAGTCCGGGTCCGAGGTCGACCAGCTGCGTCGCGACCTGCACCGGATCACCGGCAAGCAGGTCAAGGTCAACATTCTTGAGATCAAGCGGCCCGAGCTTGATGCGCGCCTCGTCGCGCAGTCGATCGCCGAGCAGCTGCAGAACCGGGTTGCCTTCCGCCGCGCGATGAAGCGCGCGCTCACCAGCGCGATGCGCTCCGGCGCCAAGGGCGTCAAGGTCCAGGTCTCCGGTCGTCTCGGTGGTGCCGAAATGGCGCGGACCGAGGGGTACTCGGACGGTCGCGTCCCGCTGCACACGCTGCGCGCCGACATCGACTACGGCTTCCATGAGGCCCGCACGACGTTCGGTCGCATCGGCGTCAAGTGCTGGATCAACAAGGGCGAGATCATGCCCGAGGGCTACACCGGCGCCGATCTGACGATCATGGACGAGCCGGCCCCGCAGGCGCCCGAGCGTGGCGGTCGCGATGGACGCGACGGTCGCGGTCGTGGGCGCCGCGGTGACGGCGGACCCGGCGGCGGCGGCGGCGGTGGCGGTCGTGGTCGCGGCGGCGGTCCCGGCGGCCGCGGTCCGGGTGGTCCCGGCGGCGGTCGTGGCCCGGGTGGTCCCGGCGGCGGTCGCGGTCGCGGTGGCGGTCCCGGCGGCGGCGGTGGTCGTGGTCCCGGTGGTCCTGGCGGCGGTCGTGGGCCGGGTGGTCCGGGCGGCGGCGGTGGTGGTCGTGGTCCCGGTGGCGGCGGCGGTGGTCGTGGGCCGGGTGGCCCGGGCGGCGGTCGTGGTCCCGGTGGCGGCGGCGGTGGTCGTGGGCCGGGTGGCCCGGGCGGCGGTCGTGGTCCCGGTGGCGGCGGCGGTGGTCGTGGGCCGGGTGGCCCGGGCGGCGGTCGTGGTCCCGGCGGCGGCGGTCGTGGTCCCGGTGGCGGCGGCGGTAGTCGCGGGCCCGGTGGTCCTGGCGGTGGCGGCGGCGGTCGTGGTCCCGGTGGCGGCGGCGGTGGCCGTGGCCAGCGTGGCGGCGGCGGTGGCGGCAACCCCGGCGGTGGCGCCGGTGGTGGCGGCGGCCAGGGTGGTGCTCGCTGATGCTCGCTCCTAAGCGCGTCAAGCACCGCAAGCAGCACCGCGGACGTCGCGGTGGGCTGTCTCGCGGCCAGGTCAAGGTCCAGTTCGGTGAGTACGGGCTGAAGACGCTCGAGGCCGGTTGGCTGACCAACCGCCAGATCGAGGCGGCTCGTATCGCCATGACCCGCAAGATCAAGCGTGGCGGGAAGGTGTGGATCAACGTCTATCCCGACAAGCCGTTCACGAAGAAGCCGGCCGAGACCCGGATGGGTTCCGGCAAGGGCTCGCCGGAAGGCTGGGTCGCCGTGGTCAAGCCGGGCCGCGTCATGTTTGAGCTCGCCGGCGTGCCGGAGCCGCTCGCCCGTGAGGCGATGCGCCTCGCCGGCCACAAGCTGCCGGTGAAGACGAAGTTCGTCATGCGTGAGGACGGGTGACATGAAAGCCGTCGAACTACGTGACCTCGGTGAGACTGAGCTGCTTGAGCATCTGACGAATGCGCGGCGTGAGCTGTTTGGCCTGCGTTTCCAGCATGCGACGGGTGAGCTCGACAACACCGCGGGTCTGGCCCATGCCAAGCGTGAGATTGCGCGGACGCTGACCGTCGCGCGTGAAAAGGGAATCGATGTCTGAAACGAGAACGAAGCAGTCACCCCTGACGATGAGGCGGCGCGCACCGAGGACGCGAGCGCCCGCGGACGACGAAACGACGCGAGCCGCCTCTTCGCCAGGCGGCGACTGCGTCAGCTCGCCTGCCGCGCAAGCGCCCCACAAGCCGAGGTCCTCCCTCCGAAGGAGCGCCGAGCCAGAGGCTCGTGCTGCCAAGGCCGCCAAGGTGCCGAAGCGTGGGCCGCGGACGGCGGAGGAGCGTCAGGCCGAGCGGACTGAGCGCCGGACCGCGAAGGCGGCGGAGCGCCGGACTGGCCGGGCACGGTCGCGAGCGAAGGCGAAGGCCGCGGAGAGCACTGGAGCGGTGACCCCGCCGCGCGAGCGGGCGCCGGGAGTGCAGAAGGTGCGCCAGGGCATCGTCGTGTCGGATAAGGCCGACAAGACGATCACCGTGCGGATCGATGTCGCGCGTCGGCATCGGCGCTACGAGAAGATCGTCCGGACCTCGAACACGCTTCACGCCCACGACGAGAGCAACGACGCGCACATCGGCGACACGGTCGTCGTGCGTGAGGCTCGCCCGCTGTCCCGCACGAAGCGCTGGCGGCTCGTCCAGATTGTGGAAAGGGCCAAGTAGTGGTCCAGAACGAAACACGGATGCGCGTCGCCGACAACACCGGGGCGCGCGAGATCCTCGTGATCCGCGTCAAGGGCGGTCATCGCCGCCGGTACGCCGGTGTCGGCGATGTCGTCACCGCGACGGTCAAGACCGCCAGCCCGCAGGGCTCGGTCAAGAAGGGCGAGGTTGTGACTGCCGTCGTCGTGCGGACGAAGAAGTCCTACGGACGTGAGGACGGCACCTACATCGCCTTCGACGAGAACGCCGCGGTGCTGATCGACGCGCAGAACAACCCGCGCGGGACCCGCATCTTTGGTCCGGTGGCCCGCGAGCTGCGCGAACGCAACTTCATGAAGATCGTCTCCCTCGCACCGGAGGTGCTGTAACCGTGCCCGCGCGAATCAAGACCGACGACGAGGTGATCGTGATCGGCGGCAAGGACCGTGGCAAGAAGGGCAAGGTCCTCCGGGTCGATCCGAAGAACGACCGCGTGTTCGTCGAAGGTCTCAACATCGTCAAGCGCCACCAGCGCCCGCAGCAGGTCGCCGGCGCGCAGCGCCCCGAGCAGGTCGGGGGCGTGATCGAGAAGGAAGGCCCGATTCACGTCTCTAACGTGATGCTCCTCGATCCGAAGGACGGCAAGCCGACCCGCATTGGAGTCGAGATCGAGGACGGGAAGCGATTCCGTATCGCCCGTCGCAGTGGAACGAGATTGGACTAGCGCCGTGGCCGCACGACTGAAGACCCGTTACAACGAGGAGATCCGCCCCGAGCTCGTGGAGCGCTTCGGCTACACGACGCCGATGCAGGCGCCGCGGATCGACAAGGTGACCGTCAACATGGGCGTCGGCGACGCCAAGCAGGACTCCAAGGTCCTCGACGCGGCAGCCGAACAGCTCGCGACGATCACGGGGCAGAAGCCGAACATCCGCCGTGCGCGGAAGTCGATCGCGCAGTTCAAAGTCCGTGAGGGCATGCCGGTCGGTCTTGCCGTCACGCTGCGCAACGAGCGCGGCTACGAGTTCCTCGATCGCCTGATGTCGATCGCGATCCCCCGGATCCGTGACTTCCGCGGGCTCAACCCGCGCGCCTTCGACGGCCGCGGCAACTACTCGATGGGCGTGCGCGAGCAGATCATCTTCCCCGAGATCGACTACGACGAGATCGACCAGGTGCGCGGACTCGACATCACGATCACGACGACTGCCCGGACCGACGAGGAGGCGTTCGCGCTGCTCGTCGCGCTCGGGATGCCATTTTCGAAGGAGGGCCGCACGCCTGCGGCCGCGACAGCTAGCTAGAGGAGCCCATGGCAAAGGTTTCACAACGCGTCCGCCAGCAGCGGACCCCCAAGTACAAGACCCGCGGCTACACGCGCTGCCGGCGCTGTGGCCGTGCGCGCGCGGTGTACCGCAAGTTCGGCATCTGCCGGATCTGTCTGCGCGAGCTCGCGCACAACGGCTACATCCCCGGCATGACGAAGTCGAGCTGGTGACCCCATGTCGATGACTGATCCCGTCGCCGACTTCCTGACGCGTCTGCGGAACGCCGCCAAGGCGCAGCATCACGACGTCGTGATTCCGTCCTCGAAGCTCAAGCGTGAGCTCGCCCGGATCCTCAAGGAGCAGGGCTACATCGACGACTGGAGCGTCCAGGCTCCGAGCCCGGATCAGCCCGGCGAGCGAATCACCGTGACCCTGAAGTACACCGATGACCGTAAGCCCGTCATCTCCGGGATCGAGCGCGTTTCGCGCCCCGGCCAGCGCACGTACGTCGACCACGGCCACATCCCGCGCATTCAGGGCGGCATGGGCACCGCCATCATCTCCACCTCCCGTGGGGTCATGACCGGCCACGAGGCACGCCAGCGGGGCGTCGGTGGCGAGGTCGTGGCGAGGGTCTGGTAGACACACTGGAACTGCAATGTCCCGAATCGGTAAACGACCCATTCCCATCCCCTCCGGCGTGACGATCGCGATCGACCCCGAGCGCGTCACCGTCAACGGACCGAAGGGCGAACTGAGCGAACGCATCAACCGCGAGATCAAGGTTGCGCAGCAGGGCGACGAGCTCGTCGTCACCCGCCCGACCGATCGCGGTGAGCATCGCGCGCTCCACGGCCTGACCCGGACGCTCGTGGCGAACATGGTCGTGGGCGTCACCGATGGCTTTGAGAAGCGGCTCGAGATTCAGGGCGTCGGATATCGCGCGCAGCTGAAGGGCCGCGACCTCGAGCTCGCGCTCGGCTACTCGCACCCCGTGTCGGTGAAGGCGCCGGACGGCATCGAGTTCGAAGTGCCGATGCCGACCCGCATCGTCGTCCGCGGCGCATCCAAGCAGCAGGTCGGCGAGATCGCCGCGATCATCCGCAAGCAGCGCAAGCCCGAGCCGTACAAGGGCAAGGGAATTCGATACGAGGGCGAATACGTGGCCCGGAAGGTAGGTAAGCGGGCATGACCGTCCTCACCGCTCCCCAGCGTCGGCTCAGGCGCCGCCGCCGCGTCCGCGCGAAGGTGCGCGGGACGGCGACACGGCCGCGGATTGCCGTGTTCCGCTCGAATCGCGGCATCTTCGCCCAGCTCATCGACGACGACGCTGGTCACACGATCACGGCCGTCAACTGGACCGAGCCGGAGCTGCGCTCGCTGGGGCCGATGGAGCAGGCGACTCGTGCCGGCGTGCTGCTCGCGCAGCGCGCAAACGCCGCCGGCGTCGAGCGCGCCGTGTTTGACCGCGGCGGCTACCAGTACCACGGTCGCGTCAAGGCGCTGGCCGACGGAGCCCGAGAAGGCGGGCTGGCGGTCTAGTGGGCCCCACCCACTAGCTCCGCTACTCTGGATCAACCTCACATGCCAACACGTGATCGAACAGTTTCATCATCCGGACTCGACCTGCAGGAACGCGTGGTCGAGATCAACCGCGTCGCAAAGGTCGTCAAGGGCGGCCGCCGCTTCTCGTTCACGGCCCTCGTGGTCGTCGGCGACGAGCGCGAGGTCGTCGGGATCGGCTACGGCAAGGCCAACGAAGTGCCTGTCGCGATTCAGAAGGGCGTCGAGCGCGCGAAGAAGAATCTCTACCGCGTTCCGAAGCACGGCTCGACGATCACCCACCAGGTGACGGGAATCTTCGGCGCCGGACGTGTCTTCCTCAAGCCGGCTTCGCCCGGTACCGGCGTGATCGCCGGTGGCGGCGTGCGCGCGGTGCTTGAGCTCGCCGGGATCAACGACATCCTGAGCAAGTCGCTGGGCTCGCAAAATCCCATCAACCTGGTCAAGGCGACCATGGCTGGACTTGAGGCTCTGCGGACGCCTGCCGAGGTTGCGGACTTGCGGGGGCTCTCGATCAACCAGGTGCTTGGGCTTGCGGAGGAGCCTTCATCCGGCGCCCCCGACGCGGTGAACGGCGGCGGAGCTACACCCGCGGTCACCGCCACAGAGACCAACGGCGACGAAGGACCAGCGACGCGAGCGACCGCAGGCGCAGACCCCGCCGCCGGTGAGGAGCCCTCGTGAGCAGCCTCACCATCACGCAGAAGAAGTCGAGCAACGGCAGCGACAAGCGCCAGCTTGACACGCTCCGCTCGCTGGGGCTCCGCCGCATCAACCACACGGTGGTCCGGGACGATTCGCCGCAGGTGCGCGGGATGGTCCACAAGGTTCGGCATCTCGTGGAGGTGTCCGAGGATGCCTGAGACCGAAGAGCGGATTGGGCTGCACAACCTGAAGCCGGCCCCCGGGTCGCGTCGTCCGCGCAAGCGCGTCGGCCGAGGCGAGGGGTCGGGCACGGGCAAGACCTCGGGTCGTGGCCAGAAGGGCTATGGCTCACGTTCGGGCGCCAAGCAGCGCGCTCGCTTCGAGGGGGGTCAGAACCCGATCCACATGCGGATGCGCAAGCTGCGCGGTCCGCACATGAAGAAGTCGATGCCGTTCGAGCCGTTCCGCACCCACACTCAGCCGGTCAACATCCTCGACCTCGAGGCGCGGTTCGAGTCCGGTGCGGCGGTCACGCTCGAGGCGCTGCACGCCAAAGGCCTGGCGACCCGCAAGGGGATCCCGGTCAAGGTGCTCGCCAAGGGCACGATCTCCAAGCCGCTCACGGTTCACGCGCACGCGTTCAGCGCGGCAGCGCGTGAGGCGATCGAGGGCGCTGGTGGTACCTGCGAGCTGATCGTCCTCGCCGACGGCGGCGGCGCCCGGGAGTAGTCGTCCATGATCTCCACGATCCTCGGCGCGTTCAGGGTCGGCGAGATCCGTAACAAGGTGCTGTTCACGGCGCTGATGCTGGGGCTGTACCGCCTCGGCACGCACATCCCCGCGCCGGGCATCAACTCGCAGGCCGTCAACGCGATCCAGAAGAACTTCGGCGGCAACAGCATCCTCGGGCTGCTGAACCTGTTCTCGGGCGGAGGTCTCGGCCGGATCGCGATCTTTGCGCTCGGGATCATGCCCTACATCACGGCATCGATCATTCTGCAGCTGTTGACGGTCGTCGTCCCGTCGCTCGAGAAGCTGCAGAAGGAGGGCGAGGTCGGCCAGGCGCGGATCACCCAGTACACGCGCTACCTGACGGTCGGCCTGGCGTTCGCCCAGTCGATCGGCTACGTGTTCCTGTTCCGCAGCTTCGAGAAGTCCTCGGGCACGACGCTGATTTCGCACTTCACGTTGGCCAAGGTGTTCCTGATCGTCATCTCGCTCACCGCCGGCACGGTCCTGCTCATGTGGATGGGTGAACTGATCACACAGCGCGGCATCGGCAACGGCATCTCGCTGTTGATCTTTGCGTCGATCGTCGCCCGCATCCCCAACGGGGTCCATGCATGGTGGACGAACCCCGACCAGGTATTCCGCGTGATCATGCCGTTCATCGTCATTGGCGTCGTCGCCTCGATCGTGTTCGTCCAGGAGGGCCAACGCCGGATCCCGATCCAGTACGCCAAACGTGTGATCGGCCGGCGCATGACGCAGGGCGGGCAGACCTACCTGCCGCTGCGGGTCAACATGGCGGGCGTGATCCCGGTGATCTTCGCCGCGAGCGTGATGGCGATCCCGCCGACGATCGGTCAGTTGGTCGGCCAGAACCGCAAGGGATTCGGAACCGATATCGCCAGCTTCTTCAACCCGCAGGGCTGGCACTACGTGGTCGGCGAGAGCGTGTTGATCATCCTGTTCACGTACTTCTACACGGCGGTCACGTTCAACCCCGTCGACCAGGCCGACAACCTGAAGAAGTACGGCGGCTTCATCCCTGGGGTGAGGCCAGGCAGACCGACGGCCGAATTCCTGGACCGAATCCTGGCGCGGCTCACGTTCCCGGGAGCGTTATTCCTGGCCGCGGTCGCGGCCCTGCCAACGGTCCTCATCAACCAGACGAGCGCCAACTTCTTCTTCGGTGGCACCTCGATTCTGATCGTGATCGGCGTCGCGCTCGACACGATGAAACAGCTCGAGGCGCAGCTGATGATGCGCAACTACGAGGGCTTCCTGAAATAGGCGCCGCTTGCCGCGGCTGCCACGTCACCTCAGGACTCGAGCACCGACGCCAACTCCTGGCGTGCTGAGATGTGGAGCTTGCGGTAGGCGTTGCGCAGGTGGTACTCGACGGTTTTCGGCGTGACGAACAGCGCCTGGCTGATCTCACGGTTGCTCTGACCGGAGGCGGCGAGTTCTGCGATGCGGAGCTCACTCGGGGTCAATGACCCCACGCCGCTCAGCATCCGCTCGCGTCGCGGCCGGGCGCCCGTCGCCGCGAGCTCAGTCCGCGCCCGCTCATGGAGCGCACGGGCGCCGCCGCTGAGCGCCAGATCGACCGCCTGCTGCAGGGGCGTCCGGGCCTCAGCGCGCCGGTTCGCTCGGCGCAGAGCGGCGCCGTAGTCGACGAGCGCGATGACCGTGTCCAGGCGGGGCGGTGCGTCAGCCCCGAGCGCGACCGCCTCGCGGAGCAACTCGAGTTGTCGCCCGCCCTCCTCGCACACACCGAGCACTCGGCGGGCCCGGACCCGGGCGTGCAGCGCACCGGTGCGTTCCGACACCTCGAACTCCTCGTGCGCGAGCTCGAGGGCCCGTGCCCGCTCGCCGAGCGTCAGCGCAGCGAGCGCGCCGACGGTGCGCCACGACTGCATTCCGAACATGCGGATGGAGGGGCCGACCAGGCGTTGCACGAGCAGGGCGTCGTCGAGCGCCTCGCGGGCACGGCCGGCGGCCAGCCGCAGCTCGGCCCGCGTGAGCAGGCGCATCCCGTCCTCGAGGTCACGCGGGGTCTGGAGCGGCTCCGTGGACACGAGCACCTCGAGCGCAGTCACCGGGTCTCCGGCGTACAGCAACGACAGGCTGTGGAAGGCATCGGCGGCCCGCGCGAACTGTCCCCATCCGTAGCGCCGCGCGCCGCGGGCAAGCTCGAGGTCGGCACAGGCGGCGCTGACGCGGCTCTGGAAGAACTCGACCGAGCCGCGGATGTAGCTCGCCGAGGCGAACGCGTGGGGTGAGGCACGCCGGCTTGCGTCCGCGATCACCTCGTCCAGGATCTCGCCGCAGCGCTCGAGCGCACCGGACCAGCACACGGCCGCCGTGACGAGGCTCCATGCCGCGCCGTCGGCTCCATCGTGCGCGATCAGTGCGCCGCTGTCCCAGGCCCGCTCGGCGAGGCCGAGCGTCGTCTCGGCCGGCTCGCCGGCGAACGCGGCGTGGACGGCGGCCTGGGCGAGCAGCTGACGTTGGGCGCGTGTCCGCGGCCCGCTGTTCGCCCTGGCGACCAGCTCCGCGGAGCGCTCGGCCGAGCGCTCGTGGAGTTCAGGCAACAGCGCCCCGATGGCCACGAAGCCTGTCTGGAGCGCGTCATGGAGTTCGTAGTCGGCGGCGGTCGACAGCTCGTCGGGCAGATCGCCGAGTCCTGCCATGTATGCCGCCGCGGCCTCGCGATGGTGGCCGTGCGCGTAGAGCGCATGTCCACGGTGTAGCGCCAGTTCCGCTCTCCGACGCGGGTCAGGACACGCCAGGATCGCCTGCTCGAGATGGATCGCCGCCCGCGGACCGCCGGCGGCGGCTTCGGCGAGGCCGAGCTCGGCCAGGACGTCCGCCCGGACCGCCGCCGCCGGCGGCTCCTCAAGGGCGCGGGACAGATATCGGGCGGCGGACTGGGGTGCCGCGAGGGTCCGAGCGTCGCGCGCGGCCGACCGAAGCTGCTCGACGGCCCACGGATCGCCTTCCGGTCGTCCGGCGAGGAGGTGGGCCGCGACCCGCTCGGGGTCGGCGCCCTCACGGTGCAGCAGCCGGGCCGCGTCGAGGTGCCGGGAAGCGCGTTCGCCGGGCGGGATGTCGTTCACGATCGCGTGCCGGACGAGCGGGTGAACGAACCGCAGCGGCTCCCGCGCAAGCAGGATCTCGACTGCGGCGAGGGCATCGGCCGCGCGCGCCGCTGCGGCGACGTCGAGCCGCGCGAGCTCGGCCGCGTGGCGCAGCGGGGCGTCGTCCCCGAGGACCGCGACCGCTCGGGCGAGCGCCGCGCCGTCGTCGCCCACGCGGCCGACGCGGACGCGGAGGATCCGTCCGACGACCGGCGGCGCGAGCGCCCGCGCGTGTTCAGCCAGCTCGTCGGTGCCGAGGTGACGTTCGTCGCGCAGCGCGAGCAGCAACTCGTGGACGTAGAACGGGTTTCCGGATGTCGCCTGCTGGCACGCCGCGACGACCGAGCTCTCGGCCCGCTCGCCAAGGACCTCGCGTGCGAGTTCCGCCAGCGACGCGTCACTGAGGGCTGACAGCGTGTGAACGCGGACCCGAGGCTGAGTCGCGATCCGGTCGAGGATGTCCGACGAGGCGTCGCCGTGAGCGAGCCGCCGCGTCATGACGACGGCGAGCGGGAGCTCCTCGAGCCGGTGCACGAGGTAGAGCACAAACTCGAGCGAGGCGGCGTCGCACCAGTGGAGGTCATCGAGCGCCACCAGCCCGGGCCCCCGGTCCTCGGTCGCGGCCAGGACCGTGAACAAGGCGTGCGAGAGCGCGATGTTGCTCGCGGGCTCGGCCTCCTCCTGAAGGGTGAGACCCGCCAGTTCTCGGATCTGTTCCGGCGCGGCGGCGAGCAACGCGTCGCGCTCCTCGGGTGCCAGACGTTGCAACTGGGCGCTCAGCAGCTGGGCGGCGACGCCGAAGGCGATGTCGCTCTCAAGCTCGGCGCCGGCGGCGCGCAGGACCCGCATCCCGCGATTGCGGGCCGCGTCGAGGGCGGCCTCGTGCAGGCGTGTCTTGCCCATCCCGGCGTGCCCTTCGATCAGTAGGGCGCCGCCGCTCCCCGCACGCGCGTCCTCAAGCACCGCGTCGATCGCGCGCAGTGTCGCGTCGCGCTCCAGCAGGCCGGTGCCACCTCGCACGGGACGCCCGCGGCGATCAGGCGATTCCATCACAGGCATAGGTAGTTGTGTACTACCCAACTAACCGGTGTTTTGGTCGGCGGCCGAGCCGCGTCCGGACTCTGACATCGCAAACCCTGGGGTGATCGCCTGGTGCGAATGCGTGGCCCGGGCGGGATCCTGAGCGCGTGGATCACTCCTCCATCGCCCAGATGCTGCTCGCGATCGATCTTGCGTCGGAGCCGATCACCGGTTCGGTGTCGATCGACGGCCAAGCCTCGCGGCGGTTCAACGGCTGGATCGAGCTGACCGCCGCGATTGAGGCGGCCCGCCGGTCCAAGCCGGGGACGGGTCAGGAGCGGGGGAATCCTGGGGGCGGAGACCTCGGAAAAGACTGGGGTTCTTCCCTGGGGTGAAGGGGACGCCAGGGGTCTAGTCTCCTCTTCACGAGGTAGCCGATAGTCCGCCGTAAGGGGCGACGCGACCAAGGGCGACTGGCAGGGCATAGGGGCGCATCATTGGGGGCTCGGACGTTGGGGCGCTGGGCATGGCAGGGGGTGGAACGGGCCGGCACGGAAGCCGGCCTGTGCCCATCCGGCCGCGTTGTTCGCCGTCGCACGGACAACTGTCCTGCGCGCGATGTGGAACTCCCGATACAGTGGCGCTCGTGTCCGAGCTCAACCTCATCCTGTTTGGCCCTCCCGGCGCGGGCAAGGGGACCCAGGCCGAGCGGCTGCGCCACGACTTTGGGCTGCCGTTCATCTCGACCGGCGACATTCTCCGTCAGAACGTCAAGGACGAGACGAAGCTCGGTAAGGAGGCGAAGCGCTACATGGATGCCGGGGATCTCGTACCGGACGATCTGATCGTGGAGATGGCGCGCGACCGGCTCGAGCAAGACGACGCGCAGGACGGCTTCATTCTCGACGGCTTCCCGCGGACGATCCCGCAGGCCGACGCGCTGGACGAGATGCTCTCTGGGATCGGTCGCCGGGTGACCGCCGCGTTGCTGATCGACGTACCCGACGAAGAGCTCGTGCGGCGCCTCTCGGGACGACGGGTGTGCGTGAAGGCGGGCCACAACTACCACGTCGAGTTCGACCCGCCCAAGCATGAGGACATGTGCGACCAGGATGGATCGCGGCTGATCCAGCGCGACGATGACCAGCCAGACGTGATTCGCAACCGGCTTGCCGTCTACCACGAGAAGACCGAGCCGCTTGTCGAGCACTACGACGAGAAGGGCCTGATGCGGCATATCGACGGCACGCGCGACGCGGCCGAGGTCCACGATCACATCCGGGCCGTGATCGCCACGCTGCGGCTCGAGGAAGACGTCTAGGGGCACTCGCACCGGCTACGCTCAGGTAGGTCGATGTAGCGATGATCATCAAGAAGTCTCCTGAGGAAATAGAGCGGATGGCGGCCGCCGGCACGGTTCTCGTCAAGACGATGAACCTGCTGGCCGGCAAGATCCGTCCTGGGGTCACGACCGCCGACCTCGATCAGGCGGCCGAGAAGTTCATTCGCTCACAGGGCTGCGAGCCGGCCTTCAAGGGCTACCGTGGCTTTCCCGGGTCGATCTGCACGTCGCCGAACTCGATGATCGTGCACGGAATCCCCGGGCCGTACACGCTTGAGCGCGGCGACATCATCTCCGTCGACATCGGCGTCATCCGTGATGGGTGGGTGGCCGACGCGGCGCGGACGTTTGCGGTCGGGCCGATCACGCCCGTCGCGCGCAAGCTCCTGACGACGACCGAGGAGTCGTTGTTCATCGCCGTTGACGAGTGTCAGGCCGGCAACCGCCTCGGGGACGTGTCCCACGCGATCCAGGAGCACGTCGAGGCTGAGGGGCTGTCGATCGTCCGCACGCTCGTCGGTCACGGCATCGGCCGGTCGATGCACGAGGACCCTCAGATCCCCAACTACGGGACGCCGGGGACAGGCATCGTGCTCGAGGAGGGAATGGTGCTCGCCGTCGAGCCGATGGTGACCGCGGGTCGCCACGGCGTCCGGGTGGGGGAGGATCATTGGGCGATCTATTCCCAGGACGGCTCGCTCGCCGCCCACTTCGAATTCACGATTGCGATTACCGCCGACGGACCACGTGTGTTGACCCCGTGGCATGAGGCGGGAAACGGCCGCGCGGCGGCCTGACTGGGCCTGCCCACGTCCTGCTAACATGACCCGTTGCGGCCGCAGCGCGATCTGCGCGCTGCGCGCGCCTCGGTGCGGTAGCGGCGATCTGAAGCGTTCGCCAGAGCCGAACCGAAGGAACTCCGAAAACATTCAAGAGTGAGCAAACGAGCGTGAAAGTACGACCCTCGGTCAAACCGATGTGCGAAAAATGCAAGATCATCCGCCGCGACGGCCGGGTGCTCGTCATCTGCTCGAACCCGCGTCACAAGCAGCGACAGGGCTAGGGCAATGGCACGAATTTCAGGGGTCAACATCCCCCTCAACAAGCGCGTCGAGGTCGGCCTGACCTACATCTACGGGATCGGCCGCACGACATCCAACAAGCTGCTCGCCGAAGTCGGCGTCGAGCCGGATCGCAAGGTCCGCGACCTCACCGAAGAGGAGGTCGTGAAGCTGCGCGAGCTGATCGACAACTCCGTCACGGTCGAGGGCGATCTGCGCCGCGAGCGCTCCCAGAACATCAAGCGCCTCCAGGAAATCGGTTGCTACCGCGGTTTGCGCCACCGCCGCGGGCTTCCCGTGCGTGGTCAGAACACGAAGACCAATGCGCGTACGCGTAAGGGACCGAAGCGGATGCAGGTGGCCGGAAAGAAGAAGGCCACCAAGAAGTGAGTCCGGCTCCGAGAAGACCCCAGCGCGGCCGCCGTCGGGTTCGCAAGAACATCCCGATCGGCCAGGCCCACATCAAGACCTCGTTTAACAACACGATCGTGTCGCTGACCGACCGCGAGGGCAACGTCATCGCGTGGGAGTCCGCCGGCGGTGCCGGCTTCAAGGGCTCGCGCAAGTCGACCCCGTTCGCGGCGCAGGTGACCGCTGACGCTGCGGCCCGTAAGGGCATCGAGCACGGCCTCCAGAAGGTCGAAGTGTTCGTCAAGGGACCCGGCTCCGGGCGCGAGACGGCGATCCGCTCGCTGCAGGCCGCCGGGCTTGAGGTCACCGGCGTCAAGGACGTCACCCCGCAGGCGCACAACGGCTGTCGGCCTCGGAAGCGGAGGCGTGTCTGATGGCGCGCGACTCATCACCCCAGTGCAAGCAGTGTCGCCGCGAGGGACAGAAGCTGTTCCTCAAGGGCGAGCGCTGTCTGACCGACAAGTGCGGCGTCGAGCGCCGTTCCTATCCGCCCGGTGATCATGGCCGCGGTCGTCAGAAGCAGTCCGAGTACCGCGTGCAGCTACGCGAGAAGCAGAAGGCCAAGCGCTACTACGGCGTGCTCGAGAAGCAGTTCCGCATCTACTACGACAAGGCCTCGCGTCAGGTCGGAATCACAGGCGAGAACCTGCTGCGGATGCTCGAGTGCCGGTTCGACAACGTGCTCGTGCGCCTCGGCTTCGCCGCCTCGCGCAGGCAAGCCCGCCAGCTGATCCTGCACGGTCATTGGACCGTCAACGGACGGCGGGTCAACATCCCCAGCTACCAGCTGCGGGACAGCGACGTGATCGCGATTCACCCCAAGTCGACGGCGACGCAGGTGATCCGCGATGCGACCGAGCTGACCGGCCAGGTGCCGGCTTGGCTGCAGGCCGATCACGACTCGCTCACGGCGAAGGTGCTCCGTAAGCCGGAGCGGCGAGAGATCGCCGCGCCGGTCCAAGAGCAGCTCATCGTCGAGCTGTACTCCAAGTAAGCCCGAATCTTTTAGTCGCGGGCGGCCGGTTGGCCGCCCGTGGCGCCCACAGCCGTCGAGGCGGCGGCAGGAACCCACGACGTTAGGACCCTGATGCTTGACTTCCAAGTGCCCCGAATCTCCAGCGAGTCTGTCGACGACAACCGTGGCTCGTTCACGATAGAGCCGCTCGATCGGGGCTTCGGCTACACATTCGGTAACTCCTTGCGACGCGTCCTGCTGTCCTCACTCGCGGGCGCGGCGGTGACCAGCGTCCGGATCGAGGGCGTCGCCCACGAGTTCTCGACGATCCGGGGCGTCAAGGAGGATGTGACCGACATCGTCCTCAACCTCAAGGGGATCGTGTGCCGGATGCACTCCGACGCCACGGAAATCGAGGCGCCGCTCGTCGTCACCGGGCCCGGTGACATCACCGCCAAGGACATCGATCTTCCGTCCGGCGTGGAGATCCTCAACCCGGATGCCCACATCGCGACCCTTGAGAAGAAGACGAAGCTCGAGGTCTACCTGACGATCGGACGCGGTCGCGGATACCGCCCGGCGGAGGAGAACAAGTCGCCGGACCAGCCGATCGGCGTGATCCCGATCGACTCGATCTTCTCGCCCGTGCGCCGCGTCGCGTACAACGTCGAGCAGGCCCGCGTCGGCCAGAAGACCGACTTCGACAAGCTGACGCTGGACATCGAGACCGACGGCTCGATCGATCCGCCCGCCGCGCTGCGCGAGGCGGCCGAGATCCTGATCTCCCAGCTCGCGATCTTCACCGACCCGGATCGGGTGACCGAGCTGCGGGCGGCCGGTGAGCCCGGCGTGCTGGAGCCCGGCCTCGTCGGCGGCGGCCCCGGTGGTGCGCCGGTCCGTCAGCCGAACGCGATGGACGACATCCTGATCGAGGAGCTCGAGCTCGGCGTCCGCTCGTACAACTGCCTCAAGCGGGCCGGCATCCAGACGGTCGGCGACCTCGTCTCCAAGACCGAGTCCGAGCTCAACGCGATCCCGAACTTCGGCAAGAAGTCGATCGACGAGGTGATCGAGACGTTGCACGCTCGGGGCCTTGGTCTCCGGAACGAGTAAGGTCTCCGTCTCCGACGGGTTTCTCTGCGTCATGCGACATCAACGCAACCGATACCAGCTCAGCCGCTCCGCCTCGCATCGCAAGGCGCTCCTGATCAATCTGGCCAAGGAGATCATTGACCACGAGCGGATCCAGACGACCGAGGCGAAGGCCAAGGCCGTCAAGCCCGAGGTCGAGAAGCTGATCACGCTCGCCAAACGTGGCGATCTGCACGCGCGCCGGCAGGCTCTGTCGGCGCTCGGCCAGGACAAGTTCGTCGTCTACAAGCTGTTCGAGGAGATCGCCCCGCGGTACTCGGAGCGGCCGGGTGGCTACACGCGGATCCTGAAGCTCGGGCCGCGCCGCTCGGACGCGACCGAGATGGTGCTGCTGGAGCTGGTCTGACCCAGGTCTCGCGGCTGCTGCTGGAGTACGACGGCAGCGGCTTCTCCGGCTGGGCAAAGCAGCCCGGGCGACGGTGCATCGAAGGAGAGGTCGAGCGCGCGCTCTGCGTTCTGCTTCGCCGGTCGAGTCTGTGCCGCTGACGGTCGCCGGTCGGACGGACACGGGCGTTCACGCTTTGGGCCAGGTCGCGTCGTACGTCGGCCCGCCGGTGACGGTCGGCGGTCTGAACGCGCTGCTGCCCGAGGACGTGTCGGTCCTCTCGTGCGTTTCGGCGCCCGACGGGTTCGACGCGCGGCGGGATGCGACGTCCCGGGCGTACACCTACCTGCTGCTGACCCGGCCGGGCCGCAGCGCGCTGCAGCGCGGGCGGGCGCTGCACTGGCCGCGACCGTTGGATCTGGGGGCGTTGTCGGCGTGCGCTGACGCTGTGGTCGGGACCCACGATTTCACGGCGTTCACGCCGACCGAGACCGATCACGTGCGGTTCTCCCGTGACGTGTTCTCGTGCTTCTGGCGCGCTTCGCCGGACGGGGAGAGGCTCGAATTCTGGATCGAGGCCGACACGTTCATGCGCCACATGAATCGGGTGCTGGTGGGGACGATGCTCGAGGTGGCCTCGGGACGGGGGAGTGTCGACTCGTTCGTCTCGTTGCTCGCCGGGGCGCCGCGGTCGGCCGCGGGTCGGACCGCGCCGGCGCACGGTCTGTACCTGGCAGGGGTCGGGTACGAGGGGCGGCGGGTGCTCGGCTGACCCGGCGTCCGCGGGCTGACGCGTCGCCGCTCGGGCTGACGCGTCGCCGCTCGGCGACTGACGCGTCGCGGTTGACGATTTTGGCAACGAGGAGGGGGTGGGTTTGGGTCCCTGCCGCCTCTGTATGGGTATGGGCACCCACCCACGTCAGAAACGCAGCAGGATCCGGCCGCGATCCGGATTCGTCGACGAAACTGACGCTCAGCGCAAGTATTTCGCCAGGATCGTTTCGCTGGACGAGATTTGTGACGTTTCTGCCGCTCAGGCACGCCGGGACCGCGTCGCCGGATGGGTCGCGTCCCAGCAGCTCCACCTGATCACGACGCCCCAGGCAATCGCCGCCGGTTTGACCAACCGGGCGCTCACCACTCGATGCAAAAACGGCCTGCTGCATCGCGTCCACCAAGGCGTGTACCTGGTCGGCCAGCCGACGTTTCTCCCGGGCGCCCCGGAGCTCGCCGGCGTCCTTGCGTGCGGGGAGGAAGCGGTCGTCAGTGACATTTCGGCGTGCGCGCTGTTTGGTCTTGCGTCGGGTTGCGACGATGCCGTGGACATCACAGTCGTCGGATGTCGCCGGACACGCGCGGGCATCCGGATCCACCGCGTCGACGCACTCGAGGACGCCGACCGTGGCCACCTCCGGGGCATCCCGATCGTCTCACCCGCCCGCGCGCTCCTTGACTTCGCGGCTGAGGCCACCGGCGACGAGCTCGAGCGCGGGATCGCCGAGGCCTACGCGCTCAGACTCACGACCGAAACCGAGATCAACGCGACGATCGCTCGCAACCCGTACCGCTCCGGGGTCGGCGCCCTCAGAGCCGAGCTCAAACGTGAGGGCGGCCCCGCGTGGACGAAGCGCGAGGCCGAGCGGCGGATGAAGCTGCTCCTCCGCAAGGCAGACCTGCCCACCCCGGTCACCCAGTACCGGGTGGCCGGCTACCCAGCTGACTTCGCGTGGCCGGCGCAGAAGCTCATCGTCGAGGTCGACGGCTATCAGTTCCACGGTCATCGATTGGCGTTTGAACGCGACCGCAGGCGCGACCAAGCCCACGTCCTCGCCGGCTACCGGGTGATCCGGATCACGTGGCGACAGCTGACCGAAGAGCCGCTCACCGTCGTGGCGACGATCGCGGCCGCACTGAGCGCCAGCCGCGCCGAGCACTAGCATCAGCATCTCGACGATGAGGGTGCTGCTGACGAACGATGACGGGATCGAGGCGGAGGGTCTTCAGACACTCCGCCGGGAGCTGCTCACGGTTGACGGGATCGAGCTGGCGGTGATCGCGCCTGACGGCAACCGTTCCGCGATGGCGCGGTCGATCACGACGCGCCGGCCACTGTGGGTCGAGGAGGTCGACTTCGGCGACGGGACGATCGGCTTTGCGACCGACGGAACGCCTGTGGACTGCGTCCGGCTGGCGAACCTCGGACTCGTAGAGGGCTTCCAGGCGGAGATCGTGGTGAGCGGCATCAACCACGGCTCGAATCTCGGCGACGACATCAGCTACAGCGGCACCGTGGCGGCGGCGCTCGAGGCGATCGTGCTCGGCCTGCCCGGCATCGCGGTCAGCCAGCAGTCGAGCGCGCGGGAGCTCGACTTCACGTCGGGCGCCGGGTTCAACTTCGATACGGCGGCGATGTTCACGGCGCGGCTTGTGGCTGAGCTCAAGGACGTTCCGCTCCCGGAGGGCACGCTGCTCAACATCAACGTGCCCGGGGCCACGCCGGAGGGGGTCACCGTGGCCAAGCTCGGCAAGCGGATCTACCGCGATGAACTCTCGCTCGTCGACGAGGCGCACTCCCGCCGGCGGCTGTACCGCATCTATGGCGATGCCAGTTATGAGGTCGATGAGAAGGGGACCGACCTCGCAGCGGTGGCGGCAGGCCGGATCGCCGTCACACCGATTCACTTTGACCTGACCGACCGCGGCGGCCTCGACGCGCTCCGGCGCTACGACCTGGCACGGCTGATCGAGCCCGCAGCCCGGGAAGTCGACGCCGGCGCCGTGGAGCCGTGAGCGCGACCTCGCCGGCAGAGCGCGCCGCCGAGCTGCGTAAGGAGCTCGACTACCACGGTTACCGGTACTACGTCCTTGATGACCCGGAGATCGGCGACGACGTCTATGACGGCCTGATCGACGAGCTCCGCAAGATCGAGGCCGACCATCCGGAACTCGTCACCCCGGACTCTCCGACGCAGCGGGTCGGTGGTGAACCGGTCAGCGACCTCGAGAAGGTGCGCCATCCCCAGCGGATGCTCTCGCTCGCGAACGCGCGCTCCGCGGACGAGCTGCGGGCGTGGATCGCCCGCATGCGCAACCACCTGGCGCGGGAGGGCATCGAGGACCCGGAGTTCGAATACGTCGCCGAGCCGAAGATCGACGGCCTCGCGATGAGTCTTCTCTACCGCAACGGTGTGTTCGAGCGGGGTGCGACTCGCGGCAACGGCGAGATCGGGGAGGACGTCACCCACAACATCCGGACGATCGGCTCGATCCCACTGCGGCTCGACGATCCGGACCCGCCGGCGTTCGTCGAGGTTCGCGGTGAGGTGTACATGTCGCTGACCGATTTCGCCAAGCTCAACGAGCGGCGGGCGGAGGCTGGCCTCTCGACGTTCATGAATCCGCGCAACTCAGCCGCCGGAACGATTCGCCAGCTTGACCCCAAGCTCGCCGCCGACCGGCCGCTGTCGTTTTGGGCCTACCAGGTGGGCGCGACCGAGGGCATTTCGTTCGCATCGCACTGGGACGCGCTGGAGTGGCTGAGAGCCCATCGCTTCCCGGTCCATCCGGACGTCGCCAAGCTGCGCACCGAGGACGAGGTCGTCGAGCGATGCAAGGCGTGGGAGGCGCGCCGGGGGTCGCTCGACTTCGAAATCGACGGCGTGGTGGTCAAGGTGTCCGACGTCGAGCTCCAGCGGCGGCTCGGCGTCGTCGGCCGCGAGCCGCGGTGGGCGATCGCGTGGAAGTTCCCACCGACGACGGCGGTGACGACGCTCAATGACATCGGCTGGAACCCGGGCAAGTTCGGCGATCTGCACCCGTATGCGATGCTCGAGCCGGTCCGCGTCGGCGGCGTCACGATCAAGCAGGCGACGCTGCACAACGAGGAGGATCTGGCCCGCAAGGACATCCGGGTGGGTGAAGAGGTGATCGTGCTCCGGGCCGGCGATGTCATCCCCCAGGTCCTCTCACCCGCGCCGCACATGGCCGAGCGGGACGATCGGCCGGCCCCGCCTCGTCCTCCGGAGCGGTGCCCGGTGTGCGACACGCCAACGGTCAAGCCGGAGGACTCTGTGTTCACCCGCTGCCCCAACCGCGACTGTCCGGGGCGCAGGTGGCAGCTGCTGACCCACTTCGTCGGCGCCATGGACATCGATGGACTCGGCGAGAAGCAGGTGAGTCTGTTCATGAAGCTTGAATGGGTCAGGACCGCCGGCGATTTCTACCGGCTGACCGCGGAGCAGATCGCCGAGCAGCCCGGCTTCGGCCAGGTCTCGGCCGAGAAGCTCGTCGCCGCGGTCGAGGCGTCCAAGCGCCAGCCGTTCGGGCGGGTCCTGTACGCGCTCGGAATCGAGGAGGTGGGGGAGGTCACTGGGCGCAACCTCGCCCAGCAGTTCCGCACGATCGATGCGCTGATCAGCGCGACGCCGGAGGAGATCGAAGAGACGCCGGGGGTCGGCCCGAAGATGGCGAGAACGATCCACGAGCAGCTCGCGGACCCGGCCATGCGCGCGCTGATCGAGGACCTGGGGCAGCTTGGCCTCACGCTCGAGGAAACCGGTCCGCCGCCCGGCGAGGGGGTGCTCGCGGGCAAGACGCTCGTGCTCACCGGAACCCTGCCCGACCTGACGCGCGAGCAGGCGACCGAGATGATCATGGCCGCCGGCGGGAAGGTGACGGGCTCTGTGTCGAAGAAGACGGACTACGTCGTCGCGGGCGAGAGCGCCGGGTCGAAGCTCGCCAAGGCCGAGCAGCTCGGGGTCGCCGTGCTGGACGAGGCCGGCCTGCGTGACCTGCTGAGCTGAGCCGGCGCCCGGGCCGCAGCGCGCCGGTCGCAAGGGCGCGACGCTCAGCCGTTGTACTTGGCGACCGCGACGGCCATCCCGTCCTCGATCGAGTGACCGGCGGCGGGATCGGAAAGACCGTTCATCAGGAACGCCCACACGAGTGTGTGGCCGTCCTTTGCGGTGCAGAGGCCGACGAGGTTCGCGACGTCGTGCAGCGTTCCGCTCTTGCCGCGGCAACGTCCCTGGGCGTACGTGCCCTGAAGTCCGGCGCCAAGCGTGCCGGTCTCGCCCGCGATCGACAGCGAATCTGTGAACGCCGCGTCGCTCGAGAGTCCGGAGAGGACGGTGACGACGTCACGGGGACTCGTCCAATCGTCACGCGACAGGCCGGAGCCGTCGTCGAGCTTGGGGTGGATGCCGAAGGTCGTCGCGAGTTGCTGGCGGACGACGCTCGCGCCGGCCGCGCTCGATCCGTGCCCACCGAAGCGGGCGCCGATGTCCTTGAGCAGCATCTCGGCGAAGAAGTTGTCCGACGGCGTGTTCGTCATCCGGATGAGCGTCGCGAGTCGCGGCGAATTGACGGTGGCGAGCTGGCGGGCGGAGCCCGGGGTCGAGTGCGTGTACACGCGGGTGCCGCCCGGGATCCGCACCCCGGCGGCGCGGAGTGCGGCAACGAACTGTTGGGTTGCGAACAGCGCCGGCCGGTTCTGGATCGAAGACCCGCTCGCGTCGGCAAATCCGCGGTCGTAGGCGAGCCCGCTGAGCTCGCCCTCGATGTACGGCGAGAAGGCAAAGCCGGTCGCCACCGTGCCGCGCCGCGAATCGAGCGTCGATTCGTCGCCGACGATCGCGCCGCGGATCGTCTTGATCGGGTTCGTTCGCAGCAGATTCGCGACGAGCCGATCCATGGTGGCGCCGACTCCTGCCCCGTAGGCGTCGCGGTTGTAACTGATCGAACCAAACGATGGGTCGCCCGCTCCCTTGATGTACACGGTCCCGTGCCAGGTTCCACTGGCGTCCAGCGATCCCGTGGCCCGCACCGAGGTGCGGAGCGTGGTGTTGGCGCCGAACCGGGCCAGAGCGGTCGAGGTTGTGTAGATCTTCTCGACGGATGCCGGGAGGCGCCGCGAGCCCGGGCGCACCGAGTACAGAGCCTTGCCGGTCGTGAGGTCGACGACGTAGGCACCGCTGTTGCCGCCAGCCGCCTGCAGGGATCGCGACAGGGAGTTCTGCAGGGTCTTCAGCGCCTGCGCGGAGGCTCCCTGGGCACAGCCCAGGACGCCGAGCGCAGCCGTCATCGCCGCGAGAAAGCGTCGCATTGTCCGTATGTAACCGGTGGCCGCGGCGAAAGGTTCGGTACGGAGCCGTACAATGGCCGCGGAAGTCATGGGCAAGGTCGTCAAGCTGGACACCGCGGGAGCGGACCGCGCCGCGACCGGATCGAGAGAGTCCGGGACGCGCCGACGCACCCAGCGCTCAAAGACGGCACTCGTCCTCGGCGGCGGCGGCTTCACCGGCGGCGTGTATGAGATCGGCGCGCTCCGCGCCCTCGATCTCCTGTCCGTGAACCGCACCGTCAATCAATTCGACGTCTACGTCGGCACGAGCGCGGGGTCATTCGTGGCTGCTGCGGTCGCCAACGGTGTCACTCCTGAGGAGATGATGCGGGTGATCGTCCAGCAGGTCCCGACCCCGTTTCAGGACGCTCGGGTGAGCAGCCTGCTGCGACCGAACTACCGAGAGTTTCTCTCCAAAGGTGTGATGCTGCCCGTGCGGCTGGCCGGGGTGGTCCGCGCGCTGATCCGCGACTTCGGTCAGGTCTCGGCCGTCGACCTTGTGGTCGCCCTCGCCGAAGCGCTCCCCTCCGGCCTGTATTCAGGTGAGGGGATCGAGCGCTACGTGCGCACGATCCTCTCCCACCCGGAGCGCACCGACGATTTCCGCCTGCTGGCCTGCGAGCTGTATCTCGCCGCCACCGACCTCGACACCTGCGAGCGGATCGTGTTCGGCGCCGAGGACTGGGATGACGTTCCGATTTCCACCGCGGTCAGCGCGTCGAGCGCCCTGCCGATGGTCTACAAGCCGGTCAACGTCAAGGAGCGCGAGCTGATCGACGGCGGCATCCTCTCCACGACGAACCTCGATATCGCGGTTGAGGCGGGCGCGAAGTTCATCGTCGTCGTCAACCCGCTCGTCCCGTACGTCAACGACTTCGAGCACACGATCCCGACCGTCACCGGGTCGCGACCGCGCCGGGTATCGGACATGGGCTTCCCGCACATCGGCTTCCAGTCATTCAAGCTGCTCGCCTACCAGCGCCTCCACGAGTTGGCGCGGCGGTGGGAGGACCGCTATCCCGGGGTCGACATCATCCTGATCGAGCCCGAGCCGAACGACGAGCTGATGTTCCAGACGAGCATCATGAACTACACCTCGCGGGTCGACATCGCGCGTCACGGGTTCCAGTCGGTCACGCTCAAGCTCGCCCACGACTACTCCCGGTTCAAGCGCATCTGCGCTCGCCACGGCATCGAGATCTCGGCCACCCGCGTGCGCAAGGTCGTCAAGCACTTCGAGGCCGAGCGCGAGAAGACCCGCGCCTGGCGCAAGATCCTGGAGCAGACGACCTCGACGCTGCTGCGCCAGTCCGCGCAGGAATAGTTCCCGCTCGGCTCCTCACGTGGGTCCGACCACCCACGTCCCGCCAACCATCGTCCCGCGGACATCGAGATCGTCGCCGAGCGCGACCAGGTCGGCGTCGAATCCGGCGACGATCGCACCCTTGCGATCCGCGAGCCCGATCAATCGCGCCGGGTTGGCGGACGCCAGCACCACGGCGTCCTCGACGGTCACGCCGAGCATCCAGACGGCGTTGCGGACGGCCTCGGCCATCGTCAGCGTGCTCCCCGCCAGGCGCTCGCCGCCGAACGCCGTCGCCCGACCAGCGCGGACGGCCACCGTCTCGCTGCCGAGCCGGTAGTCGCCGTCCGGCATCCCCGCGGCCTCGATGGCATCGGTGACGAGCCGCACTCCCGACAGGCCCTTGGATCGGAACGCGATCCGGAGCATCGGCCCCTTGACGTGAATGCCGTCGCAGATCAGCTCGCAGCTGAGTCCCGGGAGGTCGAGGGCTGCACCGACGACGCCGGGGTCACGGTGGTGCATCGGGCGCATCGCGTTGAACAGGTGGGTCACCGCAGTTGCTCCGGCTTGGACGGCCGCCACCGCGTCGTCATAGTCCGCGTCGGTGTGCCCGAGGGAGGCGACGACGCCAGCCTCGGCGAGCGCGGCCGTCAGCTCGAGCGCTCCGGGCAGCTCCGGCGCGAGGGTCATCATCGCCAGGACGCCGGGGGCGCCCGCGAGCAGCCGCTCCCAGATCGTCCGCTCAGGATCGAGAAACTGCTCCGGATCCATCGCGCCGGGGTAGGTCCGGCTGAGGAACGGCCCCTCCAGGTGCGCTCCCAGGACTGCAGCGGTGCCGGATCCCTCGCCCATACACCGCCGGATCGCAGCGACGGAGGACTCGAGTTCAGCAACCGGCGCGGCCACGGTCGTGGCGAGCAGTCCGGTCGTGCCGTGGCCGGCATGAAACCCGGCGACCGCTCGGATCTCGTCAGGATCGGAGGTGTTGCACTGGGCGCCACCACCGCCGTGGACGTGCAGGTCAAGAAATCCGGGCGCGAGCCACGAGTCCCCGAAATCGAGCTCGGCTTCCGACGATCTGCCGGCGCCGTCGAGGACGACGTCTGCGATCAGACCGTCACTGACGACGATGATCCCGGCTCGTACTCCAGCCGGGGTGATGATCCGGGAACTCCGCAGCCGCATCGGCCGCGACCCGTGTCGAGCCCGGGCTCAGCCGACACTGAGCGCCGGCTGCCCGGGCAAATCGGTCGGGATCGGCGCGCTACGCGCTTGCCGCCTGGGCCTGGACTGATGCCTGACCCGGGATTTCGCGCAAGCTCGAGAGGAAGAGCGTCTTGTCAATCCGGCCGTTGAAGATAGGGACACCCATCTCGACGCATTTGACGATTACATCGCGGCGCTCGAGGCCAGACTCTCGTGCAAGCTCGGTGGGCGTCAGGTGATTGGCCATCGGTCCGGCTCCTCCTTGTGGGGGGTTCACTACATGCTCGTAAGTATGCACCTTGCAGCGGACGGCCTCAATCCATTTGTCAGCAGAATCGACGCAAAGACCGGTTGGGCCGCTGCAAAATGGATCGGGTTGGACAAACGTTGATTAAACGGTAGAGTTCAGCGGACGATCGGCGCGTTTCCGATGCCCCCGGAGAGCCCGAACGTCTGCAGACAGGGACGATAGAGACAGGGAGATTGGTCAATGTCGGCGCTTCGCGCAGCCCAGCCCGCCCCCTCGTGCTCGGAGCACGAACTGGTTTCCGCCGTCCGATACGGCGACGATCGCGCGTTTGAGGAACTCTACGCCCGGTACCGGCCACGGATCGGGTCCTACGTGTTCGGGATGGTCGGGGACCATCAACGTGCGGAGGACATCGCCCAGGAGGTGTTCATCGCTGCCCTACGCCGCCTGCGCGCGACCGAGCGCCCGATCGCCTTCAAGCCCTGGATTTACGAGATCGCCAAGAACGCCTGCATCGACGAGTTCCGCCGGGCGCGGCGCACGCGTGAGGTCCCGCTCGAAACCGACGCCGAGGACGCCGCTCCGATGCGCCTTGTCTCCCACGGCGCTGACGCTGCGGTCGAGCACAAGCAGCGGCTCGACGACCTGCGCGGGGCGTTCCACGGACTGTCCGACAGCCACCACCGGATCATCGTCATGCGCGAGCTCGAGGGCCGCTCGTACACCCAGATCGGCGAGAGCCTGGGGATGACCAAGCCGGTCGTCGAGAGCACCCTCTTCCGGGCCCGGCGCAAGCTGAGCGAGGAATACGAGGAGCTCGTCACCGGCCGCCGCTGTGACCGGGTCCAGAGCGTGATCGCCGCCGAGGGTGAGCGGCCGCTGCAATTGCTCGGGATCAAGGAGCGCCGGCTGCTCGCCCGCCACCTCGCCCACTGCCAGCCGTGCCGCCGTCATGCCCGCATGGCGGGCATCGACGAGTCGTTCTTCAAGACCCCGAGCATCGCGGGCAAGATCGCGGCGCTGCTGCCGATCCCGTGGCTCCGCATCCGTCATGCCCACCACAGCAGCGGCGGCGAGTCCGTCACGTCGACGGGCGGCCAGCGCTCCGCCGCCGCGGTCCAGTCGCTCCAGAACGCGGCGGCCTACGTCGATCCATCCGGCCCGGCCGCCGGCCTCGGCCGCATGGCCGCGGCGGCAGCGGCGATCGTCGTGGCCGGCGCGGGCGGTGGTCTCGTCACTGGGCTCGGCCACCATGGCGCGATGCCCGCTCCGCGCGTCATCCACGTCACGCCCGCGCAGGCGAGCCATAAGACCCCGACACCCGCAAGCAGCACCGCGAGTCACACGGTGGCCGCTCCGGCGGCAGCCTGGCAGAGCGCGTCGTCGCACACGTCCGCCGGCGCCAAGCGCCACAGCGAGCGCGTGAGCAAGTCCTCCGGTCCCGGTGGCGGGTCCGGCAGCAGCGCCGGTTCGGGCTCCTCCGCGGGGCACGCCACCTCGGCCGGCAGCTCGGCTTCCAGGTCGGCTCCCGCGTCGGCCGCGGGGCCGTCGGGTTCCGGTTCGGCCGCCAGCACCGTCACCGGCACGGCGGGTTCAGCGAGCTCCGCGGTCAATAACCCGCTCGCGGCTGCCGCCGGGACCGCTCAGAAGGTCCTCTCGAGCGGGGGGAGCAGCGGCTCGAGTGGATCCGGGTCAGGGATCCAGCTTCCGAAGATCGGACCGGTGCAGTTGCCGAAATTGCCCGTCACCCTGCCCAAGCTGCCGTCGAGCTCGACGAGCTCGACGAGCTCCGTCTCTCAGCCCCAGCTGCCGGCGGTTCAGCTCCCGAAGGTCCCTGGCCTGCCGGATCCGAACAAGGTTCTGTCCGGCCTGACTGGTCACTAGATAGCCGCCGGCCGAGCCTGGCCGCGCTGTGGTTTACTGGTCGTATCGGGGCGTGGCGCAGCCTGGTAGCGCGCACCGTTCGGGTCGGTGAGGTCCCCGGTTCAAATCCGGGCGCCCCGATTTTTCCCTGCAAATCGGCCACTTTTCACGCTCCGGTTTGCGGTGTGCTGGTGACCGCAGAAGCTGAATGGGACGCACCACGCGGAGATTCGCGGCTCTCAAAAGTGCTGCAAATCGCGACATCGACGCCGATCGTGGACTCCACCGCCTGGTTCGGTGAGGTGCACCTCTCACGGAGGGCTCAGGCCGGCGGAGAATCCCTGCTAATCCACGGGTTCGCTCGGCTGCGTCCCGGCACAGCTCACGACCTTGTGCCCAATCTGTGCCCAAACGCGCCGCCAGTGGCAAGCTTCTGGACGCCGCTGGCCCTCGAGGGCCAGGTCGACGCTCCTGGCCACACGACCCGCGCGGGCGGAGCACGTTAACCGAGGACCCGGGCGTAAGACCTGAGTTGAGCGCAAACGAGGCGGGGCGTCATGCGCCCTGCTGTTGGCGATTTGCAACACCGGCAACGCCCTCCGGTCCAGACCTGCATTCGTTGTCGGGCGAGCATCGCGTCGAGGAGTCGCGCGGCTGCCTTCGTCCGATACCGACCTGCTCCGCATCGGCGAGAGGTCCACCAGCCGGCGGTGTCCGAAGACGAGAAAGACCGGGCTGGCACGACCGTGAACATCACGAGCAAAAGGACGATCGGGATCAGAACCGGCCCGCGGAGCACGTGGAAGGACTTGCCGTGCAGGACGTGGGCCTTGAGGTCGAGCATGGCCAGCCAAATCCACACCGCGGGAAGGATCTGCACGAGGGTGAGCCGCCAGTTCGACACCAACAGCCGGAGACCCTGAAACAGCATCACGAACGCGCTGATGGCGAACGCGAGCGGAGCAAAAATGCGGCGCGAGCGGCTGAGCCGGAGAATCGCCTCCTCGACTTTGGCCTCGTCGTTCTCCTCGATTGCCCGCACTAGTGACCGCACGCGCGCGGTGAACGTGGCAGGACGGCGAACCTCCGCGGATTCCGCGGATTCCGCGGATGGCGCCGGGGCGGAGGGATCGGCCGTGCCGCCTCGAGCCTGCGGGGGTGCCACGAAAGCCGCCCGCTCTATTTTCTGCTGGAGATGACGGCGGTCGCGATGACCAACGAGAGCGCAACGAGCGCACCGAGAGCGCCCAGCCAATTGACCCCGACCGTTTTCCGGACGTGATCGACGTATGCGATGAAGCCGATCGGAACGGCAATCGAGAGGAACAGGACGACGGTGCGGACAATCGCGCGTTTGTCGTGGCCGCGGTCTTGTCGCTGATCGGCAATCTTGATCGCGTCGAGGACGCTCGTGGCCTCGCTGTCGTAGTAGAGCAGTGTTCGGCGGCCGAGCTGACGCGCGTGGGTCTCACAGCCCCAAGCCATCGCGACCATGAACGTGACCGGGAACACCCAAGTCGTCAGCCAGATCCCCACGCCGACGAGCACGCTGAACACCACCTTGACCTTGCCAGCGTATCCCGGTGTCCTCTTTGGCGGCGGACGGAGACATGAACCCGCCGAACACGAGCAGCAGGTACACGCTATGGACCCACGTGCGCAGCGATCGCCGCTTCTCGGCACGATCCGGGGCCCCCTGCTCGCGGACGGCAACCAGCGCAGCCTCGGCAGCCTCGACGCTTGGGTGGATGCCTCGCAGCGCGAGCATCTCCGCCGACGTTCGCAGTTCCGTCGGGTCGCGGCCGTAGAGCGCAGCCGTGCGCAGCGTCATGCGCATCTCCTGCACCAGATAAGTGAGGTAGCCCGGCACCAGTGCGATGAAGAACGGTGTGCCCGCGATCGCACCATCGATCCGCGCGACGTGCGCGGAGTGCGTTCGCAGATCCTCGGCGATCTGGGCAGGATGGGAGTCGGGGCGAGAGCTTCGTGCTGACTCGGCCCAGTCCCGTGAGGGATCGCCGAGTCGACCAGTCGTGTAGAGCGTCAGTCGCTCGGACACGTGCTCGGGGTCGCGGTAGACGATCCGCACGAGCTCGCGCGAACGTCGCGAACGCTCGTCTGATGCGGCCTTTCGGAGACGGCTCCTCGTGACGGCCGTCGGGGTCGCGCGGGCCTGCTCCTCGCCGGCCCCAGGCGTGGAACGACCCGCGCTCCTCACTCGATCCCATCAGGTGACCCCCCGGGCGCTCGCTGAGCGAGCGCCGCTTCGATCCTCGTCAGACGTTGATCGATCCGTTGGAGCTGCCGGGCCTCGTCCAACTCGGATTGCGCGGCGAAGCGTCGCCTGCTGCTCTCGACCAGCGTGGCCGTCACCGCCGCCGTGATCACTGCGAGAAAGCCGATCCCGGAGAGCATCACAACCGAGGCGATGAACCGACCGACCGTCCGCTCGGGCGTGACGTCACCGTACCCCACGGTCGTCACCGTCTGCAGCGCGAACCACAGGCCCCTGCCGATCGTCGGATACTCCTGATGGTCGAGCACCCGCTCGAGGATCCCGCCCACGACCGTGACCAGCACCGTAAACGCCGCGATGATCGCGGCGGCCCTGCGCGCCGTCAGCGACTCGCGCAGCAGCAGACGTGCCGTCAGCGGCACCTTCGCCGGAGTCTCCGCCGATTCGTCCTCGGGAACCACATCCATCTACGCACCGACTCCCGTCCGCGAGTGCGGCGTGCTGCTCGTGTTCGGAGCTCGCCCGTCGGTTCTCCTCGGACGAGGTGCAAGTGGATGTCGAACACGACTTTGTTGATCTTCGCGGTGGACTCGAACGGGGAATGGTCCGATGTCGCAGGGATTCTCCGGTGTCGCGCTGCGCGACATCATCCAGATGGGATGACGATGCGCGCGTAGCCGGGGCGCCCCCGAATCGGCGTTGCCGTGCTCGCCTCTTCGGGAAAGGAGCAATCCCGTTGCGGTGATCTCACCCGGCAGTGCGTCCAGCGACCCCTTGCCTCGCGCAGTCCCTCGGTGGCGCGCGGACCTGCCACAACGGCGTAAGTCTCGCTTCACGAAGCAGCTCCGTGACTACAGTCTCGGCTAGCGGTGTCTCGGAGTTGCGTTACGACCGAGGTCTCGAGCTCAAGAGTCCGACCACGCGCTTTTCATCTCATTGGGGTGATGTGACCCGCCACGGCTCCAAGATGCTTCGTCGAGTCAAGAACCCCTTACCCGGAGACCAACATGACGCCCTATGCGCTATCAGCGTTCGGCTGGACTATCTCGGCAATCGTGTTTCTCGTCATCTGGATAGCACTCGCATTCTGGCCGGCGCGTGTAGCCCGACGAAAGGGGCACAGTTTCCTCGGCTACTTCATCTTCAGCCTGTTCTTCTTCCCGCTCGCGCTGATCACCGCCTATGTCGTCCACGACCGCCGAGGCCCAGCCTACTAACCCGACAGCGCCGACATCCGGGGACTGATACTGCGAAGCTGAGACCTCAGCATGACGGCCATCTTGGAAGCCGAGGAGCCACAGGCAGGAGAGAGCAGTAGGTCCGACGCAAGAAGTCGCTCCCGACATTCCGGATCAGTTACGGCGCTTGTTGAGAGGGCGTTTCCCCGGTCGCAGTAACGACGTGAGGCGGCTTTGTCGGGCTAGCGGCGCTCGTGGCCGACCTGATGCCCCGGCTCGGCTCTGGGTACCTGATCGGCGAGCCGCAGGGCTGTGGCGAGAGCAGGGATGTCGTCGTCGAGCGGTCGGCCACGGAGATCGGCGGCGCGCTTGAGGTGGTAACGCACGGTGCGTTCGGACATGTGCAGCCGCCGCGCGGTTTCCGCCGCACTGCAGGCGCATTCCAGCCACACGGCGAGCGTCATGCGCACGCTACGAGCGCGGGCACTCGGGACGGCGAGGCCACCCAGCGCATGAGCGACGAGCTGCTCGGCGGCGGCCGGGCCGCTCCACATGAGAGCTTGAACCGCCACCTCCTCGTAGCGTACCGTCATGACGGGCCCGCGTAAGGCGACCTCGAGTGCGAGGAGTGCCTGCTGATGGCTGGCGATGAAGCCTGCGATGCCAGCGGCCGGCTGGCCGACGCCGACCCATCCGACCAGCCCGTCGAGGGCCTCGAGGCGCAAGCGTTCGCTGTCGCACCACGCCCAGCTCGTCTGCGGTATCGGCGCGGCGACGAGGACGGAACCGATGCTTGCACCGCGCAGGATGGCGCCAAGATGCTCGGCCCCGGCACCGCTTGCGGCCACCCCGACGTGCGACCTTGCCGCGCGGATCCCGAGGCGCGCCTCGTCAAAGGGCCCGCCGGCGAGGACGTCGCGGATGGCGGCCAGGCGCGTCGCGTCGAGCGTCTCCGCGCGGAGTCGGGCGCCGGCCGCGTGCGCGGCGGTCATCCGCGGTATGAGCGCTTCGGAGAAGGAGGACATCAGGGCCAGCCCCTCGGCGGCATCCGTCGCGCTGTCGGCCCAGTGCGCACTGCGGGCAATCACCAACTCCTGTAGGCGTGCCAGCGCGATCCGATGACCGGTCAGCAGGTCGGCCAGCGGTACCCCGTTGCGGCCGGTGAGGTCGCCGGTCGCCTGGCTCCACGCCATCTCTGCGTCGGCCATCTCCGGTCGCGCGTCGACCATCCACGCGGCGAGCGCCTGGATGAGCCCAGCCGTCGCCCGCGTGACCTGCTGGACCTGCTCGGGCCGGTTGAACAGCTGAGGAGCGTCCACTTGGCGCACAACGACGTCGATGATGCTCGCGGAGAGAGCGTCTGCATCGGCGAGCAGGGATTCGGCTAAGCGCGTCCTCCACATCCCCGTATCGTCGCACCTTGCCGGATTACGGCAAGCGCGCAGTTCCGTTGTGCCGCTGTCCGCCGTATGCACGGGACCGGCCGGTCGCGACACTGGCCGTGAGCAACTCCACCGTCCCGACAGCGCGCGGCCACGCTTGGCGCTCGGCCACATCTTGGTGATCGGCTCCGCCGGCGAGATGACGCGCGCTTCCGTGGCGGTCGCCCGATCGATCAGATGCGGGTTGAGCTGTCAATCAGAAACCCCGGCTGCGGGGCGTTCCGCAGCGCGCTGACGATAGCGGCATGGGTCGACCAAACCAAAGGAAAGAGCGTATGCGAGCAGGGCGAACCAGGCGGATCGGCCAGAGCATGGCTCTGATGGTGGCGATCGTCGCGATGCCGGTGTCGGCGTCCGCGCTCGCCGGGACGGCACGCGCCGTCGTCAACACTCGGTCGGGCGCTGTTCGCGGGGTTGTGCGCGGTGCGTACCGGGTGTTTCAGGGCCTCCCATACGCGGCACCGCCCGTCGGGCAGCTGCGTTGGCGTCCACCCGAGCCTGCGGCGCGGTGGAACGGGGTACGTGACGCCAGCCGGCCCGGCAGTCCATGCTCGCAGCTCCC